>DASXGR010000077.1:0-49235 GCA_036488935.1 Caulobacteraceae bacterium | reverse complement strand
CTCTCCGGCGTGCCATCCTCCGGATTGACGAAGATGATGTCGCGGGGGTCTCGGCGAGGCGTGTCGACCGATAGGAAGACCACCGGCCCTTCGATCATTTCGGGCAGCGCATGCACCACGCCCTTGCGGAAGAACAGCAAGTGCCCCGGCTCGAACACGCCGCCGTTCTCGGGGGTCTCCATCCAGAAGGTTCCGCGCCCGGACAGCACAAACAGGTACTCGTCGCAGGTCGCGTGGTAGTGTGCCGGCGTCGGCCGATAGACGCGGAATATCCGTGAACTCGCCGCCTCCTCGTTCGTCAGATAGGTGTCGAGGAGCATGGTGTCTGCGCTGGGGGGAAAGGCCTTCGCGATCTCGTTGACGTCGAAGCGCGCGGAAGCGCCGTTCGCCAGGGGTTGGGGCATGGGACTGGTCTCCACAGGCGGGCGCGTCTGGCCAAACCGCCGAGCCGCCCGATATGGCGTCCGACGCCGCAGCGGCCAGAGCGGCTGAGCGGGGATAAGCAGTTATCGGCCTTCGAGCGCACTCGCGTCGCAGGACCGCAGGTCCACTCGCGCCTTTGTCTCACACCGTAGCATCGGTCATTATGCCCGGAACGGCTGACAACGAGCCGAGCGGAGGGGACGCGTGGGAGCTGGGTTTCTCTCACAGCAGCGGGTTCTGGACCTCACCGACGAGCGCGGCCTGCTCGCTGGGCGGATGCTGGGACAGCTTGGCGCCGACGTGGTCCAGATCGAGCCACCCGGCGGATCGCGCGCACGGCGCGTCGGCCCGTTCACCGACGATCCGGCGCCGGAAAATTCGCTCTACTGGTCCGCCTATGCATCGGCGAAACGCGGGCTGGCGTGCGATCTGGACACCGCCGCCGACCGCGAACTGATCCTGCGCCTGGCAGTGACGGCGGACTTCCTGATCGAATCCGAACCGCCGGGAGTGATGGCCAGGCGCGGGCTCGCCTTCGAGGACCTCGCGAAGGTCAATCCCAAGTTGATCCTGGTCTCGATCACGCCGTTCGGATCGCACGGGCCCAAGGCCGCCTGGGCGGCGAGCGAGCTGACCCTCTGGGCGGCCGGCGGCGCGCTTTTCCCAGCGCGCGACGGCGATGGTCCACCGCTCAGGATCAGCGTTCCACAGGCCTGGCTGCATGCCGCAGCGGACGGCGCTTGCGGCGCCCTGATCGCCCATTTCGCGCGGCTACGCACGGGGCTGGGCCAGCACGTCGACATTTCCGCCCAGGTCAGCGTCGCCGAGGCGACCCTTTCGCTGGTGCTGGCCGAGACTCTTGGAGACCCTCGCGGCCGACGACCCGCGCCCGGCGCGACGTTGGCGCCGCGCGCGCCTTCGAGCTGGGCCTGCCTGGACGGGCGGGTGGAGATGGCGCTGGGCATGGGCGCGATCGGCGGCGGCTCGACCAACGCCCTCTTCGCCTGGATGCGCGAGTGCGGTGAGTGTGACCGCGCCCTGGACCACTGGAACTGGCTGGAGGTGCTGGGCCAGTTGCAGGCGGGAACCCTGGCGCCCGAGGATTTTCGCGAGGCCCGTGAGGCGATCGGGCGCTTTTTCGCGCGCCGCACCGCCGCCGAGCTCGTCGCCGGCGCGCTCAAGAGACGCATTCTGCTGACCCAGGTCCAGACGGCCCGGACCCTGGCTGGGAGCGACCACTTCCGCGGCCGGGGCGCCTTCGAGACCGTGCAGGAGCAGAGCGGGGCGCGGCTGCTGCCCAACGCCTGGGCCAAGGCCCCCGGCGCCTTTGCGCCCCTGCGACCAGCCCCGCGCATCGGCGAACACACCGAAGAGGTGATCGCCGAGTGGCTTGGTGGGTGCTCCGCCGCGCCGGCCGAGGCGAGCTCGTCTGCCCCGGTGCGCCCGCTGGAAGGCCTGAAGGTGCTCGAACTGGCCTGGGTGGTCGCTGGGCCGCGCGTTGGCCGGATGCTGGCCGACTACGGCGCCACGGTCGTGCGGGTGGACAGCGCGGCGCGCACCGACCCGGCGCGGGTCGTGGGGCCGTTTCCGGCGGGCGAGCCCGACTACGCCAACAGCGCGCTGTGGGACAACGTCAACGCCGGCAAGCTTGGTCTCGCGCTCGATCTCACCCGGCCGGAGGCGCGCCAGGTGGTGCTCGACCTCTGCCGCTGGGCGGACGTGGTCACCGAGTCCTACGCGCCGGGCCAGCTCGCGAAGTGGGGCCTCGCCTACCCGGCGCTCGTGGCCGTCAATCCCGGCCTGATCATGCTCTCGTCGAGCCTCATGGGGCAGGACGGACCGCTTTCGCGCACGGCCGGTTTCGGCAATGTCGGCGGGGCGGCCTCCGGCTTTCAGGTGCTGGTCGGCGAACGGGGTCGCGAGCCGGTCGGGCCGGCCGGTCCCTATACAGACTTTGTCGCGCCGCACTTCTCGCTGGCGCTGCTGCTGGCCGCCCTCGACCATCGCCGCCGCACCGGCGAGGGCCTCTACATCGACGCCGCCCAGGCCGAGGCGGGGTTGCAGTTTCTGGCTCCGCAGATCGCCGACTATGCGGCGACGGGCCGTGTGGCCGAAGCCCTGGGCAATCGCGATCCGCATTTCGCGCCGCACGGCGTATTCGCCTGCGCAGGCCACGAGTCCTGGCTGGCGATCGCCGTCTGCGACGATGCCCAATGGGTCGCTCTGGCGCGCTTGGTCGGAGGCGAAAGCCTGGCTGCCGATCCGCGCCTGACAACGGCGACCGGGCGCAGGGCGCACGAAGACGAACTCGAGGCGGTCGTCGCGGCATGGACGCGAGGCAAGAGCGCCGCCGAGGCCGAGGCGCTGCTGCAGTCGGTCAGCGTGCCGGCGCACGTCGTCTCGACCAGCGAGGAGTTCTGCGCCGATCCGCAGATCGCCGCGCTTGGCCATCTCACACCCCAGCCCGAACCCCGCGGCCGCGTGCCGGTCGTCGAAGCCTCGCGTTTCCGGCTCTCGGCCACCCCCGGGCGGCTCGACCGATCCGCCCCGCCGCTAGGCCGCGACAACCTTCAAGTGCTGCGCGACTTTGCGGGCTATGACGCCGCGCGCATCGAGGCGCTCGTCGAAGGCGGAGTGTTGCGTTGAATCTGGAGCGGGGAGGCCACGTGAAGCTCTATCACTGCCACGATGCGAGATCGCTGCGGGCGCTCTGGGCGCTGGAGGAGCTCGGCCTCGACTATGAGCTGGTGAACATGCCCTTCCCACCCAGGGCGCTCTTCCCCGGCTACATGGATATCAACCCGCTCGGCACCGTGCCGACCCTGGTCGACGGCGATCTGACGATGACGGAGTCGACCGGCATCTGCCACTACCTCGCCGAGAAGGCCGCGCCGACGCCGCTGCGCGTCGAGCCGGCCGAGCCGGCTTACGGCGAGTACCTGAACTGGCTCTACCGCAGCGACGCCACCCTGACCTTTCCGCAGACGATCGTGCTGCGCTACAGCCGGCTCGAGCCGGAGGCGCGACGGCTGCCCCAGGCGGTCGAGGACTATTCGATCTGGTACCTCTCGCGCCTGCGCTGCGTCGAAGCCGCCCTGGAGGACCGCGAGTTCCTCTGCGCCGACCGGTTCACGATCGCCGACATCGCCGTTCACTACGCCCTCTTCCTCGGGTGCTCGCTCGGACTCCACGAGCGCTACAGGCCCAACTGCCGCCGTTACCTCGAGCGCCTGATGCAGCGGCCGGGCTTCCAGCGGGCGATGCAGCGGCAGGAGCCTGCCGCCGCATAGCTCAGGCCGTCGCCTTCGTGGCTCGGCCCAGGACCTGGCTGAGGAGTTGCATCAGATCCTTTACCTGGACGCTCTCCAGCAAGCCTACGTCGTCCCGGATGTTCTTGCGCAGGCGCGCATCGGCCCGGCCGCCGACGAGCCTGTCGAACTTGGCTGCTTTTCGACAGCGCGATCGGCGCGTTCCACGCCCTCAAGAGGTAGGCGCCGACCGCAAGGCTCTCGCTGGCCACCAGGCGCGGCGACACGAACGTCGTCGTCCGTAATTTCCTGTCCTGCGCCCTGTCATGAGCTGCCGCGCGCCGAGCGGGCGCCTCGAGCGGCCGCCATCCTGTCTCACCCGCCCCGGCGCGGGTTCCGCTTCAGCGCAATGTAGAGCGCCCCCGCTCCGCCGCGGGCGCGATGCGCTTCGGAGATGCCGGCCACCACGCCGCGCAGGGGCGGTTCGGCAAGCCACTCGGGCGTGCGCCGACGTAGGACTCCATCGCCCAGGGCGCCCTTGCCGGTGATCACCAGCACGGTGCGGTGGTTTTCGTCGAAAGCCCGCATGAGGAACCGTGTGAGCGCCGCGCGGGCCCGGTCCTGGTCCAGGCCGTGCAGGTCAAGCGTGCCGTTTAGGGCCTCGCGACCGCGGTCGATCAGGCGCAGGCGGTTGGGTTCGATCGTCTCGGGCGGCGCAGGGGGACGCGGCGCGGGCGGGTGAGCGCGCCGGGGTGTCGGAACCGGAGCCTTCGCGGGCTCCGACTTCCGCGGCGCGGCGGACGCCTTCGCAGGAGCGCTGTCCGCGGGCGGGTGCGGATGCGCCCGTCCGGGCAGGGGCCGCACTGTCGCGGCCACGATCGCCCACAGCCGCGCGTCTTTCGGCCCGGGTCGGATCATTGGGCGGTGGGGCCGACCGGCTCCAGCCGATAGAGGCGAAGCGTGTGACGGATGCGCCCGGCCTCCTCGCCTGCGGCTTCACCCTCGCCCAGATAGAGGTCGGC
This sequence comes from Caulobacteraceae bacterium, assembly GCA_036488935.1. Taxonomy (GTDB): domain Bacteria; phylum Pseudomonadota; class Alphaproteobacteria; order Caulobacterales; family Caulobacteraceae; genus Acaudatibacter. The sequence goes on along the minus strand of DASXGR010000077.1, from coordinate 44,542 downwards.
CCGCACCTCGCCCTTGATCGCCGAGCCGGTGTCGAGCGCGGCGGCGACCCTGTGATAGGCGGGGAAGGCGCCCGGCAGCAGGGGCGCATCCGCATCGAGCCACAGCAATTCGCCCATGTGGTGCGCGGACGGATCCACCGCGACGGTGCGGCCGGGGATCAGTGGAACGCCTGCTGCGCCCTCTGGCGCTTCGCCGTCATCGGGCTGCAGCCGGAAAAAGATGTAACGGCGGTCCAGGTCCATCACCGTCTCCGCATCAGGCCCACGGTGACTGGCGAGCCAGGCATGGATTGCATTTCCTGAAGTGTCGGTGAGCAGGCCCTGGGCGCGCATAGGCGTGGCGATGCCGCTGAACGGCTCGCCATTGGCGCCATCGAAGACTGCCCGCAGGCGCGCGCCCTCAGGGAACACCAGCACGCCGGAGCCCTGGATCTGAAGGAAAAACAGGTCCTCGGGCCGCATCCAGGCCAGCGCGTCGTCTGTGCGCCAGGCCGCGATCTCGGCGCGCGTGCCGCGCGCGCCCGCAGTCGGCCTGGGACGCACGGGGGCGCAGAATTCCGCATCGGACGTGCGCCGCGCCTCATAGATCGGCGTGAAATAACCCGTGAGTACGCCGGCGCCGTTCGCTGGTGTGACCTTGTAGTTGCGCTCGAGGAATTCGCGGGCTTCCGCGTCGGTGGGTTGGTCGAGCCACGAGAGGCGCAGACACACGCCGCTGTCGTCAGCGTGACCCTCCGCGGCGCAGGCCGCCCTTGCCGCCTGCAGCGCCGCTAGATGGTTTTCGTTGGCCCACCCCGGCAGGGCCGCCAAGCCGCCAGAAAGGGGTGCTTCGGGCGCTGGGGCAGACGGCGTTTCGGCTCGGGCCTGGGGATGCTCCGGCCGCGGCGTCGGTGCGCGCGAGGGCGCGGTGACGCTTATCGACGGGCGAGGACCCGCCGCATGATGAGCGCAGGCGGCCAGAAGCAGCGCGGCGGCCAACCCACAGATCCTGAAACGCATTACGCCTCCGCGGCGTCGACGTGTATTAGGACCCAGTTGGGGTTGCGGCTCTTAAGATTGCGTTCAAACGTCCACACCTCGGCGGTGCGGCGATCCTCCACGCCCTCGCCTTCGGGGCCTTTGGACCGGCTGCGGAACTCGGCAAGGAAGCGAACCGACGCTCGGGCCAGGTCGCCGACCAGATCGACGCTTTCGAAATCGGCGCGCGGGGTCTGCAGGAATTCCACGCTCTCGGTGCGGCCCTGTGACTCACGCTCGCTGATCGCCGCCTCAAAGCCATCCATGACCTGCGGCGCGAGCAGCGGCCTGAGGATCGATCGGTCTCCCGAAGCGAAGGCCGTGACGATCATCTGGTAGGCCGCCCGCGCGCCATTGACGAAGTGGGCGACATCGAAGCTGGGGTCCCGTGCGCGAATCGCCGCCAGGCCGCTCGCCGGAGCGGCGGGCTCGGGCGTCGTAACGCCGATCCGCGGCGCGTCGAGCGGGGTCACCGTCGGTCGTGGTGCGTCTTCAGGACCGCGACCGACGCGCCGACCCAAGACAGCATAGAGCTGGAACAGCACCACGGCTGCGACCGCCGCCAGTATGATCAGTTCGAGAGCTCGCAACGTCCGTCGGCGCCTAATGGAGAACGATTGGACCTATATAGGGCAGGGCGCCGGGGCCGTTAAGCAGGCTCGGCGCACCCCGGGCGCGGCGTTGCGGGCTGGGAACGCACATGTTAGCGAGCCTGCCTCTGCCACGCTCCGGTTCGCAGGCTGCGCCGCGCCGGACCATCGCCGACCTAACAAAGGACAGCATGACCGACACCTCGAACCCGGCCAACCCGTTCGGCGGAGAGGCGCAATCGGCCGCCATGCAGCCGGCCATCCGGATCCTGGCCCAGTTCGTCAAGGATCTGTCCTTCGAAAATCCCCGCGCGCCGGAATCGCTGCGCTCGGGCGGCCCGCCGCCCCAGATCGAGCTGGGCGTCGAACTCAACGCCCAGGCCCGTGAAGGCGGCCTCTTTGAGATTGAACTCAAGCTCACGGCCGGCGCCCGCCGCGAAGCCGAGCCGGTTTTCCAGGTCGAGCTCGTCTATGCCGGTCTGTTCCAGATCCTTGGAGTGGAGGCGGACGATCTCGAACAGGTTCTGCTGATCGAATGCCCACGCTACCTCTTCCCCTTCGCGCGGCGCCTGATCGCAGACCTCTCCGCTGAAGGCGGCTTCCCGCCACTCATGCTCGAACCTATCGACTTCGCCGCCATCTACCTCGCCCGCAAGGCCCAGGGCGCCGAGGGCGTCGTCGGCAACGCGTAGAATAAAGGTGGGCGCCCGAGCGGCGGCCCTTCCCCTTCCGTCTGACCGCCTTCGGTGGACGGCCAAAGGCCGGACGGAGGGGGAAAGCCGCATCCCCACCGCCGGCGGTTCTATCCTACTCCGCGGCCGCCTCAACCGTCAGCCACAGCGCGCCCGCCTTCAGTTCCACCTGGACGAAGGCGGCGTGGCGTTCGCGTTCGAATTCCGTGAGGCGGGAGATCAGGGGTCGGGGGCGCTGGCCGTACGCGGTTCGGGCGGCGACCTGGGCCACGCCGACCACCGCCGACTGGGCGAGATCGAGGCCCACCTCGCGTCCGCCGCGCAGCTCCAGATAAACCCGCGCCAGCAGCTGGGCGTCGATGAGCGCCCCGTGCTTCTCCCGCTCCGCCAGGGAAACCTTGAAGCGCCGGCACAGGGCGTCCAGGGAATTGGCGGCGCCTGGGAAGCGGGTCTGCGCGATCGCCAGGCTGTCCACCCAACGCCTCTCGTGCAGGACGGCGCGGCCGAGCCGGGCGAGTTCATGGTTCACGAATTTGCGATCGAAACCCGCATTGTGAGCGATCAGCGGCGCTTCGCCGACGAAATCCATCAGCGCCTCCACCACCTCCGGGTGATCGAAGGTCGGCTTGTCATCGAGGAACGCGCGGGAAATTCCATGCACGCGCTCGGCGTCCGCGTCGATGTCGCGCTCGGGATTGATATAGCAGTGGAAATGCCGTCCCGTCGGGACGTAATCCTCGAGCTCGACGCACGCGATCTCGATCAGGCGATGGCCTTCCTGCGGGTCCAGTCCCGTGGTCTCAGTGTCGAGGACGATCTCGCGGGCCATGGTTTCCATTCTCCCGCTTCGCCCGGGCGCGCAAGTCCGCCAGTATGGCCGTAACCTGTTGGCGCGCCGCCTCAAGTCCGCGGGAGGTGTCCACCACGTAGTCCGCCCGGGCGCGCTTCTCCGCATCGGGCATCTGGGCCGCAAGGATCGCCTCGAACTTGTCCGCCGTCATTCCCGGGCGCGCCAGGACGCGCTCGCGCTGCATCTCGGCCGGCGCCGACACCACCACGGTGGCGTCGACATTCTTCTCGCCGCCCGTCTCGAACAGCAGCGGTATATCCAGGAGCACAATCGGCGCGCCATTCGCCCGCGCTTCCTCGAAGAACGCCGCGCGCCTCGCCCCCATCAGCGGCCAGACGATGCGGTTGAGCCGTTCCAGCAAGTCCGGCTTGCCGAGCACCCGGGCGCCTAGCAGATTGCGATCAATCGCCCCGTTCACGGTGACACCCGGAAACGCCGCCTCCACCAAGGGCGCCGCGGCTCCGCCGGCGGCGTAGAGCCGGCGCACCTCCGCGTCGGCGTCGTAGACGGGGGCGCCCTGGGCCGCGAACATCTCCGCGGTCGTGGACTTGCCCATCCCGATCGACCCCGTCAGCCCCACTGTGATCATTCGGCCTCCGCCAGAGTTCGCACGTCGATCGGCGGCGGCGCGGCGCCGAACAGGGCCTCGAAGCTCGGCCTGGCCTGGCCGATCAGCATCGCCAGCCCGTCCACCGTGCGAAGGCCGCGGGCCGCGGCCGCCTCCAGCAAGCCGGTCCGCAGGGGACGGTAAATCATGTCCATCACCACCGCCGTGGACGGAAGAGCGGCCAGATCCGCCTTCGGTGGCGCCGAACCCGCCAGCCCCGCCGGGGTCGCGTTGATCAGCGCGTTCGCGCCGGCGAGGACCCGGATGTCGTCTGCTGCCGCCGCTCTTACCGGCTTTCCCAGCGCCTGCGCGGTCGCCTCGGCCCGGTCGCGCGTCCTGTTGACCAGGATCACCTCCGGCGCGCCCGCCTCGACAAAGGCCGCCGCCGCCGCCCGGGCAGCGCCGCCGGCGCCCAGGATCACTGTGGCGCCCGCGGCGGGATCGAAACCTCGCGCCTGTTCAGCAAAGGCCTGCAACAGGCCGCGGCCATCGGTGCTATCGGCGAGGATCCGGCCGTCCCCCTCGAACAGCAGCAGGTTGGCCGACCCCGCCGCCAGGGCGCGCAGCGACGCTTCGTCCGCCAGGGCCAGGGCCTCTTCCTTGAACGGCGCCGTGACATTCAGTCCTCGGACGGCGCCCCCGCGAAGTCCCGTGCAAAACGCGGGAAAGGCGCTGACCGGTGGCGTGAACGCGACATAGACGCCATCGACGCCCGAAGCCTCGAGCCAGGCGTTGTGGATCAGCGGACTGAGCGAGTGCTGGACAGGCGATCCCACGACTCCCGCAACCAGGGTCGAGCCACGGATCCGTCCCGTCATGCTGCGATCGATCCGGCCAGTCGGAGCTGAGCGAGCAACGGCATCAGCGGAAGTCCCAGGACAGCGAAGAAATCGCCGTCCACGGCGTCGAACAGCTGGGCGCCTTCGCCTTCGAGTTCGAAGCCCCCCAGGCTTGCGCGAAGAGCATCGGCGTTGCGGCCAAGATAGTCCTCGAGAAAGGCGTCTGTGAAATTCCGCATCGCCAAGCGGACCGTTTCTCCGCCCTGCCAGAATATGTCCACGCCGCACGCCAGGGTCACGGCGGCATGCAATTCGAACCGGCGGCCCCGCAGGCGGCGCAGCACCTGCCGGGTCTCGTCAAGGTCCTGCGTCTTGTCGAACAGCTCCCCATCGAGCTCCAGCGTCTGGTCGGCGCCGATCACCACGCCCAGCTCCCGCCCGGCGACATCGCGCGCCTTCGCCTCAGCGAGATGCGCCGCGATCGCCCACGGATCCGACCCTTCACCCAGAAGCCGCTTCTTGACCGGTCCCTCGTCCACCTTCGAGGGCACGACGCGGAACTCGACGCCCGCGGCCGCCAACACCTTAGCCCGCGTTCGGCTGGCTGAGGCCAGAACGACAGGCCTCACCCGATCACCTCCACCTGGCCATGACCGCCGGAGAGGATGTTGATCACCGCCGCGGCGGTCTCTTCCACCGAACGCCGCGTGACATCGATAACGGGCCACCCCTGACGCTCGAACAGGCGCCGGGCGGCGACGATCTCACCCCGCACCATGTCGATATCCACGTATGTGCTGTCGCGGGCCTCGTTGAGGCTCCGCAGGCGATTGCGCCTGATCTGCACAAGGCGGTCGGGAGACACCGTGAGCCCCACGACGGGCACGCCCTTCAACATCTTAAGCGCCACCGGCAACTCTGTCGGCGAGACCAGCGGCACATTGGCCGCGCGAACGCCTCGGTGAGCCAGGTAGATGCTTGTCGGGGTTTTCGACGTCCGCGAGACGCCCACCAGGACAACGTCGGCGCCCTGCAGGTCCTGCGTACCCTGTCCGTCGTCATGGCCCAGGGCGTAGGACAGGGCGTCCATCCGGTTGAAATAGTCGTTGTCCAGCGAGTACTGCGCGCCCACCCGGGTGGAGAGCGGCGCGCCGAGATACCACGACAGGGCGGAGACCAGCGGGTCCAGAGCGCCGAAGCACGGCATCTCGAGTTTCTGACAGCCCGCTTCAAGCGCGTCGCGAAGCGACTGATCGACGATGGTATGCAGCACCACCCCCGGCGCCTCGGCGATCTCCTTCAGGACGCGCTCCACCTGCGCCGCCGAACGCACCAGAGCGTAGATGTGCTCGATCTCGAGAACGTTGTTGAACCTGGCGCAGGCGGCGCGCGCCATGGCGTTCAGGGTCTCCCCCGTCGAGTCGGATACCAGGTGCAGGTGAAAATAGGTGGCGAACCGGGTGTTGGCGGCCATGTCCGTCCGAAGGTCTCGCCCCTCAAAAAAAGCTGTCGATGAGCCTGTGGACGATCTCTTAACGACTTCGCTCTGTGTGGGCAAAATCCGCCGCGGCGTATGCCCCGTCGACCGCGTCCGGCCTCGCCGGTGGATGACCGGCCACTTTCCTCCCCCGCCGCCCTCAGAATTCCACACAGGTTAACGAGCGGGCCTGCGCCCAACTCACAGGTGTGGACCGGCCGGATCTTACGTCGGCCGCCCACACGTCCGCGTCGCGAAAAATTCCACGAAACCAGCGACTTGCCCGCTTATCCCCGAACACCCTCGCCTGTTGGCGAGTTTATCCAGAGGTGATTCCAGCAGGGGGCGCCGCGTGGGCGCCGGGTATGCGCGCGGTTCGGTCCCGTTAAGAGGCCGCCTACCATTACTGCCTCTAAAATCCTTAAGAACGAATTAAGAGGGGAGATGCGCGATCCTGCTCCGGGCGGGCTTGAGGACTTGACCTCATCGAAACGCTGACGCCTTGAGATAGGCCATGTCCCGGGGCCTTACGACCGTCGCGCCCCGCTGGGTTTGGATCCCACCCTGTTCGGGTTGGTCGTCAGCGGAGGCGCGATGCTGATCCTGGTGGTGAAGGCTCTGCACATCCTGGCGGTGATCGCCTGGATGGCCGGCCTCCTCTATCTGCCGCGTCTGTTCGCCTATCACACGCGCGCCGCCCCGGGGTCTGAGATGGACCAGACCTTTCAGGTCATGGAGGCGAAACTCCTTCGCATCATCATGAATCCGGCGATGATCGCGGTGCTGATCCTGGGCGCCACCCTGGTTTGGCTGGAGGGATGGCGTCTGCTGCTGGCTCCCTGGCTGATCCTCAAGCTTTGCGGCGTCGCCTTCCTGCTCTGGTGGCATCACTTCCTTTCACGCGCACGCAAGCGCCTGGCCGGAGGAACCCGGGAACGAACCGAGAGGTTCTGGCGGATGACCAACGAGCTGCCGTTCCTTGTCGCCGCCGTGATCGTCTTGGCGGTAGTCACCAAGCTCCCTATCTGAGCATGGTCGGCCTTGACGGCGCTTCCTGCGTATGTTTCCGTCCAACCGACCCGCGCACCGTCAAGGGCGCGGCTCCCCCGCCCCACAGACAGACCACGATGGCCCACTCGGGGCTGCGTGCGTCCGACACATCCGATGATCCGATGCGCCCGAGGCAAAATTTCCCTCGGAAAGTCTTGAGTCGTCGGGCCTGACAAAGGGCTCCGGTCGTGTCGACGGAGTCACCCCTCAAGAGTTCTACATCCATGTCAGACATATTGGATATCGACGCCGCCGACGCTTCGGACGACGGCGTCCTGGGTCCGAACGAGGAGGCCGCCGACGCCGCCCGTGCGGCCGGGCTCGATGTGAGCCGGATGTCGCTGCAGGAACTGAAGGAGAAGTCGCCAGCCGAGCTTCTCGCCTTCGCTGAGCAGTTCGACATCGAAAATGCGAACGCCATGCGCAAGCAGGACATGATGTTCGCGATCCTCAAGGCTTCGGCCGAAGAGGGCCTGGAGATTTTCGGCTCCGGGACGCTTGAAGTCGTCCAGGATGGCTTCGGTTTTCTGCGCAGCCCTGAGGCCAATTACCTTCCCGGACCCGACGACATCTACGTCAGCCCATCGCAAATCCGCCGTTTCGGTCTTCGCACCGGCGATACCGTCGAAGGAGGCATCCGCGCCCCGCGCGAGGGCGAGCGCTACTTCGCCCTGGTGAAGGTCGACAAGGTCAACTTCGAGAACCCCGAGAACGTTCGTCACAAGGTCCACTTCGACAACCTGACCCCGCTCTACCCCGAAGAGCGGATGCACATGGAGATCGATGATCCGACCCTGAAGGACCGCTCAGGCCGGGTGATCGACATCGTCGCCCCGCTCGGCAAGGGCCAGCGCTGCCTGATCGTCGCCCCGCCGCGGGTCGGCAAGACGGTGATGCTGCAGAACATCGCCAAGTCGATCGCCGCCAATCATCCCAACGTCTACCTCATCGTCCTGCTGATCGACGAGCGGCCGGAAGAAGTGACCGACATGCAGCGCACGGTGCGCGGCGAGGTCATCTCCTCCACCTTCGACGAACCCGCCATCCGACACGTCCAGGTCGCCGAGATGGTGATCGAGAAGGCCAAGCGCCTGGTGGAGCACAAGCGGGATGTGGTGATCCTACTCGACTCGGTCACTCGCCTCGGCCGCGCCTACAACACGACAGTCCCCTCCTCCGGCAAGGTGCTCACCGGCGGTGTTGACGCCAACGCCCTGCAAAAGCCCAAGCGCTTCTTCGGCGCAGCGCGGAACATCGAGGAAGGCGGCTCTCTGACCATCATCGCCACCGCCCTGATCGACACCGGCAGCCGGATGGACGAAGTGATCTTCGAAGAGTTTAAGGGCACCGGCAACTCGGAAATCGTGCTCGATCGCAAGGTCGCCGACAAGCGGATCTACCCGGCGATCGACGTGCTCAAGTCTGGCACCCGCAAGGAAGAACTGATCACGCCGCGCGATCAGCTGCAGAAGACCTTCGTGCTCCGGCGCATCCTCAACCCGATGGGCCCGCAGGACGCGATCGAGTTCCTGCTCGACAAGCTGCGGCAGTCGAAGAACAACGCCGACTTCTTCCAGTCGATGAACACCTGATGGGGTCTGGCGCCCCGAGCGCCGGGACCTCCACCATCGCGGCCCTGGCGACCCCGCCGGGCCGCTCCGCCGTCGCCGTCGTCCGCCTTAGCGGGCCCGGCGTGCGTGACGCGCTTGCCGCCCTCGGCGTGAGGCCTGGCCGACCTCGCCAGGCCGTCCTGCGCACCTTGCGCGACGCTGAGGGCCAGGCTCTCGACCAGGCCCTCGTACTGTGGCTCCCCGCCCCCCGCAGCTATACGGGCGAGGACTGCGCAGAGCTGCATCTGCATGGAAGCCGCTTCGTCATCCAGGCTGTGCTCGGCCGGCTCGCCGATGCTGGCGTGCGCCTTGCCGGGCCGGGTGAATTTACCCGCCGCGCTTTCGAGGCCGGCAAGCTAGACCTCGCCCAGGCTGAGGGGATCGCCGACCTCGTCGACGCCGAGACAAGGGCCCAGGCCCGGCAGGCCCTCGCCCAAGTCGGCGGCGACCTCTCCAGCCGTCAGACCGCTTGGCGCGAGGCGCTGATCGAGATCCTGGCGCGGCTCGAGGCCCTGGTCGACTTCCCCGACGAGGACATAGACGCTGGCCTCGATCTGGCCCGGGATCGGCTCCAGAGCCTCGCCTCCGAACTTGCCGCCGCTGTCGGGGAGCTCGGGCGCGGCCGCGCAATCCGCGAGGGCTGGCGAGTGGCGATCATCGGCGCCCCCAACGCAGGCAAGAGCACCCTCCTCAACGCCCTCGCTGGCCGGGATGCTGCGATCGTCACCGAGATTCCCGGCACCACTCGCGACGTCATTGAGGTTCCCATCGAACTCGATGGCTACCGGGCTCTGCTCGCGGATATGGCCGGGCTTCGGTTCACGGATGATCCGGTGGAGCGGGAGGGCGTCGCCCGGGCTCGCGCCTGGGCCGCGGAGGCCGACGTCAGACTGTGGGTCGTGGACCGCTCAGCCGCGCAGGGATGGGAGGCCGGCTCGGACCTTCTGAAAAGCGGGGACGTGTGCATCTTGAACAAGGCGGATCAGCCGACGTGCACAGCGGGTGTGCGTGCCGCAGAGCTTGCCGAGGCCCTTGGACTACAGACAGTGGTGGTGAAGTTGCGCGGCAGCGGTGCGGGAGTTGTACGGACCTGGTTGACCACAGCTGCACGTAATGCATTGGACTCGCAGGAGTTTCCTGCCGCGACCCGGATCCGGCACGCCCGCGCTCTGGCCGAAGCTCGTGATGCGCTGGAACGGGCGCTTGCCATCCTCGATCAGGCGGAGCTTGCCGGGGAAGATGTCCGTCTCGCCTCCCGGGCCCTGGCTCGCATTACCGGCGAAGTGGGGGCCGAAGACGTGTTGGATAAGGTGTTCTCCAGCTTCTGCATCGGCAAGTGATTTTGTTTCACGTGAAACACTTCTGCCGACTCGACCGGGAGGCCCCGCGGGCTTATCTCCCCGCTCTCCAATCACTTTCCCGTTTGCTCGCCCGAGATCTTCTGTGACCGACACCTGGGATGTCATCGTTATCGGCGGCGGACACGCCGGATGCGAGGCTGCTGCGGCCGCCGCGCGTGTGGGCGCGCGCACGCTGCTGCTTACCCACAAGCTCGAGACGATCGGCGAGATGTCGTGCAACCCGGCGATCGGCGGGATCGGCAAGGGCCATCTCGTGCGGGAGGTGGACGCCCTCGACGGTGTGATGGGCCGCGTGGCGGACGCGGCGGGAATCCAGTTCCGCATGCTCAACGCCTCGCGCGGCGCGGCGGTACGCGGCCCGCGGGCGCAGATGGACCGGGCGCTCTACCGCACCGCCATGCGGGCCGCACTGCAGGCCCAGGCGGGCCTGGATATCCTCGCCGATGCAGTTGAGGACCTGATCGAAGACGCCGGCCGGGTCGTAGGTGTGCTCGGCGCTAGCGGACGGCGCTACCGTGCCGGGGCCGTCGTTCTGACCACAGGGACCTTCCTCAAAGGCGTCATCTGGCGCGGGTCCGAACGCACGCCGGCCGGACGTTTCGGCGAGGCGCCGACGGTTGGTCTGGCCGACCGGCTCTACGGTCTTGGCCTGGCGATGGGGCGGTTGAAGACGGGTACGCCCGCACGCCTGGATGGCCGGACCATCGATTGGGCGAGCCTGGCGAGCCAGCCGGGCGATGATCCGCCCGTCCCTTTCTCGTTCCTCACCGAGCGGATCACCAACCCGCAGATCAACTGCGGTGTGACGGCGACAACGCCGGCGACCCACGCGATCATCGCCGAACATCTGGAGGAATCGGCTGTCTATGGCGGCCGCACCTCGGGCCGCGGCCCGCGCTATTGTCCCTCGATCGAGGACAAGGTGGTGCGGTTCGCCGACAAGACCAGTCACCAGATCTTCCTGGAGCCCGAAGGCCTCGACGACCCGACGGTCTATCCCAATGGAATCTCCACCTCTCTTGGCGAGACGGCCCAGGACAAGTTCCTGCGCACGATTCCTGGTCTCGAGCGGGTCCAGGTGCTGCGGTACGGCTACGCGATCGAGTACGACTATGTCGATCCGCGGGAACTCACGCCCACGCTGGCGGTGAAGCGCGCGCCTGGCCTGTATCTCGCCGGTCAGATCAACGGAACGACTGGCTATGAGGAAGCTGCGGCTCAGGGCCTGATGGCCGGAATCAATGCCGCACGAGAGGCCGGCGGATCTGCTCCGGTCGTGCTGCGCCGCGACGAAGCCTATATCGGCGTGTTGATCGACGACCTCGTCACTCGAGGCGTGACCGAGCCCTACCGCATGTTCACCAGCCGCGCGGAGTACCGGCTTCGCCTGCGCGCCGACAATGCCGACCAGCGGCTGACAGATGTTGGCGAATCCTGGGGGTGTGTGGGTCCCGATCGCCGCAGCGCCTGGGCGGCCAAGGCGGCCTCGCTTGCGCAGGTGCGCGCGGCCGCGGCCGAACTGCGGCTATCTCCGGCGGCGGCTGCGCGCGCCGGATTCCGAATCTCAGCCGATGGCCAACCCCGCTCCCTGCTCCAGCTTCTCGCCTACCCGGAGATCGGGTTTTCGGACCTCGCCCGCGTCTGGCCGCAGATCGGGTGCTGGCCCGACTTCGCTCGCGAACAACTGGAGATTGACGCCGCCTATCACGGCTACATGGCGCGCCAGGATGCGGACGTCGCCCTCTTCCGCCGCGATGAGGACCTCGCCCTGCCCGCGGACCTGGACTATCGCTCGCTTGGCGGCCTTTCAGCCGAGGTCCAGGAGAAGCTGTCGGCGGTAGCGCCCGCGACACTCGGACAGGCCGCCCGAATCGAAGGGGTGACCCCCGGGGCGCTCACGGCCCTCCTGGCTCATGTCCGTCGCCGCGCCGCCTGAGGGCGAGGCGCTTCCGTCCGGCTTCTGGGAGGCGCTGGATTGGAACGACGCCCGCGCCGCTGACGCGGAGGCCTACCGCGTGATGCTGGAGGCGGCGAACCGCGAGATCAACCTCGTCGGCGCAGCAACCCTGCCGCAGTTCTGGACCCGCCATTTTGTCGATAGCGCTCAGCTCCTCTGGTTCGAACGCGAGGCCATCCTATGGGCCGACCTCGGCTCGGGCGCCGGCCTACCCGGTCTCGTCCTGGCGATTTTCCTGAAGGGCCGTGAGGGCGCGCGGGTGGATCTCGTGGAGAGCATGGCCAAGCGGTGCCGATTTCTCCAGTCCGTAGTCGACCGCCTCCAGTTGCCGGCCATGGTGCGACATGGCCGAGCGGAAGACTTCCGCCTTCAGACGGAAGTGGTCACTGCCCGAGCCTGCGCTCCCCTCGATCGCCTGCTAGATTTTGCCGCACCCTTCATGGCGCTCGGAGCGCGCGGCCTGTTCCTCAAGGGCGGGGACGCGCAAGCTGAGATCGATGTGGCTCGCGCGCGCTGGCGATTCGAGGTCAAGTGTGAGACGAGCCTGAGCGACCCGCGCGGACGCCTCCTTACGATCAGGAATCTCAGCCGTGGCCAAAGACGCTAGAGTCCGGATCCTCGCCATCGCCAACCAGAAGGGCGGCGTGGGCAAGACCACGACGGCGATCAACCTTGGCACCGCCCTGGCCGCCATCGGCCAACGGGTCCTGCTCGTCGACCACGATCCTCAAGGCAACGCGTCCACCGGCCTCGGCCTGCATCCGCAGATGCGCGGAAAGACGCTCTACGACGTGCTCATTGACGGTGCGACGCTGTCGGACGTGATCGTTCCCACGGGCGTCCCCAACCTCACCCTGATTCCCGCAGAGGCGGATCTGTCCGGGGTGGAGCTTGAGTTGGGCCAGACGCCGCGACGCGCCTTCCGTCTCCGTGACGCGCTCGAGCAGCTCGAGCCTGGCGAGCTTGATTATGTGCTGATCGACTGCCCGCCGTCGCTGAACCTTCTGACGGTGAACGCCCTGGCGGCGGCTGACGCGGTGCTGGTGCCACTTCAATGCGAATTCTTCGCCCTCGAAGGCCTTAGCCAGCTCCTGCGAACGATCGAGCAGGTCCGCGGCTCACTCAATCCGCGCCTCTCCATCCAGGGCGTCGTGCTGACCATGTTCGATCGGCGCAACAGCCTTTCCTCGCAGGTGGCCAACGACGTGCGCGACCATCTCAAGGAGACGGTCTACGAGACGGTGATCCCGCGCAATGTGCGGGTCTCCGAAGCGCCCTCGCACGGCAAGCCGGCCTTGATCTACGATCTGCACTGCGCCGGCAGCCGGGCCTATCTCGACCTCGCTCGGGAGATGCTCGCGCGAGAAAAAAAGCGGGCTCAGCTAGTCGCCTGATCTTGGCGGCTGGTCGGCGAAACAGTTCACAAGAGGCGAATACATGGCGGAGCAACGCCGAGGTCTGGGACGTGGACTGTCGGCTCTTCTGGAAGAGGCGCAGACGGCCGTGACGCCCGAGCGCCGGCGCGAAGCTGGCGTCGTCGAGCTTCCGGTCGAGCTGGTGCGGCCCAATCCCGAACAACCCCGGCGCTCTTTCTCCCAGCCTGAGCTGGACGAACTTGCCGAGTCGATCCGCGAGCGCGGCGTAATCCAGCCAATCATCGTCCGCCCCCAGCCCGGCGGCGGCCCGGGCGAACACCAGATCATCGCCGGCGAACGTCGTTGGCGCGCGGCCCAGCAAGCGGGGCTGAGAACCATCCCGGCTCTTGTGCGCGACCTCACCGCGGCCGAGGTGATGGAAGTGGCGCTGATCGAGAATATCCAACGCGCCGACCTCAACGCCCTGGAGGAAGCGCGCGGCTATCAGATGATGAGCGAGCGGTTCACCCGCACCGCCGACGAGATCGCTCGCGTCGTCGGCAAGAGCCGTAGCCATGTCGCCAACACGATCCGCCTGATGCGTCTTCCGGCGGGCGTTCAGGCGCATGTGGAGGCCGGGAGACTCACGGCGGGTCACGCTCGCGCCCTGCTGGACCTGCCGAACGCCGAAGCCTTGGCCGACACCATTGTCGCGCGCGGTCTCAACGTGCGTCAGGTCGAGGCTCTGGCGCGGCAGGCGCGCGAGGGCGCGGGCGCCGGTCGCCCCTCACGTCCGGCGCCTCCGACCAAGGACGACGACACGCGGGCCCTAGAGAGCGACTTGACTGAGGCGCTGGGCCTGACGGTATCGATCCGCCATTCGGGCGAAGCCGGTCAGGTCGTGATCGAATACCGCACCCTTGAACAGCTCGACGAGGTCGCGCGGCGGCTGATCGCCGGAAGCCGGCGGGAATTGGAAGATTAAATGGAAGACTAAAGGCCCAGCCTTCGGGCATGGTGCGCGATGGAAAAGGCGAGACGTTCGGCGAGCAGGCGGTCAGGCGAGCCCGTGCGCTTACAGGCGATCTCGGCCGCAAGGATATCGGCCTGGGGCCCGGCCAGCGCCGCGAGGGTCCAGAGGTTAGCCTGGCGCAGCACCTCGCGCTCGTTCTTCCAGAAGATCCCCGCCGATTTTACCGCCGCCTGTGGGCTGGCGCCGCCGGCCCGCGCGGCTCCGACCTTGCGCAGGCGGCCAAGGTGCAGGCTCATGGCGCGTACGGCCGCGACGCCGCCCTCGCCCTCCTGCTGGGCCAGGCGCAGCTGAGTTTGGGCTGCTGCGAGCCGGCCCCCAAAGGCGTGTAGGGCGGCCTCGCCCAGCGAGGCTTCGGGTTCGACGCCGAAGAAGGGCGTCAGATCGGCCAGGCTGGCTTGTCCGGCCCTGCCGGGACCGAGAAACAGGATCAGGCGCTCGATTTCCTGACGCGCGACCCCGCGGTCGTGCGGAAGCCGTGAGACGAACACCTCCAGGGCGTCGGCGTTGAGGGCGAGACCCTCCTGCGTCAGCGCGGCGCGGGCCATGCGCGCCAGTTCGCCCGGCTCGTCCTCATAGCAGGGGATGACGCCGCACAACGGTGAGTCTTTCCCCCCGCGCACCAACAGGGAATCGTTGCGAAGCTGGCCAGCCTCCACAAGCAGGAAGGCGTCGGGGTTAAGTTCGCCGGCCAGGTGCCGGCCCAAAGCTTCGCCGGCGATCCTTTCGGCCGACACGGAGTCACCGGTCAGGCGGAGCCTGACGAGCCGCCGACCTCCCATCATGGAAACGGCCATGAGTTCGCCCTCGAGCCGGCCGTCTTCGGAGAGGATGTCCGCCTCGGTAAGCAGGGCGACGTCGAACGGATCGTCGGGCCGGTCGGTCGTAGCGCGCGCGAGGGCTTCTGCGCGCTCGCGCACGACCCCGTGATCGCGCCCGTGGACGACGGCCGCTCGTGCGGCGCCGGGCGCGGCAAGGAACTTCTCGAGATCTGGACGCCGGTTGAGGAGCACGGCGGGTGCAGATCAGTCGCTTGCCGCCTGGCGGTGCATCCAGGAGGCGAGTTGGAGCTGGATCCGCTGGGCGGCGTCGGAGGCGACGCGTTGCTGGGCGTCCTGCGCCGCGGCGATGTCGGCATAGGCTTGCCCGGTGTCGTCGTAGGTGACCTGGCTGGTCACCGTGCCTGATGCGGCTACCTTGCCCGACGTGACAGAGATCAGCCGGTACTGAACCGTCAGGCCAAGGTTGTAGTACTCAGCCACGTCATTGATGTTGAGACCCCGCGGCCCCCGGCTCTGCACGAGGGTCATTTCCAGGCGATAGGCTGCAGGCGTCGACTTGTCGCGGCCCAAGGCGTCATCGAGGCTTTCCCGAAGCAGATAGCCAAGGCGACCGCTTGGCGCGTCCACGTCAATCGAGGCGAGGCCCGCGCCGACGCCCGGTGTCGCATACATCGGCGTGAAGCCGCAGCCGGCCAGAGCCGACGCCAGGGCGAGGGCGGCGATCGCGCCGCCGGCGAGCCGGGCCCCGCGGCCGCTCATCCGGCGACCAGATTGACGATGCGGTCGGGCACAACGATCACCTTGCGGATTGTCAGGCCGTCGAGACGGCGGCGGATCTCGTCGTCGCCCATGACGATTTGCTCGACCTCGGCGGCCGAGGCTCCGGCGGGCGCGCGCACCTCGCCACGGCGCTTGCCGTTGATCTGCACCGGGAGCGTCCGCTCCTCGTCCTCACTGAGGGATGGATCCCATCTAGGCCAGGACGCCTGGGCGGCGAGGCCGGTCTCGCCGAGCCGCGACCAGCATTCTTCGGCCAGATGGGGCGCAAAGGGCGCCACGAGCCGGGCCAGGGCGCTCAGAGCCTGGATCCGGGCGCCTGCGGACACGCTTCCGTCGGCGCGCGCGCCACGGACTACAGCCGTGAATTCGTACAGGCGCGCCACGGCGCTGTTGAACCGGAAGCCTTCGATGGCTTCGGTCACCGCCTTGATCGACTTGTGCGTCGCGCGCAGGAGTTCGAGGTCTGCGGCCGGGTCACCCTCCCCCCCGCCCTCTTCCAGGGCGTCGAACTCGGCCCAGATCCGGTTGATCAGCCGCCATGCGCCCTCCACGCCGGCGGCTGTCCATTGGACGTCCCGCTCTGGCGGTGAGTCCGAGAGGACGAACAGGCGGGCGGCGTCGACGCCATAGGTGTCCGCGATATCGGCGGGCGCCACGACGTTCCGCTTGGACTTCGACATCTTCTCGACGTCGCCGATGATAAGCGGCTCTCCGGTTCCCCCATCGCGCGCCCGGCGCGTGGCGCCCATCGTCTCGAGTTCGACGAGGGCCGGCTCGACCCATTCACCGTTCTGGCGACGATAGGTCTCGTGAGTCACCATGCCCTGAGTGAACAGGCCGGCGAAAGGCTCCTTCACCTTCAGCATCCCCTCATCGGCCAGGGCGCGGGTGACGAAGCGGGCGTAGAGCAGGTGCAGGACCGCGTGCTCGACCCCGCCGATGTACTGGTCGACCGGCAGCCAATAGTCCGCCGCTGCGCCATCGATCGGCGCGGCGGCGTCGGGATTGGCGAAGCGCGCGAAATACCAGGAGGAATCAACGAAAGTGTCGAGGGTGTCGGTCTCCCGGTGCGCGGCGCCCCCGCAGGTGGGACAGGCGACATTCCTCCACGCCTCGTCCCGCGCCAGAGGATTGCCGGGGCGCGAGAAATCCATTCCCTCGGGCAGGCGCACGGGCAGCTGGGCCTCGGGCACGGGGACGACGCCACACGCTTCGCAATAGATGACCGGGATTGGGCAGCCCCAGCCGCGCTGGCGGGAGACGCCCCAGTCGCGCAAGCGATAAACCGTCGCCCCGACGCCCATCCCGAGGCGCTCGACCTCCGCAATGGCGGCAGCCTTGGCGGCCTCTATCTCCAACCCATCGAGGAAGCGCGAGTTGAAGATCCGCCCCGGCCCGACGTAGGCCTCTTGTTTCACGTGAAACGACGTAGCGTCAGCCCCGGGCGGAAGCACCACGGGCGTCACCGGCAGGTCGTACTTGCGCGCGAAATCCAGGTCGCGCTGGTCGTGGCCCGGGCAGCCAAAGATGGCCCCTGTCCCGTATTCCATCAGGACGAAGTTCGCGATCCAGACCGGCAGGCGCCAGTTGGGATCGAAGGGATGGACCACTTCCAGGCCGGTGTCCCAGCCCAGCTTCTCCGCCGACTCGATCTCCGCCTCGGAGGTGCCCCCCATCCGGCAGCGAGCGACGAAGTCGCGCACGCGCTCGTCCGAGGCGGCCAATCTCTCGGCCAGCGGGTGGTCGGGGGCGACGGCTACGAAGCTGGCCCCAAACAGGGTGTCGGGACGCGTCGTGTACACGTTGATGGCGGGCTCAGGCTGTGGCGTCGCGAAGGCGAAGTCCAGGCGCAGCCCGCGCGACTTGCCGATCCAATTCTCCTGCATCAGCCGGACCTTGTCGGGCCAGCGGTCGAGCGACTGCAGGCCCTCCAGCAGGTCCTCGGCGTAGTCGGTGATCCGCGCGAACCACTGGGTCAGCTTACGGCGCTCCACGGGCGCGCCCGAACGCCAGCCGCGCCCGTCGATGACCTGCTCGTTCGCCAGGACGGTCATGTCGACCGGGTCCCAGTTCACGACCCCTTCCTTGCGGTAGATCAGGCCGCGCTCCATCAGCCGCAGGAACCAGGCCTGCTGGCGGCCATAGTAGGCGGGATCGCAGGTCGCCAGTTCGCGCGACCAGTCGATCGACAGTCCCAGAGCCTTCAGCTCGACGCGCATCCGGTCGATATTGGCCAATGTCCAGGCGGCGGGGTCCACCCCGCGCTCCTGAGCGGCGTTCTCCGCCGGCAGGCCAAAGGCGTCCCAACCCATCGGGTGCAGGACATTGAAACCTTGGGCGCGCTTATAGCGGGCCACGACGTCACCCATGGCGTAGTTGCGGGCGTGGCCGACGTGGAGGTTCCCCGACGGATAGGGGAACATTTCCAGAACATAGTATTTCGGCTTCGCCGAACCGGTCTCGGCGCGGAAGGCGTCGGCCGCGTCCCAGGCCGCGCGCCACTTCGGCTCGACCGACTTGGGGTTGTATCGGACCATGCCTGCGCTGCTCTTCACACTTGCCGCTTAGGGATAACGGCCCCGAGGCTTAGCGCGGCGCCGCTGCGATGACCATGCCGCGGGCGACGACTGGCGCGCCCGTCAGCCTTTCAGGTTCGAAAGTCGAAGCTGGCGAGCCTTGGTCAGGATCGCATTCTCGATGTCGGAACTGGTCTGGTCCGCGGTCGGCGAAGGAATCCAGCCGCCCTGGCCGTTGCTGATTTCCTTGTAGACGTTGACCGCCAGCCCGTCCGCGCGCAGGCGCGCGTCCAGGATATACACCGTCACCTTGAACCGCTCTGTCGGGCGCTCGGGGTTGACGTACCAGTCCGTGACCACGACGCCGCCATAGGGGTCGGCCGAAGCCAGCGGCATGAACGACAACGTGTCGAGGGTGGCGCGCCACAGATAGCTGTTCACGCCGATGGCGCCCGGAGGCGCGTGACCAGGCGTTCCGTGATTCGTCTTTCCGCCGCACGCCGAGAGCGACAGGGCGCCGAGGCACGCCAGAACGGTCGCGGATACGCGGAGCCACCGGCCGCGCTCACTCACCTTGATCATCCGCTCCATTTCCGTCTTCGGCTTTTCGCCGGGCTCCCGGGCCCCTGCGGGGCCATGCGTCTACAGCATTCGCTTTAGACCGCAAAACGGCAATCGCGTGGCGAACGCGCCACAGCCAGAGGCCTTCAGCCGCAGGGGGCCCTGATTCCTGCCCTGCCACTGTTGACGCAGATCATCGTCGCGCGTTTAGCATCGTTGCAGTCGAGCCAGGACGTCGCGAGGGCGGCGCGTAAGGCCGTGGGGGCGAGCGAGCAAGGTGATGAAGCCTGCAGAGCTCATAGGGGCTGTTGGAGCCATCTGCGTCTGCCTTGCGGGCGTGAGCGCGCGCGCCCAGTCTGCGCCTCAAGTTCTTCTCGTCGCCAATGATTTTGCGGCTCCGGCCACAGCCGCTACAGCCCCAGCCACGCCAGGCCGGACGCTGGAATGGGATTCGAAGAAAGGTCGCTGGGGCCTCAGGCTCGGCGTCGATTCGCATACGGACCGGCAAACCGACCTTCGCGACCTTGAACCCGGTCTCTTCTACAAGGTGACGCCGCGTCTCCACATCGGCGGCGGTGTCACCATCGCTCCTGACCAGGGGCTTCCGCTGGACTCGCAGCATCTCCCCACGCTCCAGGCGCCCAATCCCCGGGTGCGGCTAGAGACCACTTTCAAGTTCTAGGCAGGCTGTAGCGCCTCCACCGCCGCCAGGCCCGCTGCGCCGGAGCCTTTCAGTGCGCGCGCCGTGTGTAGATTGATCCCGCCAAGCGCATAGACCGGAAGCCCTGCAGCCCGAACGAGGACGCGGAACCTCAAGGCGCCTATGGGCCGCCCGGCGGAGGGGCTTCGGCTGGGGAAGACCGGCGAGAGCACCACCGCTTGTGCGCCGGCTGCGCGGGCGCGCCGCGCCGCGGGAAGTCCATGAGCGGCCGCAGTCAGGCGGTAACGGCGCTTTAGGCCGCCATTGACGCCCGCACGGCCCGCCAGATGCTCGGGCAGGTGCACGCCGTCCGCGCCCACCGCAGCGGCGAGGCCTGGGTCGGCTCCCACGAACATCAGTACGCCTCTGCGGTGGGCGAGCCTCGCCAGCCGCCTCCCGGTCGCGACAGCGTCGGGAGCGCCGAATGCGCGGTAGACCACCGCCGCACCCCGAGGCAGGCTCGCCACCACCCGCGCCGGATCGGGGGTTCGCGCGGGGTCCGTAAAGAATAGCACTCTGGGCAACGGTCTTGCGCTGCAGGGCAGTGGCCCTAGGGTCCGCGCCCGGCGCATCAACGCCGCAGCAGGGTCCTCTCTCAATGTCGCCACCGCCCGCCCCCGGCGTCAAAGAGTCCGCGGCCGGCCTCGCAGAGGTGATGGCGCGCATCGAGGCTGCCGCCCTCGCCGCCGGTCGCTCGCCGGACAGCGTAAGCCTCACCGCAGTGAGCAAGCAGCAGCCCTGGGAGGCGATCGCGCCGGTCCTCGCCGCCGGGCAACGCGTGTTCGGCGAGAACCGGGTGCAGGAGGCCCTGGGGCGTTGGCGTGAGCGGCGTGAAGGGCTTGAGTTGCGCCTGATCGGCCCGCTGCAGACCAACAAGGCGCGCGAGGCCGTGGAGTTCTTCGATGTCATCGAGACGCTGGATCGGCCTCGCCTCGCCGAACGGCTGGAGCGCGACATCCAGGCCGTTGGGCGCGCGCCGCGCCTCTATGTCCAGGTGAACACAGGAGAGGAGCCGCAGAAGGCGGGCGTGGTCCCGACCGAAGCGGACGCCTTCATCGAACTCTGCCGGCTTCGCCACGGCCTCGCGATCGACGGCCTGATGTGCATCCCGCCCGCCGACGAGCCGGCCGCGGCGCATTTCGCGCTTCTCACCAAGATCGCGCGGCGCAATGGACTGGTCCGACTCTCCATGGGCATGAGCGGCGACTTCGAGATCGCCATCGCCCATGGCGCCACGTCGGTGCGTGTGGGATCGGCGGTGTTCGGGGATCGTCCGCGGCCTCTTCGCGAGGAGGCCTGAGGGCGCGTCCGGCATTGGCGTCGCCGCCGCAAAAGGTGCATGGTCCCGCCCATGGCTCAACCGAAGACCATCCTTGTCATCGACGACGATGACGATCTGCGTGACTCCCTTTGTGAACTGTTGGCCAACGCCGAGTTCTCGGCTGTCGGCGCCGCCCAAGGTGGCGAGGGACTCGCCGCCGCCACGCAGAGTCGGCCGGACCTGATCCTGCTGGACCTTGACCTTCCGGACAAGAATGGACGCGAGGTCTGCGCAGAACTTCGGGAAAAGGGCGTGACCGCGCCGGTGATCATGCTCACCGCCGCCGATGGTGAGCGTGAGACGATCATGGGCCTCGATGCGGGCGCCAGCGACTATGTGACCAAGCCTTTCAAATTCAGCGTGCTGATGGCGCGCATCCGCGCCCAGTTGCGGGCGCACGAGCAATCGGAAGACGCCGTCTTCCACATCGGGCCCTATGAATTCCATCCCGCGGACCGCGTGCTCCTCGACGAGAGGGGCCGCAAGCTTCGTCTCACCGACAAAGAAGCGAACATCCTGAAGTACCTCTACCGGGCGGGGGACAAGCCCGTGGCCCGAGAGGAGTTGCTGGCCGAGGTCTGGGGATACAACGCCGGGGTCACCACCCACACCCTGGAGACCCACGTCTACCGCCTTCGCCAGAAGATCGAGCCCGACCCCGGGCACGCCCGTCTCCTCCTCACCGAAGCCGGCGGATACCGCCTGGCGCCGTAAGCCCCTCCTCAGAGGCGGAGGGCCAGATCACACCGCCAGATCCGCCGTCACCGGTGCGTGGTCGCTGGGGCGTTCCCATTCACGGACGTCGTCGTGGATCTGCGCTTCAGGGGCGTGAGTGCGCGAGGCGGCGGCGTGCAGGCCTGGGGTCGCCCAGATGTGGTCCAGGCGAAGGCCGCGGTTGGAACGACGGAAGTCCGCGGCGCGGTAGCTCCACCAGGAAAACAGCTTCTCGGGTTCGGGCGTGGTGGTGCGCACCAGGTCGATGAACCCCAGGCTCGCACGGAGCGCCTCCATCGCCTCTATCTCGACGGGCGTGTGGCTGACGATCTTGGACATGTAGCGGTGGTTCCAGACGTCGGCCTCGCCTGGGGCGATGTTGAGGTCGCCCAGGAGGACAAGCGGCGCGCGGGGATCCCGGGTCGCCATCTCGGCGGTCAGGCGCTCGTAGAAGTCGAGCTTGTGGTCAAATTTTGGGTTGAGCTCCCGGTCCGGCGTATCTCCGCCGGCGGGCGCGTAGAGATTGTGGATCTCGATTCCCGCCACCTTGGCTGAGACGCAGCGTGCGTGGCCCTCGCGGCAGATCGAGAGAGCCGGCGTCGGCTCAAGCGGCAGGGCCGATGCGATCGCCACCCCGTGCCAGCCTTTCTGGCCGCCGATCTTCAAGTGGGGCAGCCCGGCCCCGGCGAGCACGTCGGCCGGGAACTCGGTTTCCTGGCACTTGATCTCCTGCAGGCACAGCACGTCGGGAGACCGCTCGCGGATGAAGCGGGCGATGTGCTCGGCGCGCAGACGCGCAGAGTTTACGTTCCAGGAAGCGATTCGGAGGCGCACGGCGCCTATCTAGGGCCTGCGGCCTATTCCGGCGAGGCTCGGTTGTAGGGGGTCAGGCCTTCCGGCGCGGGGGCGCGCAGAACGAAGAACTCCCCCGGCTTTGGCGCAGAGCGCTCCAGGTGGGTGAGCCGCACCTGCACCTTGGCGCCGCGGGCGTCGGTGATGATCCAGCCCGCCAGGGCTAGGGGCGCGTCGTGGAACTGCAGGGTGATGCTGCCGCGCCGCCGACCGTCCCGCACCTGGATGTCGAAGCCGTCGGGGGTGCGCTGAACCGCCTCGACACGCGCGCCCTGGTCCAGGGCCACATGGCGCGCGAGGAAGAGCGAGAGGGGTGTCGTGCCGAGCGGATAGCTGTGGATGGTCTTGAGACGGGTGTCGACCTCGGTGACGACGTGGCCGTCCGCGGCGATCTCCACGCCCGAAGGCGGATCATAGTCGAACCGCGCGCGCCCCGGCCGTTGCAGCCACACGGTCCCGCTCGCCTCCCGCCCGTCCTGCGTCGTCTG
This sequence comes from Caulobacteraceae bacterium, assembly GCA_036488935.1. GTDB lineage: Bacteria > Pseudomonadota > Alphaproteobacteria > Caulobacterales > Caulobacteraceae > Acaudatibacter. The sequence goes on along the minus strand of DASXGR010000077.1, from coordinate 21,453 downwards.
GACGAAACGGCCAGTCGCGGTGGTCAGTCCGTCGAGATAGGTCTGCGCCCGCTGCACCAGGGCCTGGTCATCAGGGGAGAGGCCGCTCGTCGTCTGGGCGAACGCCCCGCCGGCCGCGGTCGCCACGAGCGCGGTCAGGATGGCTCGCCGGCTGATCATCATTGAAACTCCAGGGGGCTGAGGTTCAGGCCGGCGGCGGCGGACCGGCGAGGATCTCGCGCTTTCCGGCGTGGTTGGCGGCGCTCACGACGCCCTCGCGCTCCATGCGTTCGATCAGCGACGCCGCGCGGTTATAGCCGATCTGCAGCCGCCGCTGGATATAGCTGGTGGAGGCCTTGCGGTCGCGGGTCACGACGGCCACCGCTTGGTCATAGAGATCGTTGGATCCGCCGCCATCGTCGCCATACCCTCCGCCGGGACCGTCTTCGTCCTCCTCCGGCGAAGCGGTGACATCTTCGAGATAGTCGGGCTCGCCCTGGTCGCGCAGGTACTTGGCGACCGTCTCGACTTCCTGATCGGAGACGAACGGTCCGTGCAGGCGTGTGATCCGCCCGCCGCCGGCCATGTAGAGCATGTCGCCCAGTCCCAGGAGCTGCTCGGCGCCCTGCTCGCCCATGATGGTCCGCGAGTCGATCTTGGAGGTCACCTGGAAGCTGATCCGGGTGGGGAAGTTGGCCTTGATGGTGCCGGTGATCACGTCAACCGAGGGGCGCTGGGTCGCCATGATCAGGTGGATGCCTGCAGCGCGCGCCATCTGGGCCAGGCGCTGCACCGCGCCCTCGATGTCTTTGCCCGCGACGAGCATGAGGTCCGCCACTTCGTCGATGACGACGACCAGGTAGGGCATGGGTTCGGGCCGGAGCTTCTCCTCCTCGAAGATTGGCCGGCCCTGCTGGTCGAAACCGGTCTGCACCGTGCGCACGAAGTGCTCGCCCTTGGCGAGGGCTTCGTTGGCCTTCTCGTTGTATCCGGCGACGTTGCGCACGCCGATCTTCGACATCCGCCTGTAGCGATCCTCCATCTCCCGGACGGTCCACTTCAGCGCGACGATGGCCTTCTTGGGATCGGTCACCACCGGCGCCAGCAGATGCGGGATGCCGTCGTAGACCGAAAGCTCGAGCATCTTCGGGTCGATCATGATGAACCGGCAGCGTTCGGGCGGCAGCCGGTAGAGGATCGACAGGATCATGGCGTTGACGCCCACGGACTTGCCCGAGCCGGTGGTGCCGGCGATCAGCAGGTGGGGCATGCGGGCGAGATCGACGATGTAGGGCTCGCCGCCGATGGTCTCGCCGAGCGCCAAGGGAAGGGCCTGGCCCGCCTTTTCGTACTCCGCGCTCGACAGCAGGTCGCGCAGATAGACCGTCTCACGCCGCGCGTTGGGCAACTCGATGCCGATGGCGTTGCGCCCCGGCACGACGGCCACGCGGCAGGCGGCGACGCTCATCGACCGGGCGATGTCGTCAGACAGGGCCACGACCCGCGCCGACTTCACCCCGGGTGCGGGGACGAGCTCGTAGAGGGTGACGACGGGACCTGGGCGGATGTTGTCGATCTGGCCGCGGACGCCGAATTCGGAGAGCACGCCCTCGAGCAGGCGGGCGTTCTGGCGCAGGGCCTCCTCGTCGTAGGCCGACGCGCGGGCCTTGGGCTTGGCCAGCATGAGCAGCTCGGGCAGGCGGAACCCATCGGTCTCGCCAAAGGGCAATGTCGGCTGACTTTCGCGCACCTCGCGCTGGGATGTCCGCACCGGCGCCTTGGGCGGCTTGATCGCCAGGGTCGGTTCCGCTCCGGTCGCGTCGGCGGGCGCAGGATTGAAAGCTGCGGGCTCGATGTCGAACGGCGGCGCTTCAATGTCTGCGGCGGGCGCAGCGGCCTCGACTGGCCGGTACGTCTGACGCGGTGGGGGTTCTTCGACAACCTCCAGCTCTTCGTCTTCCTCCTCGGCAGGCCTGGCCAACCGCGGCCAGGCGGGCAGCTTCAGTCGAGGCGGCGACCATCCCAGGGCGAAGGTCGTCATAAGCACGCCGGCGATGGCGAGGGTCGCGCCGGCGACAAGGTCCGGACGATCGGCGCCCAGATGATCGGCAAGGTCGCTGGCGAGTCGGAGGACGACATCTCCGAGCGCGCCGCCAAGTCCCGCCGCCAGGGGCCACACGCGTGGGGTGGGGACGGCCGCCAGAGTGGCTGCAGCGAGTATCACGGCTGTGAAGCCGCAGAGCAGGCGTAGCAGGTGTCTCCCAAACGGACTGGCGGCGGCGCGTCCGCGCAGGCGCGCAACGCCGGCTAGCAGGAGCAGCACCGCGGCGGCCCAGCCGCCCAGGCCAAAGGTCTGCATGACCGCATCGGCGGCGTTAGCCCCAAGCTCGCCAAGCAGGTTGCCCGGGGGTCCGGAGCCGGCCGCATCGAAGCTCGGATCACCGGCATGATAGGTGGCGAGCGCGAGGATCAGGGCCACGCCGGCGCCCGCCGGGATCGCGCCCGCGGCCCTCGCGCCATGCCGTCGCCAGCCGATCGCTGCTGCGCCCCGCGCCGCCGATCTCGCCATGCCCTGCTCCGCCGCTCCCATGCGATTCTAAAGCGAGTCGAAGCGACTAGTCGAAAACGGTTAAGGGCTTGTGGCCGCAGTCAGCCGACTGTGAAGGCGAGGGTCCCGACGCCCTCCACTTCGCCTGCGACACGATCGCCCCGGACGAGAGGGCCGACGCCTTCGGGCGTGCCGGTGAAGATCAGGTCGCCAGGCGCCAGTCGCCAAAGCTTAGAGGCCTCGGAGATGACCTCGGCTACGTTCCAGATCATGTCGGCGATCGTCGCCGACTGTCGCATCTTGCCATTGACCGACAGGCTGATCGCGCCGGCGGGCGGCGCGCCGGTCCATGGCCGGATCGCGCTGATGGGCGCCGAGCAATCGAAGCCCTTGCCGGAGTCCCACGGCTGGCCCTTGGCCTTGGCGGCGGCCTGGAGGTCACGGCGGGTCAGGTCGACGCCCACGGCGTAGCCGAACACCAGGTCAAGCGTATCTGCGGGGTCCAGATCCTCGCCCGCGCGGTTGAGCGCCACGACCAGCTCCACCTCGTGATGGAGGTCCTCGGTGCGCGACGGATAGGGGACGGACCCGCCCGGCGTGACGATGGCGTCAGCAGGTTTGGCGAAGAAGAACGGCGGGTCGCGGTCGTCGCCGCCCATCTCGCGGCGGTGAGCGGCATAGTTGCGGCCCACGCAGAGGATGCGACGGACCGGGAACAGCGCAGGCGTCCCCACCACGGGAGCGGCCGAATAAACGGGCGGGGCGAAGATGTAGCTGTCCATGCCCCGCCGATTAAACCACCGCTGGCCCCTCGGCCATGCTCCTGGCGGCGGCTGGACGACGATGCCCGCGTCCCGGCCCATGGCGGGAAGGAACGATGTTCAAGATCACTTGGCCGATAGGGCCGAGACGAGGGCGGCGGCGATCTGGCGGACGTTGTAGGGCTTGCGCACCACCGGCGCGTCGAACCCCTCAGGCGCGGCGCCCGCATCGCCGTATCCGGTGGCGAAGATGAAGGGGGTGTGGCGCTCGGCCAGGGTATGGGCGACCGGGATCACGGGCTGGCCGTTGAGATTGGCGTCCAGGACCGCGACGTCGAACGAGAGATTCGCCATCTGCTGCGCCTCTTCGAGGCTGGCGGCCACGCCCACGACACGCGCGCCGGCCTCGGTGAGTCCCGCCTCGAGCTCGAGGGCCAGGAGTACGGCGTCCTCGACGATGAGGACCCGCACCCCACGGATGTCGTCCGGGGCGTGTTCTCCCTCCGAGGCGCCCGCGAGACCTTCATCGGCGGCCTGCGCCACGGCGCGCCCGCGCGCCTGCCGAGCCTCCCGTTCTTCGAGCGCCAGGGCGCTCTCGTCGGCGGTGAGGGTTGCCCGCACGCCCTCCTGGCGGAATTCGAGCACGGCGGAGCCTCCGAGCTCCCGCCCTGTCACGCGCTCCAGCAAGGTGCGGCCGAAGCCGTAGCGCGTCGGCTGGGCGACCGTGGGTCCTTCGCTTTCGAGCCAGACCAGTTCGAATCCCCCACCCGGGCGGATGCTCCAGCGCACGTCGACCCGGCCTTGCTCGGTGGACAGGGCGCCGAATTTGACCGCGTTCGTCCCAAGTTCGTGCAGCGCGAGGGTGAGCGCGTTGGTCGCCCGCGGGCTGAGCAGGATCTCGGGGCCGCCCCAACGCGCCTGTCCGTGCGCGAGGCCCCCCAGTTCGGCGGCGGCGATATTGCCGATCTCCGCGCCTCGCCAGCGGGTCGCCATCAGCAGGGCGTGAGCGGCGGCCATCGCGTCGATGCGGCCCAGGAAAGTCTTGAGGAAGGCCTCGAGCGAAACGGTGCGACGCGCAGACTGGGACGCGAGTGACTGGACCGAGGCCAGAACGTTTTTCACCCGGTGGTCGAGTTCCGAGACCAGCGCCTCGCGCTCGTTCTCCCGCTGGCGCTGGGAGGTGATGTCGCGCACGACCCCGATCGCACCAACGGTTTTGCGGCGTCTCTCACGGGTGATCTGGCCGCAGGCCTCGACCCAGCGGATCAGGCCGGTGTCGGGCCGCACGATCCTGAACTGAAGGTCGAAGTGATCTCCCGCCGACAGACTGTCTCGCCAGGCCAGGCGGACGGTTTCGCGGTCATCCTCGTGGATGACATGAAGTAAAGCTTCCCCACCGGTTGCGGGGATCGATCCTTCGGTCAGGCCGGTGAGCGTCGCGGCTCGTGAACTGATGATCAGAAGATCTTGCGCGGAGTCCCATTCGAACTCACCGAGGTGCGCGGCTGACAGGGCCGCACCCACCCGGCGATCGGGAAAGTCGAGCGGTTCAGCCACGTCGAGAATTCGCCCAGTCGGGTCTTGCGCCATCGGACCTAACCTATGGCGCCTGCTCGTGAAGCCAAGTCGGCGTCCGAAAAAAGTTGGTGTCGGCTTGTTTCGCTCCGCGGCGGAACCTACGACTTGAGGGCCGCGTTCGGGGGGGCCGCGCCGGAAGAAGGGCCCGAACCCCCGCCGCGGCGTTGGTCCTGGAGCCGGAGAGCAAATATGGCGTCCGACAATTTCGACAGCGCCTCAAGGGAGGCTTCGGCTACCGCGTCCTCGGCAGCCAGCGCCGCCGACTCGGCCCAGCGCGCATTTTCCGAGGCTGTGTCAGCCGCGGAAAAAACCCTGGGCGATACGGTCAAGCGCGCCGAGCAACTGTTGCGCGAGACGGAGAAGCTGGTTCGCGAAAACGTCGAGCGTCTGCGCGAGCATGCCAAAACCTACGGCGGGACGGCTGGACAGTCGATTGACGAAGCCCAGCGCTACGTCGTGGAGCGGGTCAAGGAGCGTCCGGTCACGGCCACCCTGACCGGGCTCGGCGTCGGACTCCTGCTCGGCCTGCTTCTGGCTAATCGCGACAAGTGAGCCCTCGACGGGCCCTGGCGGTCGTCATGGCCGGGGCGACCCTGGCCGCCTGCCTCGGGGTTGTGATCATTGCTCTCGCGTTCGCCCTGCACGCGCTTGTACAGCCTTGGCTCGGAGCCGCGGGCGCCACAGCGCTCGTGATCGCTCTGGTCGCCTTCGTGATTGCGATCGGAGCCGTGATCGCCCAGGTCATGCTTGGCCCTGGCCGCGCCTCTGCGGCAAGCATTCCGGCGACGGGCCTCGTCGACCGTGCGCTCGTTTTTGTCAGGGACCGGCCGGTGGTCTCGATGGTGGGCGCAGTCGGGGTGGGCGCCCTGGTCATCGCCAATCCGCTGTTCATCGCCCGCCTGGCGAGTGTCTTCCTCGCCCGGCGTCGCGCGGACTGGTAGGGACGGCGGCCCTAAGGGCGCCCCCATATTCAGACGCTTCTGCGCCGGCGCGGCAGGCTCCACTCACGCCAGACGTCCAGGCCCGATCCGGTCCAGGCCAGGGCGGTCACCTTGATCGTCTCCGCCGCGCTTTCGATCACATTGAAGCTCGCTGGCGCTCCACGTTCCCGGATGGACAGGGTGCCGGCGCCGACGGCGTAGGTGAGGCCGTCCGCATGCGGCAGAGCCATGGCGAATGGCGCATGGATGTGGCCGGTGAGGATCAGATCCACCCCGCCCTCGCAGAATCGCCGCGCCGCGCGTTCCCCGCCTCGCACGCGCGCCGTCATTGGGCCGCCGACCATCTCCGCAAGTGGGTGGTGGCAGGCGACGACTCCCAGGGCGCCATTGCGCCGTCCGCCCAGGGCTTCGAGAGCGCGTCTCGATTGCCGGATGTCGATCGCGCCTTTGGACCAGTTCAGCCGGAACTGGACGCCCCGCGCGGTATTGACCCCCGCCACGCATGCCGCGCTGTTGCTCCAGGATGGACCGTCGGCAGGGCCGAAGCAGGTCTCAAATCGCTCGAACGGTCTGATCGCCCGGTCCCACACGCCGAGATAAGGCGTGTCGTGGTTGCCTGGCACGACCAGGCGGTTCGCAGGCAAGGCGCTGACCCACGCGGCCGCGCTGGCGAACTCGGCAGGCTCGCCGAACGAGGTGAGATCTCCGGTGACCACGACCAGATCGGGCCGCTCGGCGCCGATCCATTCCGCCGCCGCCGAGACGGCGGCGCCGTTCTCCATCCCAAAATGGATGTCCGATAGGTGGGCGAGACGGATCATCCTGCTCCGGCGGAGCGGGTCGCCTGCGCATCCCTCCCCCAGCGGCGGGTCACGGCGATGATGCGCCCGCGTCCTGCTGCAGATGCTGTCCGGCGTTCTGCAGCGCCTGGCCCGTCCGGTTCTCGGCGCGGCGGACGGGCTGGGTCGCCTGCGACAGATCGCGGTCGATCACCGCGCCGCCGCGTGAAAACGACCCGTTCTCTGCCGCCAGGTAGAGCATGATGGCCCCGAACACGACGATCAGCAGAACCAGGAGGCTGATTATGGGCAGGCCGCCACGCCGCCGCGGCCGCGCGTCTGCCCTGCCCTGACGATAGGCGTCGTGAAGCTGCGCGCGGCTTGCCGGAGCAACGCTGGCGGCCTCGGCCCGGCGCTCGTCAACTCGGCCTTCACGATAAGCCTGCGTCTCCCGCGCGCCGACAGCCGGCGCTACGGCGCTGCGACGTGGGAACAAAGGTTTCATGCCGCGTCTCCGAAGGACGATCGGCGGCCGAAACGAGACTCGCGTCGCAGAGGTTCCCCTGCTCAGGCGGCCCGCTCGCGACGTCTAGGGTGGAAGAACAGCGCCTGGCCGATCGCCGCTTTCACCGTTTCGGGTTGGAAGGGCTTGGTGATTAGGAAGGTCGGTTCCGGGCGCTCGCCTGTCAGCAGTCGCTCGGGGAATGCGGTGATGAAGATCACCGGCACATCGAGCTGAGCCAGGATATCCTTGACCGCATCGACGCCGGAGGACCCATCAGCCAGCTGGATATCCGCCAGGACAAGCCCGGGCGTCGCCTTGGCGACCGAAGCGCGCGCCTCGCCACGCGTTGCGGCCAGGCCGCTCACCCGATGCCCCAGCTCGCGCACCAGCGCCTCGATATCCGCCGCGATTACCGGTTCGTCCTCTATGATCAGCACGTCGGTGGCGAGTTCGGCGTCGATCTCCCGCTGGGCTTCGCCGATCAGGACCTCCACCTCGGCAAAGTCCGTTCCAAGGATCTGGGCTGTCTCGCTCGGCGTGAAGCCCTCGACGGCGGTCAGGAGGAAGGCCTGACGGGATCGAGGCGCGATCCGCATCAGCCGCAGGCGCGCCGCGTCGGGCGAACTCGCCGACTCCTCCGGCGGAGGCTCGAGCTGGGCGCCCGTCACGCACCAAATTGTGTGGAAAACGTGGTAAAGCGCAACGCGAGGGGACATATCCGCATCGAGGGACTTGTCGCCCGACGCCAGCGCCTCCAGAGCTACGCGAACATACTGATCTCCGGCGGTCTGGTCGCCCGTCAGAGCCCGAGCATAGCGTCGGACGTAAGGCAGGTGCGGCGCAAGTTTCGTCAGCAGACTCAAGTTTCCCCTCCGGACGAGTTGACGATGGGAGGCCGCTGGGCCCAAGTCCCTCACGGAATGCAGGGACGCCCTCCCGAGAGGGAACGCAAGAGGCTGCCCGTCGTTCCCCTCTGCAGCGGAATAGAGCTGCAGCGGAACTCAAGGCGGTTGCGGGCGTTTGAGGCGCTCACATTCATACACAATGGCGGCTAGGCGCGAGTCCATGTGGCGCAGGCACAACTGAACTGGGGGTTCATGACGAAGTCGCCCAAGGGTTCGCCCGAACTTGATGAGGCTCGCCTGCGGCAACAGGCGATCGGGGCCCGCCTCCGCCAACTCTTCGACGATGTGGTCAACGAACCGGTGCCGGACGACTTCCTAGAAATCCTGCGCCGAGCCGAGCCGGAGGGTTCCGCCTCGCCTGCGGTTGTCGGCAAGTCCGTCGCCGAGGGCGATGACGCATGAGCGCCAATCGCGCCGACCAGCCTGCGGATCCGGCGAGAGACGCCGCGTTCAAGCGTGAGCTCGTCGCTCTCATCCCGCATCTGCGGGCCTTCGCCCGAACCTTGACCGGAGACCCCACCTCCGCCGACGATCTCGCCCAGGATGCGATGATGAAGGCCTGGGACGCGCGTGCAAGCTTCGAGATGGGTACGAACATGAAGGCCTGGACCTTCATGATCCTGCGCAACCAGTTCTATTCCGAGAAGCGGCGGTCATGGCGACAGAGCCAGCTCGATCAGGAGGCCGCGGAACGAACGCTGGTGGCCATCGACGACCCCTCGGCGCCCGTGGCGCTGGATGAACTGCGCATGGGCCTGGGCATGCTCCCGGCCGAGCAGAGAGAGGCGCTGATCCTCGTGGGCGCGGGGGGCTTCGCCTATGAGGAGGCCGCAGAGATCTGCGGCTGCGCGGTCGGTACGGTGAAAAGCCGCGTCAGCCGTGCTCGGCGGGCTTTGCAGGCAATCCTGGAGCGTGGCGACTACGATCGCGACGGCGCTTCGGCTAGCGAGGCCATGGGCTCGATCCTCGCGCACGCGGAGCGCCTGAGCGGCGCGCGGTGAGCCTCGAGGAGAGCCCTGGGCGGTGGTGGCGCACCACAATCCGGGTTCGCCTCGGAATCGCGCTCACCTTGGCCCTGGCGCCGGTGCTGGTCCTCAGCGTCGCCCAGTCGGCGGTCAACTACCGGTTGGAGATGCGCGACCGGAAGGCGGAGCTGGTGGGAGCCGCCGAACGAAGCGCCTCGAGCTTCCGCGCCAGGATTCTTTCGGGCGAGATACTCCTCCAGACGATCGCGCCCGGATCGATGGGTTTCGACTGCGCCCAGCGGCTGGCTGAGGTACGGGACCGTATCCCCGGCTATCAGAACCTGATCCGCTTCGATTCCATTGGCCGCGTGGCCTGTGCGGCCGCCTCTGCGCCGCGCGATTCCCAGCGCCGCTACCGGGCCTGGTTCCGCGATCTGGCGCAAGGGCAGCAGATGACGATCACCGCCTCGCCGGGCGTGAGCTACGCCAGAGGCCCCGCCCTTCTCGCCAGCGTCAGGGCGCAGGACCCCCACGGCGCCTTCGAAGGCGTGCTCACGGCGGTCTTCAGTCTTGCGAGTCTTCAGCCTGAGCGCCCGTTCGGCTCCGCGCCGCCCCAGTCGGACGTGGCGGTCGTCGACGCCAGCGGTTCGTACCTCGCAAGCACCAACCCTGCGGCATTTCCCATCGACCCGCACGCCCACCTGAGCGGGCCCGGCCGCACCCAGGCGCAATTGTGGGTCGGTCACAGCCGCGCCGGAGCCACGCGGATCTTCACTTCTTCGCCCCTGGTGGGACAGGACGTCTATGTGCTGCTCTCGGCGCCCTACACCGTGTTGTCGTGGGCGTGGGTGAACCCGGTTTCAGCCCTGCTGCTGCCGCTGCTGGCGTTCGCCCTCGCCCTTACGGCGGTATGGAGCGTGGCCGATCGGGCCGTCATTCGTTGGATCGCCTATCTGCGCCGGATCGCGGCCATCTATGCCCGGGGCCGCTACAGCGTTCATCCAATCAAGGCGATGTCGGGACCGCCGGAGATCCGTGATCTGGCCCGCACTATGGACGCCATGGCGGGTGTTATCGCCACGCGTGACCATGCGCTGAAGGAGAGCCTCGCCGAGAAGGACGGCCTGATGCGCGAGATCCACCATCGGGTGAAGAACAACCTCCAAGTGATCTCGTCTCTGCTGAATATGCAGCAGCGCGCCCTCGCCGATCCTGCGGCGCGCGCCGCGATGTCCGACACGCGACAGCGCATCACCGCGCTCGCCCTGATCTACCGCGCGCTCTACCAGGGCGTGGATCTGCGGCGCGTGGACCTGCGCGAGTTCCTGGAGGACCTCATCGCCACCCTGGTCACGACCGAGACCGGCGCGGGCGCACAAATCGAAACGCGTCTGTCGATCGAGCCCCTGATCATCGATCCGGATCGGCTCGCGCCTCTCGCCCTGTTTGCGGTGGAGGCCATCACCAACGCCAAGAAGCACGGCCTGGGCGACGCCGGCGGCGTTCTCAGCGTGTCCTTCAACGTCCATGGCGAGGAGGCCGAGCTGTCGATCACCGACAGCGGTCGCGAAGGCGTCGAGCCGGTGGTGGGCGAGGGGGTCGGCCGGACCCTGATGACCGCCTTCGCCCGTCAGCTCGGCGGGACCCTCACCTTCTGCTCCAGACCGGGTGAGGGCCTCACGGCCCGGCTCGTCTTTCCCGCCTCGACGGCTCTCGAGGAGGTGGAACGCGCACCCGCGCCGACCCCGGGGCCGGTGACTTCAGACGCTTCCGTCTGAACGGGGATCTGCTCCCAGCCTCGCCTCGAGCGCCAGGGCTGAGTCGCTGACCTCGATGGTAAGAACGGCGCCCGCTTCGCGTAGGGACTGGGCGACGAAGGCGCCGGCGGCCCATCGTCCGGGCGCGCCGGGGGTAGGGGCCTCGCCCTTCAACCCGGCGAGGGCCTCGCCGTCCATCCGCAGCCGGGGACTGGTCGCCTCCAGCCGCATCCGCCAGTCGTCGCCGGACCGATCGAGCCAGGCTGTGGCCTCGCCCCCGGCCGCCGCGGCCGCGGCGCCCAATTGGGCGAAGGTCAGGGCCGCCTGCCTCAGCGGGGCGGGCGCGCCGGGCTCGAGCGCCGCCCAGCGAAGACTCGCCCGCCGCCCGGCGAAGGGAAGCTGACACAGGCGCTCGAGCTCTTCCGGCCCCTCGGCGCCACGGCCGGCGAAGGCGGCGCGGGAGAAGGCCAGACGCCCTTCAAGCTCCGCCGTGCTCTGCTGGGCCAGGGCGCGGGCCTCCGCCAGAAGCGCTTCGTCCGGCGAGTCTTCGAACAGGGCGAGGGCGGCCTTCAGCCCCTGCAGCGCGCCGGCCATGTCATGCGCCAGCAGCGCGGAGAGGCGCGACGCCAGGAGGGTGGGCGCAGAAACGGGGGGCGACATGCGCGCGAACGATTCGCTGATTTGCCGCTTGGGGAAAGGCGCCGACGCACCTAAACGCCCTGGCTATGACACACGACGACATCGGACAACGGCTGGCGCAAATCGCGGAGGAGGCCGGGCGACTGATCCTCCCCCTGTGGAGCGCAGGCGTGGAGGTTTCGCGGAAGGCGGACGACAGCCCGGTGACCGAAGCCGACCGTCGCGCCGAGCGGCTGATCCTGGACCGGCTGGAGGCGGCCTTCCCGGGGGTCCCGGTGGTCTCGGAGGAAGATGCGAGCGAGTTTGGGACGCCCGAAGCGATCGGGCCCCGGTTTTTCCTGGTGGATCCCCTCGACGGCACGAAGGCCTTCGTGCGCAAGGACCCTAATTTCACGGTCAACATCGCCCTGGTGGAGGAAGGCCGCCCGGTCGCCGGCGCCGTGGTGGCGCCCGCCAGCGGCGAGACCTGGTTCACCCGGGGGGCGGGCGCCGCCAAGATCGCCACTCCCGGCGCCGAGCCTCGCGCGATCGAGGTCCGTTCCGGTGGGGACGATCCGCTGGTCCTGATCAGCCACACAATGAAGCTGCAGGATCTCGCCGAGCTGAAATCGCGCTACCGATTCGAGCGGACCCAGGCGATGGATTCATCCATCAAGCTCGTGCGGATCGCTGAGGGGGCGGCGGACCTCTATCCGAGGCACGGTCCCACTATGGAGTGGGATATCGCCGCCGGCCACGCCGTCCTGAGGGCTGCTGGCGGGCGCCTCACAGGGCTGGATGGCGAGCCATTCGTCTACGGCAAGGCGGACGAGGGGTTCCGCAACGGCTGGTTCGTCGCGCGGGGAGGCTGAGACTCGGGGCCTGGTCGGTTTGAAGGGGTTCGGTTCTAAGGCGTCGGGACCATCACGACGTAGCCGAGGAAGCCCGCGGCGAAGCCAAGGGCCGCGACCCACACGCCGGCGGCGAGGGTCGGGACAGGATCATCGATGGGCCCGTGGCGAATGAGCTTCATGGCGGAACGCCTCCTTCAGGCCGCGAGAAACGCTTCCGATAATCAGGAGTTGCGTTCCGCCGAGTCTTATGTCCGCCAGGATCAAGCGGCGCCGTTTAGGGTCAGACGGGGTTCCGGGCGATGAGCCGACGGGCGATGATGATCCTCTGCATCTCGTTGGTGCCCTCGCCGATCATCAGCAGCGGCGCGTCGCGGTAGAGCCGTTCGATCGGGTACTCTTTGGAATAACCGTTGGCGCCGAAGATGCGCATCGCCTCGGTGGCGACCTCGAAAGCGGTCTCGGTCGCGAACCACTTGGCCATGCCCGCCTCCATGTCGATCCGCCCGCCGGCGTCGTACGCACGGGCGGCGTCCTCGACGAGCAGCTCGGAAGCGCGCGTCTTCGCGGCCATCTCGCCGAGCTTGAGCTGGATCGCCTGGTGCTCGGCGATCGGCTTGCCCATGGTGGTGCGCACCTGGGCGTAGGCCACGGCCTCCTTCAGGGCGCGGCGCGCGATGCCCACGCCGCGTGCGGCGACGTTCACGCGGCCGATCTCCAGCCCCCCGGTCGCCATGACGAAGCCCTTGCCCTCCTCGCCACCGACCAGCGACAGCTCGGCGTCGCAGGCGTAGTCGGAAAAGCCGATCTCGCCGGTGTCGATGCCGCGATAGCCGAGCTTGGGCAGCTTGCGGCCGCGCTCGATCCCCGGCAGGTCCTCGCGCGTCTGTGGGTCGCGCGTGGGTGTGATGAGCATGGTCATGCCGCGATGGCGCGGCTGCGCGTCCGGATCGGTCTTCACCAGGAGGGCCAGCACGTCGCCCTCCACCACATTGGTGATCCACAGCTTGGAACCGTTGACGACGTATCGGCCGCCGTCCCGGCGGGCGACGGTGCGGATACCCTGCAGGTCCGTGCCCGCGCCGGGCTCGGTGAGGCCCAGGCCCCCGCGCAGCTCGCCGGTGGCGAAGCGCGGCAGCCAGTACTCCTTCTGCTTTTGCGTCCCGAACTTCTGGACGATCATCGCCATCATCAGGTGGCTGTTGAAAAAGCCGGTGAGGCTCATCCACTCTTCTGAGATGCGGGCGACGATCCGCGAATAGGTCGTCCCGGACAGTCCAAGGCCGCCGTACTCGGGTTCGATCAGGGCGCCGTACAAGCCCATCTCGCACATGTCCTGCGCCAGCTCGTGCGGATACTCATCAGCTTGCTCGTAGCGGGCCGCCACCGGCGCGACCTTGCGCTCGAGCCAGCGGTCGATCGCGTCGAGGAGGGCCCGTTCGTCGGCTTCGCTGATCGCGGTTTGCCCATCCATGGGGCGCTCCTTCGTCGTCTGCAGGCTTCCAGCCGATCCGCGTGGCTTTTGGACGTCACTCCGGCCCAAGGCAACAGGACCGGCGCCGATGCTCAACACCCTGTCATCATCAGGCAAAGAAAGCCCGGCATCGGCGAGACGCGCAGTACAGCGCGGCGGGGAACACTGGATTGAACGCGAAACCTGGACGCCGCGGCCTTGTCCGCTCCGCCTGGGCGATCTCGGCCGCCGCCTTGTCGGCGGCCGCTTTCGGCGTCGCCGAGGCTGCGCCCCCAGCAGGCTCAGGCCCAGGCTCAGGCCATGGATCCGCGCCGCCAAGCGCGGCCGCCGACGAAGCAGCCGACGCGCAGGACGCAACAAACTCCGGATCGACGGTGTCGGAAGTCACCGTGACCGGCCACCCGCCGCCGCAGTACGGGGCCGTTGTTGGCGACATCAAGCCCGAGCTCCAGCTCAGCCCGTCGGACATCCAATCCTTCGGCGTGAGCACGGTCACCGAGCTGCTGAGCGAGCTGGCCCCCGAGACACGTAGCGATCGCGGTCGAAGCTCCGAAGCGCCTGTGATCCTGGTCAACGGACGCCGGATCTCGGCGCTCAACGAGGTCCGGAACATCCCCGTCGAGGCGATCCTGCGCGTCGACATCCTGCCTGAGGAGGTTTCGCTCAAGTACGGCTACACGGCCGACCAGCGGGTGGTGAACATCGTCCTGCGCCGCCGCTTCCACGCCACCACCCTCGAGGGCCAGGGCGGCGGTCCGACCGAGGGAGGCCAGATCAGCGGCCAGGCCGAGGCCGACATGATCCACATCCGCCGTGACGATCGGCTCAATCTCGACCTCAAGTATGAGGGATCCAGCGAGATCACCGACGCGTCGCGCGGCATCATCGAGCCCACGCCGGCCGAACCGTATGGCCTGTTGGGGAACATCGTTTCGGCGACGCCGGGGGCGCAGATCGATCCGGCCCTCAGCGCCCTCGCCGGGCGGCCAGTCACGATCGCCGGCGTCCCGGCCGGCCTGACGGGCCGGCCGACGCTGCAGGATTTCCTGGGCCCGGCCAACACCACCGACGTGGCCAACGACCGGACCCTGTCGCCGGAGACCCAGACCCTCACGGCCAACGCCGTCCTGACGCACCCCCTGCCCGACGGGGCGATCGGTACGATCAACGCCACGCTCAGCGCCACCCAGAGCGTGGCGATGCAGGGCCTGCCGACCCTGGCGCTCACGGTTCCTACGGACGACCCTTTCTCGCCCTTCAGCCAGTCCGTCGTCGACTATCGCTACGGGGCCCAACCCCTGCGCCAGTACGTCAACACCTGGACCGCGCACCTGGGCGGAACGCTGAACAAGGACATCGACAGCTGGCGGCTGTCGCTGACTACGGCCTGGGATCATTCAGATACCCAGACCGACACGGACACCGGGATCGACGCCAGTCCGCTGCAGACCCTGCTCGACGCCGGCTCAGCCAGCTTCAATCCCTTCGCGACGATTCCGTCGAACCTGCTTCAGTCCATGCCGCAGAGCTACGCGCGGTCGATCACTGACTCGGGCAACTTTCAGGTTCTGGCGAACGGGCCGCTGTTCAGGGAGCCGGCCGGGAACGTCTATGTCAGCGCCAAGGCCGGCGACAGCGAGACCTGGCAGGCGTCCTACTCAGCCCGCGGCGCCGCCACGCAGTCCGTCTATCTGACGCGCAACGACCTCAACGCGCAGCTCAGCCTGGACGTCCCGCTCGCCAGCCGGGACGAGGGCTTCCTCCCGTTCCTCGGCGAGCTGTCGATCAACGGCAATACGGCGATCGACCGGCTCTCGGACTACGGCCGGCTCGTCTCCACGGGCTACGGCGTCAACTGGACGCCCATACCTGGCTGGAACTTCATCGTGTCGCACACGAACGACCAGCAGGCGCCCACGGTCCAACAGCTGGGCGGGCCCATCGTCATCACCCCCAACGTGCCGATCTTCGATTACGTGACCGGCCAGTCGGTCGACGTGACCGAGGTCACCGGCGGGAACCCCGCCCTCAAGGCCGACAACCGCAACGTCCTGAAGATCGGTCTGACGGTGAAGCCCTTCACGAAACAGAACCTCACCATTACGGCCAACTACATCAAGAGCGACATCGACAACCCGATCGAGAGCTTCCCTGCGGTGACCTCGCAGATCGAGAACGCGTTTCCGAGCCGCTTCCTGCGCAACGCCGCCGGGGAGCTGGTGGAGTTCGACGACCGGCCGGTGAACTTCGCCCGATCCGAGCGGACCGAACTGCGATGGGGCCTGAACTACTGGCGTCCGGTCGGACCGCAGCCGAAGCCGCGCTTCGGCCGCCGGCCCTTTTTCGCGCGTGAGGGGGGACCGCCCGGTCCGCCACCTTCCGGCGGTGCGCCTCAGGGAGGCGCGCCTGCCTCGCCCGGCGGCAGCGGACAGTCGCCGGCGCCTTTGCCCTCCGACAGCGGCCGGGGGGGCGGCGGCGCCTCGGCGGCGGCCTATGGCGGCCGCGGCTCCGGAGGCGGTGGGGGGGGCCGGGGCGGTGGTCGCCGGGGCTTCGGCTACAGCCTGGATCGGCCCACGCCCGGACGGCTGCAGGTGGCCGTCTATCACACGATCTATTTCAAGGACGACCTGCTGGTCGCGCCGGGCGGTCCGACCCTGGACCTGCTCAACGGCGCGCCGGCCGGGTCCACCGGCGGCCAGTACAGAAACGAAGTCGAAGGCCAGCTCGGCTTCACCTACACTGGCTTCGGCGCTCGCCTGAGCGCCGACTGGAAGAGCGCGACCTACGTCAGCGCGGCCGACTCCCCCACAGGGGCCCTCTACTTCTCAGGGATCACCACCCTGAACCTGCGGTTTTTTGACAACCTCGGCCAGCAGCCATGGGCGTTCCGCAGCCACCCCATACTCAAGGGCGTGCGCGTCAGCCTGGCGATCAACAACCTGCTCGACCAGAGGATCACCGTGCGCAACGGCGCCGGGCTGACGCCGCTCAGTTACCAGCCCGGCTATATCGACCCGGTTGGCCGCACGGTGATGCTGAGCTTCCGCAAGCTGATCTACTGACCCGCGGCGGTCTCCCTCAGACCGATCGTGCGGCCCGGCGCGCCCGCGGCGTCGAAATAGGGGACGCCAGCTGTCTCCTGCCAGTCGAGGATGGTGACGAAGCCGTTCGACGCCGGATCCGAGCGGGTGACGTGGACCTGGATCGCGGGATCGTCGGCTGCGCGGGCGAGCGCTTCCTCGATAACGCGGCCCCGCGCCGCGCCCCCGCCTCCGAGGTCCACGCCGATCAGGCGTGCGAGCGTTGGGGCGATATCGGCGTTGCTCACGGGCGCCGGGTCGCGGAAGCCCGCTTTGAAGTCCGGACCGATGGCGGCCATGAAGTTGTGGGTGTCCTGACGGCCGAACGTGCCATGAATGCCCTGGCCCTGCTGCAGGTCGGAATCGGCGACCTCGGCGCCGCAGATTTCGGGATCGTCGCAGCCGGTCCCGAAGCTGCGGAAGCTGACCAGGATCTGCGGACGCGGGGTGACGGCGGTCCCCCCCATGCCGATGGCGCTCATGGGCAGCGCGCCGGGGATATTGCCCAGGGCGTCGTCGACGAAGATGGCGCCGGCGTAGTCCTCGGTCGTCAGGAAGGCGACGATCCTCCGGGCGAGAGCCGCCGAGCCGCTGGGGATCCAGATCTCGTCGGCCCCGCCGTTGAAGGCGATCGCCACATCCGGATGCGCCGGGTCCTTGCCGAGCAGGGCGCCGCCCTTCGGGCGGAAGCCTTCGCGAAGGCTCACCGGGAAGCCGAAAGCGTCGTTCAGGGTCAGGCCAAGCGCGCGCGAGAGGTCGATGGCGAGAAATCCGCCTGGCAGGAAGCCAGGCGGCGTATCGGGATAACGCAGCTTGGCCGCCGCGCTCGTCTTGCTCTGGCGAGATTCCGTGGCGAACCCGTGGTCGGCCGTGACGAAGACGTCGGTGGTCTTGTCCAGCCCAAGGGCCGCCAGAGTGTCGCGGATCCGCTGGAGGTCGTCCGAGGCGTTGCGCACGCCCTTCATGCTGGTCGGCCCGTTGATCCCGGGCGTCAGGCTGTTGAGGCTGTCGCCCTCGTTGTGCTGCGTCCCGTCCGGATCTCGGGACCAGAACACCAGGACGAACGGCTTGCCGGAAGCCTTGAAGCGCGGCAGCAACACCTTGGTCGCGACGTCTGCGAACCAGGTCTGCTGTTCGACATTGGCCACCTGGACGCCGGGCATGTTGTAGGCGCCCGGAGAGCTGTTGAGGCCGCGGTCCGGGGGCGCGGCCGGCAGACCCGCGGCTTTGATCGCAGCGGTGATCTGTGGGTCCAGCGGCAGGCCGTCCCCGCCCGGATAGTTGGTGAGGTCGTCGATGACGATCGTTCCGCGACCGTCGCGGTCAGCGACGGCCTGGATCGCGGTGGGTCCGAGCTTGCCGATCGCCGCCGTGTTCCAGCCCTTCTCTCGGACAGCGTCGAGAAGGCTCTTCTGGTGCAGATAGTCGCCGCCGTAACGGGCGTCGAGAAGGCCGAGCACCACGTCGTCCTCAAGCGGCTGAACCGGCGAGCTGTAGGGCGGCGTCCAGCCCGCACCGAAGTAGAGGACGTTGCCGAAGTCGCCGGTGTCTCCGAGCCGGTGTCCGGTGGCGATGGCCGAGGCGTTGGGCGTGGTGATGGTGGGGAAGAGCGAATGGCTGTTGACGAAGTCGACACCCTGCTCCCGCACCGCCTGCAGGCCCGGCGCGGTGTGCGCGTCGACGATCCGCGAGCGCAGCCCGTCGGCGACGAAGATCACCAGGTTGTGGGGCGGCTGCGCCTCCTGCGCGCCGGCGAAACCGGCGACGGCGAGGGTCCCGGCGACCAGCGCCGCGCGCAGGACAAATCTCAGCTTCATGTTTCTCGGCTCTCCCACCCCGCTCATCAGCGGATGCCTAACAGGCCTGCATGACGGTTTCGCGAGGCTCCCGGACCGTCGACAGCGCACGGCGGCTAGGCGAACCCGGCCCGCCACGCCATAAGACGCACGAAGTTTCGCGAGGCCCCCTCATGCCCCTGGACGCCGGCCAGACCCAGAAGACCTACCACTGGGACGATCCGCTCGACCTGGCCGATCGCCTCTCCGAGGAAGAGCGCATGGTGTGGGAGAGCGCCCGCGCCTATGCGCGCGAGAAGCTCCTGCCGCGCGCCGTGAGCGCCTTCGCCCAGGAGCGGTTCGATCGCGAGATCATGACCGAGATGGGAGAGCTGGGCTTCCTCGGCTCCACCCTGCCTGAGACCTACGGCTGCGCGGGCGTGAACCACATCGCCTACGGCCTCATCGCCCGTGAAATCGAAGCGGTGGACAGCGGCTACCGCTCGGCGATGAGCGTGCAGTCGTCCCTGGTGATGTACCCGATCTACGCCTTCGGTTCGGAAGAGCAGAAGCGCCGCTGGCTGCCCGGGATGGCCAAGGGCGAGATCATCGGCTGCTTTGGCCTCACCGAGGCCGACGGCGGTTCCGATCCGGCGTCGATGCGGACGGTGGCGCGGCCCGCGCCCGGCGGCTTCGTCCTCGACGGCGCCAAGATGTGGATCACCAACGCGCCCATCGCGGACGTCGCCCTGGTGTGGGCCAAGCTCGACGGCGTGATCCGTGGCTTCCTGGTGGAGCGCGGGGCCGAGGGGTTCTCCACGCCGAAGATCGAGAACAAGCTCTCCCTGCGCACCTCCGTCACCGGGGAGATCGCCCTGTCGGGCGTGTTCGTGCCTGAGGACGCCATGCTGCCGGACGTGCGCGGCCTGCGCGGGCCGTTCTCCTGTCTGAACAAGGCGAGGTACGGCATCGCCTGGGGCGCCATGGGCGCCGCGGAGTTCTGCTTCCACGCGGCCCGCGACTACGTCGCCTCGCGCAGCGTGTTCGGAAAACCGCTCGCCGCACGCCAGCTTGTCCAGAAGAAGCTGGCCGACATGTCCACCGAGATCGCCCTGGGCTTCGAAGGCGCCCTGGCGCTTGGCCGGCTGCTCGACCAGGGCGCCTGGGTCCCCGAGGCGATCAGCCTGATGAAGCGCAACAACTGCGGCAAGGCGCTCGACATCGCCCGGGTCGCCCGCGACATGCACGGCGGCAACGGCATCAGCGGCGAGTACCACGTGATGCGCCACGCGGCGAACCTGGAGACCGTCAACACCTATGAGGGGGCGCACGATGTTCACGCCCTGATCCTGGGACGGGCCATCACCGGCGAGAACGCATTCTGATCATGACCGAAGGGGTGGCGGAGGCGCCGCAGACGCACGAACACGGGCTGCGCGAGGCGTCGATGGGGACGGTGGTCGCCGCCTCGTCGCTTGGCGCCATCTTCGAGTGGTACGATTTCTTTGTATTCGGCGCCCTGGCGCCGGTGATCGCCAAGAACTTCTTCAGCGGGCTGGACGCGACCGCGGGCCTGCTGGCGGCGCTGGCCCTGTTCGGCGCCGGCTTCTTCTTCCGTCCGATCGGCGCCCTGATCTTCGGCCGTTTCGGCGACCAGAGCGGGCGCAAGGGCGCCTTCCTGGTCACAGTGGCGATGATGGGCGGGGCGACGATCGCCATCGGCCTCTTGCCGACCTGGCCGCAGGTCGGCGTGATCGCGCCCATCCTGCTCATACTCATGCGCATCCTCCAGGGAATCGCGCTCGGGGGCCAATGGGGTGGGGCGGCGGTCTATGTCGCCGAGCACGCTCCGGTGAACCGGCGCGGCGCAGCCACCAGTTGGATCGCCGTCGCCGCCGCTCCGGGCCTGGGGGGCGCCCTCTGCGTCATCCTCCTGGTCCGGGGACTGATGGGTCAGACCCAGTTCGCCGATCCCGGCTGGACCGGCGGCTGGCGCATCCCGTTCCTGCTCTCGACGGCCCTGTTGGGGATCTCTGTGTGGATCCGGCTGCAGCTCTCCGAGAGTCCGACCTTCCGGGCGATGAAGTCCGCCGGCCGTGTCTCCAAGGGGCCCCTGGCGGAGGCTTTCGGCCGCTGGGAGAACCTGAAGCTTGTCCTGATCGCCCTGGTGACGGTCATGTTCGCCCAGGGAGCGGTCTGGTACACGATCTTCTTCTACGCCGAGCAGGTGTTCCTCGAGCGGTTCATGAAGGTCCCGTCGGAGACGGGGACGGGACTCCTGATCCTCGTGACCCTGGCCAGCGGACCGCTCTACGTCCTCTTCGCGCGGCTGTCGGACCGGGTGGGCCGTAAGTGGGTGATCTGGGGCGGCATGACCCTGGCGCTCGTGACCTTCTTTCCCGGATTCAAGGCCATGGCGTGGCTCGCCAACCCTGCGCTGGTCGAAGCCCAGCATCGCACGCCGGTGGTGGTGATGGCCGATCCGGCGCACTGTTCGTTCCAGTTCGATGTCGTCGGCAAGGCGCGCTTCGCCACCTCCTGCGACATCGCCCGCTCGACCCTCTCCAATGCGGGGGTGTCCTATCGCACTGAGAAGGCGCCGCCGGGGACGCTCGCCTCGGTGCGGGTGGGCGCACACGTCGTGCCTTCGGTGGAGGGCGAGGCGCTCTCGCCGGCGGCGCTCAAGGCAGCGTCAGCTCAGATGAAGGCGCGGCTGACCGCGGCGCTGAAAGCGGAGGGCTATCCCACGGCCGCCGATCCGAAGCGGATCAACTTCTGGGGGCTCGTGGCGGTGATGATGGTCTTCGTGGTCGCCGCCACCGCCCTCTACGGCCCGATCGCGGCCTGCCTGGTGGAGCTGTTCCCGGCCAGGGTGCGGTACACCGCTCTCTCCCTGCCCTATCACGTGGGCACGGGTTGGGTGGGCGGCTTCGTGCC
>DASXGR010000252.1:0-19647 GCA_036488935.1 Caulobacteraceae bacterium | reverse complement strand
TGGATCCAGTCGTCTCGCCGCGCCCCTGCCTCGAAGGCGGCCGCGGCCCGCGGGCTGACTACCGGCAGGGCGGCTCCGGGTCCCGAAGAGCGCCCTTTGGCGAGGCGATCTGCGCACGCCTGGCGCTCAGCGGGTAAGAGGTGGGCGGCGTCGCCCAGATCACATCCGATTGCCCCGCGAAGGACGGCGCCGAGACTCGGCGCGGGCGCTGGCGCCGGTACGGGCGCCGGGATCGGCGGCCCGCTGGGCGACTGCGCGTTCGGCGGGGCCGGCGGCGGCGGGAGCGCCGGACCCTTGGAGGTCTGAGCGGACGGCCTCTGCTCAGAAGGGCGGCGCGCCGAAACGGGTCGAGGTGTTGGCGGGGTCGTCCTCGGCATCAGTTGAAGATCGATAATCGGTGTCGGCGGCGGCGGAACAACGCGATGAGCCGTCAGTATCAGGAACAATGCGATCAGATGAATCGCGGCGGCGAAACCGAAGGCGAGAATACTCGCCGCTCGTGGATTGTGGCGCTGTACGGTTGACGACATCCGCTAGGGTGCGCCGCCGGCGGTCATGTCTACATGACCCGTCACGAGACTGGCGCCCCCCGATCGCTTCAATCTTCGGGGCCATCAGCCCGTCAGGAAAACAGATTTCCTGTCGAATGTGGCGGGGTGGTGGCCGGTATCAGTCCGACAGGGAGCGGATCAGGGTGAGGTCGTAGTCCACGGCCGGGGGAATACTCGCCAGAGGCGTGCGCTCGTTTAGGCCGTGGGAGAAGTTCTCGGACGGTTTGATGAAGACTCCGCTGACCCCGTAGCTCGGGACGTTGTGATAGCGGAACCACATGCTGTCGCTGGCGCCCGACGACATGCCGGGGAAGACCGGCACGCCGGGACGCGAGGCGCCTATGGCCTTTTCGACCGCGGCCGCCAGGTCGGGACGCATGGGCGAAGCCGCGGTGGCGACCGATCCGGCGGTCACGTCGGCGAAGGCGACCTCTGGGTCAGCCGCGTCGCGTTCGAGTTCGGCCATGATCTCGGCGCGGGGATGGCCAGGGAAGATCCGGCAGTTGATGTTCGCGGTCGCGCGCTGAGGCAGAGCGTTCAACGCGTGGCCGCCCTGAATCATGGTCACCACGCAGGTGGTGCCGATCGTTCCAACGGTGGAGGGGTTGGCGCGCAACGCTGCGATCGCCGCCTGGTCATCGGGATTCGCGGCGAAGGCGCGCATCGCCGCGGCCGTCTGTGGATCCCGATATTTCGCGGCCTGAACAAAATAGGCGTGGGTCAGATCGCTCAGTTCGGGCTTGAAGGGATGGGCCTGGATGCGCAGCAGGGCGGCCGAGAGTTGGTCGATGGCGTTCTTCTCGCGCGGCTGGGACGAGTGACCGCCGGGATTGGTCACTGTCAGCTCGAAATCCGCATAGGACTTCTCGGCGCCGGTCCAGGTGAAGTATTCCGGCGCGCCGGTCGCCTCGTTCAGGACACCGCCTGAGCCGTCCATGTTCAGCACCAGATCTGAGTCGGCGAGTTTCTCAGCGATAATGGCGCTGGTCTTCATCGTGGTTTCCTCATCGCCTGAGAACTCGATGATGATCGTGCGCCGGGGATGGTAACCCTCGCGTCTCAGCTCATTCAGGGCGGCGATCGCGAGCGTGCCGCTCAGCTTCATGTCCGTGGCGCCACGGCCGAACAGATAGCCGTCCTCCACCACCGGAGTGAACGGATCGCGCTTCCAGTCGGCGGGCTTGGCCTCCACGACGTCCATATGGCCGGAGATCACGAGCGGCTTGAGCTTGGGATCGCTGCCCGGCCAGCGGGCGATTAGGTAGGCGGTGTCGTCGACGGGGGTAATGGTCACCTCGCCCGGAGCGTACCCCCCGGCGACCAGCGCATCGCGATAGAGGGCGGCCACCTGGGGCGTCTGGTTGCCTGGCCCCCGCACGGACCGAAGGGCGATCGCCTTCTTGGCGAGATCGAGCGCCTGCGCGTCCGCCTCAGGATGCGTCGCGGGCCCCGGCTGGGCAGCCGCCGCGAGAGCCGCCGCCGAAAGCGCGGCCGCCACGGCCGCCGTCATCCCCACCCGCATCCTGAGTCTCCTCCGTTTCGGACGTGGGTAGAGCGTTTTTTCCCGAGACGAAACAGGGATTTGAGGTCGTTTTAGAGTTCCCGCGCTCTCCTTCCCCTCCTGGGGAAGGTGGATCGCGACGCGCAGCGTCGCGAGACGGAAGGGGAAGGCCGCCAGCGCAAAGCTGGAACAAGGTCAACTGGCCAGCAGCCGAGCCGCGGCCTTCCCCCTCCGACCGGCCTGCGGCCGGCCACCTCCCCCATGAAGGGGGAGGAGAGCATTGTTTGTAAAAAGCAAAATCTCAGCGGCCCACTGCGTCCAGCCGCGCCATCACCGTGTCGGGGATCTCGATCGAGCCGACGGCCATGTTCTCGCGCAGGTGGGCGCGGGAGGAGGTGCCGGGGATGAGGAGGATGTTGGGGGCGCGGCGCAGCAGCCAGGCGAGAGCGAGCTGCATCGGCGTGACGGAGAGCTCGGCTGCGCAATCGGAGAGGGTCTGCGACTGCAGCGGACTGAAGCCGCCCAGAGGGAAGAAGGGGACATAGGCGATCCCCGCGGCGGCGAGCTGGTCAATCAGGGCGTCGTCGTCGCGATGAGAGAGGTTGTAGTAGTTCTGGACGCAGACCACCGGCGCGATGGCGAGCGCCTGCTCGACCTGAGCCGCTGTCGCGTTGCTGACGCCAAGGTGACGGATCAATCCCTGGCGCTGCAGCTCGGCCAAGACCGAGAACGTCGCTTCCACCGAACCCTCGGCCGGGACATGTAGCGCGCCCGGCAGTCGCATGTTGACTGCGTCGAGGACATCGACGCCGAGGCGCCGCAGGTTGTCGTGCACGGCGCTGGTCAGGTCTTCAGGCGAGTGGGCCGGATTCCAGGACGCGTCCGCGCCCCGGCGGGCGCCCACCTTGGTGACAATTGTCAGGTCGTCCGGATAGGGGTGCAGGGCTTCGCGGATCAGCTCGTTGACGACATAGGGCCCATAGAAGTCGCTGGTGTCGATGTGATTGACGCCGGCATCGACGGCGGCGCGCAGGACGGCAAGGGCCTCGTTCCTGTCGCGGGGCGGGCCGAACACGCCGGGGCCCGCAAGCTGCATCGCTCCATAGCCAATGCGGTTCACGTTGCGGCCGCCCATGCGGAAGACGCCTGCGTCAGCGGCAGGACGGGCGAGTTGGTCAGTGGCGGTCATCGTGGATCTCCCTCAAGCTGGCCGCCGCAATATGATCCCCGGGCCCGTGCGTGATAATCCCGCGCAATCGGCACGAGCCGTGCGGGATAGCGAACAATGGCGAGCGAGCTTGACGACCTGGCGGCCTTCGTCGCCGTGGTGAGGGCGGCGGGCTTTCGCGACGGCGCGCGCGCGAGCGGCGTCTCAGCCTCCAGCCTCAGCGAGGCCCTGCGACGGCTGGAGGCGAGATTGGGCGTGCGCCTGCTCAATCGCACGACGCGGAGCATTGCCCTGACCGAGGCCGGCGCGCGCCTCTACGAGCGGCTCTCGCCGGCGTTGGGCGAAGTGCAGGCTGCGCTGGACGTGGTCAATGCGTTCCGCGACCGGCCAACGGGAACGCTGCGTCTGAACGTGCCGGGCGTGGCCTCACGGCTGGTGCTGCCGCCCATCGTAACGCCATTCCTCAAGGCCTATCCGGACATCCAGCTGGAAGTGATCGTCGAGGACGGTTTCGTCGACCTGCTGGCGGCGGGCTGCGACGCGGGTATCCGCTACGATGAGCGGCTGGAGCAGGACATGATCGCCATCCCGATCGGTCCACGAATCCAGCGCTTCGCCACTGCCGCCGCCCCTGCTTATCTCGACGCGCGGGGCCGGCCGGAACATCCGCGAGACCTGCTTTCGCACGCCTGCCTTCGTGGTCGGTTTGCCAGCGGCGCCTCGCCCCCCTGGGAATTCGAGCGCGATGGCGAGATCGTGCGGGTCGAGCCCTCCGGCCCTCTGTTGGTGCGTCTAGGCGGGGCGGCGGACCTGGCGACCAGCGCAGCGATCGACGGACTGGGGATTGTCCAGAGCTTCGAGGACCTCCTGAAGCCGGCGTTGGACAGCGGGGCGCTGGAGCCCGTGCTCGAGCCGTGGTGGCAGAGTTTTTCCGGGCCATTCCTCTACTATCCCGGACGCCGCTATCTGCCTGCTCCGCTGCGAGCGTTTGTCGACTTCGTGAAGGCTTCAGCTTCCGAGCGCAGCTGAGCCCGCAACGGCGCCGTGACGGCCTCCCCCTCCTGGTTTTGGCGTGCTGGCGAAGCGGCTGAAGGCGAAGACGGCGGCCGGCGTGAAGATGGCCAGGGCGGCCAGCGCGGGGACGAACATCGGGTCAGCGAACCCCATGGGGTGCGCCTGTTGGTCGTGAGGCCAGAGGAGTGTGAAACCCAGGACGTCGCCCAGGCCGTGCACGACCATCGCGGCGTAGAGCGAGTTCGTGACCTCCGCCACGACGGCGAAGATGAGACCTGCGGCGAAGTAGAGCGAAAGCTTCAGCGGATCGAGCCCCTGGAGGAAGTGCGCCGCTGCGAACAACACCGTGGCGCCAAGGACCGCCGCGGTCCGCGAACCCCACGCCTTCCTCAGAATGCCTGTAGCGTAGCCGCGGAAGGCCGCCTCTTCCGTGAGCGGCGCAGCAATCGAGCTCGTCAGGAGCAGGACGATCAGAGTGGTCATCGGCGTCCCGGGCGGCGCCTTGGGCTGGATGCCGGGCGGGAGGTGCGCGAGGTCGGATACCGCGATCCAGAGCCCACCAAAGGCGCCGAGCGCGAGAACGCCCGCGAGGACCGCTAGAAGGAATGTCCGGAGCGGCATGGGATTCCAGCGGAGCAGCTCGCGGCGCCGCTCGGAGGTCGAACGCGGCCAGCCGCGACCCGAGAGGTAGAGCAGCAGCAGGGCCAGCACCCCCGCCATTACCAGGGCGGCCCAGGGGAATTCCGGCTGGACTCGGAGATTTGCGATGCTCAGGGGCTGCCATAGTCCCTGCCCCACCGCGAGGATCGCGAAGCTCGCGAGTGTCGCGAGACAGAATGCGCCTAACTTGCGAAGCACGGACATGGCGCGCCTCCCTAGGAGGCATCATGCGCCTGGACCGCTCCTAATCAAATCACCCGTTCAGGCATGGCTCGCCTCTGCGACAGGCCACGCCTGAACGAAGCTCAGCGTCACCGTTCCATCGGGCCGGCATAGGGCGAATAGTTCGCCGGCTGGGGCTGGCTTGCGGCGGGGATCATGACGCTCGGGTTCGAGCTCCCGCCGCCGCCAGTGACCCCTTCCCGCTCAGGCCCAGGCCCATCACTCGCAGCGATGGCGGCGACCGGCACATAGACCGAACGCTGATCGACCAGCGGCGCGACATCTGCGTCACTGAGCCCGGCCGCGCTGGCGATGCACTTGCCAGGTTCGATCATGGCGTGCGTCCCAAGGCAGTAGGCGTTCTCGTAGTTCGGGCCTGCGTTGGCCAGGCAGTCGAAGGCTTCGAGCTTGGCAAGCTGCAGGCAGTGGGCGTTCTTGGCCTCGGTGAGCAGGGAGTCGATGCGCTCTCCCTGATCGTCACCCGCCTTGCCAAGGATCGCCAGCGCCGCGAGGGCGAGACCCTGGGTCACCACTGGCGTAACGCCCTGGGCCTCCTGGACGGGAGCGTCCTGACTGTTCCTCAGGGCCGTGAGGCCAGCGATCAGCATCCTGGTGTCCGAGGCGCTAAGCGAGACCGGCACGGTGGATTCGGATTTGATCCGAGCCAGCCTTTCGCCCGGGGCGGAGATCGGCTCCTTCGACCACGGCTGAACCTGGAGGTCATAGGAGCCTTGTTTCACCGTCGCGCCGACGGTGATGAGCTTGAGCCCCATCTGGCCCAGAACGGTCGAGACGCGGGTGGCCTCCCGGCGTGCTGCGGGCGCCCCAAGGACCGTCTCGGGGTGATTCAGCAGACGGCGGGAAAAATCATCGCGGCTGTCGGCATCCCGCCCCACGTCCTGGACGACGCGGACGAACGTGGGATCCTGCAGGGCGATCAGGGCGGCGTAGGCGATAGCGCCCTCCTCGAGTTGGCGCGGCTCATAGACCGACGCCATCTCCACGGCCCGCGCTACGGCGGCGCTGTCGGCGAACTTCGGATTGATCGCCTCGGTGCGGCGCACATAGCCGTCGAACGCGCCCGCCGCATCGACGACCCGGCGCGCCATGGCGACGTGCGGACCCTGAGTGGCGGGATCTGGCGCGGGTGTCTCGGGGTCGGCGGCCTGCGGGGCCGGCGACTGCGGCGCGGACTCCTGGTACCCAGGCGCGGCGTCCGCTTGCGCATCATCCTCGCCCGGTGGAGCAGCGTGAATCGGAGAAGGCCGGACCATTATGGTCTGGGCCTCGTTGTCCGATTGTGCAGCTGCGGCGCCTGCCAAAGCAAGGGCCGCGCAGCAAACAAGCTGAACTTTCATAAAATCGCCTCCTTCTTACAAAGAAGGGCAGCGGCCAAAGCTTAGCAGACCATCAACTAATCACGGCCGAAGCTGACGTACGTGTAACACGGCGGGAAATGGGGCCAAATGTGGGACCTGATGCGACAATTCGCCACATGCGTGACCGTGTCGCGGTCAAATTTGTCCGTCTAAGGATGATATTTTCTCGCCACACTCTCGACGATTTGTCAGGCGAGGACCGAAATCCGGCGAGAGAGCCGCTCCAAACGCGCGCCAAATAATCTCAACCGGGTCCGGTCCGATACCAGGGGTTCACTTGAGTCCCAGAAAGGGCCTCTTGACAGAGGGGCTCCGTTGATCTTGGGCCCTAAGTTTTTGTTCGGATTGGCACTCTCGGTCAGTCGTCGGCGCGGATTGCGAACAAATCCCGGTACCGACTCGGCTGCGAGCGGAGATACTGTGACGGCGCGGACACATGAGCGCCAAAATGGGCGGCGGCGTGCCAGGGCCACCGGGGATCGTAGAGGGCCGCCCGCGCCAGGGCGATGAGGTCCGCATCGCCGGTAACAAGGATGGATTCAGCCTGCTCGAAGTCGGTGATCAGCCCCACCGCCACCACCGGCATGCGCGTGACAGCCTTGACCGCGCGGGCAAGCGGAACCTGGTAGCTCGGGCCCAAGGGTATTTGCTGGTGCGAAACCAGGCCTCCACTGGAGACATGGATGGCGCCGCAACCGCGTGAATCCAGGGCCTGGGCGAAAGCGCAGGTCTGCTCGATGTCCCAACCGCCGTCGGCCCAGTCCGTCCCGGAAACCCGCACACTCACCGGCGTCGTCGCCGGAACGGCGGCGCGCACGGCCTCGAACACCTCCAGCGGAAAGCGCATACGGTTCTCCAGCGAGCCGCCATAGCCGTCGTCTCGCCGGTTTGAGAGTGGTGAGAGGAACTCGTGCAGCAGGTAGCCGTGCGCCGCATGGAGCTGGATCACCTCGAAGCCCAGGCGCGCAGCCCGGCGCGCGCTCTCGACGAAGGCGTCGCGCACTCGCGTCAGCCCAGCTGCATCGAGCGCCATCGGCGCATGATCGCGGTGATCAAAGGCGACCGCAGAGGGCGCTTCCGTGCGCCACCCGCCGGGCTCGCCAGGTGGGATCTGCTTGCCGCCTTTCCAGGGGATTTCGGTGGAGGCCTTGCGCCCGGCGTGGGCGAGTTGGATGGCGAGCGGCGTGGCCGTCCAGCGCCGCACGGCCTCGACCACCCGGCGCATGGCGGCTTCCGTCTCGTCCGACCAGAGGCCGACATCGCCATAGGTGATGCGCCCTTCGGGCAGGACCGCTGTGGCCTCGACGAACAGCAGGGCTGCGCCCGACATGGCCAGGTGTCCAAGGTGCATGACGTGCCAGTCGGTCATGCGCCCGTCCTCGGCCGAGTACTGGCACATGGGCGCGATGACGATGCGGTTGGCGAGCTTCACGCCGCCCACGTCGAAAGGGGTGAAGAGATGGGTCTGGGGCATGGTCGCGCCTCGTCGGACGATCAGGGGCAAGGCCGCGCTCTACCATCGGGGACTACCCCGCGGCGAGGGCGCTGGCGAGCGAGGAATGCGCGCCCGTCGCGCGGATCGGCCGCCGGAACTGCCCCCGCGTCAGTCTCGCCCGAGCCAGCCGGGACTGCTAGGCAAGGCTCATGTTGCAGGATCCTACGCGCCTCGCCGAACCCTCGCCTGCGGCCTTCCACACCCGCTCCGGCTTGCGCCTGGCGGCCGATGTGGTGGGAGAGAATCGTCGCGGCGTGGTCATGCTGGCGCACGGCGGCGGCCAGACGCGGCACGCCTGGGCCTCTACCGCGGAGCGGCTGGCGGAACGCGGATGGCGGGCGATCTCGCTGGACCTGCGAGGCCACGGCCAGAGCCAATGGGCTGCGGACGGCGACTACGCCATCACGCGCTTCGCCGAGGACCTCGTGGACGTCGCCCGCACGGTTGAGGGCCGCCCCGCCATGATCGGCGCGTCGCTGGGCGGCATGGCGGGGCTGGCCGTCGAGACCCAGGTGGCGCCGGGGACCTTTTCTTCATTGACGCTGGTGGACATCGTGCCGAGGTCCGATCCCGAGGGCGTGGCCAGGATCATGGGCTTCATGGGCGCAAACCTGGAGCACGGCTTCGACAGCCTGGAGTCCGCCGCTGACGCGATCGCCGCCTATCTCCCACACCGGCCTCGCCCGACCGACCTCTCAGGGCTGCGCAAGAACCTGCGGCAGAGCGACGACGGCCGGTGGCGCTGGCACTGGGATCCCGCCTTCGTCACCGGAATGTCGCGCCGCCGCGCCGCCGACGCTCAGGCGGATCCCCGCTACGACGACCTGGACCTGCCCGTGCACCTGATACGTGGCCGCATGAGCGAACTGGTCTCCCGCGATGCGGCCGAAGCGTTCGTGGCCACCCTCAGGCAGGGTTCGTTCACCGACGTGGCCGACGCCGGCCACATGGTCGCCGGCGACCGCAACGACGCCTTCCTCGAAGCAGCCCTGGCGTTTTTGGAGGCGCAGTCCAACGCGGTGTGAAGTCTACAGAGGACGCCGACCGATGAGGCAACCGGTGTCTCGGGTAATGGGAAACACGCCGTTGCCGGCGCTGAAAGCCTCTTCGACCTTAGCCTCCAGGCGCGCGCAGGCCTCGGGACCGGCGCCATCGCCTGGCGGACAGGAAAGGAGGTAGGCGACCACGTCAGCCGGATCGGTGACCCGCAGCACGTCGACGGACCGAATGACTTCCACCGTGCCGAAGCACCGACGGATGATGTCCTCGCCGGCCTCCAGGCTGAAGGCCGCCGCGCCCGGATCGGTCGAGGATCCGCCAAACACGGCATGGCTGAGCTCCATTACTGACGAAAAGTTGCCGAGACCGTTCGTGGTGACCACCACCATGCCGTCGGGTCGCAGAACCCGGGCGATCTCCGCAACCGCGGCCTCCGGGTCGGGCGCGTGGTAGAGCATGTGCATAGCCAGGACGACATCGAAGCTCGCGTCGTCGAACGGCAGCGCCATGACATCCGCCACCTGTCCGCGGACCTTCTCCCACCGGCCAACGCCCCTCACCCGCGCCACCGCCTCCTCCACCATGCCCGGCGAAAGATCGGTGAGCAGGATGTCGAGGTCCGCGGGAAATGCTGTGGCCGCCCGCTCCCAGAAGCGGCCTGGACCGCAGCCAACCTCCAGCACCGAGGCGCTCGCGGGAATCTCGAGCCGCGCGGGGAGTTGGTCGAGAGCGTTGCGGCCGCCGTATTTGAGGTGCAGCCGCATCCGATCCATCAGCTTCGAGCTGTCGCGGTACTGCCCGGTCGCAAGGTCTTCGCTCACTTTCCCACCCCCTTTTTTCTGTTCGACATGGCTGTCAGTGCCGACCACCCATCGATCGACTTGAAAGACCGCTTGCCGTGGCCGCGTTCTTGGCGCGGCCATGATGGGCGGAACGACTGGTGCTTATACCCCGCCCACGCAAGGCGATAGGCAACAAGCTTAACGCATGGCGTGACCGCGCCGCCCGGCGGGGTCAATGCGGGCGTCCCCTCGAGTCGTCCGATGGATGGCCAGCACGAAGGCCGGCCATGACGGAGTGTGGAAGGAGCGAGAGGTCTAAAGAGGGTGCGGGCCATAGGCATCGCTTACGCTCGAGGAGCAAGGCGCCGGTGCGCTCGCGACCCTATCTGACGGCTGCCGCGAGAAGCGCGGCCGCGTGGAGAGTAGACGAATGGATTTGAAGCTGGACGGCAAGCTGGCCCTGGTGAGCGGCAGCACGGCGGGCATCGGGCGGGCGATCGCGGCGGCGCTGGCGGCGGAAGGCGCGCGCGTCGTGGTCAATGGCCGCCGCCAGGCGGATGTCGACACGGCGGTCGCAGAGCTGCGCAAGGAGACTGGCGGCAAAGTTGAAGGCTTCGCTGGAGACCTCACCCAAGCCGCGCCGGCCGAGGCCCTGGCTGCGCGCTTCCCGGGAGTGGAAATCCTGGTCAACAACCTGGGAATCTTCGAACCCAAGCCTTTCGAGGCCATCCCAGACGCCGACTGGACCCGGTTCTTTGAAGCCAATGTGCTGAGCGGCGTGCGCCTTGCGCGACTTTATCTGCCAGCGATGAAGGCCGCCGACTGAGGCCGCATCATCTTCATCTCCAGCGAGAGCGCCGTGCAGATCCCCGAAGAGATGATCCACTACGGCATGACCAAGACCGCCCAGCTCTCGGTCTCGCGAGGCCTCGCCGAATCGCTGGCCGGCACCGGGATCACGGTGAACTGCGTCCTGCCCGGTCCCACTCGCTCTCGTGGCGTGGGCGACTTCGTCGAGAGCCTGGCCAAGTCGCAGGGCGTCTCGTTCGAGGCGTTCGAGGCGCAGTTCTTCAAGTCTGTGCGGCCGACCTCGCTGATCAAGCGCTTCGCCACGCCCGAGGAGGTGGCCTCCATGGTGGCCTACGTCGCCAGCCCGCTGGCCTCGGCCACCACCGGCGCGGCCCTGCGCGTCGACGGCGGGGTGATCAAGAGCGCGTTCTGACGAACGCTCAGCCGAACCGGACCGCGTAGACCGGTGGCAGGCGGGCGCGGGCGGCGGACCAGGAATCGCCGTCGTCCTCGCTCAACCAGAGACCCCCGGTGGTGGACCCCAGGGCCAGGGTTTCGCCTGCGGGATCGATATCCAGCCCGTGGCGGTAGACGAGGTCGTAGGCGTGCTCCTGGGGAAGGCCCTCGGTGAGCACGTCGAAGCTCTCGCCTCCGTCCCGGGTGCGGGCGACCACCACGCGCCCGTCGGCCGGGTAGCGGAATTCGTCCTTCACAGCGGGCGCGAACCAGGCGGTCTGTGGGTCGGCGGGGTGTGCGGCGACGGCGAAACCGAAGGCCGGGTGGGTGACCGGCTTGATCTCGCGCCAGTCGTCGATGCCGCTCGTCGCGCGGAACACGCCGTTGTGGTGCTGGACCCAGAAATGGTCGGGAGCGGCGACGCAGCGGGAAAGGCGATGGGCGTCCTGCGTCTCCGGCGCGTCGGACTCTTCGGGCGGAAGATACTCGGCTCGCATGCCCGTGCCGCCCAGGCGCCAGGTCTCGCCGGCGTCGGTCGTGTCCCATACGCCGCCGCACGAAGCCGCGATGGCGAGCCGCCGCGGGTCGCGCGGGTCGACACAAATCGAGTGGATTCCCGGTTCGTCGAAGCCGCCGCCGAACCACTGCTTGCGGCGCGGATCCTCCCATAGCGAGCGAACCAGAGACCAGCTCTGGCCCCGGTCGCTGCTGCGGAAGAGGCCCCCGGGGATGGTTCCCGCCCACAGGACCCCCTCCTCTTCCGGGCCGCCGGCCTCCAGCGCCCAGATCAGCTTGAGGCTGGGCGGCGACGCCGCGTCAGCGTCTACCCCGGCGTAGGAAGGCGCCGAAATCTCTGTCCAGTTCGCGCCGCCGTCATCGCTGCGATGGAGCTTGGCCCCAAAGTGACCCAGGTCGAGCGCCGCATAGAGGGCGCCGTCCCTTTGGTCGGCCAGAAGCATGCTCACCGGGGAGCCAAGGAACGAGGTGCGCGCCACCTGCCAGTCGCCCTTTCCGCTCCGGCGGAACTCGAACAGACCCTTTCGGGTCGCCGCGAACACCCTGTCGGCCATGCCGATTCCCTCCCCGCCTCAGCCCCCCGAAAGGGCCTGAAAAATATAGACGTCACTAGCCTCCGAGAGCGCCAGGCCAAGGGCGCTCTCACGTGGGCGCATCACGCCATCGATGAACACGGCGATGTGCCGGCGAAGGCGACCCTGATCGTCCAACAGGTATCCGCGCAGCAGAGGATAGTCCGGCTCCAGCGTTCTCAAGGCCTCGCCGAGCGTCGCGCCGCGGCACGCCGTTGGCCGCGTCGGACCGACCTGGCGCAGGTGTGGGGTGAATGAAATCGTGGCCATCGGCGGGCTCTTCTCAATCTTTCGCCCAGGATCATACGCGTCAACGCCGGTTCGTGAAGTATCCGCACTTTCGAATCCGTTCAGGCGACCGGCTAGATCGCGAGATCGAGGCGCCAGGTCTCGCTCGCCTCGGACTTCCCGAAGTCGTTATGAATCCAGGTCTCCACGATCTCGAATCCATGAGCGGCATAGATGCGCCGCGCACTGGTCAAAACGGCGTGGGTCCACAGGACGATCTCGCGATAACCTACCTCGCGCGCGAAGGCGATGCAGGTCGAGACGAGCGCCTCGCCGATGCCAAGCCCGCGGGCGAAGGGCTCCACGTACAGCAGGCGCAGACGGCTTACGCTATCGCCTTCGTCCACCAGGAAGATCGAACCGGCGAGCACGCCGTCGACCTCGGCGATCCAACACTGTTCTCGTCCCGGCTTGAAGTTGCGCAGGAAGGCGGCGGTGACCTCGAGCTCGATCGCCTCGATCTCGTCGCCCCAGCCGTAGACCTCGCGGTAGAGGATCGCCTGGCGCGACGCGACAAGTCCGAGATCCCCAGGCCTGAAAGGACGAAGCCAGAAACGGCGCTCGGCGGAGGCGTCGAGCAACGCCTTGGCGTGTGTCAGGGCCCCGGCGAGGCTGTCCTGCTGAGCCGGTCCCAGGCGCTCGAGGGCGCGGACCACCTCACCCCGCTGACGCAGGTCGAGATCGTCGAACACCGTGCGGCCCAGCGGCGTGAGGGCGATCGGCCGGCGTCGCGCGTCGGCGACGACGCGGGAACGGTCGATCCAGCCGCGTCCCTGGAAGCGCGCCAGGGCGCGGCTGACGTGAGCTCGGTCCATGCCCAGGGCGGCCTGCAGATCGCTCGCCAGCGGCGCGTCTCGTGTGGCGATTTCGAACAGCAGGCGAGCCTCGGACAGGGTGAGATCCGTGCCCAGAAAGCGCGGATCGAGCGCCCCCACGAAGCGAGTGAAGAAGCGGTTGAACCCGCGAACCGTGTCAATCGCTGCGTCCATAATCGGAGGTTCGCGCCGATAGTTGATTGAGTCAACTATATCGAGTCAAATTCTCGACCCGACGGTAGCCGAGGCCCAGTCGGCGCCGGACCCTATCGAACCCGCCTGACCGGACTCACGTTCACGGAGGGGCGGTTGGCGAGGAACCTCCTGCGCCGGAAGCAATATCGTCCCGAACGTCAGGAGCGCTGGAGCGGTGGATGCGACGCGGAGGGGCGCAGTTGCGTCGGATCCCGCCGAGGGGTGGGCGATCCGCCAGGACCCAGCGCGCGGGGTAGCCGAACAGGGCTGGAGGGCTCGCCTGAGCCTGTCCAACGGCTTCCTGGGCGTCCAGGCGTCCAGCCCCTTCTGGGACGCATCGCTGCAAGCGGACGCACCTCGCGCCTATGTCGCCGGCGCTTTCGCGCCCGGCGCCGCAGGCGGCCCCGCGCTCCGGGGCATGCCGGGTCGGCTGACCTTGCTGCTCTCCATAGATGGAACGCCAGTCACCGGTGACGGCGGGATGTTCGCCTGGCGGCGGATGCTCGATCTGAGGCGGGGGGTCCTGGCTCTGTCGTGCGATCCGCAAGAGACCGAGACGGCGCTGACCCACGTTCGATCACTTCGGCTGGTCTCCTTCGCCGATCGCGAGCTTGATCTTCAACTCGCCGTCATGGGTTTCGGCCGCGCAGCGGAAGTGACGTTGGAGGCCCATTGGCGCGACGAGCGGAAGCCTATCCGAGTGAATACCTCGCAGACGGGGTTCGTCTCTGGCGCAGCGAACGCCACGTGGTCGCCCGTGCGAGCCACGCGACCCTCCATGTTGACGGCGGTTTAATCGAAGCCGAGCGGCGCAGCGCCGCCGGCTGGCGCTGGCGATGGCGCTCGGCGCCCGGACAACGCGCCCGTTTCGACGCCATTTCAGCCTTGGCGCGCGTCGATGGGGAGTCCCCCGACCCAGCCGCAAAGGCGCGGTCAGCCTGTAAGACCGCCGCGGACGAGGGCCGGGTAGATCTCATCGCCCGCCACAACCAGGCCTGGGACGAGCTATGGGCGCTGAGCGACGTGGAGGTCGACGGAGACCCGGCGGCGCAACAGGCCCTGCGGTTCGCGGTCTATCATCTGAACTCGGCGACAAACCCCGCCGATCCTGCCGTATCGATCGGCGCGCGGGGTCTGACCGGTGACGATTACAACGGCCACGTCTTCTGGGACACCGAAGCTTTCTGCCTCGCTTTCTACACCCTCACCTGGCCGGAGGCGGCCCGTTCGCTGCTGACCTATCGCCATCGGGGGCTTGCCGGCGCGCGTGCAAAGGCCACGCGCCTTGGCTGGCGCGGCGCCTATTACGCCTGGGAGTCGGCGGACACGGGCGAAGAAGCGACGCCAAGCCACGGAACCGACCCGATGGGCCGGCGGGTCGATATCTACAGCGGGCGTAACGAAGCCCACATTGGTGCGGACATCGCTCTCGCGACATGGCGCTACTGGCGGGCCACCGGCGACGACGCCTTCTTTCGTGAGCAGGGAGCAGAGATCCTGCTTGAGACCGCGCGGTTCTGGGCGAGCCGAGCTCGGCTGGAAGCCGATGGCGCCCATCACATCCGCGGCGTGGAGGGTCCTGACGAATATCACCAGTCTGTCGACGACAACGCCTTCACCAATGTGACGGCGCGCTGGAATCTGCGGCGGGGACTGGAGACAGCGGCTGTGCTGCGCACGCGCTGGCCCAACTGCTACGCGGCGCTTTCGGCGGCCCTTGACCTCACGGCAGAAGAACTGGGGGCATGGAAGGACATCGCCGCGACCCTCGTGACCGGCCTCGACCGTCGCAGCGGCGTGTACGAGCAGTTCGCCGGCTTCTTCAAACTGGAGCGGATGGACCTGTCACGCTACCGCTCGGCTCGCAAACCCATGGACGTCATTCTCGGCGCGGAGCGGACCCAGCGCACCCAGGTCATCAAGCAACCGGATGTCGTGGCCCTGATGCACCGTCTTCCCGACCTCTTCGGCCAGGAGAGCGGACTGGCGAACTTCCACGCCTATGAGCCGCTGTGCGCCCACGGCAGTTCGCTGAGCGAAGTCACTCACGCCCTGGTCGCCGCGCGGCTCGGGGAGAGCGAGACGGCGCTGCGCTATTTCCACAGGGCCGCCGACATCGATCTAGGTCCCGACGCCAGTCGCAGCCGCGGTGGCGTTCACATGGGCGCCCTGGGCGGACTGTGGCAGACGGCGGTGTTCGGATTCGGCGGCCTGTCCGCGCGCGGGGGGGTCGTCGTTCTCGATCCACACCTCCCGCCTGGATGGACCCGCCTCGCCTTCCCGATCCGCTGGCGCGAGCGGGCGCTGAAGTTCCAAATCCAACCCGACATGGTCCAGGTGACGCTGGAGGCCGGCGAGCCGATGCCCATCCGCGTCGCCGGACGCAGATACGATCTTTCACGGGGAGCCCCAGTGGTCGCGCCGCTGACCCCATGACGGGAATCCTGTTGTCTCTGGGCAGCGTGAACGCCGACTTCCAGATGCGCGTGTCCAAGGAGATCGGCGAGATCGAGACTCAGCTCGCCTCCCCAGCGGAACTGAAAACCTCTTCCACGCGGTCGCCGATATGCAGCCGGCGCCGGATCCCGATCGCCTCGAGGAACTCCTCGTCGTGGCTGACCACGAGCATAGCCCCGTCATAGGCCCCCAGCGCCGCCTCCACGGCCTCGATCGAGTCGAGATCGAGGTGATTGGTCGGCTCATCCAGGATCAGCAGTTGCGGCGGGAGAGGTCCCATCAGCACACAGGCGAGCGCAGCGCGCAGGCGCTCGCCGCCGGAAAGCTCGGCGGCAAGACGCTCGGCTGCGCTGTTGCGAAAGAGGAACCGGGCCAGGGCGGCGTAGGCTGCGTTGTCGCCGGCCGCAGGATTGAGACGCCGGAAGTTCTCCAAGAGAGTTTCGTGATCGCGAAGGAGGGCCGCATGCTGGTCGAGCAGGACCGACGGCGCGCCTCTCACGACCACTCCCTCTGATGGCGCCGCCTCGCCGACCGCCAGCCGGATCAGGGTGCTTTTGCCCGCGCCATTGCGGCCCATGACCGCGATACGCTCGGGACCGATAACCCGGAACGTCAGGTGACGGAACATCGGCGACGTCCCTGGCCAGGCGAAGGTGACGTCCTCGAAGGCGAGGGCCAGCTTCCCGGCGGCCAAATTCGAGGGCGGCAGGGCGAAGGCCAACCGCCGCACCCGTTCCACCCGCGCCTGCGCCGCTTCCAAATCCT
The DNA here is from genome assembly GCA_036488935.1 of Caulobacteraceae bacterium. Taxonomy (GTDB): domain Bacteria; phylum Pseudomonadota; class Alphaproteobacteria; order Caulobacterales; family Caulobacteraceae; genus Acaudatibacter. The sequence goes on along the minus strand of DASXGR010000252.1, from coordinate 3,023 downwards.
GGCGCGCCGCCTCGCGTTGACGTTCGGCGAGACGGTTCTGGCGCGCCCCGGTCGCTTCCGCGCCTTGCGCCTTCGCGTCGAGAAGCATTTTGGGCGCGTCATTCTTCAGCCGAGCTCGGCGGCCGGCCGCGTCGCTGCGGTCCTTGCGTTCCCGCATCGCCTGTATCGACCGTTCGACTCGCACAGCCTCGCGCCTGGCGGTCTCCAGGACGCGGGCTGCGGCGGCCTCCTCCTCCGCGCGGCGCGCGGCATAGAGGTCGAACGCGCCGCCGAACACGCGCGCGCCCAGAGTGGTGAGCTCCAGGATCCGGTCGACACGGCGCAGGAGCGAGCGGTCGTGACTGACGACCAGCGCGCCGCCGCTCCAGTCGTCGAGCAGGTCGCGAACGGCGGCGCGCCCCTCGGCGTCGAGATTGTTGGTGGGCTCGTCGAGGAGGATCAGGTCCGGCTCGCCCAGGAGGAGCGCGGCGAGGGCGGCGCGCGTGAGCTGCCCACCGCTGAGAGCGGCCGCGGGATGGCCCAGCGAGACGCCGTCGAGCCCAATCCTCGCCAGGGCCTCATCGATCCTTTGCGGAAGAGTCCAATCGGCCGCCTCGAAATCGTCGTCGCTGCCCTGCCCCGACTGAACGCGGTCCAGCAGGGCGAGAGCCGGCCCCACGCCGAGCAGGTCGGCCAGGCGTGATGTTGGCGGCGGCTGGAAGGACTGGCGCAGGAACCCGATCCGGCCCGACGCGACGATCGATCCGGACGCCGGAGAGGCCTCTCCCAGGATCAGGCGAAGGAGGGTGGATTTTCCAACGCCGTTGCGGCCGACGAGCCCGACGCGCTCACGGCCAAGGGCGAAGGTCAGGCCTTCGAAAAGCGGACGCCCATCGGGGGTGCGGGCAGCGACATCATCGAGAGTGAGGAGAGAGGGCATGAGGCGCCGGAGATGCTGTTGGCGAACGGGGCTCGGGGCGTGTCGTTCGCGCGGCGCATCAGTACGGCTCCTCTTAGTTCGGTGAAGGTACCCGCGTGTTCTGAGGCCGTCCAGGGCCCGTAGATCCGGGGGCGGCCGCGGGCCTCTCGATCCTCACCGAGTTCGCAGCGGAGGCGCGGGATTGCCTGAGGGCGCCCCAGTCCGGGGCGTAGGTCAGGGCCTGGTCGTATTTCGCCAGAGCTGCGGCGTGGCGGTTCTCCCGCATGAGGAGATCGCCCCAGGCCTTGAGGGGATCGGCGAAGTGGGGCGCCTGCGCGGAGGCGCGGGCCAGGTCCCTCTGCGCGCCCGCCAGATCACCGTGCTCCAGCTCCCAGCGGCCGCGGTTGAGGTAGACCAGGGGCAGGCTCGGCGCGACCTGCACGCCCTGCGCCCAGACCCGCTGCGCTCCGGCGATATCGCCCGCTCTCGCGAGCGCCTCGCCGTGGGCGGCGGCGCAACGCGACAGCGGAGGCATGCTTTTGAACACCGCCTCGGCCTCGGCGAGGCGCCCAACCCGGCCATAGGCCAGGCCGAGGAGGCAAGGCGCGTCGGGATAGCTCAGGTGGAGGCTGGGGTCGGCCTGCCAGGCTTTCCGGAAGGCCTCGAGCGGCGCGATCGCGGCCGCGGGATCTCCCCGGTCCAGCGCATCATAGGCGGGAAGGAGCAAAGCTTCCGCCTTGGCGCCCGGATCGTTGGGATCGCTCGAGGCGAGATAACGCGCCGCGTTAGCCGGATCGTGCATCAGTCCATAGACGTCCGCGATCTCCGGCCCGTCCAGAGCCGAGGTCGCGCCCGCGCCTCCGTTGTTCTTGGCGTCGGCAAGCTCGGCGGACAGGGCGAGCGGTAGGTCCCAGGTGATTGAAGCGGGATTGGTCAGCTGGGGCAGCTCGGGCCGCTTGTCTTTGGGCGCCTGGCTTACCGCCTGAAGATAGGCGTGACTTTCACGCCATGCGGCCTCTTCGCCCTCCGCAAGGGCGATGACGCTCAGGAGGTTGCCCCAGCCATTCCACCACTTTCTCGACCGCGGCCGGGTCAAGTTCATGACGAGACGGAATTTCTCCGCCGCAAGCTTGGGCTGACCAAGGCTGGTGTAGGCCGAGCCCCAGACATTGGCGAGGTCGGCGCGCAGGGTGTCGTTGTCGGCCCGGGCGAACGCGCCCGGCAGGAAGTCCAGCGCGTCCTTGTATCGGCCGCCCCCGGCCAGATAGGCGGCGAACTGGTAGGGCTGCGAGCGGCCATAGATGTACTCGCCCGCCTTGGTGGCGAGGGTGTCCAGGTCGCCCGCGCCGCCTGTGAAGGTCTGAGGCGGCACGCCCTCGCCCCTCACCGTGAGGGCCAGGCCCTTGTCAGCGGTCTCGACCAGCTCGCCCTCGATATGCACATCGTGGCCGAACCGCTCGTGCATCAGCCGGTCCACCTCGCCGATCGAAACTCCGGTTTCGGGCACCTCGATCTTCACGTCCGACGACCAGGCGCTCTGGCTCTTGAGGCCCTTGGTGACCGTCCGCGTGGCGTCGCGCAGCCTTTGGAGGACGTCGAGCACGTCGGCCGCGACGACCTGACCCGTCACGCCACTGGGCGCCAGGGCGGCGGGAGTCTGGAAGGACTCGAGCACGACCCGGCGCGAAGTGATGGCGTCGTAGAACATCTTGCCGCCCACCAGGGCGATCACGGTGACCACCATCGCCGTGAACGTGCTGGTCGCCAGGCGCATCCGCTGGCTTGCCCGGCGCAGCTGGCTTTCCCGCACCTGTCCCTTGAGATGCTCCAGGCGCAGATGGTGTTCGTCCGAGAGGAACTTGCTCTGGAGGCGCAGGATGTGCGCCTGCTCGCGCAGGAAGTGCACGGTGGCGCGCGCGACGGTCGGCTCGCGCTTGGCTTCGTCGGCGGCGACGGCGGAGGCGAAGGCTTCGGCGCCGATGAGGGCGTCGGAAGTCAGTTCGACGTCAGGACCTTCTTCCTCGTCGCCGAGCAGACCGCCCAGCACGCCCTCGGCCATGACCCTGTTCCCGCCGCGATTACCGCGCCCACGTCCGGGTGCGGAGGAGTCGCCGGAACATGCCCC
>DASXGR010000233.1:0-12557 GCA_036488935.1 Caulobacteraceae bacterium | reverse complement strand
TTCTACCAGCTCACCCTCGGCGGCTCGGGCGCGGAGGACGCGAGCCTCGGAGACGTGCTGGGCCCCGCCGTCTCCTACGCCGAAGTTGCTCCTGCGATCGACAGGATCGTCGGCGCCTTCCGCGAGCAACGCCAGGACGGCGAGCGGTTCCTCGACACCTATCGGCGGGTCGGTCTCGCCCCCTTCAAGGAGGCGGTCTATGCCCCGGCTGATCAAGCTTAACAACGGTCGCCCAGAATGGGCGGATGATGCGTTCGTCACGCTTGGCGATGATGAGCCTGCGCCCGGCGACGCCCAGGGGATCATAGTTTCCCTGGCGCGGTTCAAGGCTGAGCGCGAAGCCTGGCTCTCGGGCGGCCGCAAGGTGGGAGTGCGGCTGGAGCCGGATGAGGCGGTGGAGGACCTGGAGGGCGACCTCCCGCGCCTCGCCCTCGTGGCGCTGGCCTTCCCCAAGTTCGTTGACGGGCGGCCCTACAGCGTCGCCACCCTGCTGCGTGAACGCTACGGCTTTACCGGCGAGATCCGCGCTGTGGGCGAGGTGCTGCGCGAGCAGGCCAATTTCATGATCCGCTGCGGGTTCGACGCCTTCGAGCCCTCCGACGGATCGGCGCCCGAGGACTGGGATCGCGCCGTCCACCGCTTCCATCACGTCTACCAGGCCGCCGCCGACCACCGCACGCCGGCTTTCCGGGAGCGAACCGTCTCGCCGCCCCGTCACGATCGATAGGAGTTCACTGCGATGTTTGAAAATCCAACCCTCCTCACGGGAGGGGACGCCGCCCCCTTGGCCCGCGACAGGCTTCAAAGCGACACGCACCATGTCGTGGACGTGAGCTGGGTCCGGCACTGGACCGACCAGTATTTCAGTTTTGGTGTCACCCGTCCGGCGAGCTTCCGTTTCCGCTCCGGCGAGTTCGTGATGATCGGCTTGCCCGGCGCGAACGGCGGCAAGCCGATCCTGCGCGCCTATTCCATCGCCAGCCCCGCCTGGGCCGACGAGCTGGAGTTCTTTTCCATCAAGGTCCCGGATGGCCCGCTGACCTCGCGTCTGCAGAAGGTCGTCCCTGGCGACCAGATCCTGATGGCGAAAAAGCCCACGGGCACGCTGGTGACCGACGCTCTTCGTCCCGGCAAGCGGCTGTGGTTGCTCGGAACGGGCACGGGCCTGGCGCCCTGGCTGTCGGTGGCGCGCGACCCGGACGTGTACGACGCCTTCGGCAATCTGGTCGTCGTCCATTGCGTGCGCCGCGCCGGCGACCTCGCGTACCGCGACCTCTTCGAGCGCGAGCTGCCGAACGACGAGATCTTCGGCGAGTTGGCCAGGGATCAGCTCGTCTACATGCCGACCGTCACGCGCGACGCATTCACCCGAATGGGCCGCATCACCGACCTGATCGAAAGCGGCCGCCTCTTCGCCGACGCGGGTCTGGCGCAGACCTGTTTCGACCCGGCCGAGGATCGCGTGATGCTCTGCGGCTCCATGGGGATGATCAAGGACGTGGCCCAGATGCTCAAGGCTCAGGGCCTGAAGGAAGGCTCCAACGCCGATCCCGGCGACTTCGTCCTCGAACGCGCCTTTGTAGGGTAGGGGGAGGGGCTTCACGCACGGAGACGGCTATCCCTCCGGATAAGGGAGAATCGCGCCAAAGACCTGATTTGGTGTTGGCGGATTGAAATGCGGTCCTTCTCCCCTTGCGGCCCCTTGCGGGAGAAGGGATTCATTATTGTCTGACAACTTGCACCGACGTGGTCAGTGTCTCGCCCTTACGTGCGATCGCCAAGGCGAGGGACGATCGCATAGCGTCAAGCTTCAAGAGGGGAGGACCAGTCCCAGTCGGCGAGGAGGCGCAGAAAGGCGCGGGCGGCGGCGCTGCGGTAGGCGTCGCGGCGCATGAGCACGGAGACCGTGCGCCTGGGGATGGGCGGCGCCAGTCGCACCGCCGTGAGCTCACCGCGACGCGCGGCGCCCTCGGGCGCCACGGTGGCGAGGCCGCCGCCGCGCACGACGGCCATCAGCGAGTCCACCGAGTTCGACTCTATCGCCACCCGGGGCGCGACCTGCCGGTCGTGGAAATACTGGTCGATGGTCCGCCGCGTCACGAAGGTCGTGTTCAGCAGGGCCAGGTCCATGCCGTGCAGTTCGGCGGCGGGCATGGCCGTGCGGCGACGGCCGGCGGGATGCCCTTCGCCCACGATCAGGCAGAGCTGTTCGTGGCAGAGCGGCTCGGCCGTCACATCCTCGCTGCGGACTTCCTCGAAGGCGATGCCGAGGTCCAGCGCGTCGGCCGCCAGGGCCGCCTCCATCGCGACCTGGGCCACGACCTCAATGCTGATCAGCACCCCCGGGTGCCGGGCGTAGAACTGCTGGGCCAGCGGTCCGACGAGATAGCTGGTGAAGGTCGGCGTGAAGGCGATCCTCAAGGCGCCGCGCTCGAGCCCTTCCACATCGTGGATCGCGCGGCGGCCGGCCTCGAACTCGCGCACCGCCCGGCGCGCATGATCGATATAGACGCGCCCCGCGTCGGTGGGCCGGACCACGCGCCCCGAACGGTCGAGCAGCTGCGCCCCGAGCATTTCCTCCAGCTGGCGGATCTGCTGCGACAGCGCCGGCTGGGACACATGCAGCTCAGTCGCCGCGCGGGTGAAGCTGCCCTGGTCGGCGACGGCGAGCAGGTAGCGAGCGTGACGCAATAGCATAAGTCTCACTTATCGAAGCCGTAAGAGATCGGTCTTGGACATTATAGGTCCGGCCGCTCAGATTCCATCCCACGAAGATGGAGAACGGCCATGAACGACCTCGTCACCGGCTTTCTGAAGTTCCGCGAAAGCGCCTATCCCGAGCGCGCCGAGCTGTTCCACAGCCTCGCGCACTCCCAGTCCCCACGAACCCTGTTCATCGCCTGTTCCGACAGCCGCGTGCCGCCGGAGCTCGTCACCCAGACCGAGCCCGGCGGGATGTTCGTAATCCGCAACGCCGGCAACATCGTGCCGTCCTATGGCCCCGAGCCCGGCGGGGTTTCCGGCACGGTCGAGTACGCGATCGCCGTGCTGGGTGTGAAGGACGTGGTCATCTGCGGCCACTCCAACTGCGGCGCCATGACGGCCATCGCCAAGGACCACGATCTTGGCCGCATGCCGGCCGTCTCGAACTGGCTGCGCCACGCCGACGCCGCCAGGGCGGTCAACGCCGCGCGCCATCACGACTGCGAGCAGGCGAAGGTCGATGACCTGGTCCGCGAGAACGTCATCGCGCAGCTCAACAACCTGCGCACACACCCCTCGGTCGCCCTGGCGATGAGCCGCGAGGCGCTGCGCCTGCACGGCTGGGTCTTCGACATCGAGAGCGGCCAGATCGAAGCCCTGGACGGCCAGAGCGGCCGCTTCGTCGACCTGATCGACCATCCGGACGTCTGCGCCCACGCCGGCTAGAGCGCTTTTCGCGCCGACTGAATCGGCGCCGCGCTCTAGCTCTTTGTTTTGACGCGCTTTCTGGCGGCGAACCAGTTCCCACTTCGCCGGAAAGCGCTCTAGGCGCCTCACCCTCTCCCCACACCCCTCCCCCAAGCCAGAGAAAGGCCCTCACATGCTGCAATCCGAAGTCACCCCCACCGCCCGCGCCCAGCTGGCCGAGACGGCTGTCGCCGCCAAGCGGCGCAAGAACCTCACCTGGGAGCAGGTCGCCGCGGACTCCGGCCTCAACGTCGCCTTCGTCACCGCCGCGATCCTCGGCCAGCACCCCCTGCCCGCGAAGACGGCCGAGATCGTCGGCAAGCGCCTGGATCTCAGCGCCGACGACGTCGAGCTGCTCCAGAGCGTGCCCGTTCGCACCGGCATGGGCGTCCCCACCGACCCGACGCTCTTCCGTTTCTACAGCATGATGCAGATGTACGGCCCGACCCTGAAGGCCCTTGTGCACGAGAAGTTCGGCGACGGCATCATCAGCGCCATTAACTTCCGCCTCGACATCCAGAAGGTCGCCGATCCGGAAGGCGGCGACCGGGCGGTGATCACGCTGAACGGCAAGTTCCTGCCGGTGAAGCCCTACTAGCTCTTCCCGACATCGGGTGGTCGAGCCTCCGGCCAGATGAAGCGATCCGGTCGGAGCGCCCGACTCTCTGCCGCCGGCCAGCGAGACGGCGGCAGCGCGAGATTGGGAAATTCAAAACAACAGGACCAGAGAACAATGTCTATCAAGCGTCGCCTCCACCTCAAGGTGGTCGCCGCCGTGCTCGCCCTCTCGACTCCGCTGATCGCCACTCACGGCAACGCGAAGTCCTTCAGTTTCCGCCACGTCGAGTTCATGTCCGCCGACCAACGTGAGGCTGCCGCCCAGGCGTTTGTGGCCAACGACCTGTCGCCCGGGACGCCCCTCGACTCGGCGCTGAAGACCCTCAAGAGGGCGAACGCTTATTGCCAGACGCCGAGCGTTGCGAGCGAGCCGATCTCGTGCACCCACGTGTCCTTCGAGCGGACCCCGGACAACGCCGGCATCATCGACGTGGTTTGGACCGTGCGGGTCACGCCCGCGGCTGACGGCACGGTCTCCAACGCCACCGTGACCCGGTCGAGGTCAGGCTTCTGAAATGTTCGGGCTCACCGGCAGGGCGCCGGTCAGGATGAAGGCGTCCACCGGGGTCCAGATCGCGGGCGGCGTCAGCGCGTAGATCGCGTTGTGGTTGAAGCCCTCGACAACGGCGGCGCCCTTCTCCCCGGGCTTGACGTCGAACACCTCGCGGCCCGATGCGATGGGAATTGTCGTGTCGTCTGGTTGTGGACCCACAGCATCGGCGCCTTCAGCGCGGCCGCCGCCTTTATTTGGGAGCGGAAGGAAACACCTTTCGACGTACTGGCCGATGGGCCTGACGCTGAGAGATCAGGAGTTCGGGAAAGGCGAGTTCATGACGGTGTCGTAGAAATTCGTGCGCTGATAGCCGCGGATGAAGTGCGTGCAGACGTCTTCGTTGCAGGTGAACACCGTGGTCTGCGGCTTGTACCCGAAGCCATCGAAAAACGCCTTGGCGACCTGCTGATGGAAGTTGGTTCGCGGGAACCTCGCCACGACCGCTTCGCGCACCGATGCCGGGAATTGGTGGTAGCCGATGCCCAGGGAGTCCAGGGCGACCCCGTTGTAGAGCAGCTCGACTTCGAGGGGCTTGTAGGCCGCGATGCCCGGCGTGGTGTGCAGGGCGACGGCGTCCCAGGCGGTCTGAATGCGCCCGCTGGGCACGCCGTGGCCCTCCAGGAACTGGCGCAGGTGGTTGGCGCTGTCCACTTCGAAGCGGTCGTCGGCGGTGCTGAAGCGCCTGATCAGCCCGAGGTCGTGGAAGGCCGCGCAGCAGAACAGGATTTCTCTGTCGTATTTCTGCCCGGTCTGGCGCCCCATCTCATCCGCCCAGAAGAAGACGCGGATGGAATGGTTGATGAGCACCGGCGTGCTGAACTCGCGCAGCACCGCGGTAGCTTCCCGTGTCATCTGGGTGTCGGGAGCGCCCTGCTCTACGTGCTCGAATTTCTTGGACGGCGCGGGCAGCGAGATGAAGTTCTTGGGAGGGGGGCGGAATGTGCGGACGCCCTCGTTGGCGCCGTGAGGCGCCGCAGCGGACGCCTGACCGGCCACCGCGAGGGCGCTCGCCACTGTGGAGGTCTGGGTGAGGAAACGCCGGCGATCCATTTTCGAACTCCAAAGCAATTGGTTGCTTGTCGTTTGAATGGGCCCAGAATTCGTAAGGTCTCCAGATCACCGAGGCCTGCGTCTCAGGACAAACGACCAATGAAATCTATCAAGGATCTTCCATAAGTGCGTGCGTCGGAAGAAAAGTGATCGTTTTCGAACCAATTGGCTTGGCGTAACCGGCTCCCATTTGAACTTGAGTAATGAAAAGTCGCCGCCAGGAATTACCAGGAATTTGGGAGACGAGAGCACCTGTCACGGTGGACTTCACTCGTCCGTGTGGTCCGTGAGGTCCGTAGTCGATCTTCTCACCGAAATCGCTGGGGACCTGTCGCCTTAAGCCGAGAGCTGCGTCGACCCTCATCCGCCCCGCTTCGCGGGCCACCTTCTCCCGCAAGGGCCCACAAGGGGAGAAGGGTTTCGTTTCAGATCGCAAGCTATGGAGGTCGCGGCGTCGAGCGTCGGGGGGCGATCCATCGGATTTGTCTATTGGATCCATCTGAACAATGTGATGGCTCTCTGGAATAATTCGGGCGAACAATCGTCTATCTTGCCAGATACGGCTGGTACGAGATGAGACCGCGAGACACATCCGAGATGGCGATCTGCGCCGGAGGTTCAGGGGCTGCGGCCGAGCTCTTCGCCGCCGAGCCGGTTTTGAGGGCTGGCCCGGAGCGGGGAGATTTGTGTCCAGGCGCGGCCGAACACCTCGAGGCCCCGGCGCACGAGTCGGCTGTGCTCGAAGAGCGCAACCGCATCGCGCGCGAGATCCACGACACCCTGGCCCAGGGCCTGGCGGCCATCCGGCTTCAGCTGGAGCTGGCGCGGGACACCGACGAACTTCCTGCCGGCGCCTCTCAGGCCATCGAGCTAGCCCAACAGATCGCGAATGAGAATTTTGTCGACGCGCGCCGACTCATCTCCGCGCTGAGGTCGTCACCGCCCTGTCTCGCGACGGCGCTCTCCGCCAGCATCGAACGGGCGCGCCGGCTCGGCCCCGCGCGGATCGTCACTTCGTTTCAGCCTGTGTCAGCGCCGCCGAGCGAGGTCACCCACGAGTTGCTGCGCATCGCCCAGGAGGCGATCCAGAACGCCGAGCACCATGCCCGGGCCCGGACGATCACCGTCACCCTCGAGGCGCTCCCTGGACGCGGCCTCCGGATGACCGTCGCCGACGACGGCCAGGGGTTCGATGCGAGATCTCCGGTCCGCGGCTTCGGTCTCGCCGGCATGCAAGAACGCGCTGCGGCGGTGCAGGCGGACCTGGATATCGACGCCGCTCCCGGCGCCGGGGCCCGGGTGACCGTCACCTGGTCGCCAGGCTGACCCTCCGGTCCGCCGGCGTCTCGCCGGCCCCTCCTTCAGTAAGAAAAGAGCCGGCGAGAGGCTGCGAATTAACCGCACGCTCGCCCCCTAAATTCCGTCATCGCCGGCCTCCGTGCCGGCGACCCATGGATCGACTTGGCGAGCACTTCGTGGTGGTCGCGCCGGGCGGCGCGGCCAAGACGGGTGGAACGACCGGGCGGTTCGACGGGCCGTGACCGCGCCGCCCGGCGCGGTCAATGCAAGCGCCCGCCAAGCCGATCGATGGGTGGCCGGCACGGAGGCCGGCCATGAAGGAATTTGGGGGGAGAGCGTGCGGTTAATTCACAGGCTCAGACGCCGGCGGACCAGAGCTTCACCGCCCCGCTGCATCCGACACCGCTCTCGATCTGCAAAGTTCGCCGTACCTCCGCCACGCCTCCTCCAGCGCCTCGCGCGCGTCGCGGACTCCCGCGGCCGTAGAGAGGTCGGCGGCGTCCGCCATGTCGAGGAGGCGAACGATTGCGGTCTCGCTGTCCGATGCGGTGGCCTTCGCCGCTTGGTCCACCAGCCACGCGATCCTGGCGGCGACGACGGGCTTCTTGGCGAGGTTGCTGGCCGCCTGGCGGGACCGCTTGTAGCCGGCCCGTTCGTAGGCGGCGACCTGAGTCATTCCCGCCGCGCGCGCCTGAGCGAAGGCCTCCCGGCGAGCATTGCGCAGCGGCAGGACGGGAGAGGGGGGAGCCTGACGGTTCGTGGCGGAGGGCATTCATTTCATATTGCAATCTGCATTGCAAAATGTCAAGTCTATTGACCGTGACAACCAGCCCCGACCTGGATCCGCAAAAGCCCCTGACCGACCCGCAACGCGAGGCGTTCGCCCGCGCCGTCGCGCGCGGCGTTCATCCCCAAGAGGCCTATAGGATCTCCGGAATCGGGTGCGCGCGGAGCGGCGCCTGGGCGATGGCGAAACGTCCGGAGGTCGAGGCGCGCATCAAAGTACTGACGCGCCGTGAAGAACGCATGGCGATGGCGGTCGCCGCCCCGACCCTCGCTGCGCTGGTCCGCATCGTCGATCGCTTGCAAGGCGCCGCCGGCCCGCTCGCCCGCGAGGCGCGGTTGACCCTCAAGCTCATCGGCGAGCTGCGCGCCATCGTCGACCAGGATACGCGCGAGGCCGTCGTTCCCCCTGCGCCGGCCTTCACACCGCTACCTCAGCTCACGACGCAGGAATGGATCGACAAATTCGCCTACCTGGGAGCGCGGTGGGCAGAGGGTTCGGGCCCGGGGTGATATGTGCGAGCCCTTGAGTGAACCACTAAGACACTAAGTACACCAAGTTTCTTTGTCGCCTCGTCTGCGCAAACACTTTTTGAGCCACGAACCTCACGAACTCCACGAACATTACTTTTTTGCGCTTCGCACACATCTCACGCTCTGAGGTGGCTATGGCGCCTACCAGACGGTTGGCGCGAGGCGGTAGCGGACGCGGTCGCGGTAGGCGGCGTAGCCGGCGAGGTTGGCAGCCAGGAACGCCTCCTCGCGCACCAGCCGCCAGACCATCACCGGGACCAGCAGGGCGGCCGGGATGAGCCCCCACCATGAGCCGAGGGCAAGGGGAATGCCGGCGACCAGAATAATCGCGCCGCCGTACATGGGGTGACGGACCACCGCGTACGGGCCGCTGTCGATCACGTGCTGGCCCTCGGCGATCTCGATCGTGCCGGCGGTGTAGGTGTTCTCGCGAAAGGTCAGGAAGACGATCAGGAACCCGACGGCGATCATCGCATCGCCGACGAAAGAAACGGCAGCCGGCGCATGCGACCAGTCCATGCGCCTGTCCAGCCCCGGTACGGCGACCGTCGCCAGGAAGACGATCCCCGCCAGCGCCTGGATGATGTTCTGCGTCCGATCGGCTTCCGAGCCCGGTCCCGCCTTAACCCGCCGTTCGAACAGCGCCTTGTCGTGAAACCACAGCCAGACAGTGATCACCCCGGCGCATCCGAAGAACACCGCCAGCGTCGTCCACCCGCGCGCGTCGCTCAGTGTTCCCGCCAGGCCAAAGTACGCCACGGCGATGACCGCGAAGAGGAAGAGGAATCCCGCAAAGGCGCGCGCCAGCAGCATGCCCCATGTTCGCGCCCTGGACGGCGAAGTCCAGCAAGCGCGCCGCCGCCGACGCAGGCTAGAGCAAACCCCGTTCAGACGGAACCGCCTGAACGGGGATGATTTGCTCTAGATTCAAAAGTGTAGAGCCTGATTCACCGTTTGCATCTGTTCCGTGCAAACGGATCAGGCTCTCGGTTTTCAACCGGCGCCTGAGCGACTTCTGCACGATTGTGAACTCTTGGTCATCAGCCTGCATTCCGAGTGATCGACCATCGCGATGTGGGGATTTGCAGACGCAATCAGAACGACGCCTTTTCGGAAGAGACACTGGGGGCAGACTTGACGGATCGGAACAGCCCGTCGCCCGGCGGTCGCGGTGAGCCGCCATCTGGCGTTGGGCGGCCCCACAGTGATGAGGGGCCCGCCTTTTCGCACAGGTGGAAGGTCTCCGCCTTGCGCGACCCGGACCGGTTCCTGCCCTTGCTGAATGCCTGGCGGGCCCTGCTTTCCAGGCAGGATCCCCTTAACGCAATCAACCAGAGCCCTGCTTACTTTCGGTACCTGCAGCACACCGGCAGAGCGCCCGAAGTGATCGTGGTGCGCGACCGGATGCGCAAGGCGATCACGGCCATCCAACCTGCTTCGCGCGGCAGGTTCGATCTCGACCTGAGCCTTGGGACCCGCAGGTTCGTCCGTTTCCGCCCGCGGAGCCTGACCCTGCTCGGCAATGAGCCGGCGCCGGGCGCAGGCGTGGACGCGCTGGACGCCCTGTTCGCTTTTCTGGCGAGGCGCCGCAGCGACGCCGACGTGATCGAAATGTACGCCGTCAAGCGGGAGGGCGCGCTTTGGAACTACCTCAATCGTTCGCCAACGATCCGGCGATACTTTGGGATCTATGTCGTCGGAGGGTTCCGCGCCAGCCATTCCATCAGCCTGCCCCCGACCGTCGAAGACTATTTCCGGAGGTTGCCGCGCAAGCGCCGCTACAATCTGAAGCGGCAGGAACGGATGCTTCGGGAGCACTTTGGCGGCCGGCTCGAACTGCGTCCGATCGAGCGCGAGGAGGAGGTTCCGCTACTCCTGGCCGGCTTTGAGCAACTCGGGGTTTCGGTCGACGGCGGGACGCCGGTTTCCCGGGCCAAGTACGAGCAGGCGGCGCGGTACGGAGTGCTGCGCGCCTTTATCCTGACAGGGGCGGACCGGGTGATCGGGATTGCGAGCGGGATCCGCTCCGAAGACGCCTATTTCGTCGGCGACCTGCACTTTGACCACGCATTGGCCAGGTTCTCGCCGGGAACAACGCTCTGGCAGATGACGCTGCGCCATCTCATCGCCGAAGGCGCGACCCGTATTGTCGGGATCAGCTACGGAAATCCGACGTATCGCTTCGCGTCCGTCAATACGATCGAGGCAAAAGGCCGTGTGCTCCTCTACCGGCGCAGTGCGCGAAACTTGCTGAGGATTGGCGCGCACGCCCTGTGGTCCCGGGCGGTACAGGAGGCCAAGCAGCGTGCGGGACGAACGCTGGGCAATTAGCCCAGCTTCGCCTCGTTTTTAGGCGTCAGTCCCGACGCGTGGCGCCCTGGGGTGTGAAGATTTAACCGCAGAGACACAGAGGCGCAGAGAGAAAACGAACAGAATGCGCAGCATATCTCCTATCTCGACGAATAAGATCCTGTCTTTCAGCTTATGCTCGTGTGGTTTGTGAGGTTCGTTGCTGGAAAGACCGTGACTTTACGCCCGATTGATCTCGGGAAGGAAGCCGCGGACCTCACGAATTACACGAGCACCGGCTGCGCAAACGCGATTCATTCCACCTTCAAGGGCGCGGCTCTCGTTCGAGCGCGCCTTTGGCGCATATTCTCTGCGTCTCTGCGTCTCTGTGTCTCTGCGTTTAAACCTTCATAACTTGGACGCCGGCGGACTAAGGGCGCCCCGCCATCTGGACGATATGTCCTCGTCTACTGCGCCTCGGTGGTCCGACCTGGGGCCTTCTGCTAGGCTTGCGGGCCCGGAGGAGCGAAGCCGTGATCCTTCATCCGACCGGCCGCTTCGACAACGCGCCGGCCGACAACCGCGAGATCGAGGTGCGCCCGCTGGCGGCCGCCATGGGCGCGGAAATTGTCGGCGTCCGGCTCGCAAGCCTGAGCGACGCCCAGTTCGCGGAGGTCCGCGCCGCGCTCTTTCGGCACAAGATGATCTACTTCCGCGGTCAGGACGTGAGCCACGCCGAGCAGGAGCGGTTCAGCCTGCGCTTCGGGCCGTTCGCGCCTGACGCCTATACCCGAGGCGCCCCGGGCCATCCCGATGTCCAGCCGGTGATCCGCGAGGCCAACGCGCATCCGGAGATGATCTTCGGATCCGGCTGGCACACCGATTCGGCCTTCCTGCCGGAGCCGCCCGCCATCAGCATGCTCTACGCGGTCGAGATTCCGCCCTGGGGCGGCGACACCATGTGGGCCAACTCCGCGCTGGCCTACGCGACGCTTTCCGAGTTGATGAAGACCATGCTCGCACCGCTGAAGGTGCGGATGTCGATGCGCACGGTGCTGGAGACGGCCCAGACGCACCAGGCGCCTGACGAAAGCCCGATCGGCCGGCTCGCCGCCACGCGCGGCCAGACCCAGTTGCCGGCGGAGATCGCCCGCAAGGTCGAGGGCTCGGGCCATCCGCTTGTCCGCACCCATCCGGTCACGGGCGAGAAGGCGCTCTACTGCGATCAAGTCTACGCAGCAGGCATCGACGGCCTGACGCCGGAAGAGGCTTCGCCCCTCCTGCAGTTCCTGGTCCGCCACATCACCCAACCCGCCTTCACATGCCGCCTGCGCTGGGAGGCCGGGACATTCGCGCTCTGGGACAACCGGCTGTGCCTCCACCAGGCCTTCAACGACACCGACGGCTTCCGCCGCGAACTCTACCGAACGACGGTCGCGGGCGAGGTCCCGGTCTAGCGCCGCCGGCGGCCGGCGAAAGAAGAAGAGCCGGCGAGAAGTGAAACGTTCAACGCAGAGACGCAGAGACGCAGAGACAAAGAGAGCACTGTGCCTTTCGCTGCGCGCCGATCATGATTGCGCCTTCGGCGCGCCGTAAGCCGAGATGTGGCGGGTCATAGTCGGGGAACGCCCTCTGCGCGCCTCTGCGTCTCTGCGCCTCTGCGTTGAAATCTTCACTGCTTCAGACGCCGCCGGGCCGGAGGGGTGTGAACACTATTTCCAGTGGAAGACCGACGTAGTTTTCTGCGAAGGCGGCCTGAGCCCTGGGAGAGGTCCGCATGTAGGCCAGTTCAGCGGTCTGGAGACGCCGGTCGAAGGCGTCCATCTGCGGGAAGCGGTGCGTCAGGCTGGTGAACCACCACGAGAAACGTTCGGCCTTCCAGACCCTGGCCAACGCCCTCGCCGAATAGGCCTCGAGCGCCGTCTCCGAGCCGGTTGCGTAGAAGTCGCTCAGCGCCTGGCTCAGCAGGATCACATCGGAG
>DASXGR010000208.1:0-10256 GCA_036488935.1 Caulobacteraceae bacterium | reverse complement strand
CGTTCAGCAGAGTGTCCCAGAGGATCTGCAAGGTCGTGGGATAGCAGTAGGACGGTCGCCTTACGCAGAATCGGATCGGGCCGAACGGTGGTTCGAACCGTGGACCGTGGGAGACAAGGGCGCGATCCCAGTAGCCGAGGGTGTCGACCACCGTGACGACCGTCAGTTCGTGAACGGCGTCGACCAGGAGGTCCCAGGTCGTGACGAGGGGATGGGCTTCGAAGGCGTCGACGACGAATCGCCTCTCCTCGTGCACGAGAGCCAGGCGCGTGGCGTAGTTGGCCGGTTCGAACACGCCCTTCTTGGTGGTGATAGCCCATAGGATGTCGTTGGCGTCGGTGAGAGGCCTGTCCTTGAACTGGCACAGCACATAGGGCGAGGCGTCGGCGCAGGCGCTGCGCAGGTAGGCGCGGGCGGGACCATCGGCCAGGAGCCGCGCCGTGAGGAAGGGCGGGTGGTCCAGTTCGCG
Organism: Caulobacteraceae bacterium; assembly: GCA_036488935.1. Classification (GTDB taxonomy): domain Bacteria; phylum Pseudomonadota; class Alphaproteobacteria; order Caulobacterales; family Caulobacteraceae; genus Acaudatibacter. Next base: position 9,787 of record DASXGR010000208.1, on the reverse strand, counting down.
CTGGGCGAGGGCGCGGACCGACAGGGGGTAGAGCGCAGCGGCGACGACGGACACGCCCAGGGCGCCGATCACCATCGCCAGCCCGGCCTTGGTCTGTCGCGCCGGCAGGGCCTTCCGGACGAGTGCGACCGCGGCCACCGCCACGAGCGCGATGATCGCGAGAGGGTTGGTCGCGTGGAAACTCAGCGTCGCCGCCAGGAAGACGCCCAGGGCCCACCGCTCCCACCGGCGGAGCCGGCCGAAGTAGGCCAGCAGCAGGATCGCCGCCAGCCCGCCCAGGCCCAGGAAGACGTCGGGCATGAGGAAGCTGACGAAGAACGGAAGGGTTGAGGCGACCGTGAGGACGCCGATCACCAGGGCGAACTGACGGACGCGGAAGCCCCTCTGGGTGACGCGCAGGGTCAGGGCTGTCAGGACGCTGGCGCACAGCGCCTGGAGAGCGGCCATGGCCCAGGCCGAGCCCACCGCCGTAACCAGGAAGAAGAGCTCGCCATAGTAGGGCGAACGCGCTCCCGCCATGGTGAAGAACAGGGCCAGGTCGCGGTGCCGGACGACTCCGAAGCCCCGGATATGCAGCCCCGCCTGCTCGGCGAACCACTGGCCGACAAGGTGATAGGCCGAGGTGTCGGGGAACACGTTCGGATGGCCCGCGATGAAGCACGGCGCCATCAGCGCCACGGCTCCGAGAAGCACGGCCAAAAAGGTGGTGAGACGGCGCTCGCTCATGCCGGATCGGGTCTGCGCGACGCGCAGTCCCCGCTCAGGCCGCCGGCCGCAGGACGGCCCCTTCCGCGACGCGGGCGGGTCGTGTCGCGGATTTCGAGGCCCTCGCGAGGAAGCCGGCCTCGGCTCCTTCGAGGATCGCCATCAGGAAACCACCCAGGATGGTCTGGGCGCCCAGGGTCATCAGCAGCGCTCCGAGAACGGCGGGTAGGACATGGGCGGCGCGGGAGAAGTCGCGGCCCGCCCACGCCGCAACGACGACGAGCAGCTCGAGGATCCCCAGCCCCGCAAGACCAAGGCCCCCCACCAGCATCGTCTCGAGGGTCACGAAGGGGGAAGCCCAGGAGACCCATCGCGCGGGCGCCCGATAGCCCGACCGCACCTGATGGAGATGCGTGGTCATTCCCAGGATCAGAGCCAGGTGCCCCAACCCGACCATGGCGCTGGCGAGCACGACCCAATAGTCGCCGAAGAAGAAATCGGCCCCGCCCCGCGCAAGGAGGTTCCAGGCGGCGAGGGCCAGGATGGTTGCGCCGCCGCCCGCCCCAACCAGTCCCGGCAGAGTGAACAGCCACCAGGGGCTCAGCATAAAGAGGTAGCGGAGGTGCCGCCAGCCATCCCGCCAGGGGCGCAGATGGGGCGGCCGGTCGCGCAGGTCCGGGGACAGGGTCGCCGGGCGCTCGACGATCCTCTCGCCCTTGAGCACCGCCTTGATCACCATCTCGCTGGCGAACTCCATCCCGTCGCCGGCCAGGGCGAGCCGCTCGAAGCAGGCCTTCGTCAGGGCGCGAAGTCCGCAGTGGGCGTCGCCGACGCGCGCGCCGAACAGAACGTTCAGGATCCCGGTCAGCAGCGGATTGCCGATGTACCGGTTCTTCCAGGGCATGGCCCCGGGCTTGATCCCGCCCTTGAAGCGCGAACCCATGCAGAGGTCTGCGCCCTCGATCAGCGCGCCGATCATCGGCGCGGCTTCGCGGAAATTGTAGGAGCCGTCGGCGTCGCCCATCACGAGATAGCGGCCGCGAGCGGCTGTGAACCCGCCGCGAAGGGCGGCCCCGTAACCCTTCTCCGGCACGTCGACGACCCGAGCGCCGAGGCTCTCCGAAAGGGCCTGGCTGCCGTCGGTGCTGCCGTTGTCCGCCACCAGGATCTCCCCGGTGAGGCCATAGCGGCGCTCGATCTCCGCCAGGGCCTCGCGACAGGCCTCGATGCAGACGGGAAGAGAGCGCGCCTCGTTGAGGCACGGCATCACGAACGAGACGCCGAGTTCCGCTCCCTCAAAGTGCAACCCCGGGTCGCCGTCCAACATGAGGCTCCTTGCGGCTCGTCGTCCCGATCGGCCGGCCGGCCGAAGCGCACATCTCAAACGCGGGACGCGAGCGCAGAGATCGCGCCCGCGGGCGCGTCAAGATTGCGCGCGCATCGCAGATTTCACCATGGACGTAAAGCCCGCCGGCGGCCGGCCGGCGGGCTGAGGTTGCGAATGCGACATTACGTCAGGGTCGGCGTCAGACGCCGAGCGCGGCTCGTCAGTGGTGGTCGTAGTGGTCGTAGTGGCCGCCATGGCCATGCCAGTCGCCGCCGCCGTGCCAGCCATGGTGACGCCAGTAGTAGGTCCGGTAGGGGACGTAGACGTACCTGCCGCCCTCCCACACCCACGGATTGTACCAGCCCGGCGCGTAGACCACCGGTCCGACGAACGCCGGCGCTCCGCCCGAGATCACGTACCCAGGCGGGCAGTTGCCCGGCGTCCCGGCCGCGGAGCCGACTGCCGCGCCCGCGCCCGCGCCGAGCACGCCGCCAAGGGCGGCGCCGCCGGCATGGCCGCTGATCCCACCGCCCAGGATGGCGCCAAGCGCGCCGCCGATCAGGGCGCCGGCCGCGACGTTCTGGTTGTGCTGGGCGACGCAATAGCGGGCGGCCCAGGCCTGGTACTGCGCAGCGTACTGCTGATCGGCGGAGTAGGCCTGCTCGTCATAGTTGGGGCCACCGCCCTGCGGGGGCGGATAGTACCCGTTGGGGGGCGGCTGGTCATAGCCACCACCCTGGTTGGGCGGAGGCGGCGCCTGCCCGTAGCCCTGGTTGGGCGGCGGCGGCCCATACCCCTGGTCCGGCGGCGGTTGATTGTACCCGTCGCTCGGCGGCGGCGGCTGTTGCCCGTAGCCGTAGGGCTGGGCGTTGGCGCTCACCCCCATAGCGGCGACCGCCAGGGCCGAGATCGCGGCCACTGCAGCGGTGCTTCGACTTGTCTTCATTCGAAAGGCTCTTTCTTCGGTGGAACCATAACAAGCCTGTTACCGTGACAGGCCTGAACCATGGCTGAACGATCTGCCCCGCGGCCCGGCTCCAACGCCAGGCTCGGCCCTGACTCAGGAAACCGGAGCGTTGGCGATCACCTCGATGGGATTCGGCGGTTCCGGCGGGCCGCGAAGCGCCCGGGGTCGAGCAGGGCGGCAAGTGGCGCGGGAAGCGGCGAGGGAAGGCCCGCCGCAAGGGCCGCCACATGCTCCCCCAGAAGCGGCGCCAGGCAGAAGCCGCGCGAGCCCAGCCCCGCGAGAACGAAGAGCCCGTCCCGCCCGGGAAGCGCGCCGGCGAGCGGGAGATAGTCGGAAGTGGCGGCGCGAAGTCCCGTCCATGACCGCAGCGTCGCGCGCGCCAGGCGTTCGCCAAGGGCCGGCAGGACCGAGGTCACTGACAGGAGATTGCGCCGATCGTCATCGGGCCTCTCGCCGAGATCGCGATCGCTGCGGTCGTGGGTGGCGCCGAACAGCACGCCGCCGGGCATGGGCGTCGCGTAGCCGCCGAAGCTGAGCGCTGGCGTCGAGACACCCGAGGCCAGCGTCGCCTGACCGCGCACCATCGTGAGTTCGATGTCCTCCAGGAGGTCGGTTGTCGCGGCGCCAGCCGCAACGCACACAGCATCCGCCTCGCAGAGCGTGCGCCCTTCAGCGTCCTTTAGCCGCCAGCCGCTCCCGGCCGGTTCGATCCGCGAGACCTCGCCTTCGATGGCCAACGGGGCCCAGGCCGCGAGGACCCGCGCGGTGTCGACCGTGACTGCGCCACGCATATCGAGGGCAAGCCCGCAAGGCTCGCCCACGCGCTCGCTCGCTTTGTCGGCGCAGAGCAGATCGAGCCAGCCCGGTTCGAAGAGATCCGACCCCGCGATAGCCCCGAAACGGGAGGCGTCCTTCGGACCCACGCGAAGCTGCAGCACTCCACGGGCGAGCACCGCACCCGCAATCTCACCGTAAAGGTCCGTCGCGCGAGCCGCGGCTTGCGCGAAGAGGGCGGCGATGCGACCAAGTCCGGCATCGAGCCTGGGCGCGGCAAGGGCCGCCGGGACGGCCGAAGCAGCAGGGCGCCGCGCGTCGATCAGGATTGGCTCAATGTTCTGCGCCGCCAGGGCGCGGGAGATGCTCACTCCAGCGATCCCTGCGCCGACCACGGCGATCCGCCGTCGCGCCGGATCGTTCACGCCACCCGGCAGCTGCGCCTCAAGCCGTTCACGCTTGCGTCCATGACCCGGCTGGCGCGTGACCTTGAAGCCGGCATCGGCGAGCGCGCGCCGAACGGCGCCGGCCACCGTGAAGCTCGCCGCTCGCGCGCCCGGCCGGGATCGGCGAGCGACGAGTGAGAGCACCTCGGGACGCCAGATCAGCGGATCTGCCGAGGGCGAGAATCCGTCGAGGAACCAGGCGTCGGCCGCCCCGGACCAGGCTTCCAGCGCCTCACCGGCTTCGAGCTGGGCCAGATCGAGCGTGGCCCGGAACTGCGGCAAGTCGATTCGCCGGAAACCCCGCGCGCGCCCAGGCCATCGTGAAACGAGGGCGTCCGTCGTCTCGGAGAGTTCGGGCCACGCCGACAACGCGCGCTCGGCTTCAGCGGCGGTGATGAGGTCGTTCTCAACGGTGAATATGTGCAGCTGCGCATCGGGCGGGGCTGTCGCTCGCCAGGCATGGAGCAGGGCTGCGATGTTGAGGCCCGTGCCGAAACCGAGTTCAGCGACACAGAACCGGGAACGGTTTCGCCAGGCTTCGGGCAGGCCGCACCCAGCCATGAACACCGCCCGCGATTCAGCCAGCCCATCTTCCGCGGAGTAGTAGACGTCGCCGTGGCGGCGGGATCTCGGCGGCCCGCCGCGGCTCCAGTCGGCGATCTCGGCGCCTTCGTCGGATCTCGCAGCGCTCATGGGACGTGAAACTGGAGGAAATAGAACAGAGCAAAAAAGAAAAGGGCCGCCCCGGTATCGGAGCGGCCCCTCAAGATAGTTGATCCGCCGGAGCGGATCGGAAGAATTACTGGCTCTTCGCCGGAGCGGCGGCGGCGTCGGTCGCAGCGGCCTTCGAAGCGTCCGCAGCCGAAGACGCGGCGGCGGCGGCGTCCATCGCCGACGAGCTGGCGGCGGCGGCGTCGGCGGCGGCCGGGGCGGCGGCGGTCGAGTCGGCGGAGGAAGTGGCGGCCGGCTTCGAGCAGGCGGCGACGGAAACAGCGGCCACGGCAGCGCCGGCCACGAGCACGTTGCGGAGCACTTGGTTCATCTGGTGAATTCCCTTGGGTGAGTTCGACGGCCCCCATGACGCACTGACCAGTCAGCACGCCCCGGACGCACGGCGCCGATTATGCCGGGATCGTGATCCGGCGCAAGCCAAAGTTCACGGACCCGTGATCACGATTGGCCTTGCGTGCTATTTCGTAGGTAGGATGGGCGCTTGCGGCAGCCTCGAATGGGCTCCGCCAAGGCCGCATAGCCCGTCTGCACCCCGAAGAGGGCGCGAATCAGGCGCCGGCCGATTTCAGGCGGGCGATCAGGACCGGGGTCAGATATCCGTCCGCGGTCAGACCTTGGGATTTCTGCCAGGCGCGCAGAGCCGCGCGCGCCCGCGCGCCGATGACGCCGTCGAGCGGGCCTGGATCGTAGCCGAGGCGCTGAAGCGCGCCCTGGGCCGCGAGACGATCGTCCAGCGACAGCGGCGTCTCCTGCGGCCAGGCCGCGGCGAGGGGCGGCGCGCCGGCGAATCCATCCGCCAGGAGACCCACGGCCAGAGAGTAGGCGAGGGAATTGTTGTACTTGCGGATCACGAAGTGGTTCGGCAGGGCCAGGAAGGCGGGCCCCTGGGCGCCGCTGGGCAGGAGAAGTACGCAGGACGCCGCCGCGTCCGCCGGCGTCCACGCCAGGCCGTCGGCGCGCCGCGCACCCTTCAGGGCCCACCAGTCGGGCGACTCCTCGGGTCCTTCCACCAAGCTCACGTCGAAGCCGGGGGCGAGACGCACCTCGTGCGCCCAGCCCTCCCCGCGCCGCCAGCCGCCCTTCGCCAGGAGGTTGGCTGCCGAGGCCAGGGCGTCCGGCGCCGAGTTCCAGATGTCGATCTTGCCGTCGCCGTCGCCGTCGACGGCGTCCGCCAGATAGGTGGTGGGCACCATCTGGGTCTGACCCATGGCGCCGGCCCAGGATCCCGTCAGGCGCGGGCCGGGCGCATTGCCCGAAGCGAGGATCTTGAAGGCCGCGAGCAGTTCGTCCTCGGCCCAGGGACGGCGGCGGCCGAGCGCGGCCAGGGTCGCGAGAGACCGCACGATGTCCATGTCGCCCTGGATGCGGCCGAAGTTCGATTCCATCGCCCAGACGCCGATGAGGACGTCGCGCGGCGCGCCGTAGGTCTGCTCGATGGCGGAGAACTGCGAGATCGAATCCCTCAGCCCCCTGCCCTGGGCGATGCGGCCCTGCGTGACCGAGCCATGGATGTAGTCGCTGACCGGACGCGCGAACTCCGGCTGGGCCGTGTCGTGGGCCATGACGCGGGGATCGGGCGACACGCCGGAAAGGGCCTGGTCGAGAAGCGGCCGCGCGACGCCCGAGGACAGGGCCCGGGCGTAGAAGTCGTTCAGCCAGTCGAGGAAGTAGCCCTCGCCTGACGCCCCGAGCAGGTCGGACGGGCGCGGGCTGGGAGTGGACGCGTCCGGCGCCGGCGGCGGCGTGACAGTCTGGGCGAAGGCGGCCGCGGGCGCAGCGAGGGCGCTGGCGGCGAGGCTCAGAAGGGTGCGGCGGCGCATGGACATAAGGTACAGCCGAATCACGGCCTTGGTGAGATCGTGGTCGCTGTGTACGCGGGCGGATGCAGATTGACTCGCCCCCGACCCGTCCTTATAGACGCGCGCTCTTTTTCAGACCTCCGCCGCCCGAGACCGACGCACATGAAAGTCAGAAGTTCGCTGAAGACGCTCAAGACGCGCCACCGCGACTGCAAGCTCGTGCGCCGCAAGGGCCGCCTCTACGTGATCAACAAGACCGACCCGCGCTACAAGGCCCGCCAGGGCTGAGTCGCAGCCAAGGTCGCGATCCACGACGCCCCGCTCCGGCGGGGCGTTTTGTTTTGGATTTCAGAAGCGTCGCCTTTTCATCGCCTTTTCCCCTTGCGGGAGAAGGGAAACTGCGCGCGGAGGACTACCTCGTCCCCGCCAGCCGCAGGAATTCCGTGCGGGTGCGGGCGTCGTGGCGGATGACGCCGGTGAGGTGGCTGGTGGTGAGGCGGGCGCCGGGTGTGTTGACGCCGCGCAGGGTCATGCAGCTGTGCTCGGCTTCGATCACCACGCCCACGCCCTTGGGCGCGAGCACCTGATCGATCGCCTCGGCGATCTCGGCGGTGAGCTTTTCCTGGATCTGCAGGCGCCGGGCGAAGCCCTGGACGACGCGGGCGAGCTTTGAAATCCCCACCACGCGGTGAGTGGGCAGGTAGCCGACGTGGGCCTTTCCCACCACCGGCAGCATGTGATGCTCACAGAAGCTGATCACCGGAATGTCGTGCAGCAGGACCATCTCGTCATAGCCCGCAACTTCGCTGAAGGTGCGCTCCAGGTACTCGCGCGGGTCTGCATCGTAGCCGGCGAACAATTCGCGGTAGGAGCGCGCAACGCGCCCGGGCGTGTCGAGCAGGCCCTCGCGGTCCGGATCGTCCCCGGCCCAACGGATCAGGGTGCGGACGGCGGCCTCGGCCTCCTCCTGGGTTACGGATGACCCCGCCGCGACGTCGGTCGAGAGGGCCTGGCGGACGGAAACGTTCAGCTGGGAGTCTCCTGTGGACAAGGCCGGCGCGAGCCATGACTCCGCCCTGACGGGCACTTAAGGTCCGGCGCGAGGGGATTCAATTCGTCACATCACAGGAGTGTTTCATGGCCGACGGCGGCGCCGGGCTCGACGTGGTCCAAGCCGAAGCCCAGGGCCGGCTCAAAAGCGTCATCGAACGCATCGAGCGGCTCGAGGAAGACAAGGCGGGGATCGCCGGCGACATCAAGGAGGTCTACGCCGAGGCCAAGGGCGATGGCTTCGACATCAAGGTGATCCGCAAGATCATCCGCCTGCGCAAACAGGACAAGGTCAAGCGCGCGGAGGAAGAGGCCCTGATGGAGCTCTACATCTCCGCCATCGGCGGCCTCTGACGACCAAAGCTGTACGGCGGCGAGCAAACCGCGGAGCCTTATCCTACATCAGGCGCTCCTGGTTGATTAGGCCAAGGAGCCGGAAGTGCCGCCACGCGCCTCTCTGATCTCCCTGGCCACGGCCTCGCCACCGCACGTCCTGCGACAGTCCGCGGTTGTCGACGCCGTCCGCCGCGTGGTGGGGGACCGGATGAAGGACCTCGCACGCCTCGAGCCGGTGTTCGTCAACGCCGGAATCGATCGCCGGCAGTCGGTGCGGCCGATGGACTGGCACGGCGCGCCGCGCGGTTGGCCTGAGCGAACCGAAGCCTACCTCGAGGGCGCGACCGACCTGTTCGTGGAAGTCGCGGAGCGCGCGCTCGAACGGGCGGGCCTTGCGGCGGACCAGATCGACGCCATCGTCAGCGTCTCGTCCACGGGAATCGCCACGCCCAGCCTTGAGGCGCGCGCCATGAGGCGCCTCGGCTTCCGCAGCGATGTCCTGCGGACCCCCGTGTTTGGCCTCGGATGCGCCGGCGGGGTCAGCGGCCTCGGCCTCGCCGCCCGCCTGGCGCAGGCGAGGCCGGGATCCAACGTCCTGTTCGTCTGCGTGGAGCTCTGCACCCTGGCCGCCCGGCACGACCAGCTCACCAGCGCCAACATCGTCGCCACGGCGCTGTTTGGCGACGGCGCCGCCGCTTGCGTCCTTTCCACGGAGGGCGATGGGCTCGCAATCGAGGGGGCGGCCGAGCACACTTGGCCCGATACCCTGGAGATCATGGGCTGGCGGGTCGACCCGGAAGGGTTCGGCGTCATCTTCGACCGATCGATCCCTGTCTTCGCGGCGGCCCACCTGCGCGGGGCCATGGACGCGATGCTGCAGGGCCTGGGCCTTCGCTTCGCCGACGTCGGCCGGTTTGTCTTCCATCCCGGCGGCGCGAAAGTGGTGGAGGCGGTGGAATCGGCGCTGGAACTGGGCCAGGGCGCGCTCGTGGAGGAGCGCGACGTGCTGCGTGATCACGGCAACATGTCTGCGCCCACGGCCTTGTTCGTGCTGGAGCGCGTGCTTATGGGCGCGCGCAAGGCCGGCCGGCTGGTCGTCGCCGCGCTTGGCCCCGGCTTCACCGCCAGCTGCGTCGCCATCGCCCCGTGAGGCCGGCGACGGCCCTCCTCTGCCTGGTCAGCCTGCAGCGCCTCGGCGAGCTCGCGCTGGCGCGGCGCAACACGGCGCGCCTGAAGGCCAGGGGCGCGCATGAAGTCGCGCCCGGCCATTATCCGATGATCGTCGGGCTTCATGCGGCCTGGCTGGCGAGCCTCTGGAGCCTGGGGCGCCGGCGGCGCGTAAATCCCGCATGGCTGGCCACGTTCCTGGCGCTGCAGGCCGGCCGTGCGTGGGTGCTGGCGAGCCTCGGCGAGCGCTGGACCACCCGCATCCTCATCCTGCCGGGCGAGACGCTGGTCCGCAGTGGCCCTTATCGTTTCATCCGCCATCCCAACTACGCCGTCGTCGCCGGCGAGATCGCCGCCCTGCCCCTCGCCCTGGGCCTGCCCAGGCTCGCGGCGATCGCCTCGGCGGCCAATGCGGCGGCGCTGGCGATCCGCATCCGCGCCGAAGAGCGCGCCCTGGAGCAAGCGCCAACCAAAGCGAACTTGG
>DASXGR010000189.1:0-17058 GCA_036488935.1 Caulobacteraceae bacterium | reverse complement strand
GTCGTCTCACAGATCCCGCCTATGGGGGCGCCGAACAGACTGCAAGTTAAGGTCTATCCCGGCGGCCACATGTTCTACTCCCGCCCCGACAGCCAGGCCGCCCTGCGCCGCGACGTGATGACCCTCTACGGGGTCAGCTGAGCATCAGCGGAACAGCCCTGCGACGCGTGGCCAGCTGAGAAACTGTGATTTTACCACGAAGAACACAAAGGACACGAAGCTCACGAAGATAGATTGCGGGGCAAAATAGTCGAGAGATGGAGCAGTCATGATTGCGCCTTCGGCGCGTTAGTGGTCGAGATATCGCGGGTCATTATCCACTCACAGTGGCCGCTGCGCCGAGCCCAAGGCTCAATAAAAATTTCTCCGCCCGGCCCCGAAGGTTTTAGATCTGGCGATCTCTCCCCGCTAAGCTTAGTGCGCTTAGTGTCCTTTGTGTTCTTCGTGGTGAAATTACAGCCTCACCACCGCCGATGCGCCGTAGGACAGTTCACGCTCCTCTCACAATCGAAATCGCCTTCCGCGGCGGCTTTTCGCGCCCTAAACAGGTGTTTGAAAGCAAGGGGAGGCGACGTTGGCGCAGGCGAACGGACGCAAGGCGATCTTCATTACCGGCGCGGCTTCCGGGATGGGCCGCGAGACCGCTCGCCTGTTTGCGGCCAAGGGCTGGTTCGTGGGCGCCTTCGATGTCCAGCAGGACCTGCTCGATAGTCTCGAGGCCGAGCTCGGCGCCGCGAACGGCTTCTTCCGCCGCCTCGACGTGACCGACCGCGAAGCCTATCGCGCGGCGATCGACGCCTTCGCCCAGGCCACGGGCGGGCAGATGGACATCCTGTTCAACAACGCCGGCATCGGGCGCGGCGGCCCCTTCGCCGACATGTCGTGGGAGGATGTGCGGGCAGTCATTGAGGTGAATCTCGTGGCGGTCCTCAGCGGCGTCCACATGGCGATTCCGCTGCTGACGGCGACGCCCGGGTCGCTGTGTTTTTCCACCTCGTCGTCGTCGGCCACCTTCGGCATGGCCAATATCGCCGTCTATTCGGCGACCAAGCACGCAGTGAAGGGATTCACCGAGGCGCTGTCGGTGGAGCTGAAGTCGAAAGGCGTCCGCGTCGCCGACACCCTGCCCGGTCTGATCGATACGCCCATTCTGCCCGAGGCCGCCAAGGTGGGCGCCCCGACCGAGGGCATGTGGCGGCTGATGCCCGCCCGCTCGGTCGCGGAAGCAGTTTGGGCCGCCTACCACGAGGACCGGCTGCACTGGTACGTGCCGGCCGAACTGCGGGACTTCGACCTTCAAGCCACCGCATCTCCCGAGGGGGTTCGGGACGCCATGGCGGCAGGCGGCGCCCTGTTCCGCCAGGGAGATTGACGAACGGCGGTCGGACCGAAGAATCGGGTCCAATCTAACGAGAAAAACGGCACAGGGAGATGAAATGGCCGATCTGATGGAGCGCCTGACAGCCGCCGCCCACGTGGGCATGACCGCGAGCATCTGGGCCGAACTGAAGCCGGGGGCCGTGGCGGTTCACGATCCGATTGGCCAGAGGACGTTCGGCCAGATCAACGCCAACGCCAACCGCATCGTGCGGCTGCTACGCTCTCACGGGCTCCAGGCCGGGGACGCCGTCGCCCTGCTCTGCAGCAACCGCTCCGAATTCGTCGAAGTGCTCGCCGCGGCCCTACGCGGGGGTTTCCGCTTCACGCCGGTGAACTGGCACCTGAACCCCGACGAGGTCGAGTACATCATCAACGACTGCGAGGCGAAGGCGCTGTTCGCCGACACGCGCTATCCCGCTGGCCTTTCTGCCAGGGCGCCCGAGGTGCGGGTGCGGATTTCCATCGGAACCGACGCGGAGGGCTTCATCCCCTACGCCGGTTCGATCGAAGCCTTCTCGGGCGACGACATCGACGATCCCATCCTTGGCGGCGCCATGCTCTACACCTCGGGCACCACGGGTCGGCCCAAGGGCGTGTATCGCAAGGCGGCCGCCGTGCTCGTGCCCGGGCCCGGCGCGCCGGACGACGTGCAGATGTGCGTCGGCCCCGCCTATCACGCTGCGCCGCTGGCCTTCGACGTCCGCTCGGCCATGAATCAGGGCAACCCGCTGGTGTTCATGGACCGCTGGGACAGTGAGGGCGTGCTGGCGAACATCGAGCGGTATCGCGTTACGCGCATGCACATGGTGCCGATCATGTTCCAGCGCCTGCTGGCCGTGCCGGAGAACGTGAAGGCGAAGTACGACATCACCTCCCTCCGCTACATGATCCACGGCGCAGCGCCCTGCCCTCCGGAGATCAAGAAGGCGATGATCGAATGGGTCGGTCCGATCATCCACGAATACTATGCCGGTTCAGAAGGCGGCGCCGGGTTCGTCACCACCAGCGACGAGTGGCTGACCAAACCCGGCACGGTCGGCAAGCTGCCGGCCCCTGACGCGATCAAGCTCTACAGCGAAGAGGGCGAAGAGATCACCGAACGGAACCGTTCGGGCACGATCTACTTCAAGGTCTCGCCAGTCGCACCCTTTGAGTACTTCAAGGATCCAAAGAAGACCGCCTCGGCGCACCGCGACGGCTATTTCACGCTGGGCGACGTCGGCTATCTTGACGATGACGACTACCTGTTCCTCACCGGCCGGACGGCCGAGTGCATCATCTCCGGCGGAGTGAACATCTATCCCCAGGAGATCGATAACGAGATCATCAAGCACCCGGCGGTGGAAGACAGCTGCGCGATCGGCGTGCCGAACGAGGAATGGGGCGAGGAGGTGAAGGTCGTGGTGACCCTGCACCCGGGCCATCAACCGTCCGAGACCCTGGGCAAGGAGATCCTCGCCTTCGCTCGCGAGCGCCTGGCCGGCTTCAAGACGCCGCGCACCATCGAGTTCGTCGAGGAGCTTCCGCGCAGCCCCGCGGGGAAGATCCAGCGCGGCAAGGTGCGCGCACCGTACTGGGCGGGCCGGGCGCGCCAGATCTAGCGCGCCTCGCCACTCAGAGGGTCAGCCTTTCCAAATCGGCTCCGGAGGCATTGAGCCTCTGGGTCCGACCGTTCATCGGCGCCTCGAAGCGGAACCGCTCGACGCCGCCGGGGTCGGCGCGCCTGGCCCAGTAGCCTCCATGCTGGACAAGGGGGCCCGCGCCTTCGAGCACCAGCGTCTCGCCCCGGGCCAGGACCACGGCGCGGCCGACCCAGGGATCGCGATTGACGTATACACCCGCAAGCGCCCGTAGCGCGGCCGGCGGCTCGGTCGCGCGGCGGGTGGGATCCCGCGCGAAGAGGGTCTCGCCCCACCACCAGCCGACGATGCTTCCGCCTTCCCGCACAGCGTCCAGGCCATGAGCGCGCAACTCGGGATGATCGGTCACGAGCCGGTCGGCGCCGCGCTGGAGGGCGCGAGCCGTGCGGCCCTTGAACGTCAGGGTCAGGCCCGCATCCTCCGGAGCGAGCGTAAGGATGCCGTCCGGGCTCACGAATGCGCCCGAACAACTGGCCGGATCCTTGACCCGCCACGGCGCCATCACGTCCGGGGGCGGCGGCAGGGGCGCGCCCGCGCGGGCCGCGCGCAGCAACTGGATGGCGTAGCGCGTCACCTGGCGGGGCCGATAGAGCTCGTCATCGAGCATGGCGTTGACGCTCGCAAAGCACGCGACGCCCACCGCAGGGTCCGCGTGAAACGACGAGGCGTAGGCCATCATGCCGCCGGTGTGGTGCAGGCACGCCGACCCGTCCACGGGCGTGACCGCCACGCCCAATGCGTAGGAGGCCCCCGGGCCAAACTCGGCCGCCGCGATGACCGGGGTGGCGAACCGCCGTGCGGAAGCATCCGCGAGAACGGGCGCCCCCTGGCCTCGCGCGAAGCGCATTAGCCCCCGCATGTAGGCCGCCATCTGCTCCGCGGTCGCGCCGATCGATCCGGCGGGAATCGCCAGTTCATCGAAGGTCGCGGGCTGCAACAGGCCGCCCGGAAGGGTGGCGGCGACCGTGCGGTCCCATGGCCAGTAACCCACGGCGAATTGCGGCCGTGTCGCCTGGGCGAGCACTCCCGTCATGCCGCCCAGGCCCAGTTTCTGCCGTACCAGGCTATTCACCGCCCTCTCGAACGGCGCGCCCGTCAGGCGCGCGATCACCGCGCCGAGCAGGTCGAAGCCGGTATTGCTGTAGGAGAAGCTGGAGCCCGGAGGAAAACCGCACCAGAGCCGCCCATCGGGCGTGCGCGGAAAAAAGGGCGCCCCGTCCGGAAGTCCCCCCGTATGACTGAGCAGCTGGAGGATCGTGACCGGTTCAGGCGGGAGCGGGACGTCCGGCAGATAGGACGCGACCGGCGCGGAAAGGTCGACCCGCCCCTGATCCGACAGCGCCAGCATCGTCAGGGCGATGAACGATTTGCTGATCGAACCGATCTGGAAATAGCGATCAGACGTGAGCGGAACGCCCCGTTCCACGTCCGCCCAACCGATCGGCAGCAGGGCCGTGAAACCCTCCCCGTCCGTAACGGAAATGGTCATGCCCGGCAGCTCCAGCCGCTCCACTTCATCAATGGCGTAGGCGCGGAGCGCCGACAGGGCGGCGGTGTAGTCGTGTTGGTTGGCGCCTGGTGCAGTGACGCGGAACTCGGGCGCAGGCGGCGGCCCGGGCGGAGCGGCGGGCGCCGCTGCCTCGCGCGCAACGACCGGCTGAATCCGGGCCTCAGCGCCGCCCGCTGCGGCGACCGCCGCCGCGCCCGCCAGCCAGCCACGCCTGGTGACAGCCATATCTCCCCCCCCTATCGCCCTGCCGCGTCCGCCACGGGTGGGGAGGGCGCGGCGCGCCAGGTCAAGCTACGCTGGCGACCGCCTCAGCCACCACGGCTGGCTTTTCCAGGATGACCATGTGTCCGGCTTCGGGCACCTCGACCACGCGGGAGCCGGAGATGCCGGTCTCGAAGCCGCGAGCATAGACAGGCGGGATCATCCGGTCGCTCTGACCCCAGACGATCACAGTCTTTGCGCGGATCCGGTAGAGGCGTGAGCCAAGCCCACGCTCCGGGATCGGGAACAGAAGCTTGCCGGCCATGCCCATCTGGCGTGCGTTGCGCACGAGATAGGTCTTGAGAAACTCCGGATCGTCGATCCGCAGTCCGGCCGTCATCAGCTTCGCCCCCGTCTCGGGGTCGTGAAACAGATACTGCGGCAGTTCGAACGGCAGCAGGGTGAAGATGTCCGGCGTGGGGTGATCGTCGTCCCAAAGCCCCGCCGGCGCGATCAGCACCAGGCGGCTGACGTCGTTGGGACAAACGGCGGCCATCTCGGCTGCAATCATCCCGCCCATGGAGTGGCCGACGAGGATCGGATCCTTCAGCCCCAGAGCTCGCACCACATCCCAGGTGTGCAGGGTGTAGTCGAGCATGTCGCGAAGCTCGGGATTGTCGTCCGTCTCGCCATAACCCGGGAGGTAGGGGGCGTAAACGTGGTGGGTGGCCGAGAGCGCCTCAAGGATCGGGTCCTGAGGCGTCATGCCCCCCGCCCCGTGAAGGAAGACGAGAGGCTCGCCCGAACCGCCCTCCAGATAGGGAATGGCGCCGTGCGGGGTGTCGAGGGTCTTTTGCTGCATCATCGTCAGATCCACCGTCACGCGTGCTCAGGAGCGCGGGCGGGCGCGTAGGGAGCAGGTAGTGTGCCGGGCGTCGCCAGCTTCTCCAGCGGATGACACCAGAACCTCTCGTCGTGCGACCACTCCGGCATCAGGGTCTTCAGCTTCGGCATCACCTTCTCGGCGAAGAGCTTGGTGGAGTACATGCACTTGTCCGCCGGCATGTTCCCCACATGCATCAGGCAGAAGATATTGCCCACGTGGAGGCTCTTGATCAGCTCTTCCATCCGCTGGCGGACGGTCTCAGGTGAACCGGCGATGACGTGCCCGCCCTCCGTCAGGTCCTTCCAGGTGAGCTGGCCAAATCCTCCGCGGGGCGGTGCATACTGCGAGAGCGCGCCGGTCTGGATCGTCTTGATCGTCCGGTAACCTGGCGCGTCAGCAAAGCCCGGATAGACGTGCAGGCATCGGTTGTAGAAGTAGTTGATGTGCTCGGAATACAGACGCTCGGCCTCCTCATCCGTCTCCGCCACGCAGATGGTCTGGGCGAAGCCGGCGCGGTAGGGCGAAGTGTCGGGCGTGTTCCGCTTCGCCACCTGATCCCAGTAGCCCTGCAGAAGGGCCTTGGCGCGGATGTAGCCGGTGAAGCTGAGATATGAATAGGAATAGGTGTTGTCGATACAGAAGTCGTAGGTCTCCACCGAGCCGCCGCCAGGGATGTGCACGGGCGGCTGCGGTTGCTGGATCGGCCTCGGCCAGATGTTGACGTGGCGCAGCTTGTTGTACCGGCCATTGAAGGCGAACGGCTCGCGCTCGGTCCAGGCGCGGATGATCAGCTCATGCGCCTCGTTGTATTTCTCCCGGGTCAGGGCAGGGATCTGGCCGTAGCAATAGTTGGTGTCCATAGAGGTCCCGACCGGGAATCCCGCCACCAGCCGCCCGCCGCTTATGCAGTCGAGCATGGCGAATTCCTCTGCCACGCGCACCGGCGGGTTGTAGAGGGCGATGGAATTGCCCAGGACCACCAGGGCCGCGTTCTTCGTGCGGCGAGCAAGTCCCGCAGCGATGATGTTCGGCGAGGGCATGATGCCGTAGCCGTTCTGATGGTGTTCGTTCACCCCGATCCCGTCGAAACCGAGAGTGTCGGCGTATTCGAGGAGATCCATGTAGGTGTTGTAGACTTCATGCGCCTTCACCGGATCGAACAGCCGCTGGTCGATATCGACCCATACCGACCTGTTCTTCTCCCGGAAGTCGTCCGGAAGGTAGGGCCACGGCATCAGGTTGAACCAGGTGAACTTCATCTGATGGGCTTCCTCTCGAATAGGGGCGACCCGGCAGGCGCGGGTTCATTATCGTCGTTCAGGAACGTCTTGAGCCTATGACGCCGCTGTGCGGACGTGCAACGTCAAAAGCGAACGGGCGCCAAGCCGCGGCTCAGTTTGGCGATCCATTCCCGCAGCCTTGTCAGACCTCCTTTTTCTTCAGCCCCTTGTCGGCTGAGCGCTGGCTGGGGCGTCATCCTGTCGGACGCAAATGCAGGTCGGGGACATCCCATGCGCTTCATGCTCACCGCCAATTCAGTCACCGAAGGCGGCGGCCTGGGGCGCAATGAGGCCATCTCTCCGCGAGGATCCAGGCTGGCGCCTAGACTGCGCGCCTCGGTTCGCCGAAGAGCCCACCTGTCTGAAGTCCGGAGCGGCCCATGCTGTACGCCTTCCTCTGTTACAACAACGAAGACGCCGTGTTCTCCTGGACGCAGGAGGAGGACAACGCGGTGATGGCCGCCCTGGACAAGGTCCAGCAGAGGCTGATCGAGAAGAGAAAGTTCGGCCCGGCGGTGCGCCTGATGCCCACTACCGCGGCCACGACCCTGCGCAAGGATACCGACCCGCCGCTCGTGCTCGACGGCCCCTACGCCGAGACCAAGGAACAGCTGCTCGGCTTCTACGTGATCGATTGCGATGATCTGGAGGAGGCGCTCAGCGTCGCGCGCGACTTTGCGAAGGCGAACCCGGGCGGCGCCTATGAGGTGCGGCCCCTGAAGCTCTTCGTGCCGGGGTCGTTCGAGCGGTGAGCGAACTGGCCTGGATCGATGCGGCGATGACCGCCGCCAGGCCCCAGGCGATCGGCGCCCTGCTGCGCTATTTCCGTGATCTCGACACTGCCGAGGAAGCCTTCCAGGACGCCTGCCTGCGCGCCCTGAAGGCCTGGCCGCGCAATGGGCCGCCACGCGACCCTGCCGCGTGGCTGATCCTGGTCGGCCGCAACAGCGGGATCGATGCGACGCGGCGGGCGAGCCGCCACTCGGAGCTGCCGCCGGAGGACGTTCTTTCAGAACTCGGCGATGCCGAAACGCCGATGGCCGAGCGCCTCGATGGCGGCGACTACCGGGACGACGTGCTGCGGCTGATGTTCATCTGCTGCCACCCGGACCTGCCGCCAAGCCAGCAGATCGCCCTGGCCCTGCGCGTCGTCTGCGGCCTCACGGTCCCGCAGATCGCCCGCGCCTTCCTCGTCGGCGACAGCGCGATGGAGCAGCGGATCACGCGCGCCAAGGCGCGCATCGCACGGGCCGATGTTCCCTTCGATGCCCCTGGGGCGCCCGAACGCGCCGAGCGGCTCGGGGCGGTGGCGGACATGATCTACCTCGTCTTCAACGAGGGCTATTCGGCTGCGGACGATCCCCAGCGGGCCCGCGCGACCCTGTGCGGCGAAGCGATCCGGCTCGCGCGCCTGCTGCTGCGGCTCTCCCCCGCCGAGCCGGAAGTCATGGGTCTGCTGGCGCTGATGCTGCTGCAGCATGCGCGCGCCATGGCCAGGGTCGATGCTTCAGGCCAGATCGTCCTGCTCGAGGACCAGGACCGGTCGCTCTGGAACCGGACCATGATCGGCGAGGGGCTTGCCCTGCTGGACAAGGCCATCCGCCACCGCCGCCGCGGACCCCATCAGACGCGCGCGGCCATCGCCGCCCTCCATGCGCGGGCCGCGAGGCCGGAGGATACCGACTGGACGCAGATCGAACGTCTCTACGCCGCGCTCGAGGTGCTCGAGCCCTCGCCGGTGGTGACGCTCAATCGCGCGGTCGCCGTCTCAAAGGCTTCCGGCCCCGCCGACGCCCTGGCGATGATCGAGCCCCTGGAGGGTCGCCTCGGCGGCTATTTCTACTTCTTCGGCGTCAAGGGCGCGTTGCTCACCCAGCTCGGCCGCCCCGCCGAGGCGCGCGCGGCCTTCGATCGCGCGATCGGCCTGGCCTCCACCGCCACCGAGGCCGCGCATATCCGCAATCACCTTGACCGCCTGATGAAAGACAGCGCCAGCGCCGAGGCGTGAGCCTTGAAGAAGGCTCCAGTTTTCAAATCTCCAGGTGTCGCAAGTCGCGGATATCGAACGTCCTTGGGGCGTCTCGACCAAGCCCAACAGGAGGAACCTATCGATGGCCGTTCAGACCGACCTCAGGTCCAATCCCGACAGCCTGACAAAGGGGGTGGTGCCGTACATTCAAGTCGATGGCGCGGCTGCCGCTATCGACTTCTACAAGCGGGCGTTCGGGGCCCAGGAGATCTCGCGCGCGGCCAACGACGCCGGCACGAAGATCATCAACTGCCAGCTCGAGATCAACGGCGGCCTGCTCATGGTCATGGACGCCATGCCCGAGCACGGTTATCCGCTTCAGCCCAGCCACAGCTACACCATGCAGCTGATGGTTCCGGACGGGCAGGCGTGGTTCGACCGCGCGGTCGAAGCGGGCTGCAAGATCACCTCGCCGTTCCAGAAGATGTTCTGGGGCGATTTGTGGGGCGCAGTGATCGATCCCTTCGGGATCCACTGGGGCGTCGACCAGCCCGCGAACGTCTGAAGACGTTCCCTCAGGCCGCCAGGCGGCGCACGGCGACGTGCGCCTCGGCGCGGACCTCGTAGACGGCGGGATCCTCGCGGAACAGCATCTCGATCTGGCGACGCAAGGGGGCTTCGGCGGCGTACTGTGCGCGAAGCTCCCTCGCACGCGTGAGAACCGAGGGCGGGGCGGCGTCCTCAGGGATACGCAGAAGGCTGGGGACCGCGGGCTTGTCGGCCCGGCGCTGACGCGAGGTGTGGAACGAGAGCGCCGCCGACAGGGCCAGCGAGAGGAACACCGGTCCGGCCCACACGAGCAGGGACCGATCGGTGAGCCATGCGCCGATCGCGCCAGCCAGGCCGAGCGCGACATGTCCGCGGTGGGCCCGCCAGGCTTCCTTCGAGCTGATCTCGGCGCCTTCACGCCGCTGAGGCTTCCATCCGCTGTCACGTCCGACCAGCACGTCGAAGACGCTGACCGCCTGCATCACCATGGTGACCGGGGTGAGGAGGACAGAGGCGAAGGTCTCCAGGGCCACGCCCGCGATCAGGCGCGCTGTTCCCCCGAACCCTTTGCGGCGTTCAGGCGAGGCCAGCGCGAGAGCCAGGGCGAAGAGCTTGGGAATGGCCAGTAGCGCCATGGTCAGGCCGAAGGCCCAGGTCACTTCCCTGAACTGCATCGATCCGGCCGCGAAATGCTCGCGCGACCAGACCACCGATCCGCAGACGAGCAGGATCAGCCAGAGGGGGGACGCCAGATAGGCGGAAATCCCGAGCACCAGATGCAACCGGCTTACCCAGTGCAGGCCCGCCGCCCGGAGCAGACGCGCGTGCTGCAGGTTGCCCTGGCACCAGCGGCGGTCGCGCACGGCCGTATCGAGCAGGGTCGGCGGCGACTCCTCGTAGCTGCCGCCAAGGTCGGCGACGGTCCGCACGGTCCAGCCCCGCCGCCGCAGAAGCGCGGCCTCGATGAAGTCGTGGCTCATGATGTGGCCGCCCCAGGGCCGAGGACCCACCAGGTGCGGGAGCCCCGCGCTCTGGGCGAAGGCCGCAGTCCGAAGGATGGCGTTGTGGCCCCAGTAGTTGCCTTCCTGGCCCGACCACCACTGCTGGCCCGCGGCGAAGACCGGCCCGTACAGCCGCGAGGCGAACTGTTGTAGCCGGGCGAAGGGGGTGCGGGCGTTGATGATGGTCGGCACGCTCTGGACGAGCCCGGCGGTAGGATCGCTGGCGATCTCGGCGGTGAGCGCGAGGATCACCTCGGCGGTCATCAGGCTGTCGGCGTCGAGCACCAGCATGAACTCGTAGGCCGCGCCGAACCGCTCGACCCATTCGCCGATGTTGCCGGCCTTGCGGTCCACGTTCTCGGCCCGACGGCGGTAGTAGATCTGGCGGCCGCCGTTCAATCGCGCCCGCAGCCTCAGGAAGGCGACGTGCTCGGCGCGCGCGACCTCGGAGTCACGCGTATCGCTCAACACGAAGAAATCGTAGCGGTCGGTGGCGCCCAGGCGATCGAGATCCTCCCACATCGCCTGGACGGCGGAGAAGATCAGGCCGGGATCCTCGTTATAGGCAGGCAGCAGGATGGCCGTTCGCCCCGTGGCGGCCACCGCCGCAACGCTCACACGCGAGGCGCGTCTAGGCCAGGCGGCCGCAAAGCCGGCAAGCGCGCTGGCGAAGCCAAACCCCACCCACAGGCTGAGCAGGACCGACAGCGCCACGGCGACCGCTTCCAGCGGTGTGAAACCCTGGACGCCCAGGGCCGACACCAGCAGCCAGCCGACCAGACTCCCGAAGGCGAGCGCGCCGAACAGCACGAATGCCCGACGGGTCCGCCTCGGCTCCGGCCGCCGTGCGATCGTCGCCGGCGCTTGGCTGAGATCCTGTTTCGGCATCGGCATGGAGGCAGGCGCCGGCAGGGCTTCCAGCGGCGGGAACGTTTCATCGGGCGACGGACTGACCTTGGCCGCCGCCGCAGCAGGACGGACCACCCGCAAGGCGGCCGTCGATGGAACACCCGCAATCATCCTCCGACCGAGCCGCAAGGGATGCGGTGCGACGTCGGCAGGGGCGACGCTAGTTACGATGTTCGTCAAAAGCAGGCCCTAATTGAACACGCGCGCTCGCGCCCGCGCTGGCGAGTTTTGGCGGACGCATGCATCAACCTTCCCATATTGGTCCGGCGAAAGCAGGGCGCGGCCGTGTCGGGAATGAAGATGCGGCTGAGCCGTTCCAAAAGCGCCGACGAAGCTGGCGCACGACCAACACATATCGCATTAGGCTGAATGTACGCTGAATGACCATGGAGGGGGCGAGAGCATGCCGGACGAAAAAAAAGAGCTCGATGTAATCGTCTATGGCGCCACCGGCTACACGGGTCGTCTGGTCGCCGAGCACCTCTTGCGGACCTATGGAGCCGATGGCGAGGTTCGCTGGGGCATGGCAGGGCGAAACGCCGAAAAGCTGGCCGAAATCCGCGGCTTGATCGGCGCCCCTTCAAGCATCCCGCTCATTGTGGCGGACGCACACGATCGGCCTTCGCTCGAGGCGATGGCCCGAAGGACGAAGGCGGTGATCACCACCGCGGGCCCCTATCAGCTTTACGGCTCCGACCTCGCGGCGGCCTGCGCCGCCACCGGCTGCGATTATGTGGATCTGACCGGTGAGTCGAACTGGATCGCCGCCATGATCACGGCCAACGAAGCCGCAGCCAAAGCCTCCGGCGCGCGCCTCGTCTTCTCTTGCGGGTTCGATTCCATTCCCTTCGACATGGGCGTCTGGTTCGCGCAGCGGGCTGCGCGGGAGCAGTTCGGCGGGCCCGCGAAGCGCGTCCGGGGACGGGTGGCGGCCATGCGTGGTGGCTTTTCAGGCGGCACCTTCGCCAGCGGCCTGGCCACCATGGCGGCCGCCCAGAAGGATCCCGCCGTGGGCAAGCTCCTCGCCGACCCGTTCGCCCTCACCCCCGGCTTCCACGGGCCTGAGCAGCCGGATGGCGATCACCCGTATGAGGATAAGCTTGCCGGGTCGTGGGTGGTCCCGTTCATGATGGCGGGCATCAACACCAAGGCCGTGCACCGGACGAACTTCCTGCTCGGCCACCCCTGGGGCAGGGACTTTCAGTACGACGAGATGCTGATGGTCGCCGGACCGCCGACAGGCGCCCCGCCGGCGGGATTCGATCTCGGCGGCGCAGCGCCGCCCAAGCCGGGCGAGGGGCCGACGAAGGAGGAGCGGGAAGCGGGCTTCTACGATCTTCTGTTCATCGCCGAAGGCCCCGACGGACGCACGG
Organism: Caulobacteraceae bacterium; assembly: GCA_036488935.1. Lineage (GTDB taxonomy): Bacteria > Pseudomonadota > Alphaproteobacteria > Caulobacterales > Caulobacteraceae > Acaudatibacter. The sequence goes on along the minus strand of DASXGR010000189.1, from coordinate 4,360 downwards.
CGCGCGTTCGGGTGAGGGGCGTTATGGACCCGGGCTACGGATCGACCTCGAAAATGCTCGCCGAGGCGGCCCTCGCCCTGGTCTTCGACGTCCCGCGCCAGACCATCCCCGGCGGCTGTTGGACGCCCGCCTCGGCCATGGGCGAGGCCCTGCTGAAACGTTTGCCCTCTCACGCCGGGATCACCTTCGAGGTAGAGGGCTGAACGAAAAAACCTGGAGGAGACGCGCATGAGCAAGCGGATCGGCGTCATCGGCCTTGGCCAGCGGATCGCCCACGTCCTCGCGGCCATGGACGAGGTGGGCTGGACGATCGATCTCGCCGGCTATGTCGATCCCTCCCCCGTCGGCCTGCCGATCCTGGACGAGGCGGGCATCCGGCCCGGACGGGCCTATCGCGACGAGACTGAGCTGCTGGCGGACGGGCCCTTCGATCTGATCATGATCGGGACGCCCAACCACCTGCACCGCGCGCACCTCGACGCCGCCTTCGCCGCCGGCTTTCCGGTGTTCAGCGAGAAGCCGATCGTCCGGACGGCGGAGGAGTCGTTCGACCTCGCCCGCGTCCTCGCCTCCAAGGCGACGCCGCCGCTCTTCATCGGCCTGGTCATGCGCTCCATGCCCCTGGTGCGCGAGGTGATCGCCAGGGCCGACGCCGGCGAGCTGGGCGATCTGATTTCGATGGATGCAACCGAGCACCTGCACCCCGAGCATGGCGCCTACCTCGCCCGCAACTGGCGGCGGAAGGCCGAGTGGGGCGGCTCCTTCATGCTCGACAAGGTCTGCCACGACTTCGATATCTTCGGGCGGCTCGCGCGCTCACGCGCGACGCGTGTGGCGAGCTTCGGCGGCCGGCGGATCTTCACGCCCGGTCAGGCGGACCTGCCGAACACCTATGAGGACGGCTCGGCCGCTTACGCGCAGCGCGACGCCGGCTGGATGGGCGCCAACGACGCCTTCCACTCCGACATGGATCTCAACGATCACCAGGTGGCGATCGCTCACTACGAGAGCGGTCTGGCCCTCTCGTTCCACTCCAACAGCCACGTCTCTCTGCAGGAGCGGCGCTGGTACCTCGTAGGCACGCGCGGCACCCTGCTGGCCGACCTCGTGCGCAACAAGCTGATGGTCCGGCCCTCGCTGCACAGAGGGAAGCCGGAACGGATCGACTTCGCCACCCGTACGGCCGATTTGCACAACGGCGCCGACCAGGCCATGGCGATCGACCTCTTGGCCGCACTGGACGGCGAGAAGCGCTTCCCCGTGACGCCCAGAGACTCCCTCGAAGCCGGCCTTACGGTGATGGCGATGGACGAGGCGGCCGAGCGCAGCGAGGTCGTCGACCTGACCCCGACCTGGCGGCGACTCGACGAGGCGTTGAAGGGGGCCGAACTCACGGCGGCCTGACGCGACGTGACCGTTTGCGCCCCCGCCCGGCTGGTCTAGGAGTTCCCCGCAAAGACAAAGGGAGGACGGGTGGAGGCGCTGATCGAGCCCCTGACGCGGCTGGCGCAGCGGAAGCTGGGCGGCGACGCCATCGCCGGCCTCACGCGCATGTCCGCGGGCGCGACGCAGGAGATCTGGCGCTTCGGCGTCTTCCGCGGCGACGTCGAGACGCCAGTGATCCTGCGTCGTGCTCCGGGAGGCGTCCGCGTCTCCGACACGGCCGTGGGCTTGGCGACCGAAGCGAGACTGATCGAGGCAGCCGGCCGTGTGGGCGTCCCCGTACCCCCGGTTCTCTGCGTGCTCGAAGAAGAAGACGGCCTGGGCCAGGGCTTCGTTATGGGTTTCGTCGAAGGCGAGACCCTGGGCGGCCGGATCGCAAGGGGGGACGCCCTGGCCGGCGCCCGGCCGGCCCTTGCGCGGCAGTGCGGGGAGATCCTCGCCCGTATCCACACCCTCGATCCCGCCGACTTCCCCGGCCTGCGCCGCGCCACCCCCGCCGAACTGGTCGCCCAGTACCGGGCCTCGTACGAAGCCTCGCAGTGGCCGCGGCCGGTCCTGGACCTCACATTCCGCTGGCTTGAGACCCATTGTCCCCCCGCGCCGGAGCGGCCGCGCCTCGTCCACGGCGATTTCCGCAACGGCAACCTGATGGTCGGTCCGGAAGGCGTGCGCGCCGTGCTCGATTGGGAGATCGCCCACGTCGCCGATCCGATGGAGGATCTCGGCTGGATCTGCGTCACCCCCTGGCGCTTCGGCGTGCTGGACAAGCCGGTGGGGGGCTTTGGCGAGCGAGAGGAGCTGTGGGCTGGCTACGAGGCCGCCGGCGGCGATCCGGTCAACCGCGCCCACGCCCACTGGTGGGAAGTCTATGGCTCCATGCGCTGGGGCGTCATGTGCGTGGGCATGACCGCAGCCTTCCGCAATGCCGACCCCTCCGTCGAGCGCGCGGTGATCGCCCGCCGCGTCTCGGAGAACGAGCTCGACCTCATGCGCCTGATCGCCGCCTGACCATGTACGACCCGCCCTCCCCGCCCGAGATCCTCGCCGCCGTCGCCCGCTTCCTGAAGGAGGAGGTAGCGCCGGCCACGACCGGCCACCTCTCCTTCCAGGCCCGCGTCGCCGCCAACGCCCTGGAGATGATGCGCCGGCAGCTCGAGCTCGGGCCTGGCGAAGACGCTGCCGAGCGTGAGCGGCTGCAGGCGCTGCTTGGAATGGACGGCGATCTGCTGACGCTCACCACCGAGCTCTCGCGCCGTATCGCCGCCGGCGAAGCCGATCTCTCCACGCCCGGCCTTGCCGATCACCTCTGGGCCACGGCCCTGGCCAAGATGGCCGTCGATCAACCCACCTACGCCGCCTACCGCGCCAGCCTCGCCGAGCGCGGCCAAGCCAAGGACGAAAGGTAAACCCCAGATGGACTTCGCCCTGCCCCAGGACCTCGTCGACTATCTCGGCGAGCTCGACCGCTTCATTGAGGCGGAGATCAAGCCGCTCGAACGGGCCGACGACAACATCCGCTTCTTCGACCATCGGCGCGAACACGCGCGCACCGACTGGGACAACCAGGGCCTGCCGCGCAAGGAATGGGAAGCCCTGCTGGGCGAGGCGCGCCGCCGCGCCGACGCCGCCGGTCACCTGCGTTACGGCTGGCCGGTGGAATGGGGCGGCAAGGGCGGCACCAACCTCGCCATGGCGGTGATCCGCGAGCACCTCGCCGCCAAGGGACTGGGCCTGCACAACGACCTGCAGACCGAGCACTCGATCGTGGGCAACAACCCCTTCATCATCATGTTCAAGGAGTTCGCCACCAACGCCCAGTACGAGCGCTATGGCGAGGCTCTGCAGAAGGGCGAGATCCGCTCAGGCTTCGGCCTCACCGAGCCCTACCACGGCTCCGACGCCACCCACATGGAGACGCGCGCGGTGCGCGAGAGCCGAAACGGCATCGAGGGCTGGCTGATCAACGGCGAGAAGATGTGGACCACCGGCATGCACGTGGCCACGCACATAATGTGCTTCGCCCGCACCGCGGGAAACGATGGCGACGCGACCGGCATCACAGTCTTCCTCGTCCCGGCCAACGCGCCCGGGGTCAAGGTCGAAGAGTACCTGTGGACCTTCAACATGCCCACGGACCACCCGCGGGTCTCGCTCACCAACGTCTGGGTCCCGGATGACGCGATCTGGGGCGTCGAGGGCCGCGGCCTCGGCCTTGGCCAGAGCTTCGTGCACCAGAACCGCATCCGCCAGGCGGCGTCCTCCCTGGGCGCGGCGGTCTTCTGCGTCGAGGAAAGCGTTAAGTACGCCCGGATGCGCAAGCCCTTCGGCGAGGACCTCGCGCGCAACCAGGCCATCCAATGGCCCCTCGTCGAGCTCGCCACCCAGTGCGAGATGCTCCGCCTGCTGATCCGCAAGACCGCCTGGGACATGGACCGCATGGAGCACAAGGAGGTCGAGCGACAGATCTCCGACAAGGTCTCCATGTGCAACTACTGGGGCAACCGTCTGGTCTGCGAGGCGGCCGACCGGGCGATGCAGGTGCACGGCGGCATCGGCTATTCGCGCCACAAGCCCTTCGAGCACATCTACCGCCACCACCGCCGCTACCGGATCACCGAGGGCTCGGAAGAAATCCAGATGCGCAAGGTCGCCGCCTTCCTGTTCGGCTACCTCGGTCCCCGCCGCAAGGAATTCGCCGACCTCACCTGGGACGACGTCGACTACCGCAAGCAGAAGGTTTGAGGTTCTGGCGCCGGCCACCCTTGGACCGCCGGCATCCGAGGCTGTGAAGGGTTGAGGGGGCGAGCCCCTTCGGCAGCGGGTGGCATATTTGCCCGGGTTGCGGCGATAGCGCAGTTGAAGAGGATTGCATCGGCTCCGCCTGACCCAGGAAGTGGTCCGGCGGCGAGGCTCCGCC
>DASXGR010000168.1:0-10144 GCA_036488935.1 Caulobacteraceae bacterium | reverse complement strand
GATGGTCTTCGAGCTGGCGTAGATCTTGTCCGCGGCGGGCTTGATCACCGCCGGATCCGCCTTGCCCGTCTTGAGCTCGTCGACCATCGCCTTGGAGGCCTTGCCCATCTCCTTCATGTGCGCCTGGCGGTCCTTCAGCGCATCTGCGCCGGAAAGGCCGGCCGCGATCACGGCGCCCGCGGAAAGGACGGCCCCGGCCGTCGTCAGGGTCCGCAGCAGTCCGTTCTTGTGGATCAGAGCCAAGACGTCCCTCCTCGTGTGGCAAGCGCGTCCTAAATCATTGATTGCCGGGGACACGCCAAGCCGATGTAGCTTGGCCCGAGCGGAACGACAAACGCTGCGTGCTGCTCAATTCCCCTTGTCGCCCGCGGGCTCCTCCAGTCTGCGACCGCTGCCGAAGAAGGTGAGATAGCGGTGCTGCACCAGGCGGCGCTCGCCGCCCGCCGGCCCTGAGAACGCGATCGGCGCGCCGGTGGCGGTGTCGTAGGCGACAGCGGCGAACTCTGCCCTTCCGACCCGAAGATAGGTCGAATAGAGCGAGATCTCGGGGATCGGGAAGGAGGCCACCGTACCGGGGATTGGCAGGGTCCCGGCGGGAAGGCCGAGCACCGTGTCCTTCTGGTCCACCGACAGCGCGCCCATCCGCAGCGCCAGCGTAATCTTCGAGGTCTTCTGGTTCGGCGTAAGGATCATCCCGCGCCGCAGGAGCGCGGCCTCGATCGCGGCGAGGGCGTAGTCCGACCCGTCTCCCTTGAAGTGAGTGGCGTCCACGAACACCGAGGGTACAGGCGGAAGACTCTCGGCGAGCCGATCGGCCGCAATCTCCGCGGCGTGGCTTTCCAGAAGCTGCTGTGTTGCGCTCTGAGGAGGCTGCGTCTCGTGATAGGTGGTGCAGCCCGCGACGGCCAGCAGCGCCCCCGCGCTTCCGATCGCTGACAGCGCATTTCGCAAGCCTGGCTCCCATAAAGTGGGTCAAACCCGCTAACGCCTCAGCGCGATCCGTCTTGGTCGGATGGCGACACCGCTGAAAAGGTTGAACTGTTTCCGGGGGGCGGCGCAGATCGACCCCCACGCCAAGCGGTGAGGCGCCCAGTTCCTTCTCAACAAGCTTTGCTTTAGGACGCGCGCCCCGGGGGGACGAGCGCGCCGGCGTAAGCAGTCCCGAAAGCAAATCAAAAGACGCTAGGCCGTCACTTGGGGAGACCGTGCGGTGGGGTTCTCGAAGGTTGTCGCGCTCGCGGGCGCGTCTGTTTCGATCCTTTGCTGGGCCCAAGCCGGTCCAGTCCTCGCCCAAACGGCGACGGAAGACCCGCGTGTGCCAGAGCTGTTGAAGGAAGTCGGCGAGCTCAAGGCTGAGGTCCGCGCGCTTCAGGACCAGGTCGCCAAACTCAATGCGGCGGCCGCAGTCACCGCCTCGGCCCCGACGCCGGCCGCGCCGGCCAAATCGCCCGAGGCGCCGGCGGCCCAGAGCGCCGTGGTCGCGCAGGTTCCAGGGCCGGGTCAGGCTGCGCCTTCCGGACAGGCCCCGCCCTCGCCGCCGGCCAAGGGCGCGACGAGCGTGGCCGCGGACCTGCTCAAAGGCATGACGATCAACTTCCTGGTCGACACCTATTACGAATACAACACCGACGACCCGATCGGCCGGGTCAATCGACTGCGCGCTTATGATGTGAGCAGCAACAACTTCAGCCTCAACCAGGCTGATCTCGTTCTCGAGAGCGCCCCCGATGTCGCCGACGGAAAGCGGTGGGGGCTGCGGATCGATCTGCAGTACGGCCAGGCGACAGCGGCTTCGCAGGGCAACCCGGCCAATGAGCTGCGGCCCCAGGTGTACCAGAACATCTATCAGGCCTACGGGACCTACGTCATTCCGGTTGGCACGGGTCTCACCGTCGACTACGGCAAATGGGCCAGTTCTCTCGGCATCGAAGGAAACTACACCAAAGACCAGTTCAACTATTCGAGGTCGCTCTGGTTTGATTTCCTGCCGTTTTATCATGCTGGCTTGCGCGCCAGATATCAGGTGAACAGCCTGCTGGGTCTGAATCTCTGGGTCGTCAATGGCACAGGGCAGACGGAATCCTTCAATAATTACAAGGATCAGCTGTACGGAGTCGTGTTGACCCCGGCATCGAATTTTACCTGGACGATCAACTATTACCGCGGACAGGAGCGCCCCGATGTCATCTATCTCCAGAATCCAGCCTCGCCGCCGCCGAACCTGCCGAACCAGCAGGGGACCTTCATCCAGCCGATTCTGAATCCGCCGACTGGATTGCTGAACATTGGAGACACCTATGCGACGTGGCAGGCCACGCGGAAGCTCACGCTCGCGGCGGAGGCGGACTACGTGGAGGAGCGGCTGTTCAGTTATTCTCCGCCACAACACGTCACAGGCGGGGCGGTCTACGTCTCTTACCAGCTCACCCCGACGGTTTCACTGTCGGCGCGCGGCGAGTACATGAACGATCAGGATGGCCTGTTCAGCGGCGAAGATCAGATTTTGAAGGAGATCACCCTCACCGTTAGCTGGCGGCCGGAGAACGGATTCCTTCTGATGGGCGAGTTCCGCCGCGATATGTCGAACATGCCCTTCTTCTACAGCGACACGCTCGGCGTGCTGCTGAGAGATCAGCCGACGATCGGATTCGGGGCGGTGTGGTGGTTCGGGCAGAAGCAGGGGGCGTGGTGATCTCCCTACGCTCCTGACGGAGCTTCGGGAGAGAGGGGCGCGTGGGCCTCGTCCCTGGGAGGGGCGGTCAGGAAGCGCTTCTTCGCCAAAGCCTTGCCAGAGCCGGACTTGAAGTACAGCTCGAGTTTTCGCGCTGTCGTTTCGTCCGTGAGGGCGGTGTATGATTTCAGGTTCGCCGGAAGGAAACCGCTTGTTGAGCTGACTTGCCCGGCCTGATGCGACTTGAAACGTCGCCGAAGATCATTCGTCGAGCCGACGCAGATGTCGCCGTTCGAAAGCTCGAGGAAGTAGACGTACCACATGGGGCGCGGGGCTCCCTTTGCTCCATACGGGGTGTTGAGAACGCTGAAGCTGCACCCGTCTCCCTACGCTCCTTTGGAGCTTCGGGAGACACCCTACGCCCCGCCGTTCTTCGGGTGGCGCGCCACCCGAAGCCCGTCAGGGCGTAGGGTGGCGTCCCGTACAGGACTCGAACCTGTGACCCCCGGTTTAGGAAACCGATGCTCTATCCGGCTGAGCTAACGGGACGGGCCGCCGCCTTTTAGGCCGGAGGGGCGCCTTTCCACAACGTCCAACCCAATCGCGCGCCTATTCGCCCTCGACGGCGAAGCCAAAAGCCGCCATCGACGATGGTTCGGGGACCTCGAAGGGCGAAGCATGCTGGAATCGCTGCGGGAAATGGACCGGCGCCAGTGGAGCGCCACGCTTGCCGCCTTCGCGGGCTGGTCGCTGGACGCCTTCGACTTCTTCCTGATGGTCTTCATGTTCCAGGCCATCGCGCACGAGTTCCACGTCGGCGTTCCGGCTGTGACCGCCGCCAGCGCGGTGACCCTGGCCGCGCGGCCGTTCGGCGCCTTCTTCTTCGGCCAGCTTGCCGACCGCTACGGCCGCCGCCCCGTGCTGATCGTGGTGATCCTGCTCTATTCCGGCTTCGAGCTGGCGTCGGCCTTCGCGCCCAGCCTGGCGGCGCTGCTCATCCTGCGCGCCTTCTTCGGCTTCTCGATGGGCGGCGAGTGGGGCGTCGGCGCCTCTCTCGCCATGGAGACGATCCCGGCCAAGGCGCGTGGATTCGTCAGCGGTTTCCTTCAGCAAGGCTATGCCGTGGGATACCTGCTGGCGGCGCTGGTCTTCTACCTGCTGTTCGACAAGATCGGCTGGCGAGGCATGTTCATCGTCGGCGTCGCCCCCGCCCTGATCTCGGCCCTGATCTTCCTGACGGTGAAGGAGTCGCCGTCGTTCGAGGCCGCCCGCCATACCCGCAGCCCCGGCCAGCATCGCCACGTGTGGACGCTGGGCGTGATCGCGCTCCTCGTGGCCCTGGCCCCCTCGACGCTCTCGATCCTGACGGGGTTGAGCGTGACGACCCTGATCTATGCGATCTGCGCGCCGGTCGGCCTGGCCGGCCTTTGGTTCTTCCGCAGCCACTGGCGCATCGCCCTCTACCTTGCGGTGATGATGACCGCCTTCAACCTCTTCAGCCACGGCACCCAGGATCTCTATCCGACCTTCCTCAAGTCGCGCGGCTTCGGCACCGGTCAGGTCGGTATGGCCACGGCGATCGGCAACGTCGGCGCCATCTGCGGCGGCCTGATGATGGGCGCCTGGTCGGAGCGGCTGGGCCGGCGCTGGGCGATGATCGTGTCGGCGGGTGTCTCGATCCTGGTGATCCCGCTATGGGCCTTCTCCCACACCCTGGGCCTGCTCGCCGCCGGCGCGTTCATGATGGGGGCGGCGGTGCAGGGCTCCTGGGGCGTCGTGCCGGCCCACCTCAACGAGCTGGCGCCGTCGGACTCCCGCGGGGCCTTCCCCGGCTATGTTTATCAGATGGGCAATCTGCTCGCCTCGGGCCTCATCGTCGGCCAGGCGACCTTGGCCAAGGCGCACGGCGGCGACTACAGCTTCGCGCTCGCCATCACGGCGGGCGTCGTGGCGGTCCTGATCATGGTGATTGTGCTGTTCGGCCCCGAGCGGCGAGGCGCGGACCTGACGGTCGAGCAGGAATGAGGGGGGCACCCTTGCTTCACGCGCTCATTTTAAATCACGTCATCCCGCACGCAGCGAAACGCAGTGGAGCGGAGATGCGGGACCCAGGGCCACGCCCGCCACGCTGAGGTTCGCGAACCACAGCGCCCGTCGCAGTCCCCTAGGTCCCGGGTCTTCACTCCGCTCCGCTTCGTTTCGCCCGGGATGACGGGAGTAAGGAGTTTGAGCGGGGGAACCCGCTCCTCAGGCCGCCTTGCGGAGCGACTTGTGCAGCATCTCGACCGCGGCGTCGCGATCGATGCGCTCGATGGCGGCTACTTCGCGCGCCATGCGGTCGAGGGCCGATTCGTAGAGCTGCCGCTCGGAATAGGATTGTTCGGGCTGGCTTTCCGACCGGTGCAGGTCGCGCACGACCTCGGCGATGGAGATCAGGTCGCCGGAATTGATCTTGGCTTCATATTCCTGCGCGCGGCGGCTCCACATCGTGCGCTTCACCCGGGCGCGGCCCTTCAGGGTGGTCAGCGCTTGGACGACGATGTTGCCCTCGGCGAGAGCGCGCAATCCGGCCGTGCGGGCCTTCTTGGTCGGCACCCGCAGCGTCATCTTTTCATGATCGAAAGTAATCACATAGACCTCGAGAGCCATTCCCACGACCTCCTGGGTCTCAACCCCCACGACGATTCCCACGCCATGCGCGGGATAGACGACGTGGTCACCCACGGAAAACTCGTGTCCGCTCTTAAGGCTCATGATGTCTGATCTCCTTCCAGTATAGCTCGCCGGCTCGGCGGCCCGGCCGCCGGCGATCTTCAGGTGTTGAAGGGGCCCAAAAAAGGTCCCGCCCACGGGGCGAGCGAAGCCTCGCAACTTCGCAAGGCTATTCACGCGGGGGCCCGTGAACCTCAGGTGCAGGGCGCACGCGACCCTTCAGCGTGCGGGCGGCGACCCGATGTTGTTCTTTTACCACAAATGGTCGAAAGGTTAAAGGCTTTGTAACAGCCCGCGTCCGGTCGCCGCAGGACGAAAATGCGCAGTCCGGCTGAGCTTGATTTCAGGAGCCTTGACCAGGCTTTTCACTAAAGTATTTGTCGAGTTTTCCTGTCTCCCGCTCGTACTGTTCCGCATCGGCGGGCGGCGTTCCTTTGAGTGTGATATTGGGCCAGACTTTCGAATACTCTGTATTAATTCGCAGCCACTTTCCGTCCGGATCATCTTCTGTGTCCGGTTTGATCGCATCCACCGGGCACTCCGGCTCGCAGACCCCGCAGTCGATGCACTCATCCGGATTGATGGCGAGGAAGTTCTCCCCCTCGTAGAAGCAGTCGACGGGGCAGACCTCCACGCAGTCCATGAACTTGCACTTAATGCAGGGGTCGGTGACGATATAGGTCATCCAGGGGCTCGGGGTCATGAATGGACGGCTCGGGCGCCGCGCCGTCGCGGACGGGCGGCGGTCTATCTGAGGCGAACCCGCGGTTTGTCAATGGCGGGGGCGCCTGATCCGGAGATCAATTGCTATCCGGCGCCTCGTCCGACTGGGTTGGGGCAAGCGGCGCATAGAGTCCTCGCGCCTCCGAGGCGGGTCCGCGGCGTTCGCCAAGACTGACGACCCGGATCGCCGTGAGCCGGCCGGCGATCGCAAACACCAACTCATCGCCCGGCCGCACGGTGCGCGAAGCCTTGTCCAGGCGCGTCTGCACACCGTTGCGCGCCAGGCGTATCCGCCCCTCCTCGGCCAGCCGGGCGGCGAGGGCGCGAGACTTCGAAAACCGGGCCCGCCAGAGCCACACGTCGATCCGGCAGGCGTCTTCAGGCATGGGCGCGTCGCGCCTTCGTCCGCCGGCGCCGGGGCGGGCGGGACGGCGCCGCCTTGAGAGCGGCCAGGGCTGCGAAGGGGGAATGCGGCTTCTCCGGCGCGGCGGCTGGCGCGGTCGCCGAGCGCCGCCTGCGCCAGGACATGGCCTCTCCGGGCTGGCCCCCCCGCATGGGGACATAGCCGAGGCTGCGCAGGATCTCCTGCGCCTGCCGCTCGCTCCAGCCCAGACTCTCACGATGCGCCTCGCTCAGGCGAACGGCGTGGAGTTCCTGTCGCCCGGTCTGGAGATGCTCGGAGAGGCGGTCCAGCGACTCGGCGGCCACCGCCAGGCCGCCGACGCGGATCAGCCCGCGCAGACCGAGCGCCCGCGGAGACGGGAGGGGCGCTGCGAGGCGCAACGGCCCGGCTCCGCCGGGGCGCCAATCGGGGGCGGCGAGCCTGGCGAACGCTTCGGCAAGCGGGGCGGCGTCCGCCGCCTGTTCGAGCCGCACCGCGAACTGGCCAAAGCGAACGCCCAGGGCGCGCAGAGCCCGTCGTTCGTTGCGGCTGAGATGGGTGAGGTCCGTCTCCACCGCGCGCCGATCGATCGCCCCGCCGCTCTCCAGCAGCCGGTAGGCGATCCCCCGGGCCAGGCCCTTGAGGCTTCCCGAGGCTACGGCGTCGGAGAGGGTCCTGAGCGAGACCAGGCGCCGGCTCGCCTCGCCGGCGACAAAGGCTTCCAGGCGCCTGGCCGCCCGTTCGCGCGCCAGCGGCGGCCCCAACTCTCCGTGCAGACGCACGGAAGGCTTGAACGGATCCCCGCCACAGAGCGTCCCGGCGGCTTCTCCCTGCCACAGGACATCGCCGGACGCGTCGAAGGCGAAGGCCTCGTCGCCGTCGCCTGCGAGGCGGCCAAGGCGGCGCGCCACCTCCGGACCCACAGCCTTTTGCACGGCCGCCCGCAGTGTCCGGCTCTCCAAGGCGCCTGACGCCTGCGCCGCCTCGAAGCGCGTCCCCCGAAGGCGACCGACGAACTGGCCCTCCACGGTCACCACGCCATCGGCCCCCACGCCGGCCAGCAGGTCCTCGCCGGCGCCCAGGCTACGCATCAGCACGCTGGTGCGCCGGTCAATGAACCGCGCCATCAGCTTCTCGTGCAGGGTGTCGGAGAGGCGGTCTTCGAGCTGGCGCGTCACGTCCCGCCAGTGCGGCGCATCGGCGAGCCAGTCGGGACGATTGGCCACGTAGGCGAGGGTGCGCACGCCGGCCAGGCGGGTGGAGAGGGCGTCGATCTCGCCATCCAGCCGGTCGAACCGGCGGTGCTGCTCGGCCATCCAGTCGTGGGGGATCACACCGGCGCCCGAGCTGAGGTGGTCGAACAGGATCCGCACCAGGCCCATGTGCTCGTCCGGCGTGATCTTGCGGAAGTCGGGGGTCTGGCAGGCGTCCCACAGGCGCAGCAGGACCGAGCGATTGCGGGCGCGATCAGCGACTTCGGGATCGGCGGCCAGGCGGCGCAAGGCCCGCTCGTCCATCGCCTCGTCGGCGCTCTTAAGCCCTTCGCGGGGCGCGGGCGCTGAGAGGGAGCGCATGAGGTCGGCGAGCGAATCGAAGTCGAGCGCGCTGTTGCGCCAGAAGGCCGCTTCCACCGGGGCGAACCGGTGGCCCTCCAGGGCCTCGACGAGCTCCTCGTCCATCGCCGGGCAGCCGCCGGTGACCCCGAACGTTCCGTCGCGGCGGAAACGGCCGGCGCGGCCGGCGATCTGGCCGACCTCGTGCGGATAGAGCGGCCGGCGCCGCTTGCCGTCGAACTTCTCCAGGCCGGCGAAGGCGACATGGTCCACGTCCATGTTCAGCCCCATGCCGATCGCGTCGGTGGCCACCAGAAAGTCGACCTCGCCCGATTGATAGAGCGCGACCTGGGCGTTGCGGGTGCGCGGGCTGAGCGAGCCCATCACCACCGCCGCGCCGCCCTTCTGCCGGCGGATCAGCTCGGCCACGGCGTAGACCTGCTCGGCGGAGAAGGCGACCACGGCGCTGCGCCGCGGCAGGCGCGTCAGCTTGCGCGCGCCGTCATAGGTCAGCGTCGAGAACCGCTCCCGCTCGACGATTTCGGCTCCGGGCAGCAGGCGGCGGACAAGCGGCGCCAGGGTTCCGGAGCCCAGAAACATTGTCTCGAACGTGCCCCGTGCGCGGAGCAGGCGATCGGTGAAGATGTGGCCGCGCTCGGGGTCTGCGACCAGCTGCGCCTCGTCGACGGCCAGGAACTCAACCTGGCGTGTCATCGGCATGGCTTCGACCGTGCAGACGAAATAGTGCGCCCGCGGGGGAATGATCTTCTCTTCGCCGGTGATCAGGGCCACGGCCCTGGGCCCCCGCACGCGGACGATCCGGTCATAGATCTCGCGCGCCAGAAGACGCAGCGGCAGGCCGATCATGCCTGAGGCGTGACCCAGCATGCGCTCCACCGCGAGGTGGGTCTTGCCGGTGTTGGTGGGCCCCAACACCGCGACGAGTCTGGAAGGCGCCTGCCCCGTCGGACGGTGACTCATGACGTCCCTCCATGTGGCCGATGGAAGGATGAAACGCAATCGCGGCAAGGCCTTGGCCGCGAGTTAACAAAGATTTCGACGGCGCCAGAACGAGGGCGAAACGAATCACGTCCGAATCGCTGACTCGACAGCGAATCAGGTTTCGTTCCCTACGAGATATTGTGGGCGGATTCGGCTGCAGGCACAAAGGCCGCATGAACTGGTCAGCCCGTCAGTACGTCGCCTTCGAGGAAGAACGCACCCGGCCGGTGCGAGATCTTCTGGCCGCCGTTCCGCGCGACTCGGCCCTGCGTGCGATCGATTTGGGATGCGGCCCGGGGAACTCAACCGAGGTCCTGCTCGACCGCTTCCCCGACGCGGCCGTGAGCGGGCTCGACAGCTCCCCCGACATGATCGAGGCCGCGCGCCGGCGCCTGCCGGCGGTGGAGTTCGAGGTGGGGTCGGTAGAGGACTGGGATGGGCCGGGCCCACTCGACGTCATATTGGCCAACGCCGTCTTCCACTGGGTTCCCGATCACGCACATCTGTTCGCGCGCCTGGTGGAAAAGCTGGACCCCGGCGGCGTCCTGGCGGTGCAGATGCCCGACAACCTCGACGAACCGAGCCACCGCCTGATGCGCGAGATCGCCGCCGAAGGGCCATGGGCCGACCAGCTTGCTGCGGCGGCCGGAGCGCGGACCGAGGTCCAGACGGCGGAATGGTATTTCCGACTCTTGCAGCCCCTGTGCGCGCGCGTGGACGTCTGGCGCACGACCTATCATCACCTGCTCGCCGGACCGTCGGCGGTGGTGGAGTGGTTCAAGGGCAGCGGTCTTCGCCCGTTTCTCGCCCCGCTCGACGAGGCGCACCGCGCCGCCTTCCTGGCGCGCTACGAGGCGGCGATCGCCGTCGCCTATCCCCCTGCGGCGGACGGAACGGTGCTGCTGCCCTTCCCGCGGCTCTTCATCGTCGCTGTTCGCTAGTGGCGCAGGGAGCGCGGACGTCCTCGTCCGCCCGAGGCGCGGCGCAGGAAAGGAAGAGCGGACGAGGACGTCCGCGCTCCGGGGGCCAGAGCTCCGGTTGACGGGCCGCTGAGGGTTGCCCTATATGCCCGCCTCCCGCGCCCGGGCGATGAGCTTCGGG
>DASXGR010000127.1:0-35572 GCA_036488935.1 Caulobacteraceae bacterium | reverse complement strand
AGCATCTGACCGCCGTCCACGGCCAGGGTCTGGCCGTAGACGTAGGACGCCAGGGGCGAGGCGAGGAACAGCGCCGCGCCGGCCATGTCCTGCGGCGTGCCCAGCCGGCCGGCCGGTATGCTGCGCAGAGCGCCGGCGAGCCGATCGGGGCGGCCGGTGGTCACCTTGGTCAGCTTGGTGTCCACCAGGCCGGGCGCGATGCCGTTCACGCGGATCCCCTCCCCGGCCCACGCCTGCGCGAGGGACCGCGTGAGGCCGAGGATACCGGCCTTGGAGGCATTGTAGGCGGGATTGCCGAAGGTCGTGCGGAAGGCGGCCGTAGAGCTGACGAGGATCAACGAACCCCGCGAGGCGACCAGGGCGTCGTGGAAGGCCAGCGCGCAGGCCATCAGGCTGTTAAGGTTGACGTCGACGACCTTGCGGAACCCGTCCATCTCGAACTCGCCGCGGCGATAGATGACGGTCCCCTGGCACGCCACCAGGACATCCAGCGCGCCCACCCGAGCCGCCGCAGCGCGCACCGCGGTGTCGTCGGAGGCGTCCACGCTCGCATAGTCCACCCCTTCGAGGTTCGAACCCTCCTCTCCCGCATAGTCCGCCGCCGCGGCGCGGGTGCCCCAGACAAAGACCTTCGCCCCACGCTCGCGGAAGGCATGGGCGATCCCGTTGCCGATGCCGCTGGAGCCCCCGACGACCAGAACACGCCGGCCGGTGAAGTCGAGATCGTTCATAGTCTTCCTTCCCTCGTTCGAGCCCAATGGTGATCGAGGCCGCGTCAAAAGGGCAAGGCGGATCGACAGCGCCGGGCATGGTTCTTGGCGCACGGCTCCGCTAGTCTTGGAAGCGTCGGGGGACGCCATGAAAAGGACGAGCGGTTTCAGGAGCCTAGGGTGAGCGACCTTGCGGCCGCGCACGAACGGCTGCTGCGCGACCGCTCTGTCCAGTGGACCTTTTCCGAGGCTCCTGCGCCGCCGCACCTCCCAGCCTGGCTGATTTCGCTGGGCCGCCTGATCGCTGAGGTGGTGAAGGCCGCCCTGCCCGTCCTGCGGGTCCTGTTCTGGGTCGGCCTGGGGCTCACCCTGGCCCTGGTCCTCTACCTGATCGTCTCGGAGGTTGCTGGCGTCCGGCTATTTCGCCGGCGACGGGCGCAGCGCCCGGCGATGATCGACTGGCGACCCGATCGGACGCTCGCCCTGGCTCTGTTGGAGGACGCCGATCGCCTCGCTGCGGCCGGGCGTTTCGACGAGGCCGTGCGGCTGCTGCTGCAACGCGGCGTCCAGGACATCGAGAAGAAGCGACCAAGACTTGTCCGGCCGGCCCTGACCGCACGCGACATCAGCGCTCTTCCCGGCCTGCCGGCGGCGGCGCAGACGGCGTTCGCCGAGATGGCGCGGATCGTCGAGGCGAGCGCTTTCGCCGGCCGCGCGGCCGGAGCGGAGGGTTTCGCGCGCTGCCGTGAGGCCTACGAGGCCTTCGCCTTCCCGGAGGCCTGGGCGTGAGCGAAGCGCCGGTGATGTCGCGCGCCACAGCGCTCATCGTGGTCCTCGTCGGGGTGTTCGCCTTCGCCGGCATGGCGGTGCTCCTGCCCTATGAGCCCGACCTGCGCAGCGGCGACGACGGTGGGGCGCACGCCCTCTCCCGCTCGGCGGTGGGCTATGCGGGGCTGGTCAAGGGTCTGCGCCTCGCCGGCGATCCCGCGATCGTCAATCGCGCCCGGCTGGGGGGTCACCACGCCAACGGCCTGCTCGTCATCACCCCAGGCGTTTCGGCCGACCGCAACCAGGTACTCCCCCTGGCCAAGGAGTTCGCCGGCCCCACCCTGGTGATCCTTCCCAAGTGGTCCACGGCTGCCGAACCACGCCATTCCGGATGGGTGCGCCGGTTTGGCCCCGTAGTTGATCCGGTGGGAAACGGCCGGAGTTTCCTTGCCGTCAACGTCCGGCGCCATGCGGGATCGGCGCCGACGGTTCTCGCCGCCGAGGGGGAGCCGTTCCTGTACGGCCAGACCCTCGCGACGGGACCGATCAGCAGCCTGCAGACCTTCGACGGCGGGGCATGGCAGCCTGTGCTGCGTGACCAGGCGGGCGAGGCGGTGCTGGTGAAGGATCCATCGCGTGCGCTCTACGTCCTTTCCGACCCGGACCTGCTGAACAATCAGGGCCTGCGCGACGGGCGCGCCTTCGCCTCGGCCGTGGCGATCATCGAGGCCCTCCGCACGGGCGATGGTCCGGTGATCTTCGACGTTCGCCTCAATGGCCTTGGCCGCGAGCGCAGCGTGCTTCGCCTGCTGTTCGACCCGCCGTTCCTGGCCGTCACCCTGTGCCTGGCCGCCGCGGCCGCGCTCGCAGGATGGCAGGCCTTCTGCCGCTTCGGCCCCGCTCGCCGGCCCGAGCGCGCGGTGGCCCTTGGCAAGGCCGCCCTGATCGACAATTCCGCGGCCCTGATCCGGCTGGCCGGGCGTGAGGCGCGGATGGGCGGACCCTACGCCGACCTCACGGCGGAGCTCGCCGCGAAGGCCGCGGGCGCGCCGGATGGGCGTCGAGGCGAGGACCTCGCCGGCGTCCTCGACCGCCTGGGCGCCCAGCGCGGCGCGGGCGAGCGCTTTTCGGACCTGCGCCGGGCGGCGCGGGAGGCGCGCTCGGTCTCCGACATGCTTACGGCGGCCAGCCGGTTGCGGCGCTGGCGGCTCAGCCTCACGGGCGAGGACGCGTGAACGTCGCGCGACACCGCAATAGGTTGACC
Source organism: Caulobacteraceae bacterium (assembly GCA_036488935.1). Lineage (GTDB taxonomy): Bacteria > Pseudomonadota > Alphaproteobacteria > Caulobacterales > Caulobacteraceae > Acaudatibacter. The sequence continues at coordinate 32,830 of DASXGR010000127.1, read as the reverse complement.
GGACTGGATAAACAGGGCTCGCCGAGAGCTTGAGGCGCACTGGGGGGTGATGCTTGAACGTCGAAGAAGTGCGTGCGCTCGCGGGACGCCTGCGGGCGGAAGTGGCCAAGGCGGTCACGGGTCAGGCGGAGACCATCGACCTGATGCTCACCGCCCTGGTGAGCGGGGGTCACATCCTGCTCGAAGGGCCGCCCGGAACGGCCAAGACCCTCCTGGCGCAATGCTTCGCGCGGGCGCTGGACCTGGGGTTTGGCCGCATCCAGTTCACGCCGGACCTGATGCCGGGGGACATCCTGGGCGCCAACGTCTTCAACTTCCAGACCGGGTCGTTCGCCCTCACCCGCGGGCCGATCTTCTGCGAGTTCCTGCTGGCCGACGAGGTGAACCGCACGCCACCCAAGACCCAGGCGGCGCTGCTGGAGGCGATGCAGGAGCGCGTGGTCACCCTCGACGGCAAGCCCCATGCGCTGAGCCCCCACTTCACGGTGGTGGCCACCCAGAACCCGATCGAGCAGCAAGGCGTCTACCCCCTGCCCGAGGCGCAGCTCGACCGGTTCCTGTTCAAGCAGACCCTGCCCTATCCGTCCGAGGCGGAGGAGCGGGCGATCGTCGCCCGCCACGGGCTGCGCGCCGGCTCGCCCGACCCGGCGGCGCTTGGCGTGGAGAGGGTCATCGACGCAGCCAGCCTCGCCGGCGCGGTCGAGGCCGTCTCGCGGGTGCGGCTGGCGGAGGAAGTGGTGAACTATGTCGTGGCCCTGGTGCGGGCGACGCGGGAAAGCCCGGACATCGAGACGGGGGCCAGCCCGCGGGCTGCAGCCATGCTTGCACTGGCCGCCCGTGGGCGCGCGGCGCTCGAGGGGCGCGACTACGCCATCCCCGACGACGTGAAGGCCCTGATCCTGCCGGCCCTGCGGCACCGGGTGATCCTCTCGCCATCTGCGGAGATCGAAGGCCGCAGCGTCGATACCGCCCTGCGCGCCCTGATTGAGCGGATCGAGGCGCCGCGGTGATCTATCCCACGGCGCGGGCGGTGATGCTCGCGGCCGCCGGCGCGCCGGTGGCGCTGCTGTTGGGCCTGCTGACATCGCGACTCTGGATAACCGGCGTCGCCTGGCTGATCTTCGTCGCCGGTCTGCTGATCCTCGACGCTGCGGCGAGCGCGTCCCGTCACGAGATGGAACTTGAGGTGGAGCTTCCCGCCTCGCTTGGCATTGGCCGGAGCGACCAGATGGTCGTCACCGCGCGCTTCGCCAGCCGCCCGCCCCGCCGCGCCGAGGTCGCCTTCGGGCAGAACCCGCTGGCCGCGACGGAGCCGGGCGTCGCGCGGCTGCGCTTCGCGGGTCCGGAGGGGACCGCCCGGGCGACACTCGAACCTCGGCGACGCGGCCTGGCGCAGGTGGGCGAGTCCTGGCTGCGCTGGACGGGGCCCCTCGGACTGACCTGGACGCAGCGCCATGGCGAGGCGCAACGGACCGTGCCCGTCCTGCCGGACCTGGAGGGGGTGAAGGCGCAGGCGATCCGCCTCTTCGCCCGCGACGCCCTGTTCGGGGTGAAGCTCCAGCTGGACACGGGCGAAGGCTCAGATTTCCACGCTCTCAACGAAGCCAAAGGCGCGATCGACCCGCGAACGGTCGACTGGAAGCAGTCGGCGCGACACCACAAGCTGCTGGTCAAGGAGTTCCGCACCGAGCGGAACCATCCGGTCATCGTGGCGATCGATACCGGCCACGAGATGTGCTCGCCGTTCGATGGGGCGCCGCGCGTCGACCGGGCGATCAACGCCGGCCTGCTGTTGGCCTTTGTCGCCCTGAAGACGGGCGATCGCGCCGGCGCCTATGGGTTCGACGCGCGCCCGCGGGGTTTCTCCGGCGTGGTCAGCGGGGCGGGCGCCTTCCCGCGGCTGCAACGCCACCTCGCTGCGCTCGACTACAGTGAGGCCGAGACCAACTTCACCCTCGGCCTCACCCAGCTGGGCGCCCTCGTCGACCGGCGCTCGCTGATCGTGGTCTTCACCGAGTTCTCCGACGCCACCAGCGCGGAGCTGATGGTGGAGAATGTGACGCGCCTGTTGCGCCGCCACGTCGTCCTCTTCGCCGTCTTCGAGGACCCCGAACTCGAGACGGCCGTGCGCGCGGCTCCCGACAGCGCGGAGGCCGTCGCCCGGGCGGTGGTCGCACGTGAGCTCCTACGGGCGCGGCAGGTGGTGCTCGCCCGTCTGAAGAGATTGGGCGTCCAGGTGGTCGAGGCGCCGGCGGCGCGGATGGGGGCGTCGCTGATCGACGCCTATCTGCAGATCAGACGGGCGGAGCTGCTGTGAAGCCGCTGGAGCTGCGCAGTCATCGCTTCCGCGCCGAACGCGAGGCGGACTGGCGAAGGCTGGAGTCCCTGCTCACTCGCGCCGAGGCGGGAAAGCTGGGGGGCTTCACCGATGCGGAGCTGCTCGAGCTTCCCCTGCTCTATCGATCGGCGGTCTCGTCCCTTTCCGTCGCGCGCGCCATCGCCCTGGAGGCGGCGCTGATCGCCTATCTCGAGGCGCTCGCCACGCGAGCCTACTTCTTCGTCTACGGCGCGCGCGGGCGCCTGCACGAGCGGCTGAAGGTGTTCTTCGTGCGCGACTGGCCGGCGGCCGTCCGCGCACTGTGGCGGGAGACCGCGCTCGCCGCGGCGATCACCGTACTCGCGGCGGTGGTCGGCTACGCCCTCGTCTCGTCCGACCCCGACTGGTACGGCTCGATCCTCCCCGCCCAGCTCGCCCACGGCCGCGACCCGGCCGCTTCGACCGAAACCTTGAGGCAAGCGCTCTATGGCGGCGACGACAGCAAGTTCCTCTCCGCCTTCGCCACCTTCCTATTCACCCACAACGCCCAGGTCTCCCTGCTCGCCTTCGCCCTGGGCTTCGCCTTCGGCCTACCCGCCGCGGTGATGATGGGCGCGAACGGGCTGATCCTGGGGGCGCTGATGGCGGTTTATGCCTCGCGGGGGCTTGGCTTCCAGATCGGCGGCTGGCTGGCGATCCATGGGGCGACCGAGCTCTTCGCCACCGTCCTTGCGGGCGCGGCGGGCATGCGCATCGGCTGGGCGGTCGCCTTTCCAGGCGAGCGGACGCGCCTCGAGGCCGCCGCCATGGCCGGGCGGACCGCCGGGACGGTGATGGCCGGGGTGCTGGTGATGCTCGTCTTCGCCGGCGTGCTGGAGGGGGTGGCGCGCCAGCTGATCAAGGCGGACCTCGTGCGCTGGGCGATCGGCGCCTTCAGCCTGGCGCTATGGCTCGCCTATTTCTACCTGCCATCGGAGCGCCGGCGGTGAGCCTGGACGTCCTCGCCCCGGAGCCTGGCCTGGCGCGGGCCCTGGTGACGCCCGAGGGCGTGGCCCTGCCGATCGCGCTGGGGTCGACCGGCGATCGGATCGGCGCCTTCCTCATGGACCTGCTGATCATCGCCGCGGCCCTGGTAGTCCTGACCATCGTCGCCGGCCTCGCGGGATGGGCGATCGGCGCGAAGTCCGGCGAGGTGATCGTGATCATCTGGCTGGCGGGCTTCTTCGTCCTGCGCAGCTTCTATTTCACCCTCTTCGAGCTGGGGCCGCGGGCGGCCACGCCAGGCAAGCGGTTCATGCGCCTCCGGGTGGTCGCGCGCGACGGCGGACGCCTTGGCGCGGAATCGATCCTGGTGCGCAACGCCCTGCGGGAGATCGAGGTCTTCCTGCCGCTGACCCTGCTCGCGGCGTCGGGCGCGGTGGGCGAGCCGGTCGACGCGGTGATCGTCCTGCTGGCCCTGGCGTGGACCGGGATCTTCCTCGTCTTCCCCCTCTTCAACCGCGACCGGCTGAGGCCGGGCGACCTCGTCGCCGGCAGCTGGGTGGTGCGGATCCCAAGGCCGATGCTGCTGCGCGACCTCGCCACGCCCAGCGGCCACGATGCGGTCCGCTTCGCCTTCACGCCCGAGCAGGTCGACGCCTATGGCGTGAAGGAGCTGCACCTCCTTGAAGGCGTGCTACGCAGGATGGACCAGCGGACCCTCTCCCTGGTGACCGAGCGCATCCGCGGACGCATCGGCTGGACGCCCGCGCCGGACGAGGGCGAGATCGACTTCCTCACCGCCTACTACGCCGCCCTGCGCGGACGGCTCGAGCAGCGCCTGCTGTTCGGCCGCCGGCGGAGGGACAAGTTCGACGTAGGGTGAGGCGTTAGCCGGTCATGCGAAGGCGGCCGCGACGTCAGTCGGCCGCGCCCCTTCTTTGGCGGCGCGCAGTTCGCAATAGATCACGGCGACGCCCACCGCGCCCACCAGACTGGTCACGCCGGACACGAAGGGGGTCACCTCGACCATCCAGGAGGTCGAGGAGATCGGAAGCATAAGGTGAAGGACCCCCATGACCATTTCCAGAACCAGCAAAGCCGCGACGTAGGCCAGAAACGCCAGGAAGATTCGCCACCGGTAGCCGCGGGTGAGATCACGGCTGCGCTGGATCGACGCGAATACGCCTCTTCGCTCGGCGATCCGAACCGGAAACGCCACGCACAGGGCCAGGGCGACGAGGATCCCCGGGACGACGAGGAGTATTGTTCCCAAAATCGCTAAGAAGCCCACGACGATGGCGATCCCGATCAGGGGCAGGATCTGGCGCCAAGCCATCGACCAGGGCCGGGCGGCGTCAGGGCCCTCGACCTCACGGATCACCTCGCTGGCCACGGCGGCGTGAAAAAAGATCAAGACGCATGTGCCGATGATCGAGGCCAGTGAAAAGAGCCTACCGGAGTCCCTCAGGCGCTGCATTCCATCGGGTTGACGGAGTTGCGCCAGCAACTGTTGAGCAGGATTTGCGGAACCAATACCCAATTTAGCAAGAAGGGCCGAATCTGCCATCGTTGGAACGACGACGCAGACTATCGCCAGCAAAAGGAACAGAGGAAGACGCCGGCTGATTATCTTGATCGTCGTTGAAACAATGCGGCCAACGCTGAACCGTTCGCCTGCAGGGCCCGAATAAACGGAGGCGACGTCGGTCATGACCGCCCTCCGTTGCCGCAGTCACGCCCAGACGTTCTGCGCCGCTCGGGCGGCGCCCATGCAGTGCCCATTGGTATTTCCCCTCTATCGCGCAAGACGCGAGCCCCAGAGGACTATGAACCCGAATCCAAAGCCTCGCCAGAGACTTGGCGACGCAGGATCCAGGCCGCGGGCGAGAGCCCGCGCCATCTTCGACGATGCAGCACTGCGCGGACGCCCGAACAGGGCGCGTGGCGTTCGGTCACCGCTGCAAGAACAAGTTCGACGTGTTTAAGAACTCAGGAGAACGCCGCAGCCACCTCAGAGGAGGAGTCTCCTTCCTTTGCCTTGAGAAGTTCGCAGTAGATTACGGTTGCAGATGTAACATTAAGTATATGCACAACCACATAGAGCGGAACAAGGAGCGCTGCCGCTATTATAGAGCCTATGACTGCATTGTGGATGATAGCTCCTACCAAGAGCAGCACGACGAGTGCCACAGCTCCTCCTATGAGGAACATGAGGAGGAGCACGAGAAATATTTGCCACCGGAAGCCCTGCGTGAGAGTCCAGCTGCGCTTGAGTGAGCCAGCAACCCCCAGCCCTTCGGCCACGCGCACAGGGATGACGACATTGAGCGCCACGGCGAGGATAATGCCCGGCACAATAAAAAGCATACAACCCAACGCGATAGCGGCCCAAGAAAGTAGCAAAATTGCTGACAGCGGCAGTATGTGACACCAAGCTACGGATATAATCCTAGGAAGTTCAATTGTTCTATCTCGACTTAGAACTATGCTACTTATTACAATCATCATGTAGAGAAAGCTATACATATAAATTGGCGAACTCAGCAGCCCAATCCAAGCAGAATTTCCCAATTTACCTTGGGTAGAAGCACCTACAATGACGTTCGAAGTCGGCAATGCAGACTCAAACGCTACGCTCAACGCAGTCGAGATTACAGCTGGGACTATAATGCAGAGAACTGCAAGCAAGGCAAACAGCGGAAGATTTCGACCGAGGGTCACAAGTGTGCGGGCGATTACGCCCCCAATGTCGAAGCGTTCGGAGGGGCTCCTCGAGAAGGCCGCAGCGGCGTCGGTCATGACCACCCTCCCTCAGAGCAGTCACGGCCGCTCGTTCTGCGCCGCCCAGGCGGTGCCCATGTCGTGCCCATTGGTATTCCCCCTTCGTCGCGCGTTACGCGAGCCCCAGGGGACTATGTACCTGAATCCCAAGCCTTGCCAGGGACTTGGCGACGCAGGTGGTTAGGCTGCGGCCATTTCCTTCTGTCCCACAATGAAGTCCTTGGGATTGGGGGCGACGGTGGCGGTCCAGTAGTCGACCAGGGGGAAAGGCCAGTTCTGGGTGACGCGGCCCTTGGCGTTCTTGTACCAGCTGGTCACCTGGGGCTGGCCCCACGCCATCTTGAGGTTTTCCGCATCGACCCTGGCGTTGAAGGCGTCGTGGACATCCTTCTTCACCTCGATCGTCGGCGCGCCGGTCTCGGCCAGCAGCTTCAGGCAGCCGACAATGTAGCGGACCGAGCACTCCGAGAAGAAGATGATCGAGCCGTTCACCACGATGTTGGTGTTGGGGCCATAGATCATGAAGAGGTTGGGGAAGCCCGGAGCCGTCATGCCGAGATAGGCGCGCGGGTCGCCGTCCCAGGCTTCATGCAGCTCCACCCCGCCGCGGCCGAAGATCTTCATCGGCGAGAGGAACTTGCTGGCGTGGAAGCCGGTGCCGAAGATCATCACGTCGGCCGGGTGCTCAGCGCCGTCGCGCGTGACGACGCCGCGCGCTGTGATCTTCTCGATCGGGGTCGTGATCAGATCGACATTGTCCCGGCGCAGCGCGTTGACCCACACCCCGTTGTCCACCAGGCCGCGCTTGCCGCCGAACGGATAGCGCGGAACGATCTTCTCCTGCAGTTCCGGATCGTCAGGCGCCTGGGCGCGCAGGGCGAATTCCAGCATCGCGCGGAGCTCGGCGTTTGCCGGGCTGATCGCCTCCGGCCCGCCGGTCCAGGCCGGGTCCGCCTTTACCGCTGCGGTCAGGCCGTCGGTCAGGCGCCAGAACAGCCAGAACCGGTACCACTTGCCGTAGAAGGGGACGTGCTGGATCAGCCACTTTTTCCCCTCCGGCACATCGCGGTGGTAGTTCGGCCCAGGCAGGGTCCAGGGCGGCGTGCGCTGGAAGACCTCCAGGTGCGCCACCTTCGGGGCGATCTCGGGCACAAACTGGAAGGCGCTGGCTCCCGTGCCGATCACCGCCACCCGCTTGCCTTCGAGGTCTACGTCATGACGCCAGCGGGCGGAGTGGAAACTTGGACCCGCGAAGCTCTCCAGCCCCTCGATGTCGGGGAGGCGCGGCCGATTGAGCTGACCGACGGCGGAGATGACCGCGTTGGCCTCCAGGGTCTCGTGCGCTCCGTCGCCCGTTCGCACGCTCACGCGCCAGAGGTTGCGCGCCTCGTCGAAGCGGGCCTCCTCGACCTCGGTGTTGAACCTGATGTGCTTACGAAGTCCGTGCTTGTCGACTACGCGCCGGAAGTAGGCGAGGAGGACGGGCTGGGTGGAATAGTATTGCGGGAAGTCGTGGGTCGGCTCGAACGAATAGGAGTACATGTGATTGGGATTGTCGACCCGGCAGCCGGGATAGACATTCTCGAACCAGGTGCCGCCAGCGTCGGAATTCTTGTCGATGATGGTGAAGTCGACGCCGACCTGCTGCAAGCGGATGCCGGCGAGCAGGCCTGACATGCCGGCGCCGACTACGATCACCTTCATCTTCGCGGCAGCCGCCTTCAGGCTCGGCGCCGACCAGTCCGGCGCCTTGGTGTCCGCGCCGGAGAGCTGCAGCTCGTCGATCAGGAAGTCGGCGTAGTGGGCCGGGATGTCCGCGCCGGCGATCCAGTCCATCATCCTCCGCACCGTCGCCAGATCGGGCGTGGGCGCGAGCGGCTTGCCCTCGAGGTGCGCGAGGATGGCGGCGCGAGCGCGGGCGCGGATGTCCTCCTGCACCTCCGCCGGATAGCCGCCGTCGAAGCCGTCGGAGAGGATGAAATCGTAGCTGGCCCGGCGCGCTTGACTGAGCAGGGAGGCGTCGCCCGTCAGATGGACCAGTGACATCAGGAGCGCCGGCAGATGCGCCTCGCCGAGGGCTTCGTCGAGAGTGGCTTCCTGGTTCGGATCGGTCACCGCGCTCTCCTCCTCCGTCTCGTCCCTCCCCTTCTGGAGAGGGTGGTCGAGCTAAGCGAGACCGGGTGGGGAGGTCTGGGGAAGGGCCGAGGCGCCGCGGATGACCCAGACTTCCCCACCCGTCTTCTCGCTACGCTCAAAGACACCCTCCCCAGAAGGGAAGGGGCAAAAGGAACATTAGGCGCCTTCCCCAAGGGCGGGGAAGAGCGGTCAGGCCGAGCGGCCGCGCCCCTCGATCGCCCAGATCCCCACCAGGGTTCCGTCCTTCACCGCGTGATAGGCGTCGTAAAGGTTGACCGTCGGGTCGCAGTGAGGGGCGGCGAAGGTAACGACCTCGCCGAGTCGCGGCGGCGCAACGCCTTTAGGCGGGATCACCGCGCCCTGCTCGTCACCCATGAAGCGATAGGTCGAGCCTTCCGGCGCGCCCGACAGCACCGGCGGGGCGCCCGCCTCGGTGGCGAAGGACTTGAGGCCCGCGTCGACGGTCACCAGCATCGGATGGTTCGCGCTGATCACGCGGGAATCGACGACGAGCGCGGTCTCGAACGGCGTGCGCCCCTCCCCGCTCAGGTCGCAGTCGGCGTACTGGCGATCCATGAAGATGTAGGAACCGACCTGGAGCTCGGTGAGCACGCCCAGCTCCGCATCGATGCGGTGGCTGCCCGTTCCGCCGCCGGTGACGACCGGCGGGTTCAGCCCCGCCTCGTCCAGACGGGTCAGCACGTCTGACAGATAGGCCGTGCGCTCGGCAATCGCCGCGCGGCGGTCGGCGAAGGCTTCGATGTGTTGCTGCGAGCCACAATAGAACTGCACGCCACCGTAGGTGAGGCTCGGCGCGGCGTCGATCCGGCGGGCGAGATCCACCGCAGCGGCAGGGTCGGCGACGCCGGTGCGGTGCAGGCCAGGATCGACGTCCACCAACAGCGTCATGCGCACGCCGGCCCGGTCCAGAGCTTCGACGACGCCCGGATGGTCGACCGACGCCCGCAGGGTCGGCGCGCGCGCGGCGAGGGCGATCAGGCGCTCGATCGCCGAGGCGCCAGCGATGGGCGATGTGATCAGGATCCCCTCGATCCCAGCGTCGGTGAGGGCCTCGGCCTCGCCCAGCTTGGCGCAGCAGACGCCCACCGCGCCGGCGGCGAGCTGACGGCGCGCGATCTCGGCGCTCTTGTGAGTCTTGGCGTGAGGGCGCAACGCCAGACCGGCCTGACGCGCGAAGGCGGCCATGGCGGCGATGTTGCGCTCGAGCGCATCGACCTCAACCACCAGGGCTGGGGTATTCAGCGCGGCCCGCGAACCCTGGCGGCCGATCAGGTGGGCGTGGAGATTTTCGGCGTGCATGGGTCTTTCCTAGCGGCAACGGAGCGTCCGGTTAAGCGGCTTAAGCGGCTCATCTGGCCGGGCCAGCGACAGCGTGACCAAGGGGACCGATTGGGCTAAATCGCCGGTATGCTCAGGATGTACGGCTTCTGGCGCTCCGCCGCCACCTTCCGCGTGCGTATTGCACTGAATCTCAAGGGCTTGTCCTTCGAGGAGACGATGATCGACCTCGATGCAGGGGAGCAGAACGACCCGAAGTTCAGGGCCATCAATCCGGCCGCCGCCGTGCCGGCGCTCTTCGTAGACGACGGACCGCCGCTTACCCAGTCGCTCGCAATCCTCGAGTACCTGGAGGAGCTCCATCCGACGCCGGCGCTCCTGCCCGCCGACCCGCGCGGCAAGGCGCGGGTCCGGGCCCTGGCCCTGATCTTCGCGGCCGACCACCATCCTCTGATCACGCCCCGGGTTCGGCAGTATCTGGCCGACGCGTTCGCCTTCGATGGCGCCGCCCGGACCGAGTGGATCAAGCACTGGTTCCGCGAGGGGCTGGAGCAGGGCGAGGCGCGCCTGGCCGGCGATCCCGCGACAGGTCGGTTCTGCCATGGCGACACGCCGACTTTCGCGGATCTTTGCCTGATGAGCCAGGTCCTGGGGGCGAGGGGCTTCAAGGTGGAAACCGCCGACCTGCCGACCGTGGAGCGGATCGCCGAGGCCTGCCTGGCGATCGACGCTTTCGCCCGGGCCGCGCCACTGCGCCAGCGCGGCGCGCCTGCGGCGCACTGAACCGGGGGGCCGTTGCAACGACCGGCGAGAAGGGCCCGGGCGGCGCCTCGCACCGCGGGCCCGGGCGTTTCGGATCGGGCGGCGGCGCGCCGAGCGAACCCCTTCAGACCCCTTCGGTGATGAAGCAGCGATAGTCGGCGGCGGCAAAGCGGTGGGCGCGCGCCTCAATGTAGGCGGGGCTATCGTACCAGGCCTTGGCCGCTTCTAACGTAGGAAACTCAAGGATGACCGCACCCTCGATCGGAGGCCCTTCCAGGGTCTCGGACTTGCCGTAGACCACGAGCGGCTTGACCGGATGGCCGGCGAGCGAAGGACCCACCTTACCCGAATAGACCTTCATCTCGGCCTCATCCCGCAGCCTTTCGCGTGTGAAAACAATATAGGCGCTCATGCGTCGTCTCCAGATTGTCGTCGCTCGCTAGCCCGCGATCCGCATCATCGTATAGGGCATCACGTCCCCGGGTTCCTCAAGCCTCGGGCTGCCGCCTTCGCTTGAATCGCCGACCATGGCAGGCTGACGTCCGGTCGTGGCGCGATCAGGTCGCCTGCGGGATATTGCGACCTGCGTCAGGCGGCCGCTGATGCAGGCGCGCCCTCGATCGAGAAGGCCAGCAGCTCGCGCAGGTGCGCATTGAGGAACTTGCCCTCCGGGTCCACGCGACGGCGAACCTCACCCCAGCGGCGAGCCATCGGGTAGAGGCGCAGGACATCCATGCTGGTGAGGCTGTGGCGCTTGGCCCAGTGCGGTCGGCCGTTCGCGTCGCGAAACACGGCCTCGACCGCCGCGAAGGCCTCGCGCCAGGGCGCACCGGCGTACTGGTGCAAGGAGATCGATGCGCAGTCACGCCCGCTCATGGGCGAGAGCCAGATGTCGTCCGCCGCGACCGTTCGGAACTCCAGGGGAAAGCTGATCGGGAAATGGCGACGCCGCACTTCTGCGATCGCGGCGCGAAGGACATCGGGCCCATCGGCGGCCGGGATCTCGCCTTCCATCTCCTCGAACCGGGTCGGACGCTCGGACGGGAAGATGCAGTGCGCCGGCGCCGCGCGACTGGAGCCGCTCAACGCCAGGCTGAGCAGGCGTTGCAGCGCCGGCGTCAGGATCGGGAGCGTGGCGGCAAGGTCGCAGACCGCCTCCAGGACCGTGGTCTCCAGCCAGGTTGACGGCGGCCGGTCGTCGCCTTCGTCCACCGGGTCGAGGGTCTTGAGCAGGGCGCGGTTCGAGTAGGGAAAGACGAAGAACTCCACGTGCCGATGCCGGTGGATCAGCGCCGGCCAGGTCTCGAGGATCTCGTCGAGGGGCATCGGCCGGAGTGTCTCGCGCAGGCGATAACCAGGCGTGACCGTCAGCTTCACCCGCCACACAACCCCGAGGGCGCCGAGGCTGACGCGCTGCGCCTCGAAGAGGTCCGGGTCGTTGTCGGCGTCGCACCGCACCACCGAGCCGTCGGCCAGGATGAGGTCGAAACCCCGCGCAAGGGCCGACAGGGCGCTCAGAGTGCGGCCGGTGCCATGCGTGGCGGTGGCGAGGGCACCGGCGAGCGCCTGGCGATCGATATCGCCCTGATTGGCCAGGGAGAGGCCCCACTCCCACAGAGTGGACGTCAGCCGATGGATCGGCATCCCCGCGGGAACCCAGGCGTAGTCGTAGTCGGGGGAGACCTCGACCTCGCCTTCCATGTGCTCGAGGCTGAGCAGAAGCCCGTCCGTCGCGCAAAGGGGCATGAAGGAATGTCCCGAGCCGGTGACGCGCACATTGCCGGCCTCGCGAACGAGGGCGCGCAACTCCTTCAGTGTCCGGGGGTGGGCGATCGCCGCCGGTCTCGCCTCCACACTCCCCGACCAGTTCCGCCACGCCGCCATGCCACTTCCCCACCCCACTGGGTGCGCAATCTGCGCCGTGGGTCACCGTACACCACAGTAGATACGTAGATACGGTGTGCGCCCCAGGGCGCCGGACGTCATCCCGCCGTCACGAGATTTCAAATTGGCGGAGCAATTCAGCGGCCGAGGTCGACCGCCTGTCGGTTTGCCGGGAGAGAGAACCGGCGACCGCTGGTGGCTTGGCGGCCGCGGCCGATGTCGACGATCGCCTGCCGCATCCGGCCGCCGCGCCCCAGCCGCTCGTCGGCGAGGGCGACCATCAGGCGGTTGGGCGAGGCTTCGGGGGCGGCGTCGCGCAGGGCCAGGGCGATCTCGCGTTCGGAACGCGCCGGATCAGCAGCGCACAGCACGATGAAGGCGGCAGCCGTCGAACGGCTGATCCCGAACCAGCAGTGGATCAGCAGCGGTCCCTCCCCCTCCCTCCAGTCGGCCGCGAACGCCAGCAACCGATCGACCATCCCAAGGTCCGGCGCGATGAAGCCCGGCTGCGGCTCCTCCACGTCATTGACGCACAGCGTGAGCTGGGGCCCCCCGGTCCAGGCGGGCGGATCGGGTCCCTCGCGCGACCAGAAGCTGATCACCCGCGCCGGCGCCTCGGTGGTGATGCAGCCGCCGACGTCGGCGAGGGGGCAGACGATCACTCTCATGACAGCAAGGCCGCTCCGCCAAGCAAGACGGCCGTCTCCGCCGCCTGCTCCACCGCGCCCAGGGTGTCGCCGGTGCGCCCGCCGATCAACCTCTGGGCGAAGAGAGCGACGACAGCCGCTGCCACGGCGGCGAGGCAGATCGACAAGGAAGCGGCGTGGAGCGGCATCAGCGTGAACGGCCAGAGCGCCACGAGACCCGCGAAGAGGGCGTTGGCTTTTCCCGGTTCCTGAGGCGAGGCGCCGGCCTTGGCCGTCGCCGCCGCGCCGACGTAGGGCTGCGTCGCCATGGCCGTCACGGCGGCTGCGCGCCCAAAGCCATGGGCGGCCACCAGCGCCACGGCCCCGCGCCAGCCCGGCATGGTCGCGAGCGCCGCGATACGCAGACCGATGACCAGGATGAGGGCGAGCACGCCATAGGTCCCGATCCGGCTGTCTTTCATGATCCCAAGCCGCGCCTCGGGCGTCGTCCCGCCGCCCAGGCCATCGGCCGTATCGGCGAGGCCGTCCTCATGGAAAGCGCCCGTGATCCAGACGCCGGCGCCCACCGCCAGGACGGCGGGCGCCGCCCCGCTCCAGAACTGGCATGCCGCCAGGAAGACCGCCGCGGCCAGGACGCCGACGATCTGGCCGACGAGCGAGAACCAGCGTGCGGACCTCCCGATCCAGCCCGGTTCGAACTCACGCAGGGCTGGCGTGGGCAGGCGGGTGAGAAAGCCCACAGCGCACCAGAACAGCCGCCATTCGCGCGCCAGCCCCACGTCCATTCCTTCAGAGTCGACCGGCGAGGACATCCTCCAGGCTGGCCACGTCGGCCAGCATCCGGCAAGCCGACCTCAGCAGCGGAGCCGTCAGGACCCCGCCTGTCCCCTCCCCCAGCCGCATGCCCAGCGACAGGAGAGGCTGCGCGCCGAGCGCCTCGAGCATGAGGGCGTGGCCGCGTTCGGCGGAGACATGGGCGAAGACGCAATAGTCCTGCGCCAGCGGCGCCAGGCGGATCGCCGCCAACGCCGCGGCGGTGGCGATAAAGCCGTCCACGACGACGATACGGCGGACTGCGGCCGCGCCCAGCAGGGCGCCCGCCATCATCGTAATCTCCAGTCCGCCAAATTCGGCCAGAACCTCCAACGGGTCGTCAGGCGCGCAGCGCGCCGCGGCGCGGCCCAGCACGGCGGCCTTGCGCGCGAGCCCCTCGGCGTCGTGGCCGGCGCCCGGCCCGATGCAGTCAGCCAGCGGAGCCGGGGCGAGCCGGCTCATCACCAAGGCGGCGCTGGCGGTGTTGCCGATGCCCATCTCTCCCAGGATCAACGCGTCGACGTCCTCCGCAGCCGCCTCGCTCGCCAGGAGCACCCCGGCGTCCAGCGCCGCCTTCACTTCGGCGGTCGTGAGCGCGGGCTCGACGGCGGCGTTGCGCGAGCCGCGGCGCACCTTGCGGTCCAGCAGGGCGGGGTGCGCCGGCAGGTCGGCGTCCACGCCGGCGTCCACCACCGCCACCTCGACGTCGCAGGCGCGCGCCAGGGCGTTCACGCTGGCCCGGCCGGCGAGGAAGGTGGCGACCATCGCGGCGGTCACGGCCGACGGATAGGCTGAGACCCCCTCGGCGTTCAGCCCGTGGTCTCCCGCAAAGACATAGGCGCGGACCCGCTCCATCCGCGGATCGAGCCGCCCCTGCGCCCGGCCGATCTGCATCGCGAGGTCCTCCAGCCGGCCAAGCGAGCCCGGAGGCTTGGCCATCCCGTCGATGCGCGCGCGCAGCTCGGCGCCAAGAGCGGAGTTGAGACGCGGTATCCGGGGCGGTCGAAAGGTCACAGTCCGGCGATCCTGGAGAGGTTATCGATGTCAAGGCTTGCGGCGAGGACAGCGGCCCAGGCGTCCAGGTCGGCTTCGATCGCGTCCGCCCGATCTCCTCCCGCGCTGGGCGCCCCGAGCTGGGCCAGAATCGCGGCCCTGGCTTCAGCATGATCGAAGAGGCCGTGGACATAGGCGCCGGCGATCCGGCCATCGGCGGAGCGCGCGCCGTCGGCTCTCCCCGCCTCCAGCCGGGCGAACGGGCGCGCCGTATCCGGCCCAGAGGTCTGGCCAAGGTGAATCTCGTAGCCGGCCAGGGACGCGGAGCTCTCGCAGAGCCGGCCGGTGACCTCCCGCAGGATCTTCTCGCCACCTAGAACGGTCTCGACCTGGAGAAGACCAAGCCCGTCGCTGGCGCCCGCGGGGCCCTCCAGACCGTCCGGATCGGCGATGCGGCGGCCGAGCATCTGATAGCCGCCGCAGATCCCCAGCACCCGTCCGCCGCGGCGCGCGTGGGCGAGCAGGTCGATGTCCCAGCCTTCCGATCGCAGATGCTCCAGGTCGCGCCGCACCGCCTTGGATCCCGGCAGGATCACCAGGTCGGCGTCGCCGGGAAGCGGCTGGCCGGGCGTGACGAACCGGAAAGCGACCGCGGGCTCGGCGGCCAGGGCGTCGAAGTCGTCGAAGTTGGCGATCGAGGGCAGCAGCGGGACGACAATCCGCACCGCGTGCTCCGCCCCCGGCGCGCGGGGCGCCTGCAGGACCACGGCGTCCTCCGCCGGCAGCCGTCGCGCCTCCGCCCGCCAGGGCGCCATGCCAAGATCCGGCCAACCGGTGCGCGCAGCGATCTCGCTCCGGCCGGTCTCGAACAGGGTCGGATTCCCGCGGAACTTGTTGATGATGAACCCACGGACCATCGCCCGGTCCTCCGGCGCCAGCACGACGTGGGCGCCCACCAGGGCGGCGATCACATGCCCCCGGTCGATGTCGCCCACGAGCGCGACGGGCGTCCCGGCGGCGCGGGCGAAGCCCATGTTGGCAATGTCCCCCTCGCGCAGATTCACTTCCGCCGGGCTCCCCGCGCCTTCCACCAGGATCAGGTCCGCGTCGGCCCTGAGCTCTTCGAAGCTTCCGATCACTGTCGGCAACAGGTCGTGCTTGTAACGCTGATACCCGCCCGCGGTCCGTTGGCCTGCGACGCGCCCGCGAACCACGAGTTGGGCTCCGGTGTCACTGTGCGGCTTGATCAAGACCGGATTCATGTGAACCGTCGCCGGGGTCCGGCAGGCGCGCGCCTGCAGGGCCTGGGCGCGGCCGATCTCGCCGCCGTCGACAGTCACAGCGGCGTTGTTGCTCATGTTCTGCGGCTTGAACGGCCGCACTTTGAGCCCGCGGTCGGCGAACAGCCGGCAGAGCCCCGCGACGAGCACGGATTTCCCCACGTCCGAGCCGCAGCCCTGGATCATCAGCGCAGCGGTCATCGGTGCCCCCTCCGGGCCAGGGCCGCGGTGGCCAGCACCAGCCCGAGCAACAGGCACGCGCGGTGGTACGTGGCCAGGCCGCGCGCGAGATCGGCGGCGGCGGGCTTTGGCCCGTCGCCGAAGCTCGGCCGCTCTGCCGGGACGCCCTCGTAGGTCGCCGGACCGCCCAACCGGACGCCCAGAGCGCCGGCCATCGCCGCCTCGGGCCAGCCGGCGTTGGGCGAGGCGTGTTTGGGGGCGTCCCGCAGCATGGTCCGCGATCCGCGCCCGGCCGCCAGGGCGATCAGGGCGCCTGCGAGGCGGGCGGGAATGAGGTTCATGGCGTCGTCGAGCCGGGCCGCCGCCCAGCCGAACTCGCGCCAGCGAGGCTCCAGGTGGCCGATCAGGCTGTCGGCTGTGTTGACCGCCTTGTAGACGTAGAGGCCCGGCAGGCCGGCGAGAGCCAGCCAGAATGCGGGGGCGACGACACCGTCGTTGAAGCTCTCGGCGAGGCTCTCGAGCGCGGCGGCCGCGATCCCCGCGGCGTCCAGCACCTCCACGTCACGGCCGACGATCCGCCCGACCGCCTGTCGCGCCGCGGGCAGGTCGCCTCGCTCCAGCGGGACGAGCACGGCTTCGACGTGCTCATGCAGGCTTCGCTGGGCGAGCCCCGGCGTCGCCGCAAGGGCCGCCACCGCCCGCCCAACCGCAGAGCGGCCGCAGGCGCGTTCGACGGCCCACGCCAGGAGCCCGCTCGCCCCGGCCACCAAGGTGACCGTGGCGAGGCCGAGACCCCGACGCGCACCCGGAGCGCGGACGTCCTCGTCCGCCCTTTTCTCCCTCGAATCGGTGGCGTCTGAAGGGGAGGAAGAGCGGACGGGGACGTCCGCGCTCCGGGGCCCGTTCCAGCGCAGCTCCAGCGCCTCGATCGCGCGGCCCATCCAGACCACCGGATGAGGCACACGCCGGCCGAGCGCCTCGGGGTAGCCGATCGCCGCTTCCAGGCCGAGGGTGAGAGCCGCGGCGGCAGGCCTCATCGGCGCGCCACCACGTCCAGAAGCGGCCCGGCGAGCCCGCTCGTCCAGCGTGCATCGATGGCGTAGGCGCGAGCGAGGACTTCCGGGGCCAGGGCCTCAGCCGGCGGCCCGTCGGCGATCACGCGTCCCTCGACCAGCATCACGACACGGTCAGCGAAGCGAGCGGCAAAGGCGAGGTCGTGCAGGGTCACCACCACGCCGCCGCCGGCGCGCGCGAAACCCCTCATGAGGTCCGCGGCGTCCAGTTGGTGGCTGGGATCAAGGCCGGTGAGCGGCTCGTCGGCGATCAGCCACCGCGGTTCGCCGGCGAGGACGCGGGCGATGTGCGCCCTGGCGCGTTCGCCGCCCGAGAGGGTGGTCACGTCGCGGTCGGCCAGAGCGGCGAGCTGGGTCACATCCAGCGCCCGTTCCACGGCGAGACGATCGGCCTCGCTCGGGCCGAAGGCGCCCACGCGCGCCGTGCGGCCGAGGCCCGCGAACGTGCGTACGTCTACGCTCCAGGCGATCTCCGGATTTTGCGGGAGGTAGCCGACGAGCTGCGCCCGCTCCTTGGCGGGAAGTGCCCCGATGGCCCGACCACCCAGGCGCGCCTCACCCAATCGCGGCCGGCGAAGCCCCGCCAGGCACGAGAGCAGGGTCGACTTGCCTGCGCCGTTGGGACCAAGCACGGCGGTGACCGCGCCGGGCGCGAAGGCCAACTTCACGCCATCGAGAACGGCCCGGCCGCCAAATCGCACGACCAGACCTTGCGCCTCGAGCACGAGTCCGGCCGCTGATGCATCAGAGACCGTCCTCACGCGAACCGCCGCCGGATGGAGATCAGCCGCCACAGGAAAAAGGGCCCGCCCAGGACAGCCATGGCCACGCCCAGCCGCACCTCGCTCGCCGCAGGGATCAGGCGGACCAGGATGTCGGCGGCGAGCAGCAGGGCGGCGCCAGCCAAGGCGCTGGGGACGAGCAGGGACGACGGGCGTCCGCCGACGAGGGCGCGCATCAGGTGCGGGACGATCAGGCCGACGAATCCGATCACACCGCTCACCGCAACGCTGGCGCCGCAGGCCAGGCCCACGCCCGCGGCGATCAGGCCCTGCGTCCGCCGCAGCGAGACGCCCAGCGAGCGCGCGCCGGTCTCGCCCAGCGTGAGAGCGTCGAGATCGCGCCCCACCAACAGCAGAGCCATTCCGCCCAGGGCGATGAACGGCGCGGCGGTCCAGACGTCCGTGAAACTCCTGTCCGACAACGAGCCGAGCAGCCAGGTCACGATCTCAGACGCCGCCCAGGGGTTGGGCGAAAGCATCAACGCCAGGGATAGGCCCGCCTCGGCGATGACGTTCAGCACCACGCCGGCCAGCAGGAAGGTGATGGCCCCGCCGGCCGAACCGGTCAGGCCCAGCAGGATGAGCACGCCGGTCGCTGCTCCGGCCATCGCGAAAGCTGCCGTGGCGCCCGGAGCCGTGAGGTTGAAGTAGAGGGTGAGAACCGCTCCGAGCGAGGCCATGGATGAGACGCCGAGCACACCGGGATCCGCCAGGGGATTGCGCGTGTAGCCCTGCAGGACCGCGCCGGAGAGCCCCAGGGCCGCCCCGACGGCCAGGGCGAGAAGTGTCCTCGGAACTCGCAGACTGGTGATGATGGCCCAGCGAGGATCCCCGGCCTCGCCGAGCCTGTCGAGCGGGATCCACACCCGGCCGGCGACCAGCGAGAGGGCGCACAACGCGACGAGCAGAGCCAGTAACCCCGCCACGACGGCCAGGGGAGCAACCCGCCTCACGAAGCGGCCCCGCCAAGAGCGTCGCGCCGGGCAGCCGAGAGGGCCTGCACTGCGGGGATCATCACCGGTCCGGCGCAGAACAGCAGCGTCTGAGGAAAGCTCTCGCGCTTCATGCGTCCCGCCACGGCTCTCAGGGCCGGATGGGAAATGACGCGGTCGGCCCAGGTCGGTTCGCCGGGAGCGAGGCGCCCGGCGAGAAGCACCTGCGGTGGGTCGGCGACCACCAGCTCCAGCGGCACATCGGCGGAGCGGGTGAAGCCGTAGCGCCGCACGGCGTTGTCGAAACCGGCGCGCCGCATCAGCTCGTCCATCAGGGTGCCGGGCCCCGAGGCGAAGCCTTTATCCACGTAGACGAGGGCGCTGAGGCGCGGCGTCCCCGGCGGCGGAGCGGCGGCGGCCAGGGCCGCCTCAATCCGCGCCACCAGAGCCTCGCCGCGATCGGGATGACCGACGAGCCGGGCGACGCGTCGGATCTGCGCCTCGCTCTGCGCCACGCTCGAGGGCACGCCGAAGCTGGCCGAGGCGACGCCGAGGCGTGGCAGCACGCCCATCAGACCGGAGGCGCCCATGCCGCTGATCAGCACGAGGTCGGGCCGCAGGCCGACGACCTCTTCGGCCGTGCCGGACACCGCGGGATAGCGGCGCGCCTCAGCCCATACCGCCGACTGCCCAGGATCGCGCGAATAGCGGCTGAGGGCGGCGATCTGCGAAGGATCGGCCACGTCCATTAGAATGGCGTCGAGGCAAGGATTGAGGGAGACGACGCGCCGCGGGGCGGCAGGCGCCGGGGCCGCCGCGATGGACGCCGCGGCCAGAGCGAGCAGCAGCACTCGATCCCTCCCCTTCTGGGGAGGGTGTCTTCGAGCGAAGCGAGAAGACGGGTGGGGGAAGTGAGGTGAAAGGGCGAGGCCTCGCATGGCCCCTCGCGCCCCCACCCGTCCTCCTTCGCCTCCGGCTGCGGAGGACACCCTCCCCAGAAGGGGAGGGAAAGCCGCGTTCGGCCGCCTCAAAAATCTATCCCCCTCTGGGCTTTGAAGCCGGCTTCGAAGGGGTGTCGCACGGCATTGAACTCGGTCACGAGGTCCGCTGCAGCCAGAAGCTGCGGAGGGGCGTCGCGGCCGGTGACGCAGACGTGCTTTTCCGCTGGACGCGCCAGGAGGGCCGCCACCACCTCGTCCGCGTCGAGATACTCGTAGCGCAAGGCGATGTTGAGCTCGTCCAGCACAACCAGGGTGAGGTCCGGGTCGGCGATCATCTCCAGGCTCTTCGCCCAGGCCGCCCGCGCCGCGGCGATGTCGCGCTCGCGGTCGGCGACGTCCCAGGTGAAGCCCTCGCCCATGACGGCGTAGCGCACCTGGTCAGGGAAGCGCGTGAGGAACTTGCGCTCGCCAGTGATCCACTTGCCCTTGATGTACTGGACCACCCCGACCTTGAAGCCCCAACCGAGGGCGCGGACGATCATGCCGAAGGCGGCGGTCGACTTGCCCTTGCCATCGCCGGTGTGGACCATCAACAGGCCCTGGCCCTCGCGCTTCTGCGCCATGATGGTCTCCCGCTCGGCGCGCAGGGCGTGCATGGCGCGGGCGTGTTCGGCGTTGCGGTCTTCCTCGCTCATGGGCGGCTCTCCATCAGGGCCTCGGCCAGCCTCGACCATGCGCCAGCGGGCGGAAGGCCGAAGCGCAACAGTCTCGCGTCATGAGCAAAGGGGCGCACAAGGACGCCTCGCGACGCCAGGCGCTCGAAGCGGCGGGTCGCGTCCGCGGCGGCGGCGAGCCGGAACAAACTGATCCCCCCGACCAGGTCCAGGCCCGCGCCGATGAGCAGTCGATCCAGCCGCTCAGCGCCCCGAACCAGTCGAGTACGTGTTCGCGCGCCCCACCCGGCGTCCGCGTAGGCGGCCAGGCCCGCCGCGAGGGCGTCGGCAGAAATCGGCCATTCGCCCTGCCGCCCCCTCAACCCGGCGATCAGGGGCGGCGCGGCGACGATGAAGCCAAGCCGCAGGCCCGCGAGACCGTAGAACTTGCCGAAAGAGCGCAGAACAATGGTTCGATCGAGGTCGAGCGCGGCGACACTGAGCTCGGGCGCCGCCTCGACGAAAGCCTCATCGACCACGAGCCATCCGCCGTCCGGCGCCAAAGCCGCGACTGTTGGAGGGAAAGCCACCGCTCCATCGGGATTGTTGGGATTCACGAGGACGCGCACATCCGCGGTCGCCTGCGTAAGTTGCGCACGGGGAATCTCAAGGACCTCCGCCCCCACCTCCCGCCAGGCCGCCGCATGGCCGCCGTAGGTGGGCGAGGCGATCGCCACGGTTCGTGCGCCGATCGCCCCCGCCACGAGTCGGATCGCCGCCTCGCCGCCGGGCGTCGCCAGCACCCGCTCGGGCGAACAGCCGAAGGCGCGGGCCGCCGCCAACTCCAGCGCGTGGGTCTCCTCAGGATCGGGCAGGCGCGCCCGGGCGGCGGCGCTCGCCCGCGGCGCCGGATAGGGCCGGGGGTTCACCCCTGTCGAAAGATCAAGCCACGGCTCGGGCGCGGCCGCGAAGCGCGCCCGGGCGGCGCCCAGCCGCCCGCCATGCACGGCCAGGGCGCCAGGATCAAAAATCGAACCGCACGCCGGCATAGGCCGCCCTTCCTAGGGTCCCGTACTCGAAGACCGTCTCGTAGCGCGTGTTGGTGGCGTTCTCGACCCGCGCGTAGACCTCGACATTGTGGCGCAACGGATAGGACGCCCGCAGATCGAGCAGGTAGTAGCCCTTCAGCAGGATGGTGTTGGCGGCGTCGTCGAAGCTGTGGCTGGCGTGACGCACGGCCACGGATGTCGTCAGCTTGCAGGGCCAGACATAACTTGCCTGGAGGTTGGCGAGGTTGCGCGGCCGGCGCGCGAGCTCATTGCCAAAGGTCGGCGAGCCGGGCGAGCGGTCCTCGGTGTCGTCGAAAGTGTAGTTGGCGGTGAGATCCAGGGCGGCGGTTGGCTTCACCTCGGCCTGCAGCTCCACGCCCCGCGAGAGGGCCTTGTTGACGTTGTCGTAGTAGCCGCCCGCCACCTGGTGCGTCAGGCACTGCGGGGTCGCCACGCCGACGCACTCGACAAATTCGATCAGATTGTCACTCGACAGGCTGAAATAGGTCGCCTGCAGGATGACGTGGCTGCCGAAGAAGTGCTGCTCGACCCCCGTGTCCCATCCGGTTGCAGTTTCCGGCTGGAGGTTCACGTTCCCGAACTCACTGTAGAGCTGGTAGAGCGAGGGCGCCTTGTAGCCCTGGCCGAAGCTGGCGCGCAGGATCGTGTTCCCGTCGTTCAGGCGCCACGCGGCCGAGGCCTGGCCGGTGGCGTGGGCCCCGAAGGTGGTGTGCGCGTCGACGCGAACGCCCCCGGTGAGGGTAAGACCCGACACCGGATCTCCGGTCAGCAGGGCGTAACCGCCGTCGATGTCCTGATCGGCGTGGAGGGTGAGCGGGTTGAAGGGCGGCGAGACCGTATCGATGATCGAGTGCTCGGCCTGTCCGCCGAACACCACCGTCCAGTGCTTTGCGAGGGCGTAGGTCCCCTCGTACTCGAAGGTAGAGTCCTGGCCGGTGTCGAGGAAGGTGTACTTGGTCCCGATCTGCTGGGGATCCTCGTTCACCCGGCTCATGTCATTGTACTCGAAGGCGAAACGGTTCTTCAGCCGGCCGTCGAGGGTGGAGACGTCGAAACCGGTGTAGTCGATGAACTGCTGCGAGCGACCGAACTCCAGGTCGTCTCCGAAATTGCCGGTGGGCGTGTCGAAGCCATCAAATTCATTGCGCGCATGGACGTAGTAGAACCGCTGGTCGAACTGAACCGCCGGCGTGATGTCGAACAGGAAGCTTCCCGAGGCGCCCTGCGTATGGAAGCCGCGGTCCTCCCGGCCGCCGAGATACTGATCGAAGGCCGGAATCCCGTCGGTGGAGTCTGAATAGGCCGACAAACGCCAGGTGAACCGGTCCTCCTTCCCGCCGATCGCCGCCCGCGCATAGGCCGTGCCGTAAGTCCCGCCCTCCGCCTGGAGTTCGCCCTGCAGTGGACGGGTGGGCTCGTTCGTGACCACATTGACGACGCCACCGATCGCTTCGCTGCCGTAGAGCGTCGACTGCGGCCCCCTCAGCACCTCGATGCGCGAGATATCGCCCGTCAGCAGCGTCGAGAAGTCGAAGCCGACCCCTGGATCGGAGGGGTCGTTCGCCTTCACCCCGTCGATCAGCACCAGGGTCTGGTCGGAGTCGGCGCCGCGGATAAAGACGGACGTCGTCTCTCCAGGGCCTCCCGCGCGGTCGATGGTCACCCCCGGCGTCCGGGCGATGATGTCGGCGACCGTGGTCTCCTGGTCGGCGCGGATCTGCGGCAGGGTCAGCACAGTCACCGGCTGGCCCACCTGGTCGATGGGCGTGGGCGAGCGGTTGGGCGAGACGACCACCGCCTCCACCGCCGTCGCGGCGGCGGCCCCGCCGACATCGGGCGATGGCGCCTGGGTCGGCGGCTGGGACTGGGCAAGCAGCGCGCCCGGGACGGCGAGGCCCAGGGCGGTGAACAATAGGAACGATGACGTGCGCAACAGGCTCTCCGCATGTGGTCAAGCGCGCCGCTGCTCAGCCTGCCGCCGGAGAAGCCCGACGACCGGCCGACCGCGGGGCGCGGTGGCAGACGCCGCCACACGGGAAGGACCCGTTTCGCTCGGCGCACCCCGGCCGGACGAAGGACGACCGCGTCGGGCAGGTCTCCTGGCTTGCGGGTCACCGTCTTGCCCGTCGCCTTCCCAGGCCCGGAAGGACCCAGTGGCGTATGACGGGCGGACTCGCCGCTCACAGTTGCGGGGGCAGCCGGGGTTCCTCACCCCGTTCCCTTTTGATCCCCTTTCGGGGAACCTGACGCCCGACAAGCTTAGGTCGGGGCGAGCGACTCGGTCAACGTTGCAGGGTCAACGCAACATATCGCAACAGATGGAGAGGTCCGGTGGGCGCGAGCCTGGTCCTGGGCGGCGCGCGGTCGGGAAAGAGCCGCTACGCCCAACGCATGGCTGAGGGGGCCTCGGCGGCGGTGGGCAGGAAGCCCGTCTACATCGCCACCGGCGAGCCCGGCGACGCGGAGATGGCCGAGCGCATCTCCACCCATCAGGCCGAACGCGCCGACCGCTGGATCAATCTGGAGACGCCGTTGGACCTCGCCGGCGCGCTGAACTCGCTGGCGCCGGACGACATAGCGGTCGTCGACTGCCTGACGCTTTGGCTCTCCAACTCCATGCTGGCCGAGGACGATAACCATGGGGCGCGCCTCGACGCCCTGCCGGTGGCGATTTCCGCTTGTCCGGCACGGCTGTGGCTAGTCAGCAACGAGGTCGGCTGGGGCGTCGTGCCGGACAACGCCCTCGCCCGGCGCTTCCGCGACGAGGCCGGCCGACTTCACCAGCGGGTGGCGGAGATGGCCCAGGAGGTCGTGCTCGTGGTCGCTGGCCTGCCCCTCGTTCTCAAGCCCGCGCCTTAAAGTCGGGCGCCCATGCCAACCAGAACGCCATTTGAACTGATTGAATAGATCACAGCACTCGCCGTCAAGATTACGCATAAACCGACAAATAATGGCGTGTCCGACTGTAACTCATCTGAGATGTTTGGAAGGTGTTACGGCTTTTGCCCCTTCAAATGACCAAAAGTGAACCACGAAAAGGAACCATTCGCACGAAATCTTCCACGCCTCTGCATTTTCACACTGGAGTACCACATGGGTAGCACAGGCAGCGTGAGCGCGTGGGAAGAAGCCCTTCTCGTCGCGATGATCCAATATCCTGCCCCTGTAATCAGCGGACCTAAAGATATTCAAGTTCAAGTCAGACAGATTTGTAAATCCGTGGACAGCACCAAGGCCGGCTACCCAGATCTTGATTTGATAGTCTTTCCGGAATACTCGACTCAGGGTTTGAATACCGCGATCTGGAGCTATGATGAGATGCTCCTCACGCTCGATTCTCCGGAAATCGGGGAATTCAAGGAAGCCTGCCGCCGCAACCGGGTCTGGGGCGTGTTCTCGCTGATGGAGCGCAATGAGGATCCGACCCTCGCTCCGTTCAACACCGCGATCATCATCAACGCCGAGGGCGAGATCGCACTGCATTATCGCAAGCTGCAGCCATGGGTGCCGATCGAGCCCTGGTATCCGGGCAATCTCGGCATGCCGGTCTGCGATGGGCCGAAGGGCTCGAAGCTCGCGGTCTGCATTTGCCATGACGGCATGTTTCCAGAGCTGGCTCGCGAAGCCGCGTACAAGGGCGCCAACGTCTACATCCGGATTTCCGGTTACTCCACGCAGGTCAACGATCAATGGATTCTGACGAACCGATCGAATGCCTGGCAAAATCTGATGTATTCAATCTCCGTCAATCTCGCTGGCTATGACGGCGTATTTTATTATTTCGGCGAAGGAACGGTCTGTAACTACGATGGGACGGTCATCCAGCAGGGTCAGCGCAATCCCTGGGAGATCGTGACGGCAGAGCTATTCCCGCGCCTCGCCGACAAGGCGCGCGAAAACTGGGCGCTGGAGAACAACATCTTCAACGTCGGCAACCGCGGCTACGTGGGCAAGGTCGGCGGAGAGCACGCGAACTATCTGACCTGGGTGCGCGATCTGGCCGACGGCAAGTACAAGCTGCCCTGGGATGAGCGCGTCAAAGTCCGGGACGGATGGAAATACTATCCGGACGGCGTGAAGCTCGGCCCCATCCCCAAACTCAAGGCCGCCGAGTAGGCGAGCGCGGATCTGATCGACCGCCGCACGGCATTCGCCGCGCGGCGGGGATCCTCAAACCGGCGTCAGGCCGTGCTGGGTGAGGCGCCACTTGAACTGATCGAACCGGTCCTGACCGAAGAAGGGCTCGCCGGCGAAGACGATCATCGGCACGCCCCAATGGCCCGCAGCGCGTTGGGCCCGCTGGCTGTCCTCGATCACGGTATGCAGGCGCCCGGCCTCCTCGTCGGCGGCGCGGGAGAGCTCCGCCGGGTCGAGGCCCGCGCGCTCGGCGGCGCGATCGAGGTGGTCGCCCTCATGCCAGTTGTCGGTCGCGCCGCTCCAGATCACGCGAGCGACCTCATCGAGATAGGCCAGCCCCCTCCCCCGCTTGGCCGCAGCGACGCCCAGGCGGGTTAGGCGGTGGATGTGGGGCTGCTCTGCTGGGTACTTGCCGGTGGCGCGGTCCATGTAGACCGGGTCCGGCCTGGGCCAACGAATGGTCGTTCCCAGGAATTCCGCCTCGCGCATGATGTCGCGCAGCAGATAGGGCGCCCACAACGGATCGCGCGTGTCGAAGAACTCCGGCGTGCGCACCGCCAGCGGGTAGACCGGCCGGATGTTCCCCCTCACGTCGAACTCCCGCTCCAGGGCCACGAGGCGCGGGGTGAGCAGGTACGAATAGGGCGAGCGGAAGGACCAGTAGAGGTCGTACTGCAGGGTCATGCGGGCGGCCTCCTTGGGGGCTCTTGTCTACGCGGTTTTGGCATGCCCGGCGCCGACAGAGAAGCACGGACCTCCCTTCGGACCGCCGGCTTCCAGTCGGCTCTTCTCCCTGCAAGTCCTCGAGCGGCGCCTAAAGAAAGGGCCGGCTGGAAGCCGGCGGTCCGAAGGGAAAATGCTGTCCTGCCCAACGGATCAGGGTATCTGCGCGCCATGACCGCCGCGCCTGCCCAGACCGCCGCCCCTGCGCGGACCAAGACACCGTGGGCGATGGTGGTGTTGCTGGGCTCGCTGACGGCCTTCGGCGCCCTCTCGATCGACATGTACCTGCCGGGCCTGCCGGCGATCGGACACGCTTTCCACGCTCCGGCCGGCGCGGCCCAGGCGAGCCTGTCGTCCTTCTTCCTCGGCATGGCGCTCGGCCAGTTCTTCTATGGCCCGGCGTCGGATCGATGGGGGCGGCGCGGTCCGCTGTTCTTCGGCGTGATCTTGTACACCCTCGCCTCGG
The DNA here is from genome assembly GCA_036488935.1 of Caulobacteraceae bacterium. Lineage (GTDB taxonomy): Bacteria > Pseudomonadota > Alphaproteobacteria > Caulobacterales > Caulobacteraceae > Acaudatibacter. The sequence goes on along the minus strand of DASXGR010000127.1, from coordinate 5,980 downwards.
CCGCCTGCGCCCTGGCGCCCTCCCTGCCGGCCCTCATTCTTGCGCGGTTCCTGCAGGCCCTGGGAGGATGCGCGGGACAGGTGATCGCCCGGGCGGTCGTGCGCGACAGCTTCGAGCACCGGCAGGGCGCGCGGATCCTCAGCCAGCTCATGCTGGTCATGGGCCTCGCCCCGATCCTTGCGCCCCTCGCGGGCAGCGGCCTGCTGGCCCTGGCGAGCTGGCGTGCAATCTTCGTGGTGATGACGGGCTTTGGCCTGATCGCGGGCACATGGGTGTTCTTCGCCCTGGCGGAGACGCGCTCGGCCGAGACTGCGGCCAAGGCCCGGTCTGAGCACCCGTTCCGCGCCTATCTGGCTCTGCTGCGCCACCCGATGCTGATGGGATACATCCTGGCCGGCGCCTTCAACGGCGCGGCTCTGTTTGCCTATATCGCCGCCTCGCCGGGCCTGCTGATCACGGCCTATCACGTGCCTCCCAGCATGTTTGGCGTGGTGTTCGGCATCAACGGCTTTGGCCTGATCGCCATGAGCCAGGTCAACGCGCACCTGCTGCACCGTCACAGCCCCGAATACATCCTGATGCGCTCGCGAGCAGCCTCGATCGTCTTCGCCGCCGTGCTGGCGGCGGACGCCTATACGGGCTTTGGCGGCCGGTGGGGCGTGCTCATCCCGCTGTTCGTCGTGGTGTCTTCGTTCGGCCTCGTCGGGGCCAACACCCAGGCGGCCGCTCTCAACGTCGACCCGCTGAGGGCGGGGTCCATCTCCGCCCTGATGGGCGCCGCCTCGTTCGCCGCCGGCGCCCTGATCTCGAGCCTCACGGCGATCTTCGCCGACGGCACCGCCCGGCCGATGTCGGCGGTGATCCTGGGCTCCATCCTCGCCTCCAGCGCGGCGCTCTACGGCTTGGCGCGGCCGGCGGCGAAGCGGATCTAGCCGTCCCAGGTAGAAGCGGCCCCACATGGCGAAGATGTAATTCGGCCCGGCGCCGCAGCTTCCCTAAGGTGAGCGAAAACGACGGGTGGAATCGCGGATGAATTGGCGGTTACTGGCGACGACGGCAGCTGTCCTGGCGGCGGGGACCGCCCAGGCGGCCTTGCCGAGATTCCCTCAACCCTACGGCGATCGGATCGTCTTCGTCGCCGACGGCAACGTCTGGGCGGTCGCCAAGACCGGCGGGACCGCCGAGCGGCTGACGAGCGCGCCGGGCCAGGACCTGTTCCCGCGTGTCTCGCCGGACGGCCGGTGGATCGCCTACACCGAGGCTTCCAACGCCGGCACGGACATCTGGGTGATCCCGGCTGCGGGCGGAGCGGCGCGACGGCTCACCTTTCACCCCGCCGCCGAGCCCGGCACGGGCGGTCGGCATGGGCCCGACAACATGGTTGTCACCTGGACGCCGGACTCCAAGGCCGTGGTGTTTCTGACCAAGCGCAACGCCTGGAATGACTGGATCCAGAACCTCTTCGAAATTCCTGTGGCCGGTGGCGAGCCGACGCCGCTGCCGATCGATTCCGCTGTGGGCCTGGCGACCTTCGGCCCGGACGGTCACACCATCGCCTACAACCGCATCTTCCGGAACTTACGCACCTGGAAGCGGTATAATGGCGGACTGGCGCAGCAGGTGTTCACCTATGACCTGAACAGCCGCAAGCTGACCCAGATCACCACCTGGTCGGGAACAAACACCTCGCCAATGTGGTGGAACCACCGGATTTATTACCTCGCCGACCGTGACGAGCACCGGCGCGCGAACATCTGGGTCTACGACGAAGACACAAAACAGACCCGGCAGGTCACCCACTTCACCGACTACGACATCGACTTCCCGGCGCTCGGCGGCGATTCGATCGCGTTCCAGCAGGGCGGCAAGCTCTATGTCATGGACCTGCCGAGCGAGCAGGTGCGCGAGGTTCCTGTCCTCGTCCCCGATGACAATCCGCGCACACGGGCCCACGTGGCGCAGGTCAAGGATCAGATCCGCGACAAGGACGCGGCGGGCGATCCCGACTTCGCCCTCGCCCCCAATGGCCAGCGGACGCTTCTCTCGGCGCGCGGCGACATCTTCAGCGTCCCGACGAAGAACGGCGCCACGCGCGATCTGACCGGCACGCTCGGCGTGGATGAAGACCACCCCGCCTGGTCGCCCGACGGAAAGTTCGTGGCCTACACCACCGACGTCGGCGGGTCGCAGCAGGTCGCCCTGCGCCCGGCCGAGGGCGGGCCAGAGAGGGTGCTGACCCATTTCAGGACCGGATACTTCTACGCTCCGCTGTTCTCGCCCGACGGCAAGCTGCTGGCCGTGGCCGACGGGGAGCACCGCCTGTGGCTGGTCCCGACGACCGGGGGCGAACCCCGTATGATCGCCCAGGACAAGATCGGCGAGATCCACGACGCCGCCTTTTCACCGGACGGGCGGTGGATCGCCTACAGCATGGCGGCCGACCAGGTCCGTCGCGACCTCTATCTGACCGAGATCGCCACAGGCCGGACTACGCGCCTGGGCGAAGGCGCCAGCATCGACACGAACCCGGCGTGGTCGCCGGACGGCAAGTACCTCTATTTCGTGTCCAACCGGCACGAGAACCCGGTGCCGTCGGACAATGAATTTGACTTCGCGATTCTGAAGTCCCTGGGCGTCTACGCCATCCCCCTCTCCCGCTCCACGGTCTCACCGGTCGCCCCGCGCTCGGATGAGGCGGACACCGGGCCCACCTCCGAAGCGCCCAGTCCGCCGCTGAACGCAGCCGGAAAGGTCGCGCCGGCGCCCCCAAGCCTGGAAAACGCCCAGGAGGCGCAGGGCGGCATGGCTCCGCCGGACCAGATCGGTCCCCTGCCCCCGATCCACGTCGACGTCGACGGGATGATGGCGCGCGCCGTCGCCCTGCCGATCGAGCCGGCGGAAATCGTCCAGATGGATGCGCGGGACAACCGCATCTACTACCTGACCCAGCCGCTCAGCCTGATCCAAGGGGCGTTGAGCGGCGAGAAATCCGCCCTGCACTTCTTCGACCTGAAGACGCGCAAAGACGATGTGATCGTGCAGGATGTGGACGCCTACGCTCTCTCGCTCGACGGGCGGCGCGTGCTGATCCGGCACAACGCCGATTACACCGTGCTAGAGACGCGGAAGGACGCCACCAAGGACCCCGACAAGGTCAACAAGCTGGACCTGTCGCGCCTACGGCTGATCGTCAATCCCAAGGCGGAATGGGCGGAGATGTTCGAGAACGCCTGGCGGCTCGAACGCGACCTGTTCTTCTCGACGGCGATGAACGGCGTGGACTGGCAGGGCGTGCACGACAGCTACGCCAGGCTCCTGCCGCAGGTCGGCTCTCGCGAGGACCTCAACTATCTGATCGGTCAGATGCTGGGAGAGATGAGCAACTCCCACACCTATGTCGGCGGCGGAGACGATGGGGACACCACGCCCAAGGTCCAGAGCGCCCTGCTCGGCGCGGACTTCGCCCTCGATCCTGCCTCCGGCCGCTACCGGTTCGCGCGGATCTATCCGGGCGACAACACGCGCGAGGAATATCGCAGCCCCCTCACCCAGCCCGGACTGGACGTGAAGGCCGGCGATTACCTTCTGGCCGTCAACGGGGTGGAGCTGAAGGCGCCGACCAATCCCGACGCCCTCCTGCAGCTGGCGGACGCCAAGACCACCGTCGACCTGACGGTGGCGGAAAGCCCCAACGGGACGGCTCGCCACGTCGTCGTGCAGCCGATCGCCAACGAGCTGAGCGTGCGCGAGGCGGCCCAGATCGCGCACAACCGCGAGGTGGTCGACCAACTGTCGGGTGGCCGGATCGGTTATGTCTACATGTCAGACATGGAGCAGCTGGGCCTGCAGCAGTTCGTCCGGCAGTTCTACGCCCAGCTGAACCGCCAGGCTCTGATAATGGACGACCGCTGGAACGGCGGCGGGTTCATCGCCCCCTACGCCCTCGAACGCCTGCGCCGGGTTCTCGTGGCCCTGGATGTGAACCGGGAGCGCGGGATCGCGACGGAGCCACAGCAGGTGTTGAACGGACCCAAGGTGGCTCTTCTGAACCACTGGTCCGCCTCCGACGGAGACATCTTCCCCTATCTCTTCCGCCTCTATCACTTAGGGCCTCTGGTGGGCACGCGAAGCTGGGGCGGGGTGCGCGGCATCCGCGGAAACTGGCAGATGATGGATGGAGGCTACGTCACCATCCCCGAGGGAGCCATGTACACGACCGACAGCCAGTGGGCCGTGGAGAACCATGGCGTCGACCCCGACGTGGAGGTGGAGAACTATCCCGCCGATCTGCTGGCCGGTCACGACGCCCAGCTCGAAACAGCCGTGTCCATGCTGATGAAGCAGATCGCCGGCAAGCCAGTCGGTTTGCCGCCGCCCCCTGCGTTGCTTCCGGCCTATCCCCCCTCGGGATTGGCAAAGCCCGATCCGGGGCCGACGCCTTAAGTCCGCGGGGCGCGTTTTGCACGGGTCAGACCCAGGGATAGCCCCCGCGGGCGACCCAGGGATCGAGGATCGGACGCACCACCTCGAGATGCCGTGCATAGCGGCGCCACTGGCCGACCCCCGTACTATTGAGCCCTCCCGCCAGTTGCAGATGGGCGGCGCGCACCGCGTCGTGCCACGGAAGGCCAAGGGCGTTGAGAACGCGCCTGAGTTCAGCGTCGAAATCCGCCACCACGGCCTCGTGCCGCACCTCCAGCACATCGAGCGAGAGCAGGGCGCGGTAGACCTTCGCCAGGTCCATCACGGCGTCATAGTAGCGTGCAGCGTCCGGGAGGGTGAGGAACTCAGCCACCGCGGCGTTCTGCCGGAAGCGCCGCCGAAAGCAGCTCAGCGCCGCATCCCTGGGATCGCGCACAGCGAACAGGATCACCGCATCGGGAAACAGCTTGGCGATGACCGGCAGGGCGAGGGTGTGCAGGGGCCGCGTATCGAGCAGGGTCTTGCCGTCGAGATTGTCGCCGAGCTTCTCGCGCACGCGCCGCCAGTAAAGCGCGCGACGGCGATCGGCCTGCGCCTGATCCATGTCCGCCAGAGCCGCGAGCTGCGCCGGGCCGCACAGGCAGTCCCGTCCTGCCTCGCCGAGACAATCCACCTCCGCCAGGCTGACAACCTGGGGATGGCTGGCCAGGGCCTTTTCCAGAACGGTGGCGCCGGATCGGGGGAAGCCGACCACGAAGGCGTGAAGACGCAAGGTCCGCGCGCCTTCTTCATCGTCGCCCGGCCGATGTCGCCATGAGCGGGTATCAGCGCGACTGAACCAGGCGGCGAGGCGCCGCGCTTCTTCCAGCCGAGGCTCGTGTGCGGGAGCAGGCGGTCTGGCGCGTGCAATGAGGGCGTTGCGCGCCGCACAGTCGGCGAACGCGATCTCGACCTTGCCCTGCGCGTCACGGGCCTCGCTTCTAAGGTCGAGCGCCGCCACCTGGACGGCGTCGGAAACGCCGTGGGCGAGAAGATCGCAAAGTCGCTTTTCTGCGGCGACGGGATCCGCCTCCAGCATGTCGGCCCGTGCGAGTGTCAGGACCGCCCCCGGCCGATCCGGCGAAATGGCGAGCGCACGGCCGGCCAGTTTGCGTGCCTCTTCGGTCTCGCCGCGCCGGACCGCAACGGCGGCCAGCTTCTCGATCGCCTCCGCGCCGCCGGAGGCGGCGGCAGCTTGGTAGTGTGCGCGGGCAGCCTCAAGATCCCCCGCCGCGAAAGCAGCCGCGCCGGCGACCATCAGGTACGGAACCCCGCCGGCAGCGAGGGCCAGGGCGCGCTCGGCGGCGGCGCGCGCCGGCTCCAGAAGACCCAACCGCCCCTGCACCGTCGCCAGGCGCCGCCAGGTCTCGGCCTGGTCGGGCCCAAGCTCCACTGCGCTCTGCAACAGGCTTGCCGCCCACTCATCGTCCCCCCGCGCCTCCGACGCCTCGGCGGCGAGTGTCAGGATGAGGGGGTGCTCCAGGCCTGCCGCCTCCGCGCGATCGGCCAACACGAGAGC
>DASXGR010000100.1:0-4795 GCA_036488935.1 Caulobacteraceae bacterium | reverse complement strand
CCTCCGCAGTGGCCGATCATCAGCCACGCCTCGGGCCGCAGCACCGCGAGATGATCGGTGATCGTCTTGGCGTTGGACGGCCCCACGCCGATGTTGATCAGGCTGATCCCCCGACGGCCGGGTGCGGCGAGGTGATAGCCGGGCATCTGAAAACGGCGCCACGGACTGGCCGCAGCAAGTGCTTCGGCATCGTCATCCCCGCGCTGGATCACCACGCCGCCAGGGCAGAAGAGCCGGTCGTAGGGACTGTCGGGATTTCGCAGCTGGTCCATGCCCCAGCGAACGAACTCGTCCACATAGCGGGTGTAGTTGGTGAAGAGGATGTAGGCCTGCACCCGCTCGGCGCTGGAACCGGTGTAGTGGGCGAGGCGGGCCAGGGAAAAATCCGTTCGCAGGGCGTCGAACAGGGCGAGCGGCCGGTCCTCACCCGGTCCCGGGCGCCAGTGGCCGTCCGCGATCTCGTCGCCAATCGAGGCCAGTTCCGTGGAAGGAAAGCTGCGCGCGAGCTCGGCGGCCTCGACGTCCGCCCCGGCGAGATCGAGGTTTTCGTCGAGGACGTAGGCGAACGGGATCTCCTGCTGCGATCTCGCCACCGACACGCGCACATCGAAATCCGACAGCAGCAGGGTGAGCTGTTCGACGAGATAGTCGCGGAACAGGGCTGGCCTGGTGACGCTCACGGCGTAGGAGCCGACATGGCTGAAGCGGGCGAAGGATCGCGACAGGCGCTTGGCCGGTCCGCCGCCTGGATAGTCAACCCGAAGAAGGGGATAGGCGTAGGCGCCGGCGGCTCGACAGGCCGGATCCGGCGTCGTGCGGCCCGAGAGGAAGGCCCGCAGGTCCGACCGGAGATGGGAGACCGACCGCTCGAACTCCATCTCAAGCCGGTCGACGATCTCCACGGCGGTGGCGTGCGCGTCCATCTCGCAGTTCCATCTGATCGGTTGCAGGCTGTCCAGCCTCCCAATCGCTCATGACGCGCGTGTAACTAGCGGGACATCGAACCGCGCATTAGACTCATAGGCGCCGCGGATGATCGCGGCGTCCTGGGGGTCGGATCTTGACGCAGGTATTTCGCCACGCAGGCCGTCTGGTCCTGGTCGCGGTTTTCGCCGCGGGCCTCGCCGGTTGCGGCATCAACTCCATTCCCACCAAACAGGAAGCCGCGAAGGCGCGCTGGGCCGATGTCCAGAACAACTATCAGCGCCGAGCGGACCTCATCCCCAACCTGGTGGCCACGGTGAAGGGTTATGCGACCCAGGAACGGACCGTCCTGGATGAGGTGACCCAGGCTCGCGCAAGCGCAACCCAGATCCGGCTGGATCCCTCGACGCCTCCATCGAGCCAGGCGGACCTCGACCGCTACGCCCAGGCCCAGGATCGGCTCGGCGGCGCGCTCAGCCGTCTTCTGGTGGCCAACGAGCGGTATCCTGAGCTGAAGTCCAACGAGAACTTCCTGGCTCTGCAGTCGCAGCTCGAAGGCACCGAGAACCGCATTTCGATCGCGCGGCGTGACTACAATCTGGCCGTCCAGGACTACAACACCACCCTGCGGGTGGTCCCGACCAGCTTCTGGGCCGCGACCCTGTACTCGAGCTCCAAGCCCATGCCCCTGTTCACCGCCACAGCGGCCGCACAGAGCGCCCCGACGGTGAGCTTCGACACAAGCGCGCCTGGCGCGGCGCCGGGCTCGCCGCCGCCCAGCCCAGCTCCGGCTCCGGCTCCGGCTCAGCAATGACCCGGCTTGCGGGCCTGCTCGGCCTGCTCTTCTGCCTTCTGGCTGCGCCGGCCGTCCTCGCCCAGCCGGCGCCGAAGTTCCCGGAGTTGACTGGCCGGGTGGTGGACGATGCTCACGTGCTCTCGCCCGAGGTCCAGGCCCGGCTCACCCAGAAGCTGGCGGACCTGGAGCAGAAGACGAGCCGGCAGCTGGTGATCGTGACCCTGCCCTCGCTACAGGGCTACGAGATCTCCGACTACGGCTATCAGCTCCTGCGCCATTGGGGGATCGGCCAGAAGAACCTGAACAACGGCGCGGTCTTCATCATCGTGCCCAGCGAGCACAAGGTGCGCATCGAGGTGGGCTATGGGCTCGAGCCCATCCTCACCGACGCCCTGTCGAGTGTCATCCTGCAGGAGAAGGTGCTGCCCGCCTTCCGGGCCGGCGATATCCCCGGCGGCATCGTGGCGGGGACGGACGCCATTATCGACCAGTTGACGGTCGATCCTTCTACCGCCGAACAGCGGGTCGCGGCGGCCGCGAACGGCGGAACCCATGTTCGTCACCGAAGCGCGCTCGGCGGCATCATCCCGCTGGTGCTGTTCTTCTTCATCATCTCCGCCATGTTCCGCCGTGGCCGCGGCGGCGGCGGCATGGGCTGGATCCTGCCGATGATGTTCCTCGGCTCCTCCCGGGGCTGGGGCGGCCGAGATGACGGCTGGGGCGGTGGCGGCGGCGGAGGGTTCTCCGGCGGCGGCGGATCGGGCGGCGGAGGCGGAGCCTCGGGGAGCTGGTGACATGCTGAACGCGATCGACCAGGACCGTATCGCCGAGGCCGTCGGCAAGGCCGAGGAGGGCACCTCGGGCGAGATCGTCTGCGTTCTGGCCGGCGAGGTCTCTCACTATCCCGAAGTGGCCATCGCCTATGCGGCCATCGCCGCACTGGTCATCCCTCCCCTCGTCCTGGCCCTTGGCCTGCGCCCGCTGGCGGCCGCAGCGGACGCAGGGGTGTGGATGGCCGCCCAGGCCGGCGCCTTGGAAAATGAGTTTTCGCTAGGTCTTGGCCTCTATGCGGCGGCGCAGGCCCTGCTCTTCGTCCTCGTGTTCCTGATCCTCGAGATCCCGGCCGTTCGCCGCGCGCTCACGCCGGGCCTGCTGAAGCGCCATCGCGTCGAGCGAAGCGCCCACCAGCAGTTCGCCTCGATCGCCGGCCGGGCCGGAGGCAGCCAGACGGGCGTCCTGATCTTCGTCGCCCTCGACGATCATCAGGTGCAGATCCTGGCGGACAAGAAAATCCACGACCGGGTCGGAGATCCGGTGTGGAAGAACGCCGCCTCCGCCATTGGCCGGGCGATGAAGGGCGACCGCGATCCGACGTCGGGAATCGTCGAGGCGATCGGCATCTGCGGCGAAGCCCTCAAGGCGCACTTCCCCGAGACGGGGCCCCACGCGCAGGTCTTCTCGAACAAGCCGCTCGAGATCTAGCGCGCCTTTGCGGTCCCTCCGCAGATGGCCTAGACCCCGGCGACCGCCTTCGTCGGGGATGATGTTTTGAACCTGAATTTCGTGGGCCGCTCGGCGATCGGGCTGGCGATGCTCGCCATTGCGGCTCAGGCCGCGCCGGCCGCGGCCGATGACGCCCCGCCCGCGTCGCCCGCCGCTGCGGCGTCCAAGTCCGATCGGCCAGATCTGCCGCCCTTCCCGGCCGACGCCTCGGTCAAGCAGAGCATCGTCCTCAATGGACGCACGCTGAACTACACGGCCACCGTGGGCTCGATTCCGGTCCGCGACGAGAACGGCAAGAAGATCGCCGAGGTGGTGTTCACCGCTTATGTGCTCGATGGGCCGCATGACGCGCACCGTCCGGTGACCTTCGCCTTCAACGGCGGCCCTGGGGCGGCCTCAGTCTATCTGAACCTGGGCGCGATCGGTCCCAAGCGTGTGCAGTTCGGCGCCGCCGGCGACAGCCCGTCAGATCCAGCGGTTCTCAGGGACAATCCGGGGACCTGGCTCGACTTCACAGACCTCGTCTTCATCGACCCGGTCGGCACCGGCTATTCGCGCTCCCTGCTCAAGCAGGAAGAGACGGACAAGCGCTTCTTCACCATCGACGGCGACCTCGCCTACCTCTCGCGCGTCGTCTACGACTGGCTGCAGAAGAACGGGCGCATGACCTCGCCCAAGTATGTCGTCGGCGAGAGCTATGGCGGCTATCGCGCGCCCGCCATCGCCCACCGGCTGCAGACGGTGCAAGGCGTAGGCGTCGCCGGCGTGGTGATGGTCTCGCCCGCCCTGGACGGACGCAACGGCGTCGATCCCGACACCTCGCCCCTGTCCTGGGCCATAACCCTGCCCTCGATGGCCGCCGCCAATTACGAGCGGGAGGGCAAGGCCCTGACGCCCACTCAGATGGCGGACGTCGAGAACTACGCCCGGACGGAATTCGTGACCGACCTGCTGCGCGGTCGCGACGACCCGGCGGCGGTGGATCGCATCGTCAAGCGCGTTGCGGCCTATACCGGCCTTCCGGAGGCGTCCGTCCGTGAGGTGGGCGGGCGGATCGACAGCCGCTGGTTCCTTCGCGAACTCTATCGCAGCGAGGGCAAGCTCGGCTCCTGGTACGACTCCAACGTCACCGCCTATGACCCCTTCCCCTGGTCGCCAATGCAGCGCACGGGCGATCCGATCCTGGAATCGATCCTCGCTCCCACCACCTCGGCGATGGTCGACTTCGTCACCCGTCAGGTGGGCTGGAAGGTCGACGCCCATTACGAGGCGCTCAATCCCGCGGTGAACGAGCATTGGGAAAAGAACTGGTTCACCTCCATCGAGAGCGCCTCGGACCTGCGTCAGGCCCTGGCCGTCGATCCGAAGATGAAGGCGCTGATCGTCCACGGCTATGACGACCTGTCCTGCCCCTACTTCGGATCGGAACTGGTCGTCTCACAGATCCCGCCTATGGGGGCGCCGAACAGACTGCAAGTTAAGGTCTATCCCGGCGGCCACATGTTCTACTCCCGCCCCGACAGCCAGGCCGCCCTGCGCCGCGACGTGATGACCCTCTACGGGGTCAGCTGA
>DASXGR010000067.1:0-24158 GCA_036488935.1 Caulobacteraceae bacterium | reverse complement strand
CCGCGGAAGCGGCCGATTTATTGAGCACGGCCGCCAGGCGGACGCCCGCCTTCTCGAGCTGGACCCTCGCGGCCGCCTCCGCACGCCGCTGATAGGCTGGCTTGAGCACGATCGGCGCCGCCCTGGTCCCGCAGCCTGGCGACGAGCCGATCGTGTAGACGACGGATCTGGCGAGGCCGTGGCTCTCCTGCGCCCAGTCGCCCGGCGAGCCCTTGGCCCAGGACGCCTTCTGCACGCGCGTCATGCGACCTTCCAGTGCGTGCGCGGCAGCCACCGGATCGGGTCCCAGAGGCGCCAGCACGACGCTGTCCCAGTAAGCGTGCAGACTGAGCCTGCGATGGCCGGCCAGCGAGACCATCACGCACTCGCCGCGTTGGTCGTGATTGTCGGCCGCCTGGAGCGGTTGATGGATATCGCCGACCAGATTGAGGACGTACTTGAGGGCAAGGATCCGCTCGGGCTCGGACGTCGAGGGGTCGGCCAGCTCCTCTTCGAAGGCGTTCAGCTTGTCGACGATGCAGTCGTCAGCCGGGCCGAGGCTCTCCGGCCCGGGAGTCTTGGGGAGAGTCTGGCAGGCGGCGGCCAGATCGGGCTCGTCCAACTCGATGTTCACGAAGTGCCACTTCGCAGTTTCCTCGTGTCCGGCCGCGACCCATGCGTCCGCCCAAGTGGCCTGAGAGAGCATATCGGGCCCCGTGTCCTCGGCCAGCAGATGGTCGACCCAGACCCTGGCCAGCGGCGTCAGCTCATCGCGGGCGATCGCGGCGATGATCTCATGGCCCTCACTGCCCCACGCCAGGGCGGAACAGGGAAGCGACGCCAGGGCGCCGACGAGGATCGCGATCAAAGCGCGCATCGGCCGCTAGCGGCGCTCCCGGATTAGGCGGCGATATCGTCGCGCCACGTACGATTCTGGACTTGTCGTTCAGATTAGCTCCGAGCCGTGAGTCGCGGCCAGAAAAACTCAGCCTCCCCCGCCAGCCCGACGGCGATCGCGACGCCCCTCCCTTTCGACGCACGATAGGCGAGGATTCAAGGCAAGGTCTTCCAGCCTCGTGGGATCGGAAAAGTCAGATCGCAGCGCAATCCCGTGGCGCGCCAGTCGAATTTCACCGTTCCGGCAAGTCCTCCTTCGACGATCCGCTCGATGAACTGGGTTCCGAATCCCTCCGATTGCGGGCGCCGTACCCGAGGTCCGCCGGACTCGGTCCAGGCAATCCGAACCCTGCCATGGTCGGCTTCCCATTCCACCGAGACCACCCCACGCTCGCCCGAGAGGCTGCCGTATTTGGCGGCGTTGGTGGCAAGCTCGTGGATGACGAGCGTGATGGCTTCGGCCTCGGACGCCGGAAATTGGCAAGGCGGGCCTCGAAGCTCGATCCGCTCCGCCTTATTCCCGCGATACGGACCGATCGCCCTTTCCATCAGGGTTCGCAGCTCGGCTCCCTTCCATCGCTCCGCAGCGAGCGCCCAGTGCGCCCTCGCCAACGCCTCGATTCGTCCGAGCAACGCGTTGCGGAAGTTGTCGCTCGCAGCGCCGTTCGCTGCCGTAACGAGGTTGTGTATGACACTGAATATATTAAGCGTTCGGTGGTTTGCTTCACGCGCCAGCAACCTGAGCTGATCCTCGCGCTTTTTGTGGCCGGTAACGTCGAACACGATTCCGACCAGCCTTTCGTCCTTGCCCGCCGCCGATGTACAAAGCTCCGAGCGGACCTGAAGCCAGCGCGTTTGACCGCTCGGCTCGAAGTAGCGGAACTCGAAGTCGATGAAGCGCTCCGCCCCGCTCAGCGCTCTTTGCCGAATGGCGTTCAACAACTCGACGTCTTCGGGGTGATCGTCCGGCCCGGCAGTCGACTTCAAGCCTTTGGGCAGGCCCAGCCGCGCGAGCAGTTCATCCGTCGGCGGCGTGGCCGCCTCGTGTACAGGCCACTCGAAAACGCCGATGCGACCGGCGTCGAAGGCCGCGCGCAGCCGGTCTTCAAGTGCAAGGCCGCGGTCTCCGGATTGATGGCCGTCCGCCGCGCGCGAGCGTTCGTCGAAGCGCATCGCGGCGTCGCGTCCGGAGGAGGCGGACCCACCGTCACTCGCGGCGCGACGATCCGAGCCGAACGGCCCATCTGATTGCAAGGCGACCTCCACGAAACCTTGCCCCACGGGGGGGGGCCGACACGCTGGCGTCTGCCAGCGCCTGCGCAGGTACGCCGCCCGACGCTTGCCAAGAAGCCATCGGAGCCGAACCCGGTGTCCAATCCATTGGACGATGAGGGATCTAGATCCCCGCCCTGCGTGGAAGTCGTTTAGCTTTCAGAGAGATATTCCGCTGTCCCGGTCCGCGAGCGTGCTTCACTCAAGGCGAACGGCCTTGGGAAATTCCGCTGCGATGTGATCGATGAAGGCGCGAACTGAGGGGAGAACGCCTCTTCGGTCTGGGATCAGCGCGCTCAGGACCGAGACGCCAGCGCTCCACTCGGGCAATACGCGTCGCAGTTCACCCGACTGCAGTTCGCTCCGGCATACGTAGCCCGGAAGAGCGACGATCCCGAGACCAGCGGCCGCCGCCTTTTTCAGGCTGACCAAGTCGTCGCTTAGCAGAAGCGGGGCGAGCGGGACGATGACCTCATCCCTCTGCCCTTCGCGAGCGAGGCGCCAGGCCGGCCCCACCTCAGCCCCCGGTCCTGCTCGCAAGACCTGAAGCGCTGGAAGTCCGGCAAGATCCTGAGGGCCTTGGGGCGCCGGATGGCTTTCGAAAAATGAGGCGCCAGCAAACAGATACCATGGCGTTTCAGCGAGCGTGCGCCGGATCAGGGTCGAGTCCGGCAAGGGCCCGAAGTGCGATCGCACCGCGAAGTCGTAGCCGTCGCCAACAATGTCGACCAGATCGGGCGTCGCATGGGCGACAACCTTGACCTTGGGGCGGCGCACCAGGAAATCAGCCACCATCTCCCGCATGGCGAACTGAGTGACGGCGACGGCAGCCGTGAAGCGCACGGACCCCGCCGACTCGGTGAGCCATTCCCGCATTGCGGCCTCGGCCTGATCGACTTCCCTCAGCACCGTGAGCGCATGACGATAGAATTCGCTACCGGCGCTGGTCATGCAGACATGCCGGGATGTGCGCGTAAGAAGACGGACACCCAGCTTGGTTTCCAGATTATGGATGCGATGACTGATTGTCGACTTTGGAACATGGAGCGCACGCCCAGCCGCATTGAACCCGCCGCGATCGACGATCTGAACAAAGTAGAAGAATTCACTGAGATCGATCATGGCGCCATTGAAACCGTCGCTCGGCGTCTCACGCCAGTGGTCGCCGCATAGGTAGGGTCGCAAGGGGCGCCCGGAAGATTGCGGTGATCACCGCTGCGTCCTACCAGTAGGACGATGCGGGACCTCAACGCGCTCTATTATTTCGTGGCGGTCGTCGATCATGGCGGCTTCGCCGCCGCCGGACGGGCGTTGGGCCTCCAGAAGTCAAAGCTGAGCCGCCATGTCCTGCAGGTAGAGGAACGGCTGGGCGTGCGCCTGTTGAACAGATCGTCCCGCCACTTCTCGGTGACGGAGATCGGGCGCCAGTTCTATGAACGGTGCGTCGCCATGCTTGTCGAGGCTGACGCGGCCGAGGAAATCACCGCTGTGGTCCGCGCCGAACCGCGCGGGGTGGTGCGGGTGAGCTGCCCTGTCGGGCTGCTCAATTTCCAGTTCGGCGCGCTTATCGGCAGGTTCATGCTCCTGAACCCAGCTGTGGAAGTGCACCTGGAGAGCACCAATCGCCGGGTCGACGTGATTGCTGAAGGCTTCGACGTGGCCATCCGAGTGCGTTTTCCCCCGCTGGAGCCGACCGACCTCGTCATGCGGTGGCTCGACGATAGCACCCAGAGCCTCGTCGCCAGCCCCGCGCTGGTCCCGGCGCCACTCTCGTCACCTCACGATCTGAGCGGGCTCCCCAGCCTGGATCGCGGCCCTGCGCATCGCGATCACCAGTGGCAGCTCAATCACGAAGACGGACAGACGGCGCTGATCATGCACCATCCGCGCCTCGTCACCGACGACATGGCGGTGCTGCGCGAGGCGGCGCTGGCTGCCGTTGGGGTGGTGCAGCTTCCGACGATCGAGATCTGGGACGACATGCGAGCCGGGCGCCTTGTCAATGTCTTGCCGCAATGGCGACCGCGGGGCGGCATCGTCCATGCGGTGTTCCCCTCGCGTCGGGGCCAGCTTCCGTCCGTCCGCGCCCTGCTCGATTTCCTCGCCCTGGAGTGCGCCGCGCGTCGTCAGCTGGTCGGCGGAGAACCTTGAGGCGCAGAGTATGCCGTCAGCGATGGACGTCAGCTGAGTTCGGGCCTGGTTTACGGAAGGTCGAGGACAAGTCCTGCAGCGCATCGAACGCGCGCAGCAAGTGCGCTCCCAATCCCGGCTTCGGATCGTGGAACCAGGCGCCCGCCGCGTAACCGAAGGCGGCCATCCCAACCTGGGCGGCGAGGGTAGCAACTCCATCTTCAACGCCGCGGCGGCGTAACGCCCCGGACAATGCGGTGATCAGACCCGCGGTCTTCGTCAGCACGCGCTCCTGCAGCGCGGGGGTCTGGTCGATGACGGCCTGTCGGGGTGCGGAAAACGATCGATTGTTCGCCAGCGTCTGCTCAACCGAGCGGAAGGCGAAGAGCAGGGCGCCCATCGGGTCGAGGTCGTCGGGCGCCGCGATGACGGCGTCGCTCAAGGCGGCGCGGAAGGCGTCTTCGCCGTGGAAGAGGGCCTCCCGCTTGTCCGGGAAGTGCCGGAAGAAGGTGCGCTCGGTGACGCCGGCCCTGGCGGCGATTTCGGCCGTCGTCGTCGCCTCGTAGCCGCGCTCGCGAAACAGCTCCAGGGCCGCCTGCTGGAGGCGTCGACGCGCGTCTTCTCCACTCCGCGGCATGAGCCCACCCTATTCGTATTGTCAGTGACTGTCTCTACGAGTATATGTCAGTTACTGACATAACGAGAGCGCATGACGGCCACGCCCGTTGGGTATTCCCGGCTGGCGACGGCGTCCAGGCGCGGCGCGGAGGCCGGAGATGAGCGACAGACAAACTGGCGGCGTCATGAAGACGATCCGGTTCCAGCGGTACGGAGAACCCGCTGACGTCCTGCGCCTGGAGGAGGCCACCGTCCCCAGTCCCGCTGCGGGACAGGTCCGCGTGCGGGTTCATGCGTGCGGACTCAATCCTGCGGACTGGGCCCTTTGCCGGGGCCTCTTCGCCGGCGACCTGCCGAGAGGGGTCGGGCTTGACGTGTCCGGGACTGTCGACGCCCTCGGCGAGGGCGTGTCCGACGTCCAGGTCGGCGACCTCGTTTTGGGCGTGCCTGATTTCAGGGGTTATGCGAGCGCCGGCGCCTCAGACTACGCGATCCTGGTTGTCTGGACGCCAGTTCCGGACGGGCTCGATCCTATTGAAGCGGCTGCGCTGCCGATGGCGGTAGAGACGGCGTTCCGGTGCGTCGACGCACTCGGCGTGGCGGCCGGAAACACGCTCCTGATCTATGGCGCCGGAACGATGGTCGGGTTCGCCGCGGTCCAGATGGCCCTGATGAGGGACGCCCGGGTGATCGCAGCTGCGGGTGAGACCTTCGCCGCAGAACTCCGCGGCATGGGCGCCGCGGTCACACCCTATGGCGAAGGCATGGTTGAGCGTGTGCTCGAGATCTGCGGCGGCGCGCCCGACCTGATCTTCGACGCCGGTCCGATCAGCGGCGCGCTGCCGGACCTCGTCCAGATCGCCGGAGGCGATGCGCGCCGCGTCCTGACGGTCAGCAACCATGGGCCCGCCGCCGACGAACTGGGGGTTCGCAACAGCTTCAGCCCCCTGCGCTACGAGGCGCTTGGCGAGTTCGCAAAGCTTGCCGCGCAAGGCCGGTTCAAGGTCCCGGTCGCCCGCACATTCCCGTTCGACGACTGGCGCGAGGCTCTGGGCGCCAGCCAGAGCGGCCGGGCACACGGCAAGCTCGTGCTCTTGCCAGACGCCAGCGCGATGGGATGAGCGTGCGCCTCGGCTAATAGGTGATCGAGGGAAGGAAGGCCCCTGCGGGTTCGTTGTAGAGGCCCATGGTCATCAAGGTGAGCGGCTGGATGATCCGCAGACCCTGGCTAAAGCACCAGCGCAGCAATTCTCCGTTGCGCGAGGGGACGAGGAACCCCGGCCCCATGAAGACCTTGGCCGCGCCGATCAACGCCTTCAGGTCGTCGTTCGTTTCTGCGACGGCGTGGCCGAAGAAGGAAACCGTGGTCGCATAAGCGGTGATGCGCCCGCTACGTTCGACGACCATGGCCTCCCCTAGCCTGACGGCGGCTTCCGTCTCACCGGAGCGATCATGCCCGTGAACGCGGGCGCACAAGCTGTTGCATGCCGCGAGATCGCTCTCGATCGCTCCCCTGACGGCATGGCCGGGCATGGTCAGTCCGAGAGCGGGACCTTGCAGGCAGGAGAGGTGCTCCCGGATCTCGAAGCCGAGTTTCGAGTACAGGGAGAGCGATCGGCAGTGATATCCCGCCTGTACGAGCCTCACTCCCGCAAAGCCGACCTCGGCGGATCGATCCAGGACCGCGTTCATCAGCCGCCGGCCGACCTGTTGGTTCTGAACCGCCGGATCGACAGTGATTGGGCCTACGCCTGAGATCTTGCTGGCGCGCTCGTCCAGGAAGTTGCTGCCGACAAGCCGGCCGTCGAGCTCGGCGACAACACCGTAGAAGGAGTTGTTCGCAATCAGCGTCGAAACCACGTGGGTAGCGACCTCCGGGCTCGGAAGGTCCGGCGGGAAGTTGTGCTCTTCGGCGATCGTCTTGAACGCCTGGTAGCAGATCGGCCCGCAGGCGGAGGCGTCCTCCGGGCGCGCCCTGCGAATGGTGAGACCCACGGAGCCCTCCCCCTGCAACGATCTGGTTGGCGTCACGCCCGCGATCCAGGCGACCCAATACGTACGATTTCGAACTACCGCTTACAACCTTCGTTGGCGGGCGCAAAAAGTTCGGGACACGCGGTCCGGCTCGCGGGCCGCACGACCAACGCCTATGATCAAGTCGGCTGCAAATGCTGAGGAAGGTGGCGTCGATGCCCAAGACTATTGTCGTCGTCGGCTACGGGCCCGGCGTCTCCAGCGCAGTGGCCAACAAGTTCGGTGCGGAGGGTTTCTCTGTGGCCCTGGTGGCCCGCAGCGAGGCAAAGCTCACAGCCGGCGTCGAGGCGCTGAAGGCCAAGGGGATAACGGCCGGGGCGTTCCCGGCGGACGCCTGCGATCCGGCCTCGATCCGCGGCGCCATCGCCAAGGCGCACGCCGCCCTTGGACCCATCGGTGTCATCCACTGGAACGCCTACAGCGGCAGGGGCCTGGGCGATCCCCTGGCCATCGACCCCGCCGTGCTGGCGAGGGTGTTCGATGTGGCCCTCGTCGGCCTTCTGAGCGCGGTGCAGGAGGCTCTGGCGGACCTTAAGGCGGCCGGCGACGGCGCCGTCCTCGTCACCAACGGCGCGTTCGGCGAGCTCAATCCGATGATCGACTCCATCACCCTCAACCTGGGCGAGATAGGCGTGGGCCTCGGCAACGCCGCCAAGGCCAAGCTGGTCGGCCTGCTCGCATCTCGGCTGAAGGGCGAGGGCGTTTATGTCGGCGAGGTCACCATCGCCGGCCTCGTCAAGGGCACCGGGCCCGACGCCCCCGGCATGCCCACCATTGAAGGCTCGGCGATCGCCGACACCTTCTGGCGTCTCTACAAAGCCAGGGGTGAGACCCGCGCCCGCATTGGCTAACGGGGCCGGGTTCACTTCTCCTGAAATGGCGTACGCGCCTGCTGGACAAAGCGCATGTGGCTTCGTCAGCACAACCTGAACCTCCTGCCGATCCTGCGAGAGCTGTTGGTTACGCGCAGCGTCAGCCGAACAGCCGAGCGGGTCGGGCTCTCGCAATCAGCGGTCAGCGCAGCGCTTGCCCGGCTGCGCGAAGTCTTCGACGACGAGTTGCTGGTGATGGTCGGCCGGCGCATGGAGCTGACGGAACGCGGCGAGCTGCTCATCGAGCAGACCGAGCGCGCGCACCGCGAGATCGAGGCCCTGCTGTCGCCCAGGCAGTTTGACCCCGGCGCGCAGACCCGCCGCTTCGTCATCGCCACCGCAGACTATGTCACCCTGCTGCTGGCCCCTCGCCTGGCCCAACTCATGTCCGAGCAGGCGCCACACGCCTCGGTTCATTTCATCGATGTGCCGGGCGATCTGCGCAGCGAGATCGGGCGCGGCGCCATCGACATCGTAGTCGTTCCGGAGAGCCCGGGAGCCATGCCCCAAGGGTTCGACGCCCTGCCCCTGTTCAAGGACGAGATCGTCGTCATCGCTTCCCTAGCGCACGCGCCCTTTTCGGGAGAACTGACCCGCGAAGTGTTCGAGGCGAGCCGCCACGCAACGTTCCAGATGTCGCCGAAGATCGAAGCCAACCACTCGGCGGCCGAGATCCGGGAGCTTGGTCTTCGGCAGCGCAATCTCGTCGTCGTTCAACAGTTCGCCGCTTTGCCGGCGATCGTGGAGGCCACCTCTTGTCTGGCGCTGATGCAGCGGCGCCTGGCCGAGCGCTTCGCCAAGACCCATGCGATCTCGATCCACCCGCCGCCGTTTCCGCTGGCGCCCCTCGAGATCAGCGCTTTCTCGGAGCGGCGACTGGCCGGCGACCCCGCTCACACTTGGTTCCGCGGCCTCCTGAAAGAGGCGGCGCCGACTTAAGACCCAGGTTCTGCATGAGGCGTTGCTGATCGTGCGCTGTGACCAGACAGTCGCGTGGCGCGAGGACCCGGCGCCGCCTGCCGATCCCACCGCGCTCATGGCCCGGCTCCGAAGAGCCGACGCCGCATAACGCCAGGGGAGGCTTTGATGGTCGGTCGCTACGGTCCGCACAATCCGGACGAAACCTACGTCCCGCACCGCTATCCGGAGCAGCTCTTCGATACCGGAGAGGTTCTGATCAACTATGCCACCGCCGGCGAGACCACGAGCCCCGCCCTGTTGCTGATCCCCGGGCAGACGGAGTCCTGGTGGGGCTACGAGGCGGCCATGGACCTGCTGAAGGACGACTTCCAGATCTTTGCCGTCGACCTTCGGGGCCAGGGACGCTCGGGCCGCACGCCCGGCCGCTATACGCTCGACAACATGGGAGCCGACCTTGTCCGCGTGATGCAGGGGGTGATCGGGCGGCCCACGATCGTGAGCGGCCTCTCGTCCGGCGGCGTGCTCTCCGCCTGGCTTTCCGCCTATGCGCCGCCCGGGCTGGTGCGCGGCGCTCACTACGAGGACCCGCCGCTCTTCACGTCGGAGGTCAGCCCCGCGTGCGGTCCATCGATCAAGCAGGGGATCGGGCCGATCTTCGCCATGTACGCCAAGTACCTGGGCGATCAGTGGGACGTCGGCGACTGGAAAGGGCTGGTCGAGAATGCGCCGAACGAGCTTCACCCCTGGATGGTCACCCTGCGCCCGCCGTCGGGCGCCGAACCGCCTCAAAATCTGAAGGAATACGACCCCGAGTGGGCGCGCGCCTTTTGGACCGGCTCCGTCGCGGCGAACTGCGACCACCAGCGGATGCTCCGGTCCGTGAAAGTCCCCGTGCTCTTCACCCACCACTTCCGCATGATCGACGAAGCCGGCCTCCTGCGCGGCGCGATCTCGGACCTGCAGGCTGGGCGCGTTCGCGAGCTGGTCGAGGGCGCGGGCCGGAAGTTCGACTACCGCTCGTTCCCGCAGATGGGCCACTCCATGCATGGCCAGGATCCGAAGCTGTTTGCCGATACGTTGAGTGAGTGGGTGCGTGGGCTGGCGGCGGGCGAGTGACGGCCGCCGTGGAGCGATTGCAAGCCCGGCGTCCGAAGGGCCACCGCAGGTGATGGGATGGTCGCCATGACAAGGAACCTGTTCGCCGCGATTTACATTGCGGCGATGATAGCGATTATCATTGGCGTCGATTTATTATTCTTTAGGCATCGGATCTGGATCTGGGAGCGACTGGCGGCAAACGTCGGTATTGTTCTGGTTTTTGCGGCGTTCTATTTCAGATTCATGAGGAATCCGTAGGGGCAGTTCAGAGCGCGGGATTCGAGGTCGTCTCTATTAGATCCGTCTGAACTCTGGGGCGCTCGCCACCCATTCTGTGCCGAGCGCCACATAGTCGAACTCGCCCCATGGCACGATACGGACGCCCGGTATCACCGCCCATGGGATCGCGCTCTCCACGAAACTCTGGGAAATCGGGACGACCCAGCTCGCATCGTCCAGCGTGCCTGCCCGCAAGCTCATGTAATCAGGCGCAACCGGCGCCATCGAGAAGACCGGGACGCGGCATTTCGGGCAGAAGCTGCGCTCGATCACGCGCCCCGATCGGAGCGACGAGGACGTGATCTCGGGAGCGCCGGAGACCTGCAGGTCAGCGGTGCGGATG
This sequence comes from Caulobacteraceae bacterium, assembly GCA_036488935.1. Taxonomy (GTDB): domain Bacteria; phylum Pseudomonadota; class Alphaproteobacteria; order Caulobacterales; family Caulobacteraceae; genus Acaudatibacter. The sequence continues at coordinate 13,715 of DASXGR010000067.1, read as the reverse complement.
ACCAGCGTCAGTGTGAACGCTGCGCCGGTCGCCTTCTGGCAATCGTGACAATGGCACGCGTAGGCGAGCAACGGCGCCGCTGCGAGCGAGTAACGGATGAACCCGCAGACGCATCCTCCCGGCTGAGGAAGGGGCACGATCTTCATGACTTCGTCCTCGCCGCCACCGAACCCATTCGCATCGACGCTAACCTTCCTTCACCGCTTCGAGCGTGAAGCTCAGCGGAACAAAAGGCGCATCGGGCGGAAGCATCCAGTAACCACCGTCCGTCTCGATCAACTGGTCAAGCGCCTTCCACGGCACGCGATCACCCTCCGAAAATCCCCGAATCGTGAGACCCGCGCGCATCGCCGCGCCCAGGATGCGGGCAAGGCCGTGGAAGTAACCCACGGTCCTGTTTGCTGAGACCTTGGCGCCCGTGTAGTCGAGGTCTCCCTCGTCCACATGAGGGGCCGCAGAGTCCCAGGGCCAGCGGACGCGCAGCAGGCCGGACGGCGCGCGCTCGTCCAGCATCAACAGCGCCGGATGGCCTTCGCACAGAAAGAGCCGACCTCCAGGGCGAAGCGCGTTTGCCGCGACCCGCATCCAGCGATCCAGATCAGAAATCCAGAAGATCGCGCCCCACGAGGCGAAGACGATATCGAACTCAGCAAGGCTCGACGGCGGGTCGAGCACGTCCGAGACGATGAAGGATGCTTCGATCTCGGCTTCCACCGCCAAGGCCTGCGCCTGTTCTATTGCTGCCGGCGAGAAGTCGAGTCCGGTGACGCTCGCGCCCATTCGCGCCAACGAAAGCGTGTCGAGGCCGAAGTGGCACTGCAGGTGCAGGAGGCGCTTGCCGCCGACGTCGCCGATCGCCTCGCGGACGACCGGATCGAGCACGATCTCGCCACGACGGAAGTCCTCGGTCCGGTACATGGGCGAGACGACATGGTGAGCGGTGACCTCGTTCCAGTGCGCCAGGTTGTCGGGGTCTATCGCCATTCGCCCGGTCTAGCTCAGTTCCTCGAGGGAACGTCAGTCTCCCGGCGGCTCCGTCCAGGAAACCCTCTCCGCCCACTCGTTGGCGCCGGCCATCAGGAGGTCGAACACGGGATCCTTGATGGCGTAGTAGGCGTCGAGATCGTCCGGGAAACGCGAGGCCAGCTCCCGTTTTACGACCTCATAGGCCGCCGCTGCTTCGGGGTGGCTTCTGAGGAAGTCGCGACAGAGAAGCGGGTAGCGCTGGTTGAAGCGGCCGCGTTCGCGGACGTGGAGGTTCGCCGCGCGCTGGCGATACCTGAAGAACAACTTGTGCAGTTCTTCCTCAGCCAGTTCGAGTCCGGCCGGCGCGTGATCCCTCAGACCGGGAACCGGGGTGAAGCCACTTTCGACAAACATGTCCACGTCGACGTGGCCAAGGTTATCCACGGTCAGTTGAACGTCGATGATGTCCTTCGCGGCCAGACCTCGCACTGCTGTGGAGCCGATGTGATGCAGAGTTGATCCGGGAGGCGCGAGACGTCGAATTCGCTCCGCCAGGCGATGGTAATCCTCCGACCAACTGGCCTGGTGCGATGTGATCTCGATGAGCGGCATCGGTTCAACAATAGCACCGGCGAGACTAGCTGCAACGGATCGCGAAAAGGACTTGCGATTGCGATCGGGGTGGAAAGCGTGTCCTTGCATGTGCCACATCTGACCAATGGGCCAGATCGTCTGCGAGTGGGGACTGAACGGGATCGAAGCGTTCCGTTCGACTGCCGCCGCGTTCGTCATCGTCGACGTGCTTTCATTTTCTACGGCCGTCAGCGTGGCGGTCGAACGGGGCGCCGAAGTCATTCCATTCCCATGGGGTGACCCTGAGGCGGCACGGCAGGAAGCCGAGAAGCGCGGCGCCGTCGCCGCCTCGCCGAAGAGGACGGCCGGACAGCAGCTCAGCTTGTCGCCCGCCAGCTTGCGTCAAGTGGGCGTCGGAACGCGCCTGCTTCTACCCTCTCCGAATGGCTCACGCCTCTCGCTCGCCACTGGCGAAAGCCCGACTTTCTGCAGCTGCCTCAGGAACTTCGAAGCCGTCGCCCGGGCGGTGCGAGACGCAGCCGGAGCGGGCGCGATTGCCGTCATACCGGGCGGCGAGAGATGGGGAGACGGCGGCCTGCGCCCTGCGATCGAGGATTGGCTCGGAGCCGGCGCGGTGATCGCCGCGCTCGGCGGCGAAGTCAGCCCAGAGGCGTTGACCGGCCGATTGGCCTACGAAGCCGTTCGCAATGACCTCGCGTCGGTGCTCAGGGGGAGCGTCTCAGGACGCGAGCTCATTGATCGCGGGTTCGCGGGGGACGTGGAGATCGCGCTTGAAGTCGGACGCAGCGAGTGTGCTCCACTTTTGCAGAATGGGGCGTACCGAGACAGCAGGTTGATGACCTGATGGCCTGCAAAGGCGCGGCTACGGCAGCAGCGACCCTGGCGGTTGCACTAAAGATGATCCTTGTGCGATCGTGCCTCAAAAATGCACTATCGAACTGTGTGCAGAATCAGGGGGGCGATCATGCGCATCAGACTTCTTTTCGCGCTCGCAGTTTCGGCGACGATCGCCGGACTGATCGGAGCAGCGAATGCATCCAATGTGACGTCACATGACCCACAGAGCATTGTCCTCGCGCTGCAGGACGCAGGATACAAAGCAATCCTAGGCAAGACGGATGAGGGAGATCCAGTAATAGACACCGCGTCGGACGGGAATGACATTCGAATCGTTATGTCAGATTGCAAGGACCACAGCGCATGTGGCACTTCCGAGTTCGTAGGCGTATGGGATTGTTCGGACTCGATTGAAAAATGCAGAGACGTCGCATCCGATCTCAATAACAATGAAAATCCGGTGCATGTGCTTCTGGGCAAAGACGGAAAGACCGCCTTCACGTATTCATATTTGTTGTATGACGAAGCAGGTATTTCCGAAGCCCTCCTGATAAAGAACCTGATAACATTTAGTTATTATAATAGTCAATTTACAGTATTGGTCACAAAAAAGTAGGACTTCACGAGAATTCGAATGGCTTCCGACGAATATTGGCAATCATGGTCGCCGCACGCCCAAGCAACGATGAAGCTGGCTGCAGGGATCGCCGCTTTGTCGGCGCTGGCGCTGTGCGGATGTCAGAAGAGCGGGTTCGATCAGATCGGAACATCGGGGCATGGCCGATACGTCGGCGTCGGCCACTACTCACCGGGTCCGATGTGGACCCAGATTGCTCATGCAGACCAACCGAAGGACCCGGCCGGGGCGCGGATAACAGACGACGACCAGGTCATCATCGTCATGGACAGCAACACCGGCGAGGTTCGGCAATGCGGTAACCTGAGCGGAGTCTGCGTGGAGATGAACCCCTGGTCGCGACCGGTCGCAGCCTCCCAAAGCGCGCCAGTGTCGCTCTCAAAACACGCCGGCGAGCTTGGGCAGGGAGCGCAAGACGCGCCGGCGGCAGGCGAAACGCCGCCCCACTGAGTTGGGCTTTCGCAACGGGTCGGAAGAAGTGCTCGTGCGGCGCCTACTCGACGTCTCGCAGAAACGCGATCAGACCTTCGCAATATCTCTGCTGGTCGTCGTACATCGCAAGATGGCTGCCCTCGGGTAGGTAGAGATAGCGCCCCTTCGGCAGCTGCTTGGACATCGCCTCCATGTAGGCGGGATCCATGGTGTCGTAGCGGGCGCCGATCACCAACGTCGGCACGTCGATGCGCTTCAGGTCGCCGAATCGGTCCCAGTCGGCCAGCCGCCCGCTCGCTCCAAGCTCGCTGGGACCCTGCATCAGCGTGTAGAGTTCCGAATTGATGTGCGAGAAGCTGCGAGTGACCGGTTCGGGCCACTCGGCGTAAGGCCGGCGCAGAACGTGCTGCTCGTAGTGCATGGGGATCAGGATCTCCATGAAGCCGGGATCCGACGCCTTGCCAGCCGCCTCCAACGCCTTCACCTCGGCCAGCAGCTTCGGGTCCATCGCCGGCATCAGAACCCGTCTGGCGTAGTCGTTATAGGCGGGGATCGAGGCCATCATGTTTGAAATGACCAGACACTTCAGGTTCTGCTGGTGCTTGAGCGCGTATTCCATCGCGAGAATACCGCCCCAGCTCTGACCCAGCAGGCAGAAGTTGTCGCGATTCAGCCCCAGGGCCTGCCGGACCTGTTCCACCTCCTCGACGAACCGCGCCGTGGTCCACAAGGCGCTGTCGGTAGGCTTGTCGCTGTTCCCGGAGCCCAGCTGGTCGTAATAATAATACTCGATCCCGTTTGCCGGGAAATAGCTGTCGAAACCTTCAAAATACTCGTGCGTAGCGCCCGGGCCGCCGTGGAGCAGCAGCACCTTGAGCTTCGGATTGGATCCAATCCGCTTGGTCCACACGTGATATTTGCCGAGCGGCGTCGATATCTCGATCATGCGCGCCCCGCCGCTCCACGCATCCGAGCGGCCGCGGGCGTCGTAGTAACTCGCCGGCGGCGCGGAAGCTTTGAGATCGCCAGTCAAGATATTCCCCCCTGTGGTTCCCTAAGAGAGCTCAATGCGGCGAGCCGCGGAACCCGGCCGAGCATGTAACACGGAGAGGGTTCAGGGGAAGAACGGCTCCCGGCCGACTACGTCGGCTGGCTGTCGTCGGACCGCCGCGGCTGCACGCTGAGCTCGCGGTATCCTGTGGCGGGATCGGGCAGCCGGCGGAACTCGACCTCGGGCAATTCGCCGATCACCAGTTCGGCGGTGGTGTTCACGATACAGCCGGGGACGAGGTGGCCGCCGATGCACGCGCCGTCAGACCGCGAGAGGGCGATGTGGACGTGCAGGCCGTCCGGTGACAGCGTGCCGGTCAGGGACACGATCTCCATCGGCTCGTCGAACGACCGGAAGACCTCCGCCTCGCCGCTTGCGCCCGGCATCCGGAGGCGCGCTCGGGAGAGGCTTCCTACGCATGAGAGGATGCAGCCGGCGCGAAGCCGATGCTCCCTGGTCAGATGCGCCAGCTCCTCTTTGAGGTCGGCGCCGGGAGTCAGACGAAAGGCATGTGCGCGCATGGCTCAACTCATGCCATCGCGCCCACAACGAAAGAAGCTCAGGGGCGCCCCGACCGCCCCTCTTCCCCGCCGAGCTGTAACAGGCGCGGAAGGTCGCGGACGGTGATCTCGGCGTAGGCTAGGTCGAGGACGCCTTCGCGCCGGAGGGCGTTGAGGCGCCGGTTCAACGTCTGCCGCGAGACACCGACCAGCACCGCCAGGTCTTCCTGGCGGATTTGCAGGACGCCCGCGTGGTCCGAGCGAGGTCGGCGAGGAGGATAGCGAGCGGACGCGGGGCGGGTGAGCGACGGTCTGACGTCGCGACATTCTACGTTTCCCGGCTATGCGAGGTCTCGCCCCTGGGAGCAGTATGCGCGCCGGGTGGAACGTCTGTGCGCTGGAAGAGGTGTGAGATGAAAGCGGCGGCTGATCTGGTGATCCGGGGTGGCGCGGTGTTCGACGGATCCGGCGGTGAACCGTTCGAGGCCGACGTGGCGGTGACGGACGGCAAGATCACCGCCATCGGCGCCTTCTCGGGATCCGGACGCGAGGAGATCGACGCGCGGGGCTGCATGGTCACCCCAGGGTTCGTCGATGTGCACACCCACTATGACGGCCAGCTGATCTGGTCTGAGCAACTCTCCCCCTCGTCGTCGCACGGGGTGACGACCGTGGCGACGGGCAACTGCGGTGTCGGTTTCGCGCCATGCCGGCCTGAGGACCACTCGCGGTTGATCAAGCTGCTCGAGGGCGTCGAGGACATGCCGGAGGTGGTGCTGGCCGATGGACTGACCTGGGATTGGGAGAGCTTCCCCGAATTTGTGGAGGCCGTGAAGCGCCGCCGGCACGACCTCGATTTCGTTCTGCAGCTGCCGCACTCGGCGCTGCGCATGTACGTGATGGGCGAGCGCGCGATCGACCGGGCTGAAGCGACAGCCGAGGAGATCGCCCAGATGCGCGTCCTGGCGCGCGAAGCCGTCGAGGCGGGCGCCTTCGGTTTCGGCACCTCGCGCAACATCTTCCACACGACGCTGGCCGGCGATGTGATCCCGACGGCGCACTCGCCGGAGGCGGAGCTCACCGCGATCGCTGAGGGCGTTCGTGATGGCGGCGGCGGGGTGATCCAGGCGATCCTGAACGTCGAGTCTCCCAGGCCCGATCTCGAGATGTTCAGCCGGGTGGCGGCCAGGACGGGCTGCCCCCTCTCGTACACCCTGCTGCAGGTGGGCGGCGCCGACCCCGGAAGCTGGAGGGATCTGCTGGCGATGACGCGGGAGGCGCGCGCCGCAGGCCAGCCGGTCACCGGCCAGGTGTTTCCCCGGCCGGTGGGCGTGCTGCTCGGCCTCGACGCGTCCTATCACCCGTTCTCGGCCCACCCGGCCTATCTGCGGATCGCCGACCTGCCGCTCGCGGCGCGCGTGGCGGAGATGCGCAAGCCCGAGGTCCGCGCCGCCATCCTGGCCGACACGCCCGAACCGCGCGGCATGCTGTTCTTTCGTCTCGCCCGCGCCTTCGACATCATCTACGCGCTCGGCGATCCGCCCAATTACGAGCCGGACCGCTCGACGAGCATCGCGGCCATGGCGGCGGCCCGCGGCGTCTCACCGGACGAGGTCGCCTACGACCTGCTGCTCGAGAATGACGGCCACGCCCTGCTGCTCCAGACGATCGCCAACTACGCCGACCGTAACCTCGAGGCGGCGCGCGAGATGCTGGTCGATCCGGCGACCGTGCCGGCTCTGGGCGACGGCGGCGCTCACTACGGCATGATCTGCGATTCCACCTACACGACCTTCATGCTCAGCTATTGGGGCCGCGACCGGAAGCACGGCCGCCTTCCCCTGCCAGAACTCGTGCGCGCCATGACGTCCAAGCCAGCGGCCATGCTGGGCCTTCGCGACCGCGGACGCATTGCGCCGGGTCTGAAGGCCGATCTCAACGTGATCGACTTCGACCGCATGGCGCTCAGGCCCCCGCGCATGGTGCGGGATCTGCCCTCGGGCGGGCGGCGGCTGACGCAGGATGCGAACGGCTATGTCGCCACCTTCGTCAGCGGCGAGGCGATCCAGCGGGACGGCAAGGCCACGAAGGCGCGGCCGGGGAGGATGGTCGAACGCTCGTCCCGCATCACGGCGATGGCGGCCGAGTAGGTGAAGAGCCCACCGCGACGTCCGCCAGCGAAGGCGTGATCGAAGTGACGTTTCTCGCGGGCGGCAAGGCGACGCCGGCCTCCCCGGTGCGCGGCGCAATCGGCGAGCGGCCGCGGCTTGGCCTGCCGACCAAGCTCGCCTACGGCCTGGGCACTGTGGCGTTCGGCGTGAAGGACGCGGGATTCCAGAGCTTCCTGCTGCTCTTCTACAACCAGCTCGTCGGCCTGCCCTCGCAGTGGGTGTCTGGCGCCATCGCCTTGGCCCTGGTCGTCGATGCGTGCGTCGACCCGATCGTCGGCCAGGTGTCCGACCACTGGCGCTCGCGCTGGGGCCGGCGCCACCCGTTCATGTATGCCGCCGCCCTACCCGTTGCGCTCTCCTACCTGCTGCTGTGGAATCCGCCGCACGCGTCCGACACGGTCTTGTTCGTCTATCTGCTGGTGACCGCCGTCATCGTCCGCACCTTCATCACCTTCTATGAGATCCCCAGCTCCGCCCTGGTCGCGGAACTGACGCAGAGCTACGACGAACGCACAGGCCTCCTCGGTTACCGGTCGATCTTCGGCTATCTGGGCGGCCTGGGCATGGCCCTGCTGGCCTATCTCGTGTTCCTGAAGCCAACAGCGGCCTATCCGCAGGGCCAGCTCAATCCTCACGGGTATTCCGCCTACGGCGCCACCTCGGCGGTGTTGATGTTCGCGGCGATCCTGCTGTCGGCGGCCGGCACCCAGCGGTTCGTTCCTTTCCTCCACAAACCCGCGGAAGCCCCCAAGAAACTCTCGCAGTTCGTCCGCGAGATGTTCTCGACGCTATCGAACCGTTCCTTCCTGATGACCCTTGGCGCAGGCTCGTTCGTGGCAATGGGCGGGGGCATGCACGCGGCGCTGACGCTCTATTTCGCGACATATTACTGGGAGCTCAGCAGCGCCCAGATCTCGATCCTGGTGGTTCAGAGCTTCGTCGGAGCCGTCGCCGGCAGCATTCTGGCGCCCTGGGCCGGACGCCTCATGGGCAAGAAGGCGGCGGCGATGACCTCGCTAACGCTAACAATTCCCGCCTCGCTCGCGCCATTCCTCCTGCGCCTCGCCGGCCTCTTCCCGGCCAACCATTCGGCCTGGCTTGTCCCTGCCCTGCTCGTCCTGGTAGCCATCGGCAACACCCTGGGCATCACCACGACGATCCTGATCTCATCGATGATCGCCGACGTGGTGGAGGACAGCCAGGTCAAAACCGGCCGGCGCTCCGAGGGCCTGTTCTTCGCGGCATCCGCCTTCACTGGAAAGCTGGTCTCCGCCAGCGGTCTCTTCTTCGCCGGGATCATGCTCTGGCTGGTCGCCTTCCCGACAGCCGCGCGGCCCGGGCATATAGACCCGCATATCCTCACACGACTGGTGTGGACCTACATGCCGATCTTCACCGCCCTCCTTGTCGTCGCCGTCAGCTTCCTCTGGTTCTACGACATCAACCGCCACCGCCACGAAGAGAACCTGCGACTGGCGTCGGAGTCCGCGGCGGTGGTCGTTTAGGGGGCGTGATGCAGTCGATACAGATTGGCGGAAGAAAAATTATTGAGCCACGAGCTTCACGAACCACACGAACATATCAACGAAATTGACTGCAAACTGACAGTTCTCGCGCCGAAGGCGCGCTAAAAAATCGGGAACTATATACTTGACGGAACAAGCCTGACTGTCTAGATTGGCGCCATAGGGAACGACGCCATGAACCTCTCCGATCCGATCTTCCACGACGACACCGCCGCCCGCCTTCACCTTGAGGCGCAGCGTTGGCCGACCGGCCCGTACTGCCCTCACTGCGGCGAGGCCGAAGCGATCACTCGTCTCGGCGGTAAGGCGGCTGAGCGCGGCCTCTGCATCTGCCGTTCGTGCCGCACCAAGTTCAGCGTGACGGTCGGGACCATCTTCGAGAGCAGCCATATCGGCCTCGCCAAGTGGATGCTGGCGTTTCGGCTCATGTCGTCGTCCAAGAAAGGTGTCTCTGCCCTCCAGCTCGAACGCTCGCTTGGCGTGACCTACAAAACAGCTTGGTTCATGGCGCACCGCATTCGCGAAGCGATGACCGACACCGCGCCCGGGCCGCTTGGCGGCGAGAACAAGGTGGTGGAAGCCGACGAGACCTACATCGGCGGCAAGGAGAAGAACAAGCACGCCAACAAGCGTAAGCCCGGCTCACAGGGCGGCGCGAACAAGGCCGCGGTCGTCTCCCTGGTCGAGCGCGAAGGCCGCATTCGCTCCTTCCACGTCGCCAACGTCACGGCCAAGACCCTGCGCCCGATCCTCGTCAAAGCCGCCTCGCGCAAGTCTGCGCTGATGACCGACGAGGCGAGCGTCTATCCGAAGATCGGCGAGGAGTTTGCCTCTCACGGCAAGGTCAATCACTCCATCGGCGAGTACGTGACCAAGGGCGGCTTCGTTCACACCAACACCGTCGAAAGCTCTTTCGCGATCCTCAAGCGCGGCGTCTATGGCAACTTCCATAGCGTGAGCGAGGCTCACCTGCACCGTTACCTTGCCGAGTTCGATTTCCGCTACAACAACCGCGTCGCTCTGGGCGTCAACGACACCCAGCGCACCAACGAAGCCCTCAAGGGCTCAACAGGCAAGCGCCTGACCTATCGGCGGGTTGGTGAAGGCGCGAACGCTTAAGCAGAAGGCGCGCAAGCTGGCCGCGAAACGACGCCGCAAGAATCGTCCCAAATAGTCCAGCTTACGCCGTCCTCAGAGCGCCAAACCCGACGCTCCGGATCAGTCATGGATACCTGAGAAATGCCGGACGCACCCAAAGTGAACTTCATCGACAACCCACACGCGCCCGAGGTTTTTGCTTCGAACGTGAGCGGCTTCGCGCATGTCGCTGGCAACATAGTAATCACCCTCGAATCCGTGCGCATCGACCACAGCGCAGACCCCGGACCCGTGAACCGGGTTGTGGTCGGACGGCTGATGCTCCCCGTCAACGCCGCTCAGGGACTCGTGGTCGGCTTGAACGACTATCTGAACAAACTTGGGTTAGACCCTACGGTGGCGATGACCGGCGGCCAGACGACTCAGTAGGACGCTTACCCTTTGGTGCTGCGGGGTGATGCGGCTTCGGCGGTGTCGCCAGCGCATTCTTGATCGCCCGGTCGAAGCGTTCTTCGGCGCCGGGTTCGTCCTTGGGGAGGGGCTTGTCAGTCATGGGGAAAGGTTCAGACGCCATCGCTGATATTTCGCTCAGCATAGGGCGTCTCTGTCGAGAGTGGGCCGATCTGGAATTGACGATCACACAAATCTTCGTGTCCGTAGCCACCAAGTCGGCTTACCAGGCTCCGTCCTACCTTCTGGCGATGAGCGATTGCCTGGACTTCCGGGACAAACTCTCCGCTATCAGGCTGGGAGTGGTGGCATCCGCTCACGGCGTGAGCACACGTGCGTGGGCCGAGGAAGTGGTTGCCACGATCAATTACATCGACAATCAACTCCGACCGCGACGGAACCGCTTGGTCCACGACCTTTGGCGCCCTCACTCTCGGGGCGCCAAACGACTCACGGTCGCGCCGAAGATTTACCGCCAACAATCATTCCGCCCGTTTTCCTACCACTTTGGCGCGTCGGCGGTCGAAACGGTTACGAGCGTACAGGATACCGCAGACGACGTTCGCGCCCACGATGAGTGGGCGTTGGCGCTCATGCGCTGGCGATACCTGAACAAGCGGTCGCCGCTTCCCGAGCTGCTATCAGGACGGCCCGCACGGCCTCTCCTTCGCCCCCCACCGGGAAAGCCAAGTCGATTGGGCAAAGGGTAGCCAGGGCGGCCACGCCGGCCTCGACCATCGCGGGCGTGACCGCGGGAACGATTCGGTCTGGCTGTTCCACGAAGTATATAGTTCCCAAAAAATCTTTGTTCGTGTAGTTCGTGAGGTTCGTGGCTCAATCTCTTCTGAGCCCCCCATTCCTCACTCGGTTTCCAGGGTGGCGAGGTCGCTTTCGGGGAACAGGGCCTCGATGAAGCCGAACTTCGTCATATCCCGGATGCGCTGCGGGTAGAGCACGCCGTTGAGGTGGTCGAACTCGTGCTGGAAGACCCGGGCGTGGAAACCCTCCGCATCCCGTGCGACCACGCCGCCGTCATCCAGGGTTCCACCATAGCGGATGCGCGTGGCGCGAGGGACGAGACCGCGCATGCCGGGGACGGAAAGACAGCCTTCCCATCCCTCCTCCGTCTCTTCGGTCAGGACTTCCAGCCAGGGGTTGATCAGGGTGGTCACCGGGACCGCCGGCGCGTCCGGATAGCGCGGATTCGCCTCGAAACCGAAGATCATCAGGCGCAGGTCGATGCCGATCTGCGGCGCCGCCAGACCCACGCCGTTGGCGGCATGCATGGTCTCGTACATGTCGGCGATGATCGCGTTGAGCGCGGGATCGTGGATATCCTCGACGGGCTTCGCCACGCGCAGGAGCCGGGGATCGCCCATCTTCAGAATCTCACGGATCATCTTCATCTCCCGCGCGCGCTTCGTCCGTAGACCCTACCCCACAACCAAACTGCGGCGCTGTCGCGTTCAGCCCGAATCCGAAACTGGACGAGAGGCTGGACAGTCCAGTTTCGAACATGTAGGTAGTATGTACTACATCTTCGAGAAACTCGAATGTCCAAATACGACCCGCTCCGTCGCCATCTGGCCGCCAGCCGGGCGCAGGAGCTGCCGATGTCCTTCGCGGAAATCGAGGCGGTGCTGGGCTTTCACCTCCCCCGGTCGGCGCGCAGCTACGCGCCATGGTGGGCGAATGAGACCCGCGGCGGCCATGTGCAGGCTGTCGCATGGCTCGGCCCGGGATGGCGTACGACGCGGGTCGACGTTGCGGGCGAGCGAGTGGTCTTCGTTCGGGCGCGCGGCGGGGTGTCGGAGGCGGGCGTGCCGTACGTTGCCGCCTCTGCCCGGCCAACAACGCTTCGCGGGCTCTCAGCCGCCGCCGCGAGACTTCTTGCGGACTACACGGCGGAATCCGGAGGCGATGAAGAGGCGGCTATCGCGCGGGCGCTGCACGAGGCTGCGATCGCGAGGCGCGCCCGCATGATCGAGCAGATCGCGCTGTCAGGAACCGGGTCGGGTGTGGACAGCGTGAACCTGATCCGTGAGGACCGTGATGGCCGGTGAGGGCGCCAGCCAGGTTGTGGTGGACGCCTCCGTCGCGGCGAAGCTCTATTTCCGCGAGCCCGGATCGGAGGTCGCGAGCCGGCTGTTGAAGTCCGACTGGACACTCATCGCACCCGACCTGCTTTTCATCGAAGTGGCGAGCGTCGCGGCGAAGCGCGTTCGGCGCGAGCTCTCCGCCCCCGCGGATGCGGCCTTCGCCACCCGCTCCGTGCGGGCGCTGATCGACAAGGCGACGCCCACGGCGGAACTGTCGGACCGCGCCTTGGAGATCGCCCTGATGACGAGCATCTCGGCCTATGATGGCTGCTATCTGGCGCTGGCGGAGAAGTCCGGCTGCCAGGTGCTGACGGCAGATGCGCTGCTGGCGCAGCGCGCAACAGACGGGGGGCTGGGCGCTCTCGTCATGCTGCTTGAGGCTTCGTAAGGCTGCCGGGCGACCGTAGCCATTGAACTCGAGCTCGCCGAGCCTTCATAGCCAAGGCTGACGCTGACCCCGATCTCTCTGTATCGTCCCGAGGGATCGGCTTGCTTACATGACAGGAGAGAACGGATGGTCGCCTCTTCAAGAGTTGGGCTTCTGCGCTTCGCGCTCGCTGCTGCCGCGTTTGCGCTTTCCACCTCGGCCTGGGCCAAGCCCGCGCCCGTGGCGCCTGAGGCGAAGCCATTCACCGTGGGTGCGCTGAAGGTTTTCGCCCTTCGCGACGCCAACAACGTCGTAGACAACGACAGCAAGGTTTTCGGCGTCGGCCACAGCCCCGCCGAGGTCGGCGCGGTGCTGCGCAAAGCGGGCGCGACGGAAACGCCGATAACGATCTCGGTCGACGCCTTGCTGGTCAAGGGAAACGGCCGCGTGATGCTGTTCGACACCGGCCTTGGCCCTCGCGTCCACGGAGTGCTGATCGACAGCCTGGCCCGCGCCGGCGTCCGGCCCGCGGAGGTCACCGACATCTTCATCACCCACTCGCACGGCGATCACGTGGGCGGGCTGGTCGGACCTGGCGGAACGGCGGCGTTCCCTCGAGCGGTCGTTCATATTTCGGCGCGCGAATGGGCGTGGATGAAGGGCCAGCCCCAGAACGCCGCCATCGTTCAGGCGATCTCGGACCAGGTGAAGACGTTCGAACCCGGGGGCGATCTGGCGCCGGGGGTCAGGGCGGTCGCCCTGTACGGCCACACGCCCGGACACGTCGGCTATCAGATCAGCTCAGGCGGCGCGCGCCTGATGGACTTCGGCGACGCCGCGCACAGTTCCATCATCTCGCTGGCGAAGCCCGACTGGACCATCGGGTACGACAACGACGCGGCGCTGGGAAAGGCGACCCGCAAGGCGACGCTGGCCCAACTGGCCCGCAGCGGCGAGCTGGCTTTCGGCCCCCACATGCCCTTCCCA
>DASXGR010000058.1:0-37548 GCA_036488935.1 Caulobacteraceae bacterium | reverse complement strand
GTCCAGCCACATGTTCCGCGACCTCATTCCGCTGCTGGCGGACCGCTTCCACATCGTCGCGCCCGACCTGCCGGGCTTCGGCCGCTCCGATGCGCCGAGGAAGAACACCTTCGATTCCCTGGCCGAGACCATCGAGCGGTTCACCGACGCGGTCGGCTTCGACCGGTACGCCGTCTATGTGTTCGACTATGGCGCGCCGACGGGTTTTCGCCTGGCGCTGCGGCGGCCAGAGCGCATCACCGCAATCATCTCCCAGAACGGCAATGCCTACGTCGAGGGCCTGAGCGAAGGCTGGAATCCTATCCGCGCCTATTGGGAGGACGCTTCGGAGACGAACCGCACGGCCCTGCGCGCGATGCTCACCCCGCAAACCACCTACTGGCAGTACACCCATGGCGTGGCGGATCCCGAACGGGTGTCGCCGGACGGCTATACGCTCGACGATCACTACCTCGCGCGCGACGGGAACGCCGAGATCCAGCTCGATCTCTTCGGCGACTACAAGTCGAACGTCGCCCTGTACCCGGCCTTCCAGGACTACTTCCGCACCCACCGGCCGCGGCTGCTTGCGGTGTGGGGACGCAACGATCCGTTCTTCCTGCCCGCGGGCGCCGAGGCGTTCAGGCGCGACCTGCCCGACGCCAGAGTGACCTTCCTCGACACCGGCCACTTTGCGCTCGAGACCCACGCCGCGGAGGTCGCCAGCGAGATCCGCGGCTTCCTCGCCTGAGCTTCATCACGAGCGGGGTCGGAATGAGAGGTCGACCCGCCGATGAGCTCAAAGAGGCAGTTCCCGAGAGACGCCGGTAAGAATAGCGACCACGGACCTCACGGATCACACGGACGAAGGAAGAGTTAAGAGGGCGCCTTCGGCGCGATGTATTCCATCCATGTCGATGCTGAATTTAATCAGGCGTCCGTGTGGTCCGTGAGGTCCGTGGTCAATCTATGACCCATGGCGTCTGCGTGGCGTCAGGCGGACATGCACGATTCGCCTTGACGGCGACGGAACATTTCGAGAACATATCGGCAATCGGAGCGGGAACGTGAAGCCGAAGATCAGCCTGATCAGCCTGGGCGTGCGCGATTTCCGGAAGGCTCTGGCCTTCTATCGGGAGGGTCTGGGCTTTCCGGTTCACAACTTCGCCGACGGCGAGGATTTCTGCATGCTCCGACTGGAGGGAACGTGGCTGGCGCTCTGCCCGAGGGACAAGCTGGCGGAAGACGCCACGGTCCCCGATGACGGCGCCGGATTCCCGGGTTTTTCGCTGGCTCACAACGTGAGCAGCAGGGCCGAAGTCGATGCGGTGTTCGCTCACGCAGTGTCTGTCGGCGCAAAACCCGTGAAGGCGCCGCAGGCGGTCTTCTGGGGCGGTTACTCGGCCTACTTCGCAGACCCGGATGGCTACCTCTGGGAAGTGGCCCACAACCCCTTCACCGACCTCACATGACATGCGCTTGCCCGGACGGGCTGCCTGGGGCTGAATCAAGGAACCGCGATCTGACCGCGGATGGGAGGATGCAATGACGGAACGCACAGGCGGATGCGCGTGCGGCGCTGTCCGTTTCAAGGTCGCCGGCCCCTTCATGGGTGTCGGGGTCTGCCACTGCACTGACTGCCAGAAGGCGTCCGGCGGAGGTCCGAACTATGTGGCGCTGGCGCCCAACGATGGTTTCGAGGTGACGAAGGGCGAGGCCAAGATCTACCGGAGCAAGGGCGACAGCGGCGGCGAGGTCAGGCGGGCCTTCTGCGCGGAATGCGGGACGCCTCTCTGGAGCTTGCCGCCCAACATGCCCTTCACACCGGTCAAGCTGGGCGCACTCGACGACAGCTCGGACCTGACGCCCCAACTTCACCTCTATGTGTCATCGGCCCCGCCGTGGCACCTGATGCATGAGGGGGTGCCGACCTTCCCCAAGGCCCCGCCCGGCCCGCCTCCGATGCCGTCCTGAGGGGCGCAGGATCAAGGCAGCCGTGTCGCGCCCTTCGGCTCTGGATAGGGCGCGCCGTCCTTATGGAGAAAGCGGCCGTCGGCGGCGGGGCTCATCATGTCGATGTCCGAGCACGTCGTGAGATCTTCGGGCGAGCGCGAGCCGACCTCGAGATAGAGCGCGGCCGCGTTCGAGCGGTTCATCATGTGGTGGCCGTTTCCGGAGTTCTTCGGGAACGCCGCGCAGTCGCCCGCCCGCAGCACGGTTTCACCGGCATCCTCCACGAGGACCACCTCGCCTTCGAGGACATAGACGAACTCGTCCTCGTGAGTATGCCAGTGCCGCTGGCTCGACCATCCGCCGGGCGGCAGGCGCATGAGGTTGACGCCGAAGTCCTTCAGCCCCCCGGCATTGCCGAGCCTCTGGCGGATCCGCTCCGCACACGGCGCATCGAACGGCGCCGGATAACCTGACCCCTGGAATTTCGGCGCCGCGTCGAGGTCGATCTTGGGCATGGCGCGCTCCGATCGTCAGTTGGCTGTTGGATGGGGCGGTGGCGGCAGAGCTGACGGCCCCAGGATCGCACCCGTAGCCCCGGTGACGATCCCTCTCCAGTTCATCCCACGTCTCCCCCATGCCGATCTCAGCGGCGCCCGTGGAGGGTATATTCCGTCGGACAGGGGACGTCGTCGAGGATGATCGATCAGGGCGGCCGCTTCAGCTGCGCAGGCGCCATGGAACTTATATTGACCACGGACCTCACAGACCAAACGGACGAATGACGAAATTCAGGATCGACATGGACGGGTATATCGCGCCGAAGACGCCTACTTAATTCTGCTTTGTCCGTGTGGCCTGTGAGGTCCGCGATCTCTCTTCTATCCAGGGACCGACGCATTAATCGGAGAGGCGCGTCGACCCCTCATCCGACCCCGCTGCGCGGGGCCACCTTCTCCCGCAAGGGGAGAAGGAATACTGTAAGCCGCAACGCCGATACTCCCGTAAGGGAGAGAGCGTTACTTCAGTCGCGGATCAGCAGGTCTTCGAAGAAGGCGCCGATGGGGCGGGTCGGGTGTGCGATCTGGATTTCGAGGATCCAGAGGCCGGTCCGGGGCGCGGTTTCAAGATCGCCGAGGGCGCCGGCCTTGTAGATGGCGTGCGGGAAGTCGCTGACGCGGTGGCCCTTCACTTCCCAGTTGAGCCGCCAGCCCGCCGCCTCGGCCTGCTCGCGGGCGTAGAGATAGAGAGCCTCGCCGCTGACGTCGTGGTCGCGCCAGCGCGCCGCCACATCGGCCCAGAGCGTGCGCGCGGCCTGAGCGCAGGCGTGCATCTCGGCGTCGCCGCCCACCACGAAGGTGTCGCCCGCATCGCCCTCGTGGCCGTCCCAGACCGGGCCCAGGTCGACGAAGAAGATATCGTCGGCCTTGAGCACATAGTCGGGCTGGAACTCGCCGAAGAAGGTCTCGAGCGTGCCCGGGCCGAAGCGGACCACGTTCCGGTGCCACAGGCGGTCCATGCCCATGGCCTCCAGCACCTCCTGGGCGATCTCGCCGCCGCGCGCCTCGGTGACGCCGGGCGTGATCGCCGCGCCGATCCGGTTCACGGCCTCGAAGGTCAGGTCACGGGCGCGGACCATCCTGGCCAGCGAGAAGGCCTCGCCGACAGCCTCGCGCCTGGGGTTGTCGGCGAGGCTCATGCTCACGACTCCCGCTGGGCGTCGGCGACGATGGCGTCGGCCTCGGCGAAGAGCGCAGGATCGATCTTCAGGTCGGCCGCCGCGGCGTTGTCGTCGAGCTGCGCCGGCCGGCTGGCGCCCACGATGGCCGAGGCCACGTTCGGCTCGCGCAGCACCCAGGCGAGGGCGAACTGCGACATGGTGCAGCCCGCCTTCTGGGCCACAGGCTTCAGCTTCTGCACGCCCTCGAGGATCCTCGGCTGCAGCCAGTCGCCCATCATATGGCCCATGCTGTCGCTGGCGGCACGGGAATCCGTTGGCGGCTTGGCGCCCGGCTGGTACTTGCCGGTCAGCACGCCTTGCGCCAGCGGCGACCAGACGATCTGCGAGACGCCATTGGCTGCGGAGAGCGGGATCACCCCCGCCTCGGGGCGGCGATACAGCATCGAATACTGGGGCTGGCTGGAGACGAAGCGCTCGACGCCGGGAAGCGCGAACGCGGCCTCGATCTGCTTCGGCGACCATTCGGAAAAGCCGATGTAGCGGGCCTTGCCGGCGCGTACGACCTCGCTCAGGGCCTCCATGGTCTCCTCGAGCGGCGTGTCCGCATCGTAGCGGTGGCACTGGTAGAGATCGACGTAGTCGGTCTTCAGCCGCTGCAGCGAAGCGTCCATCTGCTTGAGGATCTGCGCGCGGGAGAGGCCCCTGTCGGTGGCGCTCATGGGGAAAAAGACCTTGGTGGCGAGCACGTAGCTGTCGCGCGGCCGGTCAGCCAAAGCCCCGCCCAGGAAGGTTTCCGCTGCGCCACGGCCGTACACATTGGCCGTGTCGATGAAGTTGATCCCGAGGTCGAACGCCCGGTCGAGGCAGGCGCGTGCGGTCTGGGCCTCCACGCCCACCCCGTAGGTGAGCCAGGAGCCCAGCGAAATCACCGAAACGTTGAGGTCACTGGCGCCCAGCTGACGATACTGCATCCCATTCTCCTCACATGCGCCGGCCCGATCATGGCAAGCGCGGCTATTGGTGGTGTCCCTGCGCGGCCATGCTTCCGAAGACAACCGGAAAAGCGCCCGCCTTGGAGAGGTTTCTCAGAAGTCGAATTCGAGGCTGGCCATAAAGGTGCGGGGCGTTCCCAGATATGCGGTGTTGGCGCCGGGACTGCCCACGATGTTCCCGTCCGCGATCGACACGTAGTAGCGCGTGCCGGTGACGTTCTCGACGTCGAAGCGCGCCGTCACGTGATGGGTCAGATAGGGGAACGAGTAGCGGACGCCAGGATCGAGCGTGACATAGGCCGGTGCGAACGAATTGTTGGTGTCCGTGGCGGCGCGGTTTCCCTCGTAGTTGACCGCCAGGGTCAAGGCGCCGCCGTGGGCGAAGCGGGGGTGCAGGTCGAATACAACGTCGGTCTTGACGTTCGGGACCCCGACGATGCGCCCGCCATTGGTGGCCGGATTATCCGATCCGAGCAGCCTCGCGTCGATGTAGGTGACCCCGCCCAACAGGCTGAAGTCGGGTGAGACCTCGCCCTGGGCGAACAGCTCGACCCCGTTGTTCCGCTGCTCGCCCACCACCTGGAAGATATTCGTCGTCGGGCTGGTCGTGGCGTAGGGCCG
Source organism: Caulobacteraceae bacterium (assembly GCA_036488935.1). Classification (GTDB taxonomy): domain Bacteria; phylum Pseudomonadota; class Alphaproteobacteria; order Caulobacterales; family Caulobacteraceae; genus Acaudatibacter. Next base: position 32,325 of record DASXGR010000058.1, on the reverse strand, counting down.
CGTCATGTGGAAGGCGTCGAGCGTCACCAGGATCTGCGGCGTGATCGCGTACTTCGCGCCGATCTCGTACTCCTTGTCGCTGTAGGGACTGAGGTACTGGTTCTGGTTGGCGGTGTTGGCCGGCGCCTGGTCCCCCTCCTCGATGCTGCTGGCGTAGGTGGCGTGCAGGCTGAGCGAGGGCAACGGCTTGTAGATCAGGCTCACGGTCGGGCTGACCACGCCGTTGCGATTGTCGCTGGCCGTGAGCGCGCCGCTGGTGTTCCAACTGTCGGAGTGCAGGAAGGAGGTGTTCACCACGCCCTGCAACGCCCACTGACTGTTGAAGTGAAGCGTATCGCCCGCGACGATCGATTGCTCAGTCAGCCGGCTCGACTCGTAATAGCCGCCCGTCGGTGGCGTCGGTTTGGTCGGAAACACCGCCGGATCGGCGAGATTGGAGGTTCCGAGGGTCACGGTGATCGAATTCCGGTAGGAATACTGATCGTTTATGAAACCGTTCGTGCCGATCGAGATGTCATTCATCATTCCGAACAGCCGAACGTGACCGTTGAGGTATGCGCTGTTGCTGCCGATGGTGAATTTTGGAATGGCGGTGAAGTTCTTGGTGACCGTGTAGTCTCCAGAGTCGTCGATCAGGGTGTTGCTTATGCCATAGAGTCCGCGAATGGCGTTCTGGTACAGCCCGCCGAGCTCGAAACTCCAGTCGCTGTTGATCTCGTGCCTGATCTTGATGTCGCCGGTGTCCGTATGCAGATCCGTGCCCGCGCCGGGCTGGCCGTAGCCGAGCCGGGTCGGATCGACCGCAGGGGGCAGGAAGGTGCTGTGGTTGGTTTTGCTGGTGCTGGACCCGTCATAGACGATGCTGCCGGGCAGTCCTGTCGCCACGCTGGCGTAGTGACTGTAGTCGACCTCCAGCACCGTCTTGTCGTCGAGATGGAAGTCGAGGGCGAGGCTCGCCAGCGTCCGGTCGATGCGGCTGCCGTCGACATAGCTCGGGCCCTCGCCGTGGACGACGTTCAGCCGCGCACCCACCGGCCCCACCCGATCGCTCATGTCGGCCTGTTCGGTGAAGATGCCGGCGGACTGGAACCCTTCGATGAAGCGGAACAGCGGCGTGTCGGTCGGGCGCTTCTGGATGTAGTCGAATACGCCCGCCGGCGTCTCGGGCCCGTACAGCGCGCCGCTGGGTCCGTTGAGCACCTCGATCTCGGCGAGGTTCTCCACCGGAATCTCCGTCGTGCCGATCACGTTGAGGCCATCGAGCCGGGTGTTCTGGACGATGCTGCTCTGGAAGCCGCGTGACTGCGGGCGCGAGATCTGGAAGCCCTGCTGGTCGCGGATCTCCACAGAAGGCAGGAAGCGCAGGGTGTCGTTCGCATTGTGCGTCTGCTGATCGACGATCAGGTCCTCGGGCAGGGTCGTGATCGACTGAGGCGCGTCGAGGACCGCAACGTCGCCGAGAGGTCCCAACGTCGCGATCGGCGCACCGTACCGGGGAGGCGCAGCGTAGGCTTGCGACGGGGGCGCACTGTTGACCGTGATGCCGGAGAGCTGGGGTGCGGCGCCAGCCAGCTGGGCCTGGGCGGCGGCGCCCGACGCGCCCAGCCCGATCGCCGCCGCGGCGGCGTACGCACTCAAACCCATGGAACCCAGACCCGATAATGACTTACTGGCGGCAGCTGAGCTCTTAGCGGCGATTCTTCGTTATGATGTGTGATTTCATATCGCCTGACGACGAATTTTGCGGGCGCGTTTCCGCCTGGCGCCGTTCTGCACTAAGGTTTGCCCCATGCTGGTCGGAACCTGCCATTGCGGCGCGTCCTACTGGACCCTGGAGGGCGATCCCGGATGGGCGACGGCGTGCAACTGCACGCTCTGCCGACGCTACGGAACGCTGTGGGCCTACGACTACGAGAACGAGCGCATCCGCGTCTCGGGCCCGACCGCGTCATATTCGCGGACCGATGGGAAGGATCCCTCGCTGGAGATCCTGTTCTGCCCGACGTGCGGCAACGTCCTCTGCTGGCGGGGTCTGCGTCTCAACCCAGACGGGCGCCGCCGGATCGCGGTCAACCTCCGGCTCGCCGACCCAGAAGCGGTGGTGGACATCACCATCGAGCACTTCGACGGCCTCGACACCTTCAAGGACCTCCCCGGCGACGGCCGCTGCGTAAGGGACCTGTGGTTCTAGGGGAGAGACACCGCGTATTTGACGGGTCGATCCCTTCCTATTCCGCCGCCTCAGCCGTCTGCCGAGCCCCGGCGCCCCGGGTCAGCCGTCCGGGGCGCGCGCCGGTGTCCTGGTCGAAGCGCCGGGTCACTTCGCCGCCGATCATCGTCGCCAGATAGCCCTTGGCCCCCTGCAGGAGGCGCGCGCCGCCGGCCGGGAGGTCGTGGTGGAACTGCATGGGGCCGAGCTTCAGTCCCTTGAAGTCGATGACGTTGAGGTCGGCGCGCAGGCCCGGCGCGATCAGGCCCCGATCGGTGAGGCCGAAGAGTTCGGCGTTGCGGCGCGTCTGGCGGTTGATGACGTGCGCCAGGGGCAAGGTCTCTCCACGCCGGCGATCGCGCGCCCAGTACGTCAGCTGATAGGTCGGGTTCACCGCGTCGAAGATCGCGCCCACGTGCGCCCCGCCGTCGGAGAGGCCGACCACCGTGGTCTCGTCCAGCTGCAGTTCGCGCAGGCCATCGAGGGTGTAGGCCGAATAGCCGGTGAAGAAGGCCACGGCGAAGTCGCGGCCGTCGCCGCCCACCAAGTGGTCATAGAGCGCGGCGCGGCCGTCGGCGACGCCTTGCGCCTCCGCCCGGGCCTGGAAGCTCTCATCCGGCAGCGGCTCGTAGCTGTCGTCGATGGCCAGGGGAAAGGTCTGCTGCATGGGGAACGGCACGTTGGGGATCAGCGCCTCCATCGTGCCCGGCAGGGTCGGCGGCACATTCTCCTCGGCCAGGATCCGCGCCTTCGTCGCCGGGTCGCGCAAGGCCTTCGCCCGTTCGGCCGTCGGCAGGTGGGCGAGCGCCAGGTAGGACGGCTTGGCCATGAACGGATGGTAGGACGACAGGCTGAAGACGAAGCCGGTCGGACGGCTGCCCACCTGCGGGAAGACCCGGGCGCGGCCGCGATTGTGCGCCTTGACCTGCTCGAGGATGCGGTGCGCCTGGGTGCGGTCGGCGAAGGTCTCGAACAGAGTGAAGGTGGCGGGACGCCCGGCCGTGGCGCTGAGGCGGCAGATCATCTCTACTTCGTCTTCGAGGGGGGTGTGCTCGCCCTGGGTTCCAAGCGTGCCGGACGGGATCAGCTGCAGCACCCCGGCGCCGATCCGCTGAAACGCGCCGGCCACCGCCATCAGCTCGGCCTCGGGCGCGAAGCTGCCGGGAACCTGGTCGCCGTGGATCGAGCGGTGGCCCATGATCCGCGAGGTGGAGAAACCCACCGCCCCGGCGCGCAGGGCCTCCTCGACCACGCCGGCGATGCGACCGACCTCGGCCTCGGTGGCGTCGGCGTTGCCGCGCCCCTCGCCCATCACATAGTTGCGCACCGCCCCGTGGGCGATCATCGAGGCGACGTTCAGGGCGTACTTCCGCCCGGCCAGGTAGTCGAGATACTGGGGATAGGTCTCCCAGGCGCCCCAGGGCATGCCTTCGTAGAGGGCGGTGCCGGGGATGTCCTCCACCCCTTCCATCAGCTCGATCAGCGCCTTCTGTCCGCCGGGCGGCACAGGGGCGAAGCCGACGCCGCAGTTGCCCATGACGATGGTGCCGACGCCGTGGCTGGCCGAGGGATTCATTTCCTCGTCCCAGGTCACCTGGCCGTCATAGTGGGTGTGGATATCGACCCAGGCCGGGGTGACGATGGCTCCGTCGGCGTCGATCTCCTGGCGCGCCGGCTCCGCGATCCGCCCGCCCACGGCCACGATCGTCCCATGCCGGATCGCCACGTCGCCGACAGTGGGCTCGCCGCCGCTGCCGTCATGGATGGTCCCGCCCCGGATGATGGTGTCGTGCATCGCCATGAGTCGCCTCGCCTTCATGCCTGGCGCCAGAAGGCGCTGGGCGCCGTAGGGGTAGTCGAGGCGAGCGTCGCGAATGTTTCTCCCTACCGCCCGAACTTCTGGAACTTGATCCGGTGGGGGATCAGGGCATCGGAGCCGAGGCGGCGCTTCTTGTCCTCTTCGTAGGCTTCGAAGTTGCCTTCGAACCATTCGACGTGGCTGTCGCCTTCGAACGCGAGGATGTGGGTGCAGAGGCGGTCGAGGAACCAGCGGTCGTGGCTGATGACCACGGCGCAGCCGGCGAAGTCCTCCAGGGCCTCCTCGAGGTTCTGCAGGGTCTCGATGTCCAGGTCGTTGGTCGGCTCGTCGAGCAGGATGACGTTGCCGCCGGAGGTCAGGGTCTTGGCGAGGTGCACGCGATTGCGCTCACCGCCCGAGAGCAGGCCGACCTTCTTCTGCTGATCCTGGCCCTTGAAGTTGAACGAGCCGACATAGGAGCGGCTGACGATCTCTCGGTTGCCGACCTTGATCACATCGAGGCCGCCGGAGATGGACTGCCAGACCGTCGCGTTGGGATCGAGGTCGTCGCGCGTCTGGTCGACGTAGGCGAGCTTGACCGTTTCGCCGAGGCGGATCTTGCCGGCGTCCGGCGTTTCCTGGCCGGTGATCAGCTTGAACAGGGTCGACTTGCCCGCCCCGTTGGGGCCGATCACCCCGACGATGCCATTGGGCGGCAGCTTGAAGTTGAGACCGTTGAACAGGACCTTCTCGCCGTACTCCTTCTCCAGGCCGTCGACTTCGATGACGACATTGCCCAGGCGCGGGCCGGGCGGGATCTGGATCGTGGCGAAGGACTGCTTCTCGCGCTCCTGCTCGGCGGCCATCTCCTCGTAGCGGGCGAGGCGCGCCTTGCTCTTGGCCTGGCGGGCCTTGGCTGAGGAGCGCACCCACTCCAGCTCGCGGGCCATGGCGCGCTGGCGCGCTTCGCTCTCGCTCTGCTCCTGGCGGACGCGCTTTTCCTTCTGCTCCAGCCAGGCCGAGTAGTTGCCCTCGTAGGGGAGGCCGCGGCCGCGATCGAGTTCGAGGGTCCACTTGGTGACCTGGTCGAGGAAATAGCGGTCGTGGGTGACGAGGATCACGCAGCCCGGGAAGTTCTCCAGGTGGTGCTGCAACCAGGCGACGGACTCGGCGTCGAGGTGGTTGGTCGGTTCGTCCAGCAGGAGCATGTCGGGCTTGGAGAGCAGCAGGCGCGCCAGGGCGACGCGGCGCCGCTCGCCCCCCGACAGCTTTTCGACCCCTGCGTCGTCCGGCGGACAGCGCAGGGCGTCCATCGCCATCTCGATTCGCGAGTCGATGTCCCAGAAGTCGCCGGCGTCGATCTTCTCCTGGAGGGCGGTCATCTCCTCCATGAGCTCGTCGGAGTAGTCCTCGCCCAGCTTGGCCGCTACAGCGTTGTAGGCGTCGAAGGTCTTCTTCTCGTCGCACCAGGCGATCACGTTCTCCCACACGGTCTTGGCGGGATCGAGCTGGGGCTCCTGTTCGAGGTAACCCATGCGCACGCCATCGGCAGCGCGCGCCTCGCCATTGAACTCCTTGTCCAGCCCGCCCATGATCTTGAGCAACGTGGATTTACCGGAGCCGTTGACCCCGACCACGCCGATCTTCGCGTCCGGATAGAACGACAGCCAGATGTTCTCGAACACCTTCTTGCCGCCGGGATAGGTCTTCGACAGACCCTGCATCTGGAAAATATATTGCGCGGCCATGCGCTCTCGCCGTCCTTTCGAGGGAAAAGGGCCTGCTGCTCTTGTAGGGAAAGCGGTCGTGAGATAGCGACGCGGCTCACGATTGCCAAGGCGCTACAGCGTCCATGCGCAGGCGGCGGCTTCGCCTCATGGACGCCCAAGCGCGGCCTCGCTGCATCCGATATCCGATCTCCATGACCCTCGACCCTTCCGGCGCTCTCGTCCTTTTCTCCGGCGGCCAGGATTCCGCGACCTGCCTGGCCTGGGCGCTCGACCGGTTCGAAAGGGTCGAGACGGTGGGCTTCGACTACGGCCAGCGCCACGCCGTGGAGCTGGAGGCCCGGCAGGCCGTGCGGGCGGCGATCCAGAGCAGCTTTCCCCCATGGCGCGCGCGTCTGGGAGAGGACCACATCGTCGACATCCGCAGCTTCGGCGCCATCGGCGAGACGGCCATGACCGCCGAACGGTCGATCGAGATCGACGCACGCGGCCTGCCGACCACCTTCGTGCCGGGGCGCAACCTCATTTTCCTGACCTACGCCGCCGCCGTGGCGGATCGGCGCGGCCTCGTCCACCTTGTGGGAGGCATGTGCGAGACCGATTTCTCCGGCTACCCGGACTGTCGTCGCCAGACGATGGACGCGATGGAGCAGGCCCTTCGGCTGGGCATGGATCGGCCCTTCGTCATCGACACGCCCCTGATGAAGCTCACGAAGGCCGACACCTGGGCGCTCGCCAAGCAGCTCGGCGGCGAGACCCTGATCGAGATCATCCTGGAGCACTCGCACACCTGCTATCTGGGCGAGCGGACGACGCGACACGCATTCGGCTACGGCTGTGGCCGCTGCCCCGCGTGCGAGCTCCGCGCCCAAGGCTGGGACGCCTGGGCTTCGGCAGGTCGGATGGCGCTCGCGACATGACCTACGCCGTCAAGGAAATCTTCCTCACCCTTCAGGGCGAAGGCGGCCAGGCCGGCCGCGCCGCGGTCTTCTGCCGTTTCGCCGGATGCAACCTCTGGTCGGGCCGGGAAGAGGACCGGGCGCAGGCAACCTGCGTTTTCTGCGACACGGACTTCGTGGGAACCGATGGAACTGGAGGCGGCAAATTCCGCACGGCGGAGGCGCTGGCCGAAGCGGTTGCGGGGGCCTGGCGCGGGCCTCCTGAAAACCGCCTCGTGGTCTGCACTGGAGGAGAGCCGCTGCTGCAACTCGACACTCCGCTGATCGAAGCCTTGAAAGCGAAGGGCTTCTCGATCGCGGTGGAGACGAACGGAACTTTGGCGGCGCCCGAGGGGATCGACTGGGTCTGCGTCAGCCCCAAGGCCGGCGCCCCGCTCACCCAGACGCGGGGCCAGGAGCTGAAGCTGGTCTTTCCGCAGCAGGGCCTCTCGCCGTCCCAGTTCGAGGGTCTGGCGTTCGAGCGCTTCTTCCTCCAACCGATGGACGGACCCGACAGGACGGCGGCCACGGCGCAGGCGATCGAATACTGCCTGGCCCATCCGCGCTGGCGATTGAGCGTCCAGACCCACAAATATCTCGGAATCCCGTAAGCGTCGCCTTCGCGCGCCCGGCAAAATCGTCCGTCAATTCAGTCAGCTTATCTGGAGAAGTTCTTTGGAAGGGATCGCGTGAGCACGGACGCTCCGATTTTCGAGGTGACCAAGGCCTGCAATTTCGATGCGGCCCACCGCCTGCCCGACGGCCCGCCGGACAGCCCGTACGCGCGGCTGCACGGTCATTCCTTCCAGGTCGAAGCGACCCTGCGCGGCCCGGCGACGGCGCCGATCGGTTGGGTGGCGGACCTCGGCGGGCTGGACGCGGCGCTCAAGGCCGTCTGTCTGGAGCTCGACCACTCCCTCCTTAACGACCACGCAGGACTGGAGAGCCCGACCCTGGAGGCCCTGTGCGTCTTCTTCGCCGAGCGCCTGTCAGTCGCCTTCCCCAGCCTGGCCCGCATCGTCGTCGCACGACCAACGAACGGCGAGCGCTGCAGCCTCACCTTGGGGTGACAGCTCGGGTAGCGGCTTCCCAAGCGTGGCCTGGATGATACAGACCGCCAGCGTGCGGAAGAGCAAACAGCCTCCGCCCTCATTGAACCTGGAAATTTCGAGCATGTCGCTGACCCAAACCGCCGCCGTCCCTGCTGGAAGCCACGCCGTGTCGCATCGCGATGTGGCCAATGCGATCCGCGCGCTGGCGATGGATGCGGTCGAAAAGGCGAAGAGCGGCCACCCGGGCATGCCGATGGGCATGGCGGACGTCGCCACGGTGCTGTTCACCAAGGCCCTGAAGATCGATCCGGCGCGCCCCGACTGGGCCGACCGCGACCGGTTCGTGCTCTCGGCCGGCCACGGCTCGATGCTGCAGTACGCGGTCCATCACCTGCTGGGCTACGTCGACATGGGCATCGACCAGATCGAGGCTTTCCGTCAGCTCGGCGCGCGGACCGCGGGCCACCCGGAGTATGGGCACGCCCTAGGGATCGAGACCACGACCGGCCCCCTCGGGCAGGGGATCGCCACGGCCGTTGGCCTCGCCTTGGGCGAGCGCATGCTGGCCGAACGGTTCGGTCACGAGCTGGTCAACCACCACACCTTCGTCATTGCCGGCGACGGCTGCCTGATGGAGGGGATCAGCCACGAAGCCATCGACCTGGCCGGCCACCTGAAGCTGGGCAAGCTGATCGTGCTGTGGGACGACAACCGCATCAGCATCGACGGCCCCACCAGCCTCGCCACCTCCACCGATCAGGGCCGCCGGTTCGAGGCCGCGGGCTGGCATGTCCAGGCCATCGACGGCCATGACGCGGAGGCCATCGAGGCTGCGATCGCCGCGGCGAAAGCCGTCAGTGACCGTCCCTCGATGATCGCCTGCCGCACCATCATCGGCTTTGGCGCGCCCACCCGCGCCGGCACGGCCAAGGCGCACGGGGAGGCGCTCGGCGCGACCGAGATCGAGGGCGCCCGCGCGGCGCTCGGCTGGACTGCCCCGCCCTTCGTCATCCCCGAACCCATCCTCGAGGCCTGGCGCGCCGCCGGCCGGCGCAGCGTCGCGGCTCGGGAGGCCTGGGAGGGCCGGCTCTCCGCGTCTCCGCAGCGCGCCGCGTTCGAGGCGCGCCTGTCCGGCGAGCTTCCCGTCGAGGTGTTCGATCGCCTTTCCGCCTTCAAGGCGAAGATGTCGGCGGAGGCGCCGAAGCTGGCGACGCGGAAGTCGTCCGAAATGGCCCTCGGCGAGATCAATGCGGCGACGGACAAGACCGTCGGCGGCTCGGCGGACCTCACGCACAGCAACTTCACCATAACGCCCGGCATGGGTTCCGTCGGACCGGACGACGCCTCGGGCCGGTACATCCACTACGGCGTGCGCGAGCACGGCATGGCCGCGGTGATGAACGGCCTGGCCCTGCATGGCGGCTTCGTTCCCTATGGCGGCACCTTCCTCACCTTCGCCGACTACGCGCGGGGGGCGATCCGCCTTTCGGCGCTGATGGGACTGCGCGTCGTCTATGTGATGACGCACGACTCCATTGGCCTTGGCGAAGACGGCCCGACCCACCAGCCGGTCGAACACCTGGCGATGCTCCGCGCTACGCCCAATCTCGAGGTTTGGCGTCCAGCAGATGCCGTGGAGACGGTGGAAGCCTGGACCTGCGCCCTGGCCTCCAGGCGCACGCCTTCGCTCCTGGCCCTGTGCCGCCAAGGGCTGCCGACCCTGCGCACGACACACTCGGACGAGAATCTGTCGGCCAAAGGCGGATATGTGCTCCGCGAAGCCGATGGCGCGCGCGACGTCACCCTCCTGGCTACCGGCTCGGAGGTCGAGATCGCCATGGCGGCGGCGGACCGGCTCGCCGCGGAAGGCGTCCGAGCCGCCGTGGTTTCCATGCCCTGCTGGGAGCGCTTCGAGGCTCAGCCCGCGGCTTACCGGAGCGAGGTTCTTGGCTCCGCCCCCCGCGTCGCCATCGAGGCCGCCGCCCGTCTGGGCTGGGATCGCTGGATCGGCGAGCGCGGCGCCTTCATCGGCATGGAGGGCTTTGGCGCCTCCGGGCCGGCGTCAGCGGTCTACGCGCATTTCGGAATCACGCCGGAGCGGATCGCCGAGGCCGCACGAAGCCTGCTCGGGAATTGATTTCCCACCATCCCTCGGGCGATCAACCGCACACGTGAGTGTTGCGAGAAGATCACTTTTATCTCCATAATATTACAAAATTGGGAAGCGGCATTGATCCTTTAGTGTAGCAGACCGTACTGACTTCCCCTTCCAAAGGGGGCCGTGTATGGGCTTCTCGACCGCTTGTGCCGCACTCCGCGGCTCACTTCTCTGCGCGATCGCCGCCGCGGCTCTCGGCTTGGCAGGAGGCGCCACCGCCCAAACCAGCCCCAGCCAGAGCGATCCAAGTTCGCCCGCAACGCCGGGCACGACCGACAGCGCCCCTGCGCCGCCTGTGTCTGCTGCGCCCGCAGCGACTGCTACCCCCCAGCTTAGCGACAACCCAGTCGTGCGGTTGTTCCAGTACGAAGCCTGGGAGATGGGCAAGGACTCTTCGCCGTCGGACCCCAACGCCCCGCCCTCGCGCCGCCCTCCCCCGTGGCCTCCGGCGCCCCAGACCACGCCGCCCATGCCGTTCACGGAGTGGCCCTATGGCGGCGCCACCAGCATCGGGGCGAACCGACCCAATTCGGTGGACAGCCCGCTGATGGTCGCCATCGCCAACACCGGCCTGGGCAAGGCCATGCAGGACGCTCACATCCAGCTGTACGGCTGGGTCGACGCCGGCGCAAACGTCAGCAGCAGCACCGTCCAGGGCGGCAACGCGCCCGGCGCCTACGACTACAATCCCAGAACGGCGCAGCTTGATCAGGCAGTGCTCTATCTCGAGCGCACTCCCGACACAGTGCAGAGGGACCACATCGACTGGGGCTTCCGCATCTCCGCGATCTACGGCGTCGACTACCGGTACACGACCTCATATGGCGTCGTGAGCTGGCAACTCCTCGATAGAAACAAGAACATGGGGTACGATTTCCCCATGGTCTATGGCGAAGTCTATATTCCTCAGATCGCGCAGGGCGTGATAATCCGTTTCGGGCGATTCATCTCGGTGCCAGATATTGAAGCGCAATTAGCACCTAACAACTATATGTATTCCCACTCTCTGACCTATACGTTCGACAACTACACGAACACTGGAGTCATAATCACGCTGGCGGCGACAAAGAACATTTTTGTTCAGTTTGGCGTCACGGATGGCAGCGAAACGGCGCTGTGGAACGTGGGCGCGCAGCTGCCGAACCTCTATGTGCGCGCTGGCAACGCCGACCCGTTGTACCCGGGCACGCAATTCAGGAAGGATCCAGGCGCGCAGGCCTCGTATACCGCCTGCCTGCGCATGCAATCGGACAACGCCCGAGACAATATCTACTTCTGCGCCAACTCCATCAACAACGGCGCGTGGGGATATAATAACCTGCAGTGGCTTGGTTTTACCTATTACCACAAGTTTAGCGAGCATTGGCACATCTCGACCGAGTTTTGGCACATCCAGGAGAACGGCGTGCCGAACGTGGATAATCCGACCACCCAGGCGATCATCGCGGGCGGCGGCATACCCTTTTCACCGCAGTTCATTCCGTTCAACGCGCCGAACGGGGCGCATTGCCATGATCCGGCGCAGCTGAAATGCGACGCGCCTGAAATGTCGGCTGTGTTTTACCTGAATTACTCGCCGAACCCGCGGAACAATATCTCGCTCCGCGGCGAGGTCTTCGACGATATTGTCGGCCAGCGGACCGGCGTCGCGACGACCTATTACGAAACCGCCATCGGCTGGCAGCACTGGCTGTCGCCGCAGATCGAGCTCCGCCCGGAGCTCGTGTGGTACCACTCCGCCAACCAGCCGGCGTTCAATGGCAACAGCAATCTCGGCATCGCCCCGGACAAGAAGAGCGAGGTGGTCGCTGCTGGCGATATCATCGTCCATTTCTGACGATAGGTCAGACGAGGCGCGCACGATTCTGATCAAGGAGCCTTGATTCAACTCGTGCGCAGTCCTGCACTGAAGGACATCGGGACAGGATTCCCTGCCACTGCTTGACCATCGCGGCGGAATCGCCTGAACGGGGTCAACGTGCTCTAGACTCAAAAGTTTAGGACTTGATTCAGCGTTCGCATCTGTTCCGTTCAAACGCATCAGGCTCTAGAGCAAACCACGTTCAGTCGGGACCGTCTGAACGTGGTTTGCTCTGGATTCAAAAATGCGGAGCCAGAATCTGGGCTTTCACCTCGAGCCGAAATGGTTTGTCGCGTGGTGGATGACGGCCTGACCTCACTCTGCTTGCCACCGGCTCCGTGGTGGAATTCGTCGTCAGCGCGACCGAGCGGCCGGCGCTGACGGGATCAGCGCTGCGGTGGTCTCCATGCGTGGCGGGAGCCGTTCCAAGCCCAGCTGGCCGAGTTTACCGCGCCGGCATCCTGGGCCGCGCCCCGCGGGACGCGCCGGGGCGCCTTCGTGGACATGACCGGCTCTGGCTGCTCCGGACCCGCCGCGTAAGTCTACGCCCACGTTGACATTACGTCGGATCGGACCGCCGGGGCCGCGCGGGTCTGCTCGGGAATTGATCGTCCCCACCATTTACGGGGAACACCCGCCTACGCGAGTGTTGCAGGAAAAGCTCTTTATGTCCGCCTTATGGCGGGTCGGGGAGAAAGCCATCGAGCCTTTAGCGTAGCGACCCCTAGTCAGGCCGCCTTCCAAAAGGGGCCCCCCTGTATGACCTTCCCGTTCGCTTCCGCCGCACTCCGCGGCTCCCTTCTTTGCGCCGTCGCCGGCGCGGCTCTCGGCCTGGCCGGAGGCGCCATCGCCCAAAGCAGCCCAAACCAGACCAATCCGAGCGCGCCCACCACCACGACCGACCTCTCATCCGGCTCCACGTCGACGTCCATGCCGCAACTGAGTGAAAATCCGCTCGTTCGCTTCTTCCAGTATCAGGCCTGGGAGTATGGCAAGGCGTCCGGTCCATCCGACCCCAACGCCCCTCCCTCGCGCCGCGCCGACTGGACTCCGGCGCCCGAGACGACGCCTCCCATGCCCTTCACCGAGTGGCCCTACGGAGGCGCCACCAGCATTGGCGTGACCCGACCCAACTCCGTCGACAGCCCGCTGATGGTGGCCATCAGCGACACCTGGTTGGGCAAGGCCATGAGCGACGCGCACATCCAGGCCTACGGCTGGGTCGACGTCGGGGCCAATCTCAGCACCAGCAGCGTGAAGGGCGGAAACGCCCCCGCCGGCTATGACTACAACCCAAACAAGGTCCAGCTGGATCAGGCGGTGATCTACCTTGAGCGCACGCCGGACACGGTGCAGACCGATCACGTGGACTGGGGTTTCCGCATCTCTGGAATCTACGGCGTCGACTATCGCTACACCACTTCATATGGCGTAGCGAGTTATCAACTTCTCAAGCACAATGACAGCATGGGATACGATTTCCCCATGGTGTACGGCGAAGTCTACATCCCTCAAATCGCCAAAGGACTTCTGATAAGGTTCGGTCGCTACATCTCTATTCCTGATATCGAAGCGCAACTGGCGCCCAACAACTACATGTATTCTCACTCCCTGACCTACACGTTCGACAACTATACGAACACGGGGATTCAGGCTACCCTCGCCGTGACGAAGAATATCTTCGTGCAATTGGGCGTCAATGACGGCAGCGAAACCGCACTCTGGAACGTCGGCAAACAGCTGCCGAACCTCTACGTGCTCGCTGGCAACGCCGATCCCCTCTATCCGGGGCGCCAGTTCCTCAAGGATCCGGGAGCCAAGCCCTCCGTCTCGGGGTGCCTGCGGCTACAGAGCGACAACGCGCGGGACGACATCTACTTCTGCGCCGACGCCATCAACCACGGGCAATACGGATACAATAACCTCCAATGGCTCGGGTTCACCTACTACCACAAGTTCAACGACCATTGGCACATCTCGACCGAATTCTGGCACATCCAGGAAAACGGCGTTCCGAACGTCGACAACCCTCAGACGGCCGCGATCATCGCGGGCGGGGGCACGCCCTTCTCGCCGCAGTTCCTTCCGTTCAATGCGCCGAACGGCGCCCATTGCCACAACGCGGCGGCGCTGACGTGCAATGCGCCGGAGCAATCGGCCCTCTTCTACCTGAACTATAGCCCCGATCCTTTGAACAATTTCTCCCTGCGGGGTGAAGTGTTCGATGACATCGTCGGGCAGCGGACGGGCGTCGCGACTACCTATTATTCGGCCGCACTTGGCTGGCAGCACTGGCTGTCGCCCCAGATCGAGTTGCGCCCGGAGATCACCTGGTATCATTCGGCGGACCAGAATGCCTTCAATGGCAACAGCAATTTTGGCATTGCTCCCGACAAGAAGAGCGAGGTGGTCGCCTCGGGCGATATCATCGTCCATTTCTGACTATAGGTCAGACGAGGCGCGCCCTCCTGATCGAGGAGCCGTGATTCGACGCGTGACGGTCCTGTCCTGAAGGACATCGGGACAGGACCGCCCCTGCCGCCGCGTGATCCCGAGAGTATCGCAGTCTTTGGCTGCCGGTGCGCCGCCGGCCTACCGACTGGTCCGGCGACCCGACGCGCCTTATCCTCAACGCCGTTTTGCTGCGTCAAAGGCAAGACGCCCCCTCAGAATATCTTCGCACCATCCAGCGGCCGCTCCTCAGCTCGGCGCTCGTGTCACCCGCGACATCCCGTAAACTCTCCCGAAGGTAATTGACGCCTTATCCGGTCGTCCATTCCCGCAATGACGATTCCACTGAAATATTTCTGATTGCCACTTATTTGATCGAACCCTGCATATTTTAATAGCAATCACTAATACGAGCCTGAAATACTTATTATTCCGTTATACTCGCACCGTCCGATCCAGATGGTTCCTTAACGCTGACCGCTGATACGCCCCTTTCGCGCCGCAAACGACACCGGTCGGCGCGTAGACCCGGGGGCCCGTTCGCCAGGGCAGATGAGGTTGGTCCTGTTCGCTGACGTCAGCCTCGCGCTGACGCGAACCCGGCCCCTCGCGTCCCGCAATCACAAAGCGGACCAGGCGAACAGAGGCTCGGGGTGACCCAGGGGATGACGAGAGATGAAGCGGGCTGCCAGATTCACCATCGCTGCGCTGTCAGGCAGTACGGCGATATTTCTTGCGCTGCAGGCGAGCGCGGCGGCGAGCGCAGACTCGAGCGCCGCCGCGGATGGGGCTGCGAGCGTTTCCGAGATTATCGTGACCGCCTCCAAGCACGAGTCCACGGTACAGAGCACGCCGATCAGCATATCGGCGGTCAGCGGCGCAGATCTGCAGGCTCGCGGCATCACCAGCCTCGCCAACCTCGCGCAGGGGACGCCCGGCGTCTCGCTGAAAAGCGAAGGGCCGAGTCAGACCGAGATCGAGATGCGAGGCATGACCTCGAGCGGCGGCAATTCAGCAACCGTCGGCTTCTATCTCGATGACGTGCCCATGGCTGGGCCTGCGAACGCGCAAAACGGCCACGTCGTGATCGATCCCGACCTTTATGATCTCAATCGAATCGAGATGTTGCGCGGGCCTCAGGGCACGCTATTCGGATCGGGTTCGATGGGCGGGACTGTTCGGCTGATCACCAACCAGCCCGATCCAACCGGGTATCACGCCTCGGCCGAGAGCACCCTGTCGGGAACCGAAGGTGGGTCCTTCAATCACAACGACAATCTTATGGTCAATCTTCCGTTGGTGGAAGACAAGCTCGCCTTACGGATCGTGGGAAGTGAAAACTACACGAGCGGCTGGATCGACCGTATTGTGGCCTTCCCCTTTCCACTTGTCGCCCCCGGCGGCACCGTCCGCGGCAATGTCCAGGATGCGCCGATTGAAAAGCAATATTCGGGCTCAAACGCCTATCAACTCTACACGGTGCGCGCGACCCTGCTGTGGCAGCCCACGCCAAACCTGTCGATTACGCCATCATTCTTCTATGAGACCAGCAAGCAGGATGGTCCCAGCGCCTATGACAGCGTCAGCGCCACGAACGCCGCTCCCGGTGGCGGCCTCGCGCACTACCAGCCTTTCGACATCGCCGAACCACTTACGGACGAGACCCGGATCTACAGCCTCAATGTGAAATATGATTTCCCATGGGCCGAATTGACATCAAGCACCTCATATTGGTCGCGAGTATCCACTCAGACAGAAGAGGACAGCGAGACGTTCAACAATCCGGTCACGGGCGTTACTTTATTCGCCAACCATGGCGCTCCATTTGATCCAGGGTACTATGGTCCGACTGGGTCTGGCCCGGAGTCTGGCTTCGAAAATGACACTTCCAAACAGTTCAGCGAGGAACTTCGACTCAGTTCGAGGGACTCCGGAAAACTCAATTGGGTTGCCGGGTTGTACTATAGCCGCTTCGATTCCAAATGGACCTTCGCCGGTACGACGCCCAATTTCTCCTCTTATGAAGATCTTGGCTCGCTGCAGCCGGCGACCACACCCAACTGGTTCGATGCCAATGAACCTACGAGGCTTTCGCAGTATGCAGCCTATGCGGACGTCACCTATGCCCTGACGAGTGCGCTCAAGGCCGAGATCGGCGCCCGCGTGAATTACTCTGACTATCACTTCTCTTCTTGCATCAGCGGCTGGGGATCGGCGCTTGGAGCCGCCACACCTTCGTGCACGGGTTCGATCAGCCAATATAACACGAGTTTCAACCCGAAATTCACCCTCTCGTACACGTTCAGTCCTGACCTGATGGCGTATGGAACTGTGGCGAGCGGCTTTCGTCCCGGCGGGGCCAACCCGCTTTATCCCACCACCGGCCCCGTCTGGGGAGCGGCTTTCGCCGCAATGAATTACACGAGCGGCAAGTGGCCCACCACTTATGGACCTGACTCCGTCTGGAGCTACGAAGTCGGCGGAAAAGCCCGGTTGTTCGATCGGCGTCTGATCATCAACGCCAGTGTCTATTATGAACACTGGAGCAACATCCAGCTTGAGGCTTACCCCGACGACTGGGCTCTGAACATCAACGGGAACTTTGCCGATGTCGAGGGGGGAGAAGTCGACATCCTCGCCATTCTGGGGGCAGGATTCAACTTCGAAATCTCGGGCGGCTACCTGCACGAATATCTGGATGGCGGCCCACACTGGGTGATTACTCCGATCCACACGCTGCCGGACGTGGCGCCGGAGAGTGGGACCGCCACCCTCAGCTATTCCAGGCCGATTAACGACGCCTTTACGTTCACGGCCAGGGTGGAGAATTCGTACACCGGCCAGCGCTTCTCCTTGGCTTTCCCAGTCCCTTTTTACTCGATCGGTGCGTACGTGCCTATGGCCGCGTATGACCTGACCAATATCCGCGCGGGGGTGAAATTCCGCGATACGTGGACCATCACGGCGTTTGTCGACAACGTGTTCAACAAACACGCTCAACTTGAGAGCCTGTATATGGAAAATTTGGGCAACGCGGCGTTCAATCGGATTGTCACCAATCAGCCGCTTACGGCTGGAATGGATCTCAAGTATCAATTCTAGCGAAAAGCGCCGCTCCGATCGAATCGGAGCGGCGCCCTAGAATCGTGACGCGTCGACCTTTCTCGGTTCCCGCTTCGCTGAAATGCGCGACTGCCCTGAGCGATGACACCCCCGTCAGGCGGCCCAAGCTGGCCGCCGGACCTATCGGGGCCTATCCGAAGTCGTCGGGATCAGCCGGAGAAACGCCGGCCCAGGCCGGCGTCCCCTGACCCGGGCGGTCGCCGCCAACAGCGTCATCGTACATTTCCAGGGCGGCGAGGCCAGGCGAGGGGCCTGACTCGATAGGGTCACACGCTTGTAACGGGTTATCAGTCTAAGTGCATCGAACCGCTAGACTGCCTGACGGGACGTCCGGCCGAAGGGGACTTCGCGTTTGACCAATAATAGCGAGCCTGCCACGGCGCCGCCTACCGGAATGTCGAGAGAACGGCAATGGACGACCCTGGCGGTGGTGGCCGCCGTGGTCGTGGGTCTGTTCATCCTGAGCCCGGTCGTGAGCCGCCTGTTCGCGCCGAAGCCTCCACCGCCGGCCCCCGCCCTGCCGCCCGGGACGTTCCAGGCGACGGCGGAGCAATGGAGCACTCTGGGATTCGCGAAAGCCCAGTTGGCGGATTTTCTCCCGAGCGACTCCACCGAAGGCAAGATCTCGGTCGATGAGACCCGCACCACGGCAGTGTTCTCGCCGTACACGGGCAGGGTCACTCGCGTCATGGCCCAGGTCGGGGACCACGTCCGAGCGGGCCAGCCGCTCTTCGCCGTGGACGCCGCCGAGTTCGTCCAGGGCCAGAGCGACCTTCTGACCGCCGGGGCGCAGGTCCGGCTGACCAGAGCGGCGCTCGAGCGCCAGCAGGCGCTGCTCAAGGAGAACGGCGCCGCTGTGAAGGACGTGCAGCAGGCGCAGAGCGACTACGCCACGGCGACGGCCAGCCTGGAAGCGGCGCGTAACCGGCTCCGCGTGCTTGGGATGAGCGCAGCCCAGGTGGCCGCAGTCGAGACCGGAGCAGGCTCGCACGGCATAGCCGCCGACACGGTCGTGGTCTCGCCCATCACGGGCGTGGTCACCCAGCGTTCGGTGGGCCCTGGTCAGAATCTCGCCAGCCTTGCCAACAATGGGGGCGGAACGCCGGCCTTGACGGTTTCGGACCTGTCACGGGTGTGGCTGGTGGGCGAGGTTCGTGAAGCGGACGCGCCGCTGGCGCATGTGGGCCAGATGGCCGACGTACGCGTGGGCGCCCTGCCGGGGCGCGTCTTCCGGGCCAAGGTCGATTTCGTCTCGCCCGTCGTCGACCCGACGATCCGCCGGGTCACCGTCCGCGCCTCGATTCCCAATCCGGACGGCGAACTGAAGCCTGACATGTACGCGACCTTCGACCTGATCACCGGGTCCGCGCATCAGGCCGTCGGCGTTCCAACTGAAGCTGTGATCTATGAGGGCGAAACGGCGCGGATCTGGGTGGCGCGCGCGAACCGGATCCTGGCATTGCGAGTGATCCAGACGGGCCAGACCCACGACGGCATGGTGGAGGTCCTTTCCGGACTCAGCGCCGGCGAGACGGTGGTGACGTCCGGCTCCCTCTTCATCGACCGCGCGTCCAAGGGCGGCTGAGACTCACCCGATGAACTCTGTCATCGCATTCGCCCTTCGCCGGCGCGGCCTGGTGATGGTCTTCCTCGCCGCGGTCCTCGTGGCGGGGATCTTTGCCTTCACCCGGCTGAACATCGAAGCCTATCCCGATCCCGTTCCCCCGCTCGTGGAGGTGGTGACCCAGAATACCGGCCAGTCAGCCGAGGAGATGGAGCGCTACATCACCATCCCGATCGAGATCCAGGTGGCGGGAATCCCGCACATCACCTCGATCCGCACCATCTCGATGTTCGGCCTTTCGGACGTGAAGGTGCAGTTCAGCTACGACTTCACCTACGACGCAGCCGAGCAGCGGGTGATCGACCGCCTCACCCAGCTCGGGACCTTGCCCAACAACTCGCAGCCGCTGATCTCGCCGGAAAGTCCGATCGGGGAGATCTATCGCTATCGCCTGGTCGGTCCGCCCGGCTATTCGGTCACTGACCTGAAAACGCTGCAGGACTGGGTGCTGGAGCGCCGGTTCAAGGCCGTGCCGGGGGTGATCGACGTCACCGGTTGGGGCGGGAAGACCAAGACCTTCGACGTCGACATCGACAAGAACAAGCTGATCGCCAACGGCCTGACCCTGTCCCAGGTCGTCAGCGTCATCAACAACAGCAACATCAACGTCGGCGGCCAGACCGTGAACATCGGCCCCCAGGCGGCGATCGTTCGCGGCGTTGGTCTGATCCATTCCCCCGATCAGCTGGCCGATACGATGATCGCCGCCAACAACGGCCTGCCGGTGCGCCTGCGCGATATCGCCACCATCGAAGTGGGTCACCTGCCGCGCCTGGGCATAGCCGGCCAGGACAGTGACGACGACATCGTTCAGGGCATCGTCCTGATGCATCGGGGCGAGAAGAGCACGCCAACGATCAAGGGGGTGGAGGACGAGGTCAAGAAAATCAACTCGTCAAACATCCTTCCGCCCGGCGTGAAAATAAAGACGATCTACGATCGTCGAAATCTGATCAACGTCACCACGGATACTGTTCTCCACAACATGGCCGCGGGGATCATCCTGATCTTCGTCGTCCAATGGCTGTTCCTTGGGAATCTGAGGAGCGCGATCATCGTGGCGGCGACCATCCCGTTCGCCCTGTGTTTCGCGATCCTGATCATGACCCTTCGGGGAGAGTCGGCGAACCTGCTCTCGGTGGGCGCCATCGATTTCGGCCTGGTGGTCGATGCGACGGTGATCATGGTCGAGAACGTCTACCGCCATCTCAGCCGGCCGATCTCCACTCCGCGCGGCCGCGCCAACCGCATGGCGCGCAAGCTCGCCACCGTCCGGGAGGCGGCGGCGGAGGTGAACCGGGCGATCTTCTTCTCAGCCGCGATCATCATCACCAGCTTTATTCCGCTCTTCACCCTCACGGGCGTCGAGGGCCACATCTTCGGCCCGATGGCCAAGACCTACGCCTACGCCATTGCCGGCGGCCTGCTGGCGACCTTCACCGTCACCCCCGCGCTTAGCGCCCTCCTGATGCCGCGAACGGTGCAGGAGCGCGACACCTTCCTCGTCCGCTGGCTTCGCCGTCTCTACGGTCCGGTGCTCGAGTTCGCCCTCGCCAACCGCATCCTCACCCTGGGCGGCACGGCCATGCTGCTTGCAATCACGGTCCTGGCGGCCTCTTCCCTGGGGCTCGAGTTCCTGCCCCACCTCGAGGAGGGCAACTTCTGGATCCGCGCGGAGATGCCCGGCGCGACCTCCCTCGAATCGAGCAACCGCTTCGTCAACGAGATGCGCCACGTGATGATGCGCTATCCTGAGGTCCAGACCGTCGTCTCCCAGCACGGCCGGCCGGACGATGGCACTGACACCAGCGGCTTTTTCAACGCCGAGTTCTTCGTGCCCCTCAAGCCGTTCAACTCCTGGCCGCACGGGATGACCAAGGCCAAGCTAACGAAGATCCTCAACGATGATCTGATCAACCGCTTCCCGGGCGTGGACTTCAACTTCTCGCAGAACATCGAGGACAATGTCGAAGAGGCTGCGTCGGGGGTGAAGGGCGAGAATTCGGTGAAGCTGTTCGGGGGCGACCTGGAGACGCTTCAAAAGACAGCCGAGAAGATCAGGGACGTGATGGCCACCGTGCCAGGGATCACAGACCTAGCGGTGTTCAACTCCCTCGGTCAGCCGACCGTGCGCATCGATGTCGATCGTGGAAAGGCCGCGCGCTATGGCCTGGCGCCCGGCGATATCAACAGCACCGTCCAGATCGCCATCGGCGGCCAGGCCGCCGGCAACCTCTACGAAGAGAGCAGCGACCGCAATTTCCCCATCATGGTCCGCCTCGCGCCGCAGTACAGGCAGAGCCTCGACGCCATACGCCGCATCACCGTCGGCGCCCCGGCGCCGGGTGGAAACGGTGTGATCCAGGTCCCGCTGACCGATGTCGCCACCATCAACTTCGTGTCGGGAGCCTCGTTCATCTATCGCGAGCAGCAGGAGCGCTACATTCCGATCAAGTTCAGCGTGCGCGGGCGCGATCTCGGCGGCGCGGTGCTGGAGGCTCAGCAGAAGGTGGCGCAGCAGGTGCATCTGCCGGGCGGCTATCGCGTCGAATGGGTCGGCGAGCTGGGCCAACTCCAGAGCGCGCTCGCGAGGCTGGAATTCATGGTGCCCGTCAGCCTGGTGCTCATCGGTCTCCTGCTCTTCCTCAACTTCTCGCGGATCAGCGACACGCTCCTGGCGGCGAGCGTCTTGCCCATGGCGATGGTGGGCGGGATCTTCAGCCTTTACCTCACGCACACGCCTCTGAGTGTCTCAGCGGTGATCGGCTTCATCGCCCTCTTCGGCATTTCGGTGATGAACGGAATCCTCGTCGTGGGCGCGTACGACGCCCTGGTCGAGGTCGGCATCCCGCGGCGCGAGGCGCTGTTCCGGGCCTGTCAGACGCAGCTTCGGCCGGTCGTGATGACGAGCATGGCGGCGTGCGTCGGCCTGCTGCCCGCGGCCGTCGCCACGGGTATCGGTTCGCAGGTGCAGCGGCCCCTGGCCCTCGTCGTCGTCGGAGGCATACTGCTGGCGCCGGCCCTGATCCTTGTCACTCTGCCCGCCCTTATCGACCTCTTTTCCCGTCGCCGCCCGCGACCGGACCTCGTGGCCGCCCGTGAGGCGGAGGCCGGGCGATGAGCGCCTGGAGGAAGATTCCGGCCGTCACCATGGCGGCCCTACTCGCCGGCTGCATGGTCGGCCCCAACTTCCACCGGCCCGCGCCGCCCACGGCAAGCGGCTACACCCCGGCCCCCCTACCCTCCGTTACGGTCGCCGCGCCCGTCCCAGGAGGCGCAAGCCAGTCCTTCGCTCAGGGCGCCGATCTCACGGGCCAGTGGTGGACCTTGTTCGGTTCGCCCCAGATCGATGACCTCGTTCAGCGCGCCCTGAAGGCCAGTCCCGATCTCGACGCCGCCAGGGCGGCGCTGAAAGCGTCTCATGAGGCGTGGCTCGTCCAGCGCGGGACCCTGTTCCCCACAGCCGACGCCAGCTACGGGTACACTCGCGAGAAGTCGAGCGGCGCTCTTTCACCGGTGCTTTCGTCGCCCAACGACCTGTTCACTCTTCATACGGTCACTCTGGACGTGACCTATGCGCCCGACGTGTTCGGCGGCCTGCGCCGGCAGATCGAGAACGTGAAGGCCCAGGAGGAGAGCCAAAGGTTCCAGAGCGAGGCGGTGTTCCTCACCCTCACCTCGAATGTCGTCGCGGGCGCGATCCAGGAGGCGTCGCTACGCGAGCAGATCGCGGCCAATGAGCAAATCATCGCCCTCGCCTCGGATGTCCTGAACGTGTTGCGCGCCCAGAAGCGGCTGGGCCAGGTCACCGGCGTCGACGTAGCGACACAGGAGGCCGCATTAGCGCAGGCCGAACAGGCCCTCCCGCCGCTGGAAAAGCAGTTGGCGGCCCAACGCGACCAGCTGGCCGATCTGACCGGACGCACGCCCTCCGAAGACGAGGACGCGCCGATCCGCCTTGCCAGCCTCGCCTTGCCCGCCCAACTGCCGGTAAGCCTGCCCTCGAGGCTGGTGGACCAGAGGCCGGACATCCGCGCCGCCGAGGCCAATCTGCATGCGGCGAGCGCCGAGATCGGCGTGGCGATCGCCAACCGCCTGCCCAACTTCACCCTGAGCGGCCAGGCGGGCGGCTCTTCCACAATATTCTCCAGCCTGCTTTCCAGCCCCAACACCTTCTGGGCCGCCTCGGGCATGGTCGCCCAGCCGCTCTTCGAGGGCGGCCAGCTACTGCACAAGCAGCGCGAGGCGCAGGCGCTCTACGAGCAGTCCCGCGCGCAGTACCGCAGCGCCGTCCTCTCCGCGTTCCAGAACGTGGCCGACGCCCTGCAGGCGATCGACGCCGACAGCCGCGCCCTCGCCGCGGCCGTGCGCGCGGAAACCGCCGCGCAGACGAGCCTGAACATCACCCGCAAGCAGCTCGCCGCCGGCCAGGTGGCGGGGATCAACGTCCTGCTGGCCCAGGAGCTCTACCAGCAGGCCGTCCTCGCCCGCGTTCAGGCCCAGGGCGCCCGCTTCGCCGACACCGTCGCCCTGTTCCAGGCGCTGGGCGGCGGCTGGTGGAACCGGAAGGATCTCTGAGAAGAGGACTGCTCACAGGCCTGGCCCGCCCACGCCCAGGCGCAATCGATCCCGGCGAACCGCTGAGCCGTCTCATCGATGGCCGGCCCTAAGCGGACGTGTGAGTCGTGTTGCGGGGGTGACATGTTCAGAAATTGAACGTTTTTGACCAAACGTGCCCAATTGGCGCGCTGCCGCGGCCTTTCTCGGACATGTTTCGGTCTCCGCCTTCCCCATCGGCGATCGGTTTCTACACGTTAGCCCAAGCTTGGTTCGCGTGAAGAGGTCAACTAAACGGGGGAACAACAGTCGTGCGTGGAAGAACGATTCTCAACGGCAGCGCTGGCGCAGTCGGCTTGATTGGATTTTTCGGCGTCGCCAC
This sequence comes from Caulobacteraceae bacterium, assembly GCA_036488935.1. GTDB lineage: Bacteria > Pseudomonadota > Alphaproteobacteria > Caulobacterales > Caulobacteraceae > Acaudatibacter. The sequence goes on along the minus strand of DASXGR010000058.1, from coordinate 8,445 downwards.
CTGCGCATCCGCGCAGACGACGCCCCCGACGGCCGCCCCCAGTGCGGGCGCGGAAGCGCAACCGACAAGTCCGGCGCCGGCGCCGGCGCCGCCCTCCACGCCGTCCATGGCGGGGCCACTGACGGTGAACCCATACCCGTTCAACTTCGAGGCGGGGCCACTGGGCAAGATCTATGTCACAGGCGTCCTCAGCGGACTGGGGCAGGCGCAGACGAACCATGTGCCCGGCGACCACACTACGCTAGGCGACATCAGCAACGGGCAGATCTTCATTCAGAAGACTGACGGCGTCTTCCAGTTCTTCGTGCAGACCGGGGCCTATTCCCTCCCGGCCCTGGGCGCCCCCTATGTTCACGCCGGAACCGTGATCCCCGAGACCTATGGCGCCGTGCCGCAGGCTTTCATCAAGATCGCGCCCAACAGCTCCTTCTCGATCCAGGTCGGCAAACTGCCGACCCTGATCGGTGCAGAATACACCTTCACGTTCGAAAACATGAACATCGAGCGCGGCCTGCTCTGGGGCCAGGAAAACGCCGTCAACAGAGGTGTGCAGGCCAACTACGTCTCCGGGAAGTGGGGCCTGTCCCTGTCGCTGAACGACGGCTTCTATTCGAGCCGCTACAGCTGGGTGACGGGCTCGGCGACCTATGCGTTCACCTCGGCCGACAGCCTGATCTTCGCCGCCGGCGGAAACACCAAGCGCACTAGCTATACGTCGTTCGCGACCCCAGGGACGCTGAACAACGAAACGATTTACGATCTGATCTTTACACATACGAAGAACGAATGGACGTTCCAGCCGTACCTCCAGTACACCCACGTGCCCGTCGTCCCCTCGCTGGGAATCCTGCATAGCGGGACCACGGTGGGCGGCGCCGTCCTGGTGAAGTATTCGCCGCCGTCGAGCTCCCCGCTGAGCGGATGGAGTTTCCCCGTCAGGGTCGAATACCTCTCCACCAGCGGCAATGTCGCCGACGGTAGCCCGAACGTGCTGTACGGCCCGGGAAGCGACGCCTGGTCGATCACCTTCACCCCGACCTATCAGTACAAGATCTATTTCGTCCGCGCCGAAATCTCGTACGCCGACGCAACGCGGGCGACGGCGGGATCCACCTTCGGCCTCGACGGGATGGCGAGGAGCCAGACGCGCGGCCTGCTGGAGGCCGGGGTGCTGTTCTAGGGCGTCTTCGGCTTCGACCGGAAACCGGAGCGACGTCCGAAGTTTTCGTTCGCCTATCGTGTGCGGAGACGAGTTTCCAGTTCGTCGAGGCGCTCACAGCCACCAGAAAAGCGACGTCAGTCGAGAGGATCGAAGACCAATGAAGATGATCATGGCCATCGTGAAGCCGTTCAAGGCAGACGAGGTGTGCGACGCGCTGGAAGCCCTCGGCGTGGCTGGCATGACACTAACTGAGGTGAAGGGACACGGGCGGCAGAAGGGCCAGACCGAAATCTATCGGGGGGCCGAATACCAAGTGACCTTCCTGCCGAAGGTGAAGATCGAGGTGGTGGTCGAGGACGCGCTCGAGGAGCGCGCAGTGGAGGCGATCCTGCATAGCGCCTCCACGGGCAAGATCGGCGACGGCAAGATCTTCGTCTTCGACGTCGGCAGAGCCGTGCGCATCCGCACCGGCGAGTCCGGCGCCGCCGCCCTCTGATCCTCAGAAAAGCACACGAAAAGGGAACCATGACGATGACCAACAGATCCGGCGCGGCGCGATGGCTGGGAGGAGCGCTGGTCGCCGCCTCGCTGCTGACCGCCGCTCCTCTCCAGGTCCAGGCGCAGGCCGCGCCGGCCGCGAGCGCTCCGGCGGCGGCGACCGCGGCAGCCCCCGCTCCGGCTGCAGCCCCCGCCCCAGCCCCAGCCCCAGCCCCGCCGGCGAACTCCAATGCTAGCCCCAACAGCGGCGACACGGCGTGGATGCTTACGTCTGTGGCCTTGGTGCTGATGATGACCATCCCGGGCCTGGCCCTCTTCTATGGCGGGATGGTCCGCAAGAAGAATGTCATCGCCACTGTCGCGCAGTCGTTCGCGATTACGGCTGTGGTGACGATCGTCTGGTACGTGTGCAGTTATTCGATCGCCTTCGGCACGAATTCAGATGCGGGACAGAACAAATACTGGGGAGGCCTGGGCAATGTCCTTCTGAAGTCCGTGACCATGGACAAGCCGTTCATGATCGCGGGCGCGGCGGTCACCATCCCCGAATACGTTTACATGATGTTCCAGATGACCTTCGCGATCATCACCCCGGCGCTGATCTGCGGCGCCTTCGCGGAGAGGATGAAGTTCTCGGCCCTGTTGCTGTTCATGACGCTGTGGTCGATCTTCGTCTATGCGCCCATCGCCCACTGGGTGTGGGGCGGCGGGTTCCTGGGCGGCCTGGGCGTGCTGGACTTCGCCGGTGGCACGGTGGTGCACATCAACGCCGGGGTCGCGGGCCTGGTCTGCGCGCTCGTGCTCGGCCCGCGCAAGGGCTACGGGACCGAGAACATGGCCCCGCACAACCTGGTGTACACCATGATCGGGGCCAGCCTGCTGTGGGTCGGCTGGTTTGGGTTCAACGCGGGTTCCGCCGTGGGGGCCAACGCCCTGGCCGGCGCGGCGATGGCCAATACGCAGATCGCCACCGCCGCCGCGGCCCTGGCCTGGATGGTCGCCGAGTGGATCGTCTCGAAGAAGCCGACCCTGCTGGGCATGGCGTCCGGAGCAGTAGCGGGCCTGGTGGCGGTCACGCCCGCCTCCGGCTTCGTCAATCCCGACGGCGCCCTGGTCATCGGCGTCGCAGCCGGGGTGGGCTGCTACCTGGCGGCGGTCTTCCTCAAGCGCGCCCTCAAGTACGACGACAGCCTGGACGCCTTCGGCGTGCACGGCGTCGGCGGCTTCATCGGTGCGATCCTGACCGGCGTCTTCGCCGACGCGGCGATCAACCCGGCGGGCAAGGTGCACAGCGCGCTGACGCAGTTCTACGGGTGCATCGGCACAATAGTGTGGTCTGGCCTGGTCACCTTCGCCATTTTGATGATCTGCAAGTACACAGTCGGACTGAGAGTCGCGACCGAGGACGAAGTGGAAGGTCTCGACATGACGCAACATGGCGAGCTGGTCCACGATTATTGAAGACCCGAGACCCTGTAGCGAGCGCGGCACCGGGCCGCGCTCGCCTTTCAAAGGATTGAACATCACATGACCACCGCCAAGGACGTGCTGAACGAGATTAAGGAGAAAGAGATCAAGTACGTAGACGTGCGCTTCACCGACATGCGCGGCAAGATGCAGCACGTCACCTTCGACGTCGCCCTCGTCGACGACGAGTTCCTGACCGATGGCACGATGTTCGACGGCTCGTCGATCGCCGGGTGGAAGGCGATCAACGAGTCCGATATGAAGCTGCGGCCCGACCTCGGCACGGCCTATGTGGACCCGTTCTACCAGCAGACGACGCTTTGCTTGTTCTGCGATGTGCTGAATCCTGACACCAACGAGCCCTATAATCGTGACCCGCGCTCGATCGCCAAGGCGGCGATGACCTATGTGAAGTCGTCGGGCGTGGGCGACACGGTGTATTTCGGACCAGAGGCCGAGTTCTTCGTCTTCGACGACGTTCGCTGGTCCACCCAGCCGCACGACACCGGCTATTCGTTCGACTCTGCCGAACTGCCGGTGAACAGCGCCAAGGCCTATCCGGAGGGCAATATGGGCCACCGGCCGGGGGCCAAAGGTGGCTATTTCCCGGTCAATCCAGTGGACAGCGCGCAGGACCTGCGTGGCGAAATGCTGGCCGTGATGGGCGACCTGGGCATGAACCCGGAGAAGCACCATCACGAAGTGGCGCCCGCCCAGCATGAGCTGGGGCTGAAGTTCGCCGAACTGCTGACCATGGCCGACCGCCTGCAGCTCTACAAGTACGTGATCCACAATGTCGCCGCAGCCTACGGCAAGACGGCGACGTTCATGGCCAAGCCGATGTTCGCCGACAACGGCTCGGGCATGCACGTGCACCAGTCGATCTGGAAAGATGGCGACCCCATGTTCGCCGGTGACAAGTATGCCGGCTTGTCGGATACCTGTCTCTATTACATCGGGGGGATCATTCGGCACGCCAAGGCAATCAACGCCTTCTCCAATTCAACCACTAACAGCTATAAGCGCCTGGTGCCGGGCTATGAGGCGCCAGTGAAGCTGGCCTATTCGTCTCGTAACCGCTCGGCCTCAATCCGCATCCCCCACGTCGAGAGCCCCAAGGCCAAGCGCATCGAGGTGCGGTTCCCCGACCCCATGGGCAACCCGTACCTGACCTTCACCGCATTGCTGATGGCGGGGCTGGACGGGGTGATCAACCGGATCGACCCGGGCGCGCCGGCCGACAAGAACCTCTACGACCTGCCGCCGCGCGAGCAGAAGAACATCCCCGAGGTGTGCGGTTCCCTGCGCGAGGCGCTGGAGAACCTCGACAAGGACCGCGCCTTCCTCAAGGCCGGCGGGGTGATGAGCGACGACTTCATCGACAGCTACATCGAACTGAAGATGGAGGAGGTCATGCGCTTGCAACTCCACCCCCATCCAGTGGAATTCGACATGTACTTCAAATGCTGAGCCCGGGACGCACGCGGGAAGATCGCGACTTACCGTTGGGCGGCTTCGCTAGCGGGCGGCTGGGTCGCGGGACCGCTTGCAGATTGGCTCCGACGGAGGCGCGGCTGGGTCGAAGCTTGCACGTGAGCGCGAGACCCAGCGTGCGTGCGCATCGTCCTGCCCGTGGCTTTGGCGCGGTCCTGCGCGTGGGGCTGGAGGAGCGTCGGCTGAGCTCGCTGGGCGGCGGCGATGCCTGGCGTCACCATACTCACGGCAAGCAACAGACAAACAATCAGCTTAGTAGACATTTTACCCTCTAAGGGAAGTAAACCGCCGACGTTTACGCGACGGCGAGGAGGCGCGAATTATAATTTGACGTCGGTAAAGGCTCGATACGATTTTAGCTGAGCCGCCATAGCGGACACATAAAAAATGCTTCCTTTGCTTGGAGAATCTACTAGTTTTGATTGTTGACCCCTCAATTGCGCACGGAGCGCGGACCTCCTCATCCACTCTCCCTTTTCATCTCGAGACGCCACGGATCTACAAAGAAAAGAGAGGACAAGGAGGTCCGCGCTCTGTGCCGATTTACGCTAACTCTTCTAAGTTGACGTTGATGGCCATCGCGTCGGCGGTCCAAACAGGAGCCAGTCCCCTATTCCGCGGTCCAGCCGCCGTCGATGGAGAGGTTGGCGCCGGTGATCTGGGCGGCGGCGTCGGAGCATAGGAAGACCGCCAAGGCCCCCACGTCCTCGGGCTTCACGAACTGCTTGGTGGGCTGGGCCTCGAGCAGGACGTCGTTGATCACCTGGTCGCGCGTCAGACCTCGGGCCTTCATGGTGTCGGGGATCTGGTTCTCCACCAGCGGCGTCCAGACGTAGCCTGGAGAAATGCAGTTCACGGTGACGCCGTGGCGCGCGACCTCAAGGGCGACGGTCTTCGAGAGCCCATCGATCCCGTGCTTGGCGGCCACGTAGGCGGACTTGAACGGCGAGGCGACCTTCGAGTGAGCCGACGCCGTCGAGATGATCCGCCCCCAGCCCTTCGCCTTCATCCCGGGCACCGCGGCGCGCATGGCGTGGAAGGCCGAGGAGAGGTTGATCGCAATGATCTGGTCCCACTTTTCCGGAGGGAACTCGTCCACCGGCGAGACGAACTGGATGCCGGCGTTGTTCACCAGGATGTCGACCGAGCCGAAATCCGCCTGCGCCTTGGCGATCATGGCTGCGATCTCGGCCGGCTTGGTCATGTCGGCGGCCGAGTGGGCGCAGCGGACCTTGAATTCCCGTTCGATCCCGCCGCGCGCCGCCTCGATCTCCTCAGCCTTGCCGAAGCCATTGAGGACGATGTCTGCGCCCTGCGCGGCCAGGGCCCGGGCGATGGCGAGGCCAATGCCGCTGGTGGAACCGGTCACCACCGCGACCTTTGATTTGAGGCTCATTCGCTCGTCTCCTGACCTTCGTCGAACACCTTGGCCGCACCCTCTGGCCCCGGGGTCATGATCGCTTTGCGGCTCAGCAGCGCGCGCTGAGCGGCCTTAACGCCGGCTTCCCAATGCTGGAGCATGGTCGCGCGCGAGAATTCGTAATCCCGGTGACCGTTCTCGTGCGGCTTACCGCGGTAGATCAACTGCACGACGCTCACCGAATTCTCGCAAGACACGTCCGCCAGGCGCCTGGCGGCAGGACTGTCGGCGAGATCATCGGGCAGGATTTCGAGCAGTTCACGCGCGAGGCGCTTGAGGCGGCGAATTTCGAGCGGCTTGTCGGTGTTGAGGCGTGTGCGGCTGGAATAGCGGATGTCCATCTCGCGATCCGCCACCTCGGTCAGGGTCCGAGGCAGACGGCCCCGAGCCGGAAAGAGGTCGACCTGGAAGATCGCCAGGTCCTGGCGCGTCTCGGTCTGCAGCACATAGTCGAGCGGCGTGTTCGACACGAGGCCGCCGTCCCAATACCAGCACCCGTCGATCTCCACCGGCGGTAGACCGGGCGGCAGGGCGCCGGACGCCATGATGTGCTCGGCCCGCAGGCGCTTGCCGCCCGTGTTCTCGAAATACTCGAAGTTGCCGGTCTGGATGTTCACCGCACCCACCGAAAGACGGGTTTCACCTGCGTTCAGCCGGTCGAAATCCACCAGCCGCTCGAGCGTCTCCTTCAGGGGCTTGGTGTCGTAGAAGCTCACACCCTGGGGAATCCCAGGCGGCTGAAACTGCGGCGGAGGCACGCGCGGATGAAAGAAGCCTGGCACGCCAAACAGCACGGCGCTGGCGGCGTTCATCGTGGCCACCCACGGCCGCGCCATCGGGATCATGAACGGCGGCGCGATCTGCGGGCCGTCGGTGGCCAGTCGCCAGAACTCGCGCAGGCGCTCGACCTGACGCTCCGGCGGGTTGCCGGCGATCAGGGCCGCGTTGATCGCCCCGATGGAAATGCCCGCCAGCCACTGCGGCCGCACGCCCGTTTCGGCGAGGGCCTCGAACACACCGGCCTGATAGGCGCCAAGCGCGCCGCCGCCCTGCAGCACCAAAACCCGCTGGGGTTCGCCTCCTGAGGGGGGACAGGGATCACGAACCGTGCGTCGGGCCATGGCCCTCTTTCGCGCTGCGGAACGGCGAAGTTACGGCGAGTTTTGCATCCAGGTTACGCTAATTGTCCCTGGCTACTTTCCCTTGCCCTTCTCAGCCATCAGGTCCGGCGTGTGGCCCCCCGTGGTCGCCGTGCGGGCCGCCATGGTCTCCTGCAGGGCGGCGGCGGCGCGCTCATTGCCCATGATCTTGCTCATGATCGCCTGACCGGCGCGCTCGAAGCTCTCGCGGTGGTCGATCACGTACTGGCGCGAGGTGCGATAGCCCTCGAGCAGGCCGTTGACCTCCGGCACGACGTAGCGCGCGACCATGTCCCAGCTCCGCAAGGTGTTCTCGCGGTTCGCCCAGTCGTGGGCGAAGCCGATCACTGTCCCAAAGCCGCCGCTGATCTCCTGCAGGCGGCGGATCGCCGCCACCAGATCGTCCGGCGTGCCGATCACGCTGGCCGCGCCGTCCGAGAACGCGATCTGGTCGACGGCCTCGTCCGGAGTCGCGTACGGCACGGCGCCTGGCCGCATCAGGGTGCCGACATTGTATTCGTTGTGCCAGCGCAGCAGGCCTTCGCGCGCTTCGGCACGGGCCTGTTCGCGGGTCTCGGCGAGGTGCCACGTCATCACCACCCGCCAGTTCTTCCGATCGACCGTGCGACCGTGCTTGGCCGCCGACTCCTCGGCGAAACTCCACTGGGTGGGCAGAGCCAGCAGGCCTGCGTTGGACATGGAGCCGATCGAGAGCACGCCCGCGCCGTACTTGCCGGCCAGGGTCATGCCCGAGGGACTGACCTGGGAGGCGACCACGAACGGCATCTCCTCCTGCAACGGGAAGAGCTGCAGGCGCGCGTCGTTGAGGGTGAACCAGTCGCTCTGGTGGGTGACGCGTTCGCCGGCCATCAGCCGCTTGATCACCCCGATCGCCTCGTCCTGGCGGTCGCGCTGCACCATGGGGTCTATGCCCAGGGTGTAGGCGTCCGATGGCAGGGCGCCGGGGCCGGAGCCGAAGATCACCCGTCCGCCGGTCATGTGGTCCAGCTGGACCATGCGCTGGGCGACGTTGAAGGGGTGGTGGTAAGGCAGCGAGATCACGCCCGTGCCCAGGCGGATGCGTTGCGTGTGCTCAGCCGCGGCGGCCAGGAACAGTTCCGGCGAGGCGATCACCTCCCAGCCGGAGGAGTGGTGCTCGCCGCACCAGAACTCGTCGAAGCCCAGCTCGTCGAGATGCTGCGCCAGTTTCAGGTCGCTGCGGAACTGCAGCACCGGGTTCTCCCCGATCGGGTGGTGGGGCGCGA
>DASXGR010000026.1:0-7244 GCA_036488935.1 Caulobacteraceae bacterium | reverse complement strand
CACGCCCTACCGCATCGACGACTTCCAGCAGACATACTTCGTCGTCCCATCGTTGCAGGCTCTGCGGGAGGCCACGCTTCAGGACTTCGGTCCCATCTACGAGCGCCTTGCCCGCGCGTCGGACATCCCGATCGCGCAGGTCCTTCCCACCGATCGGATATTCACCCGGGGCAGCCAGGCCTACGCGAGGGATCGCGAGATCGCCCGGGAGAAGGCGGGCTCTCTCTGACTCAGCGCGGAGCGTCACCCCGACCTATCTGAAGGTGCGCTTGGCTAATGGGTGGCGTGCGAGTCTGTCAGGGCGCCCACAACGATAAGGATCACAAGCACGAGGAAAACGCCCGCCGCGTAGATATCTCCAGGGACAGTGGCGTCCTTGATCCTGCTCACCCAGACATGCAAGAGCCCAGCTTCCCTCGAACCTGCACAGGGCGGCCAGGGTTTCGGCGAAGGTCACCTTCTCAGGCGTGCGCTCCATGCGGACGAGGAGGTCCTCGCCAAGGGCGCCATTGAGGAAGAAAACGATGTGCCGGACCTCGACGGAGACGTCCACGCGCAGTCTGGGAGGGCGCGGACGATCGGCGAAAGCGGGTTAGGTGGCGGGTTCGATTTCAGCGAGCTGCATTTCAGTAAAGTCCGGATAGGCATTTTTCCGCCGCCCAGGCGGTGGGCGATTCGGCCGCTTCGGCGTGGCCTCCGGTCGGGATTGTCGCGGCGGCGCTGGGGCCGTGAGCTATTCGCCCGACAGGCGCGAGGGGCTCGGCCCTGACACATGCGCGGACGAATAAGCGAAGATCTGCGCCGAGTTGATCAGGCGACCGCGGGGGGACCGATCGCCTCGGCCAGCAGAGGTGCAAGGCGATCGGCCATTCGCAGCGCCCCGCCCTCGTCGGCGATCAGATCCTGGCGGACCTCGAGCTCGATCGCGTCGAGCCCTCGCCGTCCTGCGTGATGGGGCGCGGTGTAGTCTGTGCCGTCCATGGCGTAGGGCTGGTTGTCGCCGACGCCGAGATTGCCCTGCGCCCTCAGGAGGCGCAGCAGGGCCACGCTCGCCGCTGATTGGCCGTCGTGCAACACGCCCACCGACCATGGCCGTGGCGCGCCATCGTTCAGCGCCGGAGTGAAGCTGTGCACGCAGACGAGGACGCTCGGCGTTCCCGCCGCAGCGCGGGCGTCCAGCTCCAACGCGATCCTGGCATGGTAGGGCGTGTGCACCGCGCCCAGGCGCGCGGCAATGTCGACGGGGCGAAGATGGCGGTTGGCGGGGACCTCCACGCCATCGGAGGTCTCGACCACCAGCCCTGGATGGTCCGGCGCACGGTTGCAATCGATCACGAGGCGCGAATAGCGCTGATGGATCAGGCATGCGCCCAACCGCTCAGACAGCCCCCGGGCGAGCGTAAGGGCGCCGATGTCCCAGGCGATGTGCAAGTCGAAGGCGGTCTTCGGCAGACCCAGCCGACCCAGCGAGGCTGGCACGGAGCGCCCGGCGTGATCGCAGACGAGCAGGAAGCCGGCGCGGGCGCCTGCATTTTCGACAGCCGCCGGCGCCGGATCGGCAGCGCCCAGAAGGGGATGGGACGAATCGGCGACGATGATGCTTATCCTGCGACCGCGATGCCGATCCTGCATATTCGACACTGGACCCGCTACCGCTATCGCCAACCGGTCGGGTTCGGCGAGCACCGGATGATGTTCCGGCCGCAGGAGGCGCCCGACCAGAGGGTGCTGGAGGCGCGGCTGGACATCCGCCCCGGTCCCGCGGCGCTGCACGCCGTCTCCGACCTGTTCGGCAACACGGTGCATGTCGCCCAATTCGAAGGTCGCGCCGACGAACTGAGCTTCGAGAGCAGGCTGCGCATCGACCACCAGCCGGACGATCCTGCCGGAGTGGCGGACGAGGCTTTTCCGGCCCACGGAGCGCCCTTCGCCTATGAGGCGGGGCACCTTCCCGACCTCGCCCGCTCGATCGCCGCTGCTTATCCCGACCCCTGCGGCGAGGTCGAGCGGTGGGCCCGCAGGTTCGCGCCGGCCAACGGCCGGGGGCGGGCGATGGAGACTCTGATCGCGATGACGCACGCGATCCACGAAGACTTCCGCTACGAAACCCGCCTGCACGACGCCCCCCGCCCGCCTGCCGAGACCCTGGCCCTGCGCCTGGGCAGTTGCCGGGACTTCGCCGTCCTGATGATGGACGCCGCTCGCCGCCTGGGCCTGGCGGCCCGCTTCGCCTCCGGCTATCTCCTCGCCGGATCGAGAGAGGTCGGCGGCGGTCACACACACGCGTGGACCCGCATATTCCTGCCCAGCTGCGGCTGGGCCGACTTCGATCCGACCAATGGGGGCGTGGGCGCCGCGCGCCTCGTGCGCGTCGCTGTCGCAGTCGAACCGCGCCAGGCCGTCCCCCTTCACGGGACCTGGTGCGGCCCGGCGGACGCTTACCGCGACATGCAGGTTGAGGTCGATGTTCGTTCCGAGGACGAACGCGATCCGCGCCAGAGCGTTGGCGTCGCCAGGACCGGCTGAGCGCCGCTCCACTTTGGGGACTCAGGCGGCCCGATGCGCATTCGAGTTGGCTACGATCTCGTCTACGAGTGTCCCGCGCCCGCGCCGATGATGCTGATGCTCAGCGTGCGGCCGGAACGCCTGCCGGACTTGGTGACCCCCCAGGTCATGTCGCTTGAGCCCAAGGTCCCCGCCCGTGAGTACGTCGACAGCTTCGGCAACATCTGCACGCGTCTGATCGCTCCAGCCGGGCCGCTGCGCCTCTCCGCCGATTTCGTCATCGCCGACAGCGGGCTTCCGGACGCGGTCGAGCCGGCTGCGGTGCAGCACGATATCGACACCCTGCCGGACGAGGCCCTCGTCTTCCTCATGCCCAGCCGCTATTGCGAGGCTGACCGGCTGTCCGACGAGGCTTGGCGGTTGTTCGGGTCGGTCGCGCCGGGCTGGGCGCGGGTACAGGCGATCGTCGATTTCGTCCACGATCGGATCACCTTCGGCTACCCCCACGCTCGGCCCACCCGATCGGCCTTCGAGGGCCTGAAGGAACAGGTCGGCGTTTGCCGCGACTTCGCCCACCTCGCTGTGACCCTCTGCCGATGCATGAACATTCCGGCGCGCTACTGCACCGGCTATCTAGGCGACATCGGCGTTCCCTACGGAGGGCCGATGGACTTCAGCGCATGGTTCGAGGTCTATCTTGGCGGGTGCTGGTATACGTTCGACGCCCGCCACAATACGCCCCGCGTCGGCCGCATCGCGATGGCCTACGGTAGGGATGCGGCAGACACGGCGATCAGCACCAACTTCGGTCCCGCCGCCCTCACACGTTTTGAGGTGATCGCCGAAGAGGTCGCCTAACGGCGCGCCGGGCGCCTAAACGGCGGGCGCGGCCGGACGCCGGCTCCCCCGCGCCTCCGGCGATGGTTGCGAACCGCACGGCTTCATGGCCACACTTGGGGCTTCGCGCCGCCGGGTCAACCGTGAGGGAGTCGCCCCTGAGCCTTTCCACCATCGACCCGCCCGCGCGCCAAGTCGCTGCCCCGGCGGCTGCCCCGTACGACGAGATGTTCGACGCCGCTGGCGCAACCCGCCCGCACTACGCCTTGCTGCATGGCCGGATTGAGGAGCTGGGGCCGGACGCCCTGGCCGAACGACAGAGGACCCTCGAGCGGTCGTTCCTTCTACAGGGGATAACCTTTACCGTATACGGCGGCGACAGCGCGACGGAGCGGATCATCCCGACCGACCTGTTCCCGCGCATCATCCCAGCAGACGAATGGGCGCGGGTCGAGGCGGGACTGACGCAGCGCCTGCGGGCGCTCAACATGTTCCTCGCGGATCTCTATGGCTCGCAGAGGATCCTCAGCGACGGGATCATCCCACGCGATCTTGTACTGAGCGCCCCCTCCTATCGTCGCGAGATGCAGCACCTGTTCGTGCCCCATCAGGCGTATGTGAACGTCTGCGGTAGCGACCTCATTCGCGGCCCGGCAGGGGAGTTCTTCGTCCTGGAGGACAACCTGCGGGTGCCGTCGGGCGTGTCCTACATGCTGGCCAATCGAGACGCCTCGCGCCGCACCTTCCCTGATGTCTTCCGTCAAGTGGGCGTGCGGCCGGTGGAGCGCTATCCGGATCTGCTGCTGGCCACGCTCAAGAGCATGGTCGGCGATTGGCGCCCGCAACCCCAGGTCGTGGTGCTGACTCCCGGCGTGTACAACTCCGCCTATTACGAGCACGCCTATCTGGCGCGGCTGATGGGCGTGCCCCTGGTGGAGGGGCGCGATCTCGCCGTCCATGACGACCTCGTCTACATGCGCACCACGGAGGGCCTGCGGCGGGTGGACGTGATCTACCGGCGGGTGGACGACGACTTCATCGATCCCCTGAGCTTCCGGCGCGATTCGTCCCTCGGCGTGGCGGGGCTGTTCAACGCCTACCGCTCCGGCAAGGTGGTGATCTGCAACGCGCCCGGGACGGGCGTCGCGGACGACAAGGCGGTCTACGCCTACGTCCCCTCGATCATCCGCTATTATCTTGGGCAGGACGCCATCCTACCCACGGTGCAAACCTACCTCTGCCGCAATCCCTCCGAGCTCGATCACGTACTGGCCAACCTCGACAGCCTGGTGGTGAAGGCGGTGGGTGCTTCGGGCGGCTACGGCATGCTTGTCGGCCCCCACGCGTCGCTGGCTGAGCGGTCGGCTTTCGCTGAGGCTCTGAAGGCGAATCCCGAAAATTACATCGCCCAGCCGACGATCCAGCTCTCTACCGCGCCCTGCCTTGTAGAAGGGGCGATCGAGCCGCGCCACGTGGACTTGCGCCCTTTCATTCTCTGCGGCGAGGAGATTGTCGTCACCGCCGGCGCGCTCACCCGCGTGGCGTTGCGGCGCGGCTCCCTGGTCGTCAACTCGAGCCAGGGTGGCGGATCCAAGGACACCTGGGTGCTCGACGACAGCACGCCGGCTCCCGGGGCCCCACCGCCATGATGCTCGCCCGCGTGGCCGACAGCCTCTACTGGATCGGCCGCTACGTCGAGAGAGCCGAGCACCACGCGCGCCTACTCGGAGTGATGCTGAACGTCACCGTCGACCGCTCAGAGGCCGCGGCTCAGGCCGCGCGGATCGTCCAAGCGGCGACCGGCGCGCCGCAGGAGAGTCACTTGTCGCCGGTGGGGCTCGCGCACGCCGTCACGTTTGATCGTGAAGCGTCCGCCTCGGTCGTCGCTTCCCTCGCCCTGGCGCGCGAGAACGCGCGCCAGGTGCGCGACCAGATCACCAGCGAGACCTGGGAGCGCCTCAACCTTCTCTATCTTCGCGTCACCGGAGCGCGCGCCGTGCAGGCGTTCGCGGAAGACTCACCGAGCTTTCTGTCGGAGGTGGTTGCGGACCTGCATCTCTTCCGGGGCGCGGCCGACGCGACGATGAGCCATGGGGAGGGCTGGCGGTTCATGCAGACGGGCGTCCACCTCGAGCGCGCCCTACTCCTGGTGCGCCTGCTGAAAGCCTGTTTCGGCGCCGTCGATGGGCCAGAGGATCCGCTCTCGCGTATCAGCCTGCTTCGCATGGCCTGCGCCGTCGAGCCCTATCTTCGCGCCTATACGGCGGACCTTAACGCGCGTTTCATCCTCGAATTCCTCCTGTTCGACGAGGACTTTCCCCGGTCGATCCGGCACGCCACGACACAGATCCATCAGCATGTCGCTCATCTGGCCCGGGGTCGTGACGCCGGCCAGTGCGCTCCGCTGCGCCTCGCCGGCCGCCTGAATGCGCGGCTGGTCTACGTCGACATGGCGGCAATCGCCGACGGTGGCGCGGCCGACTTGCTGTCCGAGGTCGAGCGCGAGTGCCGTGAAATCCATCAGGCGATGCACGACACGTTCGTGGCCTATCCACTCGAGATGAGGCTGCCTGCCTGATGCTGTTCGATATCCGGCACGTGACCGAGTACGCCTACGACGAACCGGTTCGAGAGAGCGTGATGGAGCTGTGGATGCAGCCCCGCTCGGGCCAACGCCACCGCTTGATCAGCTTCGAACTCGACGTGGACCCGCCCGCGCAGATCCTTTCCTACGCCGACAGCTTCGGCAATTCGGTGAAGCACTTCGATGTCCCGTTCCCTCACCGGCGGTTGAGCATCACGGCGCATTCCGTCGTCGAGGCCCACGCGCCGTCCCCCCAGCCGCAGGCGCTTGGGATGGATGAATGGGCTGGGCTGAGCAGCGACCAGACCAAGGGCGACTGCTGGGACTTCTTGCGCCCCCACGGTTTCGCCGCGCCGACCGAAGCGCTGGAGGCCTTCTGCCGTGAGCGGGGGGTCCACGAGCTGAAGTCGCTCGATCCGCTGGCGGCTGTGAGAGAGCTCAACGCCGTGATTTACCGCGGGATCGGCTACCAGAGCGGCGTCACCGCCGCCGACAGCCCGATCGACGAGGCGCTGCTCGCCGGCCGGGGAGTTTGCCAGGACTTTGCGCACATCATGCTCGCCATCTGTCGCGGTTGGGGCGTCCCGGCCCGCTATGTCTCCGGCTACTTGGCGACACGTCAGGACGAGGGGGACCGTTCGGATCCGCTGGCCACCCACGCCTGGGTCGAAGTCTTTCTGCCATCGACGCGCTGGGTGGGGTTCGATCCGACCAACAACACGGCCGCGGGCGAGCGCCATATCCCGGTGGCCATTGGCCGTGACTATTCGGACGTGCCGCCTTCGCGCGGAGTCTTCAAAGGCGACGCAGAGAGCCAGCTCTTTGTTGGCGTTTCCGTCCGCCCGACCTCGGTCGCGCCGGAAGAGCCCGAGTTCCTGAAGCTGGGGGCCCCGGCCATCGCGGCCGCACGGCGCCGTGCGACAAGCCACGCGCTGATGGACCAGCACTACCAGCAGCAGCAATGATCTCGACTGCGGCTCGCCTGCCCTCAGGCGGCGGCCGGATCCGCCTCGTCGGCCTCCGGGCCCTCGCATCGCGAAGCGAAGATGCGTTCCCAGGCGACGCCGAAGGGACTGGCCTTGGCGAACACGAGGTCTGGGTGACGCTCTACAAGCGCCAGAAAGACCTGCTTCCCGACCGGGCGTGCGACACTTACCTGCGAGGACTGGACGCGCTGGAAGATCCCTCGCCCAACCGCATCGGATTCGATCTCGAGCGTCTGATGCGCACGCCCTACCGCATCGACGACTTCCAGCAGACATACTTCGTCGTCCCATCGTTGCAGGCTCTGCGGGAGGCCACGCTTCAGGACTTCGGT
>DASXGR010000210.1:0-18579 GCA_036488935.1 Caulobacteraceae bacterium | reverse complement strand
CCGGCCGCGCTTGAGATCGACCGCGAACTGGTCGAAGTCGCCCTTGCCGACCTTGGGCAGGGGCTCCACGCGGACCAGCCGCACGACCGAGTCGGCCTGCGCCCACGCGCCGGGCGCCAGCCCCAGGGCGATCCACGCGGCGGCCAGCCACGCGCGACATGTCTTCATCAACTCGCCTCTGGAGGACCGGTTCGGCCCCGATTAGCAGCCGGGCGCGCGGACGGGCACTGTGGGGATTACGGGATCGAGCGCCGTCCGACCAAGTGGGAACTGGTTGGGCGATCAGACGGCGCTCAAGCTTTTGAATCTAGAGCAAATTACCTCCGACCAGACGTTTCCGTCTGGTCGGAGTTTGCTCTAGACGGTCATCCCGGCCCCACGCTTGGCGCCAGGGCTCAGCTGTCGATCGCGGGAGGCGGGACGCCAAGGACGCTCACCGCCGTCACGATGGCGAGCCCGCGGGGCATGTACCCAAAAAAATTCGCCGGCGTGGAGGCGTGTCATGCGGCGATCTGGGTCGGGGTTTCGGTGACGCCTTACCAATTGCCGGTCGCCCAGGATCGGGCGCTTGTCAATTGGCCCATTTGGTAAGGTGTCACTCAGACTTTTCCCCACACGGATCCACATCCCGCCCGTAATCCACGCCGTCCACCCCGAACCCGAACAGGCGGAGGAACTGGGTCCTGAACTCGGGAAGATCGGCGAGCTCCGCCAGGGTGTCGGTGGAGAGCAGTGGCCACCGGCGCGACACCTCTGCCTGAACCTCTGGCGACAGCTCCCAGTCGTCCAGCCTCACGCGGCCATCCTCATCCAGCGGGGCGTCGGACCCAAGGCGCGTGCGAAACAGGCGGTCGATCTGCTCGATACAACCCTCATGTAGCCCAAGCTGCTTCATCACCTTGAAGAGCACCGTCCCATAGAGGGGCACCACCGGTATTGCCGAACTCGCCTGTGTGACCACAGCTTTCAGAGCGACGACACGGGCGGCGTTTTCGCCGAGCCGACTGCGTAGCGCCTCGGCCTTGCGGTCCAGGTCGACCTTGGCCCTGCCCAACGTGCCATGCCAGTAGATCGGCCACGTCAACTGGCTGCCGATGTAGGTATAGCTCAGGGTGCGAAACCCCGGGGCGAGGACGCCGGCGTCGTTCAACTGGTCGACCCATCGCTTCCAGTCATCTCCGCCCATAACGGCGACGGTCGCGGCGGTCTCCTCTTCGCTGGCGGGAGCGAGGGACGTTTCGAAGACCTCTCCCGTGTCAGTGTTCAGCGTCTTGACCTGGACGGGCTCGCCCAGCGGCTTGATTGCGGAGCGGTGGGTCTGACCCGTCTCGGGATCTGTGCGCGCGGGAGCCGCCATGCTGTAGACGAGCAGGTCGAGTTGACCCCACCGCTCGCGGACGGCGTCGATGAAGGCCGACTTCATGGCGTCGGAGAAGGCGTCGCCCTCCAGCGTTAGGGCCGGGCGGTTGGCCTTGCGGGCCTGGGCTTCGAACGCCCGGTTGTTATACCAGCCGGCGCTTGCGCACCTCGCCTCGGATGGCGCCCGCTCGAGCGAGACACCAATCGTATCGGCCCCTCCGGCGAAGGTCGTGCCGATCCGCGTCGCAAGGCCATAACCCGTCGAGCATCCCAAGACAGCTACTCGCTTCGGGCATCCTGGAAGAGCGCCCTGTCGAAGGGCGTAACCGATCTGGTCAGCGACATTCTGAGCGCAGCCGACGGGGTGCGCCGTCGTGCAAATGAACCCTCGTATGCGTGGCTCGATGATCATGATCCCCCCGTTCTGATCGTCATTGCGTCTGTAGCTAGCTGCGCGATTGACGTCAGCGGCGGTCGCTAAACGCCAGGCGCAGGGCCAAGCCTGTGAAAACGGTTCCGAGGAATATCTGGGGCGCGCGCCGAAGCCGATTGCGAGCGGATAGAGCTTTCCCAAAGTGACTGGCCGTCAAAATGACAATCCCATTCACCGCCAGACCGATGAAATTAAGGACCGTGGCCAAGACCAAGATTTGGCCCGCAACAGAACCGGCCTCGGGCCGCACGAATTGCGGGAACAAGGCCAGGACGAACAGCGCCATCTTTGGATTCAGCAGGTTGGTCAGCAGTCCCTGCCGAAAAATCTGAGGAATAGGATAGCGCGGGAGACCTTCGAGTGGCTCGAGGGAGGCTCCACGAGTGCTGAAAGCCTTCCAGGCGAGATAGAGCAAATAGGCTGCGCCAGCGTAGCGCAAGAGATCATAGGCCAGCGGAACGGCGAGGAACAATTGCGAGAGGCCGAACGCGGCGGCCAGTGCGTGACAATAGGTGCCGATTTGAATTCCCGCGAGTGAAGCAAATCCAGCCGCTCGACCCTGGCTTACGCTGCGCGACGCAATCAGCAGCATGTCGGGTCCGGGCGTTGCGGTTAGCGCCAGGCAAGCCACGGCGAATAGTGCGAGAGTGGAAAGCTCCGGCATCAGTAAGTCCCACCCGACCCCGCCGCATCCAGCGCCGCGGTGATCGCCGCAAACCGTTCATCAATCTCGCCGCGAGCCTCCGGATGGGTGAAGACATAAAGCTCCCCCTCGCGGATCGCGCTCACCGTGCGCGCGGCGACCTCAGCCGGATCCATGCCGGACCGAACCCGCTCGGCGATGTGCGTCGTCAGAGCGCCCATGGCGCTTCGAGGGTCCGGCGCCTCCGCCGGACCATAGCGGGCAGGCCGGTTGCGGCTGCTCTCGCTGATCCGGGTCCGGACAAAGCTGGGGCAGAGAACCGTTACGCCAATTCCATGAGGTTGGAGCTCCTGCGCCAGGCCCTCCGAAATGGCGACCACGGCATATTTGCTTGTCGCGTAGGGGCTGAAGCCCAGGCGGCTTTGGAAACCCGCCATCGACGCCGTGTTGACGATATGACCGCCTTCTTTGTGGGCGCGCATGTGCGGCAGGAACGCCGCCACGCCATGCAGGACGCCCATCACGTTGGTATCCAGCACCCACTTCCAGGTCGAAAGCGAGATGTCATCGACGCCGCCCCCACCGGCGACGCCGGCGTTGTTGCAGAGCACATGGACCTTGCCGAACGCCTCGATCGCCGTCCGCGCCGCGCGCTCAACGGAGTCGGCATCCGCCACGTCGCAGACAACGCCCAGCGCCGCGGGAGCGAGAGGCCTCAGCTCGTCGACGGCCTCTTGAAGCGCGGAAACCTCGATGTCCGCGAGCACCACGTTCATGCCGGCCTCGGCGAACGCCCGCCCGAGCGCGAGTCCGATCCCGCTTGCGCCCCCGGTCACGAATGCGGTCTTTCCCATAAGATCGAGCACGACACCTGCTCCTCGCGCTTCACCTATCCTGGACCTCTCTCTTCGTGGGAGGGCCAGCGTCTCGCACCTCTTCCACCGCTGACCGTACGGCGTCGACCACAATGTCGGGGTGCTCATCGTGCACGTAGTGGCCGGAGTTCACCTTGACGACGCGCCCGATGGTCGAGGCGGCAGCAATCTTCTGGGCGGCTTCGTAGCTCCATGCGGACAACCGCTCGCCACGCTCGCCCGGCGGCACGCGCCCAGGCGTCTTGAGCAGGATCAGGGGCTTGGAGCCGAGCGCCATCGGGTGGCGGCGGACTTCCAGCGTCGTCATGCCGTCGATACCCATGGGATGGTTGCGTGGCCAGAAGTTCTCGATCTCGGATTGGTAAGCGTCCCAGTACTTGGCCTGGCCCCATTGGGCGACCAGCGCCTGGTCGAGCTCCGCGTCTCCTGTCGAGTTCAGGTTGATGCAGTCATCGGAGCGGTTGAGCGGCCGGGAACGCGCCAAGTCGAGGCATCGGGCGTTGAACGCCATGCTTTTCAGGTAGTTTTGACGCTGCTGAGCCTTCTCCTCTGGTGTGGTGACTCGAATGGCGAACCGGAAGTCATCAAGCCCCGTAGGGTCTACCAGCACGAGCCCCGCCGTCTCTCGCGGATAGAGCGCAGCGAACAGTTCGGCGTAAAGGCCGCCCACGGAGTGGCCGACGACGACCACAGAGGGGCCAAGGCCGGCAGCTTTGATGAGCCGGTGGAGATCCTCCGCGGCATGGGTTGCGTCGGCCGGATGGGTTCTCGGGTCACTGTAGCCGTAGCCGGCCCGATCGTAGGCGCAGACGCGGGTGAACTTGGCGACCTCGGGTTGAACCTTGCGCCACACCGCGGTTTCGTCGCCGGCGCCAGCCTCAAGCATCACCGTTGGCGAGCCGGAACCCATGCACACCAGATTGAGCCGTCGCTGGCCTTCAACGGGGACAAGCTGACCGGGCCGGTCATAGGCGTCATAGGGCCCCGCAACCGCCGCTCCCGCGACCAGGGCTGTGATGCCGATCACTATCGCGGGCCAGCGCCAGGCCTCGCGGGTTGGTTCGGTCATCCGCCCCTCGCTTCCACTTCGATCGGTGTGGCTACGTCGATCGCGAGCGACTTTGTCTTCAGGCCAAGCTTCGTGACAAGGGATAGCTGCCGGCCATGCCGTTGATGTCCTTGGGCGTTTGGGCGCGTCCCCCAACGTTGCGAGCCTCACCTCGCGTCCGCGACCGCCTGCGTGATCAACTCCTCGAGGAGACTGAGGTCTCCCTGGCTGGCTGCCAGAAATGCACGATTGTATTCGGTGCCACGATCTATGAGCAGATTGTCACCCAGGCCGAAGATTTCGCGGGCCTGGAGCGAAGCCATCTCGCGTGCAATGCGGCCGTTTCCATCTATGAAAGGGTGAATTGAAAGCAGCCGATATAAGAACTGCGCTATTGCAGATATGGAAACTGCCTCGTCTGATTTGAGGAGGGTGGGAAATTCACTGTTCCACGTCGTGACAAGCTCTTCCATGAGCGTTGGAATCTTGTCCCACGGAGGGAACTCGATTTCGTTTACTATAGTGCCGGCGGGATCGGCTAACCAGACCTGTGTCGCGCGATATTCACCGGAGAAAAGTGGTTCTTCATCAACGATGAGGCGGTGAACATAACGGATGAGAGAAGTGGAGAGGTTTGCCGAGAGGTGTGTTGTTGCTGGCTCGGACACCGCGTTGCGAAAGGCCTCCGCCGAAGCCTTCAGCATGGCTTCGACATCGGTGCTCGGCCATCCACCGGACCGGACGGCGTCAGCGACGACCGCTACCGTATGAAGAGCGAGTTCCCCCTGAGCGCGACCTAGGCGTTCCACACTTGATGTCAAGCGTTCGATCGCGCGCGTATGGCCTGCTAGGGTAGAGGAGATGTCATTCTTCCCTGCCGTGAAATAGGCGAACTGCTCCTCTACGCTCAACGGAATCCGAAGATGTCGAAGCCGAACCGCATAACCCAGTGGAGAGTCTAGGATTACTCTCAAATACTCGAGATGGTAAATCAGGCAACGTTTACCCTGGTGCCCAGCGAGGGTCTCTAGCTCTCTACGTTGCCCGGGACTTAGACGCTGATTGGTCATAAAGATGAAGCCGTCGCGGGCGTGTTTCAACGACTTATCAAGGTCGTTCGAGAACTTCCCCTTCGCTGCGGCAAACACCACTTTCTCATGAGGAAAATATGAGGCCGCGACATAGGTCAGCTCATCCTTTTCACAAAGGATGTCCTTTCCACCGTCACGTCCCCCGAGGGGTGATTGCGGATCGACGTTGGCGAATCCCTCCAGCCGAAGGATGTCGGCGCAAAGCCGCTCCGCGGTTGTAGATTGAGCCTCCCAAAACGCGAGCGCGCGCGTCGTAGAACCAACTGCAGTGTCCGGCAGCGCTCCCTCCCCTCTTGTTTGGCGAAATGCTCGTCTGCTGACGACATGCCCGACCCCATCATCACAGTAAAGCTTCGAGCGATATCGTGGGTCCGCTGGTCATGCGCCTACGGGTGCGTGGTCGATCCAGGCCGAACCCCGCGCGCCAAATTTGTTTCACGCGACCGAACGTGGCGCTTGCGAACCACGTTCGGTAAGATTATCTTACCACGTGTAAGCCCGGAGGGTAGGCATGACGCGGAATGAAGCCAAGGACGCCTTGATCTCGGTTCTGACTCAAATTCAGAAGCGCACCGGACTCGCGTGCCCGCCGCTCGACGGGAGTTCGGTACCACCGAAAGTGCTGCCGAAGTTCGACAGCACGGTCTGGCCCGTGGCCATCACCCTGGTGGCGCGTAAGCTGAACGTGGTCATTCCCAAGGACGTCCACGTTTTTGGCGGCGAGCACGGCGCGCGGCTTTTGAGCATCGACGAATCGGCTGCGCTGATCTGCAAGAAGGCGCTTCCGAAACAGCCCGAGCAGCAGGCGGCCTGATCATGGACGACACCAACAAGCGTAAAGCCATCGCCGGGCGGCTACGCGAGGCGCGACGACTGTCCGGCCTGAGCCAGGGCCAGGTGGCCCAGATGATGAATCTCCACCGTCCGTCCGTATCGGAGATCGAAGCGGGCAACCGCCGGGTGAGCGCCGAAGAGGTGAGCCGGTTCGCCGAGATTTATGAGGTTAGCGTCGCCTATCTGACGGGCGACGCCCCTGACAGTCTGGGGTTGGACGACCCACGCCTAGAGCTGGCCGCCCGTGAGCTGCAGAAGCTGAGCCCCGAATCGCTAGAGAAGCTGCTGCGGGCGCTTGCGGCCCTGCGCACCGCAGACGAGAAGGGCAAGGCCTGATGGATCGCACGGGGCTCCTGCGCCAGGGCCTCAAGGCCGCCGAAGCCGCCAGAGACGCGGCCGACGTGGACCCGTTCGGGCCTGCCGACCCCTATGCCGCCGCTGAGTCCTTCGGCCTGCGCGTGAACTTCTCCGCCACGAGCATGGAGGGGTTCTACTTCAAGGGGGATCCGGCCAATATCCTCGTCTCGTCGCTGCGGCCGGTCGGCCGACGGGCGTTCACCTGCGCCCACGAGCTCGGCCACCACTGGTTTGGCCACGGCTCGACGATCGACCAACTGCAGGAGGATGACCGCGACGATTCCAGTAAGCCGGACGAGGTGCTGGCCAACGCCTTCGCCGCGTTCTTCCTCATGCCAACGGTCGTCGTCCGCGCCGCCTTCGCAGCCCGCGAATGGTCCATTGCCGCGCCCACGCCTCTGCAGCTGTTCACCATCGCCTGCGAATTGGGCGTCGGATACATCACGCTTCTGAACCACCTCAGCTACACCCTGCGCGAAGTGAACGTGCCGACACGTGAAGAGCTGAAGAGGTGGACACCGCAGCGAATCCGCAAGCAGCTGCTCGCCGACAACGCCGAGGAGCCTATCATCGTCATCGATCCGCACAGTGCGGCACCGACCTACGACATCGAAAAGGAGGCCGGCGTCCTGCTGCCCGCTGGTGCGCAGGTGGACGGAAAGGCGCTCGTGTTCATCCGCAGCCTCGACGGTTTCGATCTCTATCGAGCCACCCGTCGTGGCGAAGCTGCGGTGGCCGGCGCGGCCGAGCGTGGCCGAGTGCGCGTAATGCCCAAGAAGTACGAAGGCCCGGCGCGCCGCCGGTTCTTGGAGGATCCCGATGAAGACTGATCATTCGCCGGTCACGATCGAGGCGGACAACCTGTCGGTGGGTTGGGGGCTCGTGTTGGATGCCTTGGCCACCCCGGGCGTCTCGAGGCTCGCGCCGCTGACTCTGACCATCACTGGGTTCGACAAGCTCGGCGTCGCGGCGGAGACTCCGGAGATCCGCGAGGCCGTTGACCGGTTCCTCGCTGCACAAGGCAAGCGCGACAGCGAAAATGTCGCTTGGACAATCTTCCCGCAGCGCGACTGGGAGATCGCCGATGGGGACCGGGATCTGTTCTTTGAGGTCTACATCGAGAGCTTTCAGCGGGTGCAGGCCTTCAATCCGCGTAACAATAAGCGGGGCTCCTATTTCCAGCGGCTGGTCGACCTGAACGGCGGCGGGCGCGGCCCCAACCAGCTAAAGTGGCTGCTGGACGACTACGACCAGCACCCGAGGGCGCGGCGCACGTCGAAGTTCCAGGCCACCACTTTCGACCCGACCCGAGACTATTCTTCGACCGGCCAGCTCGAGTTCCCTTGTTTGCAACAGGTAAGTTTTACGTTCGAAGACGGTGGCCTGCAGCTCAACGCCTTCTATGCGACGCAGCAAATCGCCCGGAAGGCGTACGGTAACTACCTGGGACTCTCCCGCCTGGGCGCCTTCGTGGCGGGGCAGATGAAGCTGCGCTTCGAGCAGCTGAACGTATTCGTTGGCGTCGCCAAGATGGACGTTCGGAAGGGCGACGCCGACCTCGTTGAGCTCCTTAGCGTCGTGCGCGAGAATCTGCCTACGGTTTCCAACAGGCGCGCCGCTGCGTGAAGTCGTTCTCGGTATTGACTTCTGATCGGCGGCCTTCGCGCATCACCGCGAGCCCTATCTACGACCTCTACTGGCGCTTCGCGACGGAACGCCAGGCCATTTTCTTCGGCCGGCTCGAAGGCGCGGCGCCGCCGTGGACGGTGGACGCGATCCTGCGGACCTATCGCTTCACCAACGCCTACCGCGCCTCTGACCGAGTCAGCCAGTTCCTGATCCGGGAGGTGATCTACAACCCGGGGCTGCCCACCGCCCCGGACGAGGTCGTGTTCCGCGTCCTTCTCTTCAAGCTGTTTAATAAGATCTCGACGTGGCGATGGTTGAAGGAGTTGGTCGGTACCCCGAGCTGGCAGGGCTTCGACTTTGCGCGCTACGACGCGGCCCTCTCCCGCGCAACCGCCGAGGGGCAGAAGGTCTATTCGGCGGCCTATATCATGCCGCCAGTGTCGCTCGACAGCAGCGGCGTGAAGCACCGCGGACACCTGCGACTAGTCGAGCACATTTTGGCCGGTGGATTCGCGGCGCGGCTCCAAGCCACAAGAAGCCTGCGTGAGGTGTTCGGGCTGCTCAAGGGCTACCCCTCACTCGGAGATTTCTTGGCCTTCCAACTCGCCATCGATCTGAACTACACGAACCTGATTGACCATGACGAGGCGAGCTTCGTCGTCGCCGGCCCCGGGGCCCGGGATGGCCTCGCCAAGACTTTCCCGGAGGCCGCCCATTTTGACCCAGTAGACCTAATCGCGGTCATGGCCGACCGGCAGGAGTTGGAATTTAAGCAGCTAAGCTTGCCATTCCGGGACCTTTATGGTCGACGCCTCCAGCTCATCGACTGCCAGAATTTATTCTGCGAGATCAGCAAGTACACGCGCGTCTCGCACCCGGAGGTCTCCGGCCTGTCCGGCCGCACCCGCATCAAGCAGATGTTCCGGCCGGCAGGTCCCCTCGTCACGCCGTGGTATCCTCCCAAGTGGGGTCTCAACGATCGAATCCCCACCTATGCAAGTGCCCAATCGCTGGGCGATCTCTTCTCGAGGTCCGATGAAGCTCTCTGATTATCAGGCCAAAGCGCTGGAGACCGACCGGATACCGGTGCCTCTCGGCATGGGACCGGACGCCGCCCGAATCATCCCGCTGCTCGGTCTGGCTGGCGAAGCGGGTCAACTCCTGTCTGAGTTCAAAAAGCGGCTACGCGACGGCCCGAGTCACGTGCAGTTCGTCGATCGGGTCGCCGAGGAACTCGGCGACATTCTTTGGTACCTCGCAAACACCGCGAGCAAGTACGGCCTCGACCTGGACGAGGTCGCCCGCGCCAACCTCAACAAGGTCCAGGCGCTCTATGGCAAACCCACGCCAGCGTCGGAGTATGACGCCGCCTTCGGGGAGGGCGAACGCCTGCCGCGCCAATTCGTTGTCAGCTTTCGTGAGATCCAGGAGGGAAACCGTGTGGAAGTGCGCACTGAGATCGAGGGCCGACTCGTCGGCGCTGCTCTCACTGATAATGCCTATGCCGATGATGGCTATCGCTTCCACGACGTCTTCCATGTCGCCTACGCCGCCGTTCTGGGCTGGTCCCCGGTCCTTCGCGGTCTGTTGCGCTTGAAGCGGCGCAGCCAGCCGCTCATTGACGAGGTGGAGGACGGGGGCCGCGCTGCGGTGATTGAGGAAGGGGTCGCCGCGGTAGCGTTCGACTATGCGAGGCGCCACAACTTTCTCGCCGAGGTACGAGACGTGGACGAGCATCTGCTCTCGACCCTTCGCGGCATGTGCAAGCATCTGGAGGTCGCGGAACAGCCGCCGTCGCTCTGGCGCCAAGCCTTACTGGACGGCTTTTCTGTTTGGCGCGAGCTCGTGAAGAATCATGGTGGCCAAGTCTCGGCCAACCTCGACCGGCGCGAGATCCGCTACCTCGGCCCGCCGGATGTGGCCAGCGCCACAGCCGCTGCGGCGGCGCCTGAGTGAGTGAGACTGAGCGTTAGCCGATCGACCCCAACTCTCTCCGCCAGGGTCGCGCCCGCCCCATGTAGTCTGACTTCCGGTGCGCCCGCGGCTGTCCGCACGATTTCGATGTCGGTATGAGCCACTCCGCCGCCGCCCCCGAGCGCCTTGAATACCGCTTCCTTTGCCGCGAAGCGCGCAGCAAGCCGCGCCACGCGATCGACCCCATCGCCAGCGTCCACCAGCTCCTGCGGCGTAAAGCACCGGGCGAGTAGGTCGGCGTCATCGTCGCCGTATAGGGCCGCGAAGCGGTCGAGGTCGATGAGGTCGAGTCCTAGACCGACGACGGTCATCGCGGGCGTGCGACTTCGACGCGAATGTCTGTGTGGGTCGCTGGTGGCGCGACGGCGGCCGCGGGCTTCGGTTCAGGCACGAAAATATCGTAGAGGAACCGGCCCCCCATGCCAATGGCGAGGGCAGAGATGAGGCCCGCCGCGACGTAGACGATTGCGTTGGCACGCTGAATTTCGTTGATCTTATCGCGGAGTTCCCGATCCGTTGTTTGCAGTTTCTTCGCCAAGCCTTCCAGTGAATTCAATTCGCCCGCGACATGATTTAGGATCGTGACATCCATCTGAGCGACCGGCGCACTCTGCTTCTTTGCATACACGCCGGCGTCTTGGTCGAGGTCTGCAAACCAGATGAGGAATATCGCGTCTCCCTGTCGCAGATGGATCGGCGCCGGTCCAGCATTAAACACTGCAAAGGTTAGACGTCCCTGGAATCCCGGGTCGACATGGAAGCCCGAGACGTTAACTAGCCCTTTCCACTTCACCCGCACGCGAACGGATATGAATGCCAGCACGTTCGTTGGAATGGTGACGATCTCCTGAGTCATCACGTAGGCGAATTGGCCCGGCGGAATCGCGAAGGCCTCGCGGGGAGCGAGCGTCTGCAGACTGCGAGTCGTGGGATCCGAACTCTGATCTGTGGGCGTCACATAGTATTCTGAGCCGACCTTCAGCATGTAGGCGGCGCCGTCGACGCAGTTTGGATCGGGCGTGTCGACAAGTGTCGACAGCCGCTGACGGATAGTGGGTCCGCTCCAGAAGGCCATCGCTTCCCCCTTTGCTTCTTTGGAACGAGCTTAGCCGTGATTCGCGAGAATCCGTGGACAGGAGCAAGATTTACCGAACTCATGATGATGGTTGCTCGTGTCTCCGGCGCCTTCGAACTTGTTGTCGCGGCGGCCAGAGGGCGTTTCCGTCAACCGTTACCGGCGGCGAGTCAGATTCCCTTGACTTGCAAATTGCAATATTCCATACTTCCCCCATGCCCGCCGACGCCACCCTCGCCGAAGCCACCGACCCCGCGGTCCTCCGCGCCGAGCGGCGTCTGCAGCTGCTCGAGGAGCTGACCGACATCGGCATGAATCTGGCGCGGGCCCTCGAACGCCAGGTGCTCGCGGCGGCCAATCCCGCTAAACCGGCCGCGCCGGACGCTGCCGAAGCGTCCACCGGCCGCGCTACCACCCCCAACTCCCCCGCCCCCGATCCCTCGGTCGCCTTCGCCCGTATCTCGCGCGCCATCCGCCTGACCCTCGCCCTCGAGGCCCGCACCGACGAGGCGCTGCGCGCCTTGCGCGCCGGTGTGGCTTCAGAATGCGAAGTCCGGCGCGACCAGGCGCGCCGGCGCGCGATGGCCGATGCGGTGGAGCGGAACAAGGACCGTCGCGAAACGGTCGAGCGCCTGGTGATCGAGGCGGCCGAGCGGGAGATCGAGGACGACGAGGCGCTCTGCGGCGTCTTCGAAGCCCTCGAGGAGCGCCTGGACGACGACGCGGTCTACTTCCATCTGGACCGCCTGCCTCTGCGCGAGACGGTGGAGCAGCTGTGCGCCGATCTCGAGCTCACGCCCGACTGGAGCCGGTGGGAAGGGGAGGGCTGGACGCCACAGCCGCCGTTCTCCAGACCCAAGGGATCGATCTGGGCCCGCCCCAGCCGCAAGCCGCTGCGGTCGCTCAACGAGAGTTCGATCCCGGCCGAAGCCTCCCCGGGCGCCGGCGCGCGCCGGCAGGAGTGACGGCGCCGCCGCTGCGGCCAGTCCCTGTGCGGCCAGCCCCTGTCACGCGATAATTCACCTCCCGCCGCCCGCGCGTGGCGCGGGACGAACGCGGCTGTTTGCAATGGATGCTCTTCCGCGGGATGCTCTTTTGCGTGATCCGCCAGGAATTTGGCGCGCCCTGGCTGCGGTCAAATTCACTGTCCCTAAGAATTTTCTGGCGCCAATCGCAAAATTCGGGCAAGGTGATTTATCGAATGTCGCTTTGGTTCGATGGCTCTTCGTGCTTGATCCCCAGACCCGGCCCGAACCTCCCAAGATCCTCTCCGAAAATTTGATCTGGCGCCCCGGTGGGGGCGTCCGAAAACTCACATCCATAAGGTACAAGTCATGACGATTGGCACGGTGAAATGGTTCAATCCCACCAAGGGCTTTGGATTCATCCAGCCTGACGACGGCGGCCAGGACGTGTTCGTCCACATCTCCGCCGTGGAGCGCTCGAGCCTCGGCTCGCTCCACGAAGGCCAGAAGATCAGCTACGAGCTCGAGCGCGATCAGCGCAGCGGCAAGATGTCCGCCAGCCAGCTGCAAGCAGCATAAGTCAGCTGCAAGCGGCGTAAGAGTGCAGGTTGTCCCCGGGGGGCTCTCCTCGGGGCAGCCAGTTTCAAGCTATGAATTCAGGGCTCGGGCGCCGGACAGGCTTCCGGGCTGACGCGCTCGCGCCAGGTTCCAGCTCTCCAGCCTGAAGCGCCGGCTGAAGTCCGACGGTCTTCACGCTGTCGATGCGCCGCCGAACCAGGTGTGCGATGACGTGCTCTGCCCGTCGCGCGCGGGAGCCGAATCCAGAGTCGAGGAGAAGTCATGCCGCGTAAGCCAAACTACCAGTTTGAACGGATGGAACGCGAGCGGGCCAAGGCCGCCAAGGTCGCCGAGAAGGCCGCGGCGAAGCAGCGTGAGCGCGGCGAAGCGACAAGCGCCGAAAATCCGGGCGCAACGTCTCCCAAGACGAAGGCGTGACGCCGCACCCCTTACCGTTGCGCCCCCGCCTGCTGCGCGCCATCTATCGGCCCAGACGGAGCCGCCCTGATGTTCATCCAGACTGAGACCACGCCTAACCCCGCCACCCTGAAGTTCCTGCCCGGGCGCATCGTGCTCGAGGAGGGCGTGCGCGAGTTCGCCGAGCCGGAGGCGGGCGCGACCTCGCCGCTGGCCGAGGCGCTGTTCCGGATCACGGGCGTGCGGCGGGTGTTCTTCGCCCACGAGTTCCTCACCGTCACCAAGCACGAGTCGGTGGACTGGGATCTGGTGAAGGCGCCGATCCTGGCGGCGATCATGGATCACTTCACCAGCGGCCAGCCGATCCTGCGGGACGAGCCGGAGGGCGACGCGCACGAGGCCCACGTCTACGAGGGCGACACTGCGGCGGTGGTGGAGGAGATCAAGGACCTGCTCGATTCCCGCATCCGTCCCGCGGTGGCGCAGGACGGCGGCGACATCCTGTTCTCGAAGTTCGAGCCGGACACCGGCGTTGTCTGGCTGCACATGCGCGGCGCCTGCTCCGGCTGCCCGTCCTCCGCCGCCACCCTCAAGGCCGGCGTGGAAAACATGCTCCGCCACTACGTCCCCGAAGTCACCCGCGTCGAGCAGGTGCTCTGACCTCGCGTCCTTCCGGTCCGCCGGCGTCTCGCCGGCCCTTTTCTTTTCTCCGCCCGCGCCAGAGCTCTACAAAAACAAGAGCCGGCGAGAAGCCGGCGGACCAAGGGCGCTTCGCGACCTGACGCCCGACACACGAGGGACCTTCCTGCATGACGCCCCTGGACGACACCGCTCTGGATCGCCTGTTCCGCACTGCGCGGACCCGCAACAGCTGGAAGCCGCAGCCTCTGCCGAAGGGCGCCCTGGAGCGGATCTACGAGCTGATGCGCATGGGCCCCACCTCGGCCAACTCCAGTCCGGGCCGCTTCGTCTTCTGCGTCAGCGATGAGGCCAAGGAAAAGCTGGCCTCCGCCGCGTCCAGCACGAATGCGCCCAAGATCAAGGCCGCGCCCTGCACGGCCATTGTCGCCCACGCCCTCGACTTCCACGAGCACCTGCCCCGCCTCTTCCCCCACAACCCGGCGATGAAAGACGTCTTTTCCAATCCGGCGCTCGCCGAGACGACGGCGTTCCGTAACGGCACGCTGCAGGGGGCCTATCTGATCATGGCGGCGCGGGCGCTCGGCTTCGACTGCGGGCCCATGTCCGGCTTCAACAACGCCAAGGTCGACGAGCTCTTCTTCGCCGGAACCAACATCCGCTCCAACTTCATCTGCTCGATCGGCTACGGCGACGAAGCCGGCCTCTTCGGCCGCCTCCCCCGCCTGGAGTTCGACGAGGCGTGCAAGGTCGTTTGAGGGATCGGGAGAGTTGCGCCCTTCCCATTTTTCCCCGTCATCCCGGGCCGTAGCGAGCCCGGCCGCAGGCCGGGTGGAGCGAGGACCCGGGACCCAGGTGACTGTAACGGGCGCCTCGGTTCGCGAACCGCAGCTTCCGGGATGTGGCCCCTGGGTCCCGGGTCCTCGCTACCCCCGGATTAAATCCGGGGTCGCTACGGCCCGGGATGACGGGAAATAGGGGATAGGGGGATGCTTGTCCTGGCCATCGACACCTGCTTGGGGGCCTGCTCCGCGGCCATAGTCCGGGGCGAGCAGACCCTCGCTACCCTCAGCGAGCCCATGACCCGCGGCCATCAGGAGCGCGTCGCGCCGATGGTGCGTGAGCTGATGGCGGCAGCCCACGCGCCGTTTTCGGCGGTGGATCGCATCGGCGTGACGGTGGGGCCGGGCTCGTTCACCGGCCTTCGCGTGGGGCTGGCGTTCGCCAAGGGGCTGGGCCTGGCGCTCGGCCGGCCGGTGGCGGGGGTGGGCGTGCTGCACGCCCTGGCCCAGGCGGCGCCGGTGGGCCCCGTCGCGGCGGCGATCGATGCCGGGCGCGGACGGTTCTACCTGCAGCTCTTCGAGGGGGGCGAGCCCCTGGCGCCGCCGGATGTGCTCACCCTCGATGAGGCCCTGGCGCGGGTGATCCAGGCCTTCCCGGACGGCGCCTTCACCCTCTGCGGACCCGCCGCGCCGCAGCTTGGCGAGGCCTGGCCCGCCGCCCGCCTCGTGGAGGCGGAGACGCCCGATCCGGTGGTCGTGGCGCGGCTGGCCGGGGAGGGTCCGCCCGGCCCGGCGACGCCGCTCTACCTTCGCCCGCCCGACGCGATCCCCAAGGTGGCGAGGCGCGTGTGACGCAGATCGTCAGAGCCTTCGCCCCCGCGGCGCCCGTGCTGGAGCGCCTCCACGCGAAGGCCTTTCAGGCGGCGTGGAGCGCCAAGGTGCTGGCGGAGCTGATCGAGACGCCAGGCGCCTTTGCCTGGATCGCCGCGACCAAGGATCTGAAGACGCCCGACGGCTTCATCCTGGGCCGGGTCGCCGCCGACGAGGCGGAGATCATCACCCTGGCCGTCCGCCCCACCGCCCGCCGCGCCGGCGTCGGCCGCGCGCTGATGGCGGCTGCCATGGCCTGCTCGCGAGAGGCCGGCGCGGCCCGGATCTTCCTCGAAGTCGCCGAAGACAACCCCGCCGGCCGCGCCCTCTACGACTCCCTCGGCTTCGAAGAAATCGGCCTGCGCCCCCGCTACTACGACCGCCCCGACGGCCCCCCCGTCTCCGCCCACATCCTCGCCCGTGGGCTTTAGCGGATTCATATCCCTCCCCTTCTGGGGAGGGTGTCCCCTTGTCCCTCCCCTTCTGGGGAGGGTGCTTCCGCGCAGCGGAAGCGGGTGGGGGAACCCTGGGGAAGGACACCAGCGGTGCGGGGTGATCCACACTTCCCCACCCGTCTCGCCGCTTCGCGTCGAGACACCCTCCCCAGAAGGGGAGGGATGGGCGAAGCGTCCACCTTAACACCACGCCCACGCCGCCTTATGTTTCGCGCGGACTCCCACAGGAACCCTGCCGTTTGGAACGACTGGAGCGACTCTGCATCGAAAAGGGGATGCGGATGACAGAGCAGCGCCGCGTGGTCGCGCGGGTGCTGTCCACTTCCCACGATCATCCCGATGTGGAGGAACTCCACCGTCGTTGCACCGCGGAAGACCCGCACATCTCCATCGCCACGGTCTACCGCACCGTGCGCCTCTTCGAGGAATCCGGCATCCTGACCCGCCACGACTTCCGCGACGGCCGCTCGCGCTACGAGGAGGTGACGGACATCCACCACGACCACCTCATCGACATGAAGACCGGCCGCGTGATCGAGTTCGTGGACGAGGAGATCGAGGCCCTGCAGCGGGCGGTGGCCAAGCGGCTCGGCTACAATCTGATTGACCATCGCCTGGAGCTCTACGCAGTTCCCGCCGATGACTGACGTCCCGGCCAAGCGCCTCTTCATCAAGACCTACGGCTGTCAGATGAACGTGCTCGACAGCGAGCGCATGGCCGATGTCCTGCGCCCGCTGGGCTATGCGCAGACCGACAGCGCCGACGACGCCGACCTGGTGGTGCTCAACACCTGCCACATCCGCGAGAAGGCCACCGAAAAGGTCTATTCCGAGCTTGGCCGCATGCGCTCCCTCAAGCGGCGCAAGGCCGAGGACGGCGGCAAGATGCTGGTGGCCGTGGCCGGCTGCGTCGCCCAGGCGGAGGGCGAGGAGATGCTTCGCCGCGCCCCGGTGGTCGATCTCGTCGTGGGGCCGCAGAGCTATCACCGCCTGCCCGAGCTGATCGCCCGCGCCCACCGCGCCGGCGGCGAGCGCCTGGCCGCGGACTTCGAGGCGGAAGAGAAGTTCGACGCCCTGCCGGCGGATCGCGCGCCTGGCGGCGTCACCGCCTTCCTCACCGTGCAGGAGGGCTGCGACCGCTTCTGCACCTTCTGCGTGGTGCCCTACACCCGCGGCGCCGAATACTCGCGCCCGGCCGCAGCGATCGAGGCGGAGGCCCGCGCCCTGGTCGCGCGCGGGGTGCGTGAGATCACCCTGCTGGGTCAGAACGTCAACGCCTGGAACGGGGAGGGGGAGCGAGGCCTTGCTGGCCTCGTGCGCCGCCTCGCGCGGATCGAGGGCCTGGCGCGCATCCGCTACACCACCAGCCACCCCGCCGACATGGACGACGATCTGATCGCCGCCCACGGCGAGGTCGAGGCGCTGATGCCCTACCTCCATCTGCCGGTGCAGGCGGGCTCCGACCGAGTGCTCAAGGCGATGAACCGCGCCCACACCGCCGAGAGCTATCTGGCGACCATCGCCAAGATCCGCGCCGCGCGCCCGGACATCGCCCTCTCGGGCGACTTCATCGTCGGCTTCCCCGGCGAGCGCGAGGCCGACTTCGAGGCGACCCTGGCCCTGGTGCGCGAGGTCAACTACGCCAGCGCCTTCTCCTTCAAGTACTCGCGCCGCCCCGGAACCCCTGCGGCCTCCATGGCCGGTCAGGTGGACGAAGAGGTGAAGGCCGAGCGCCTCGCGCGACTGCAGGCCCTGCTGGACGAACAGCAGCGCGCCTTCAACGCCGCCCAGGTGGGCCGCGAGTTCGACATCCTGGTGGAGAAGCCCGGCCGCCATGCGGGCCAGGTCATCGGCCGCAGCCCCTATCTGCAGGCCGTCCATTGCGAGGGGGATGAGCGCCTGTTCGGCGCCATGGTGCGCGTGCGCGTCACCGGCGCCGGCCACAACAGCCTGGCTGCGTCCCGGGCGCTGGAGACCGCTTGAGACGCGGACCTTCCGAGTTCCTGCCGCTGGCCGAGGAGGCCGTGCGGGCCATCGCCGGCCCCAGCGGGCGCCATGCGGCGCTGATCGAGGACGCCTTCCACGTCCTGGTGGAGACGCCCGGCGGCGGGGTGTCGCTCAACGGCGACGCCGAGTCCCGCCGCGGCGCCCGCCGCGCGATCGAGGCCCTGGCCGGCCGCGTCTCTTCGAACCTCGAGGTGACGCCCGCCGACGTGCGCGTGGCCATCGACCATGCCCGCTCGGGCGCGGGTCCCGTCGCGCCCCACGGCGTGCGCCGCGGCCCGGTGGCGGCCAAGACCGCCGCCCAGGCGCGCTACCTCGATCTCCTGGACAGCCACGACCTCGTCTTCGGCCTCGGGCCCGCGGGCACCGGCAAGACCTTCCTGGCGGTGGCCCACGGGGCGCAGCTCCTGCGCGCGGGCAGCGTCGAGCGGCTGGTGGTCACCCGTCCTGCGGTGGAGGCCGGCGAGCGCCTGGGCTTCCTGCCGGGCGACCTCAACGAGAAGGTCGACCCCTACATGGCGCCGGTGTGGGAGGCGATGGGAAGCATCCTGGGCGCCGAGGCCCTGCGCCG
>DASXGR010000217.1:0-41382 GCA_036488935.1 Caulobacteraceae bacterium | reverse complement strand
CCGGTGGTAGGCCGCCGCCTCGAAGACGATCTCATAGAGGCCGCGTTCCAGACCCTCGGGCAGCAAGGCGGCGCGGCCGTGCTCGTCGAGCCGCGCCATGGCCAGCGCCGGACCGCCGGGCCGGCGGACGCTCACCTCGAGTCCGGCGGCGCCCACGCCCCTGACGACATCGAGAACGTGAGTGGTCAGCTTGCCTGCCATCGGCCCTCGAACTCCACGTCGTTGTAATTCAGGTAGTCCTCGATGAGGGCATCCCGCCGGTCGAGGAACAGCTGGCCGGTGACTCCAGAGACCAGACGCGGCAGCGCGGGCCTCAGTCCCGACAGGGCCGAGGCCGACAGTCCCAGGCTGGCCAGGGCGGAGTAGTTGAAGACGAACAGTCCATGCACCCGCGTCTCGCCGACTGGCGAGCGGCCGGTCAGTTCGAACGATGGCCCCAGGTAGGGGTGATCGTCGATCAACTCATTGGCGGCGCCGGGAGGAGCGACGTAGCGGTCGCGCCACAGCAGGATGTCGCCGCCGACGGCGCTCAGTTCGGGCCGCAGCGCCACGTCGTTGCGGATGCCGGTGCTCAGGATCAGGTAGTCGAACTCGAACACGCCCGCGGGCGTCTCCACCCGCACGCCATCGCCGGTCTCCGAAACGGCGTCCCAGGCGGCGCCGAGGTGAAGCTTGAAGTTCGGAAAGGCCGCGGCGCGGGCGAAGGTGTCGTTGGTCGGCGGCTGGTTCAGGCGCAGGAAATGGTCGATCACCCGGTACTTGCTGGCGTCGTCGAGCAGCGGGAAGTGCCGCAGGATGCCGGACCGCTCCAGGTGGCGGATCGGGTTGACCCGGGGCAGGTCGCCCCGGCGCACGAACACATCCACCGATCCGGCGCCACAGCCCAGAGCGTGCTGGGCGTTGTCGAAAGCAGAAGCGCCGCCGCCGAGGATGCCGATCCGCTTGCCTTCCAGGCGCCCGAAGTCGATCGCATCGGCGGTGTGGCCGTAGCGGTTCGCAGCCACGGCGTCGCGGATGAAGGAGGGGGTGTGCCATTCCCCGCCGCCCTGGATTCCGGTCGCCAGGATCACCTTGCGCGCCGTCAGCGGCGCAGCGCCGGCCACGCGCACCTGGTGCAAGCCATCGCCCATCGGCTCGATCCGCTCGACCCGCGCATCGTTGCGCACCGGAATGCCGAGAACGCGGCGATACCACCGAAGGTATCGCATCCAGTCCCCACGCGGGATCTTGCCCAGGTCGTCCCAGCTCCTGCGCCCATACTGAGCTTCCCACCAGGCGCGGCAGGTGAGGGACGGGATTCCGAAATCGATCGGCGTCAGGTGCTTTGGCGTCCTCAACGTGATCATCCGGGCGTAGGTCTCCCAGGGCCCTTCGGCGCCCTCGGGACTCTCGTCCAGAACGATGATGTTGCGGACGCCCTCGCGCATCAGGCCGAAGGCGGCGGCCAAGCCGCATTGGCCGGCGCCGACGACGATGACGTCGAACACCGGCTCGCCCACCGGTCCTGTCCGCGTCGCCAGCCAGGGGCCGGGGAACGCAAGGCAGTCGAGGTCGTGCCGGAGCCGCGCCTCATGAGCCTTCAGCCCCGCGGGCGGCTGCAGGTCGGCGAGTCGCAGGCCGGCGATCAGACCGACCTGGGTCATGGCCTCGCGCCGTTCGACCTCGGCGCTGCTTGCCAGTCGCCGCCGCATCGCAGCCTCGATCCCCGCCAGGTCGTGCAACCGCACGCAGATGATGAAGGGGAAACCAAACCGGTCGCGATAGGCACGGTTCAGCGCGGAGAAGGTTTCGTATTGGGCGCCGGTCAGCCGGTCCAGGCCGGCCCCGGCCTGTTCCGCCGCCGAGTCGGCGGTCAGATCGCCCTGCGCGATCGCCAGCCGGTCGGCCAGTTCCGGGTGGGCGCGGGCAAGGGACAGCTGATAGGCCTCGCCGGCGGCGTCGATCACGGTCTGGAAGGCGGTGAACAGCGCGGCGGCGTCGGCGAACGGCGCGAGCGCCCAGGCCCGCTCGACCACCCAGGGGGAGTGCTCGAACAGGTGGCCGTAGACCCGCACGAAGCTCGCCTGGTCGGGCGCGTGGACCGGCCGCCCCGCGAGTGCGGCGAGGACGCTCAAGAGATGTCCGCCATTTGCGAGACATGGGCGGCGACTATCCGCCAACCCTCCGGCAGGCGAACCCAGCTGTGTGTCTGGCGCCCGATCGCCGCGCCGCCGACGCGGACGTATTCAGTACACGCCGTGCCGAAGTCGTCGCCGAAACTGGTGATCGACGTGCGGGTCAGAACCCGCTGGGGCGCGCCGCCGCCGCGCGCGCGGCGAAAGGCGGCAATCTCCTCACTTCCATAGAGGTTTTCGCCGACGCCATAGCGGACCGTGTGCGGAGAATCCCAGAACAGGCGGTCGAGCTGTTCGACGTCGTTGGTCATCAGCGCCTGCTCGTAGGCCTCGAAGGCGGCCGTGAGTTCGGCCAGGAC
Organism: Caulobacteraceae bacterium; assembly: GCA_036488935.1. GTDB lineage: Bacteria > Pseudomonadota > Alphaproteobacteria > Caulobacterales > Caulobacteraceae > Acaudatibacter. The sequence goes on along the minus strand of DASXGR010000217.1, from coordinate 38,909 downwards.
GGTGGGATCGTTGACCTTCACGGCTGCTTCTCGATGGGCGGATGAGTGGCTAGCCAGTGCTGGGCGACGTCGATGCGGCGGGCGATCCACACCGCGGGGTGCGCGCGCACATGCTCGATGAAGCGGCGCAGAGCCGCCAGCCGCGCCGGCCGCCCGGCGAGACGGCAATGCAGGCCGACCGACAACATCTTCGGTGCGACGTCGCCCTCCGCGTAGAGCACGTCGAAGGCGTCGCGCAGGTAGGCGAAGAATTGGTCTCCAGAGTTGAAACCCTGGGGGGCGGCGAAGCGCATGTCGTTGGTGTCGAGCGTATAGGGCACGATCAGCTGCGCGCGGCCGTGGCTGCGGTCGTAGTAGGGCAGGTCGTCGGCGTAGGAGTCGGCGTCGTAGAGAAACCCACCCTCCTGGGCGACCAGCCGCGCGGTGTTCGGACTGGTCCGACCCTGGTACCAGCCCAGCGGCCGCTCGCCGGTCAAACGGCGCTGGATCTCGATCGCGCGGAGGATGTGCTCGCGTTCGACCGCTTCGGGGACGTGCTGGTAGTCGATCCAGCGATAGCCGTGGCTGGCGATCTCCCAGCCAGCCCGCATCATCGCCTCGACCGCGGCGGGATTGCGCTGCATCGCCATGGCCACGCCGAAGACCGTGACCGGTGTCTGAAGGTCGACGAAGAGCCGATGCAGACGCCAGAAACCGACCCGGGAGCCGTATTCGTAGAGGCTCTCCATGGCCATGTGACGCGCGCCGACCACGGGCTGAGCGCCGACCATCTCCGAGAGGAAGGCCTCGGACTCGCCGTCGCCGTGGAGGAGGCAGCGCTCGGCGCCCTCCTCGTAGTTGATCACGAACTGGACGCAGACCCGCGCGCGGCCGGGCCACCGCGGGTCCGGCGGCGTCTCGCCATAGCCGATCAGGTCGCGGAGATAGGCCGCGCTCATGGCGCGCCCCGCCCGGCGAATACGGCGTGCGCCGCCTCGACGCCGGAACGGGCGGCCCAGCCCTGCATCCGCAGCACCGCTTCGAGCGCCGCCAGCGTCGAAAGGACGGCGGGGCGGGTGGCGTTGAAGCCCATGGCGCCGATGCGCCAGACCTTGCCCTGCAGCGGCCCGAACGCGGTCCCGATTTCGATCCCGAAGTCGGTGCGCATGGCCGTTCGGACCGTCTCGCCGTCCACGCCGGGCGGGACCAGCGCGGCGGTGACATTGGTCATCCGGTGGTCGGAATCCCCGTAGACCTGCAGCCCGATCGCCGAGACGCCGGCCGCCATCGCCGCGCCGCAGGCTGCGTGCCGGCTGATCCGCGCCGACAGGCCCTCCTCGACCACGATGCGCGCGCACTCGCGGGCGCCGTAGAGCATGGTGGTCGCTTCGGTGTGGTGATTGAGCCGGCGCTCGGACCAGTAGTCCATCAGCATGGCCAGGTCGAAGTAGTTGGAAGCGATCCGCCGGCCGGCCGCGGCCGGGCTCGCGCCGAGGCCCCGCTCCACATGGCGCCGGCCCATGATCAGCTCGGCGGCCCGGTCCGACAGGGTGATCGGCGCGGAGCCCGGCGGGCCGCCGAGGCACTTCTGCAGGCCGGCGGTGACGATGTCCGCGCCCCACCGGTCCACGGCGACGTCCATGCCGCCGAGCGTCGCCGTGGCGTCGACGTAGCACAGGGCGCCGTATCGTCTGCAGACCTCACCCACGCCCTCCAGGGGCTGGGCCATGGTGGTGGAGGTGTCGCCATGGATGGTGGCGAACAGCTTGGGGCGGACCTTGGCGATCGCGGCCTCCAGCGCCTCGAACGACAGCACCTGGCCCCACTCGGCGGAGACCGTGGTGATCTCGGCGCCGCAGCGCTCGCCGATCTCTTCCAGGAGGCTGCCGAACCGCCCGATGTTGGCGACCAGCAGGCGATCTCCGGGCTCCAGGACAGAGACCAGGGCCGCCTCTATGGCGGCGCGCGCCGTCCCGTCGATGAGGAAGGTCCAGCGGTTCTCCGTCTGGAACACCAGGCGGTAGAGCGCCATCGTCTCGTTCATGTAGGCGGTGAACTCGGGGTCGAACTGGCCGAGCATCTGGGCCGACATGGCGCGCAATACGCGCGGGTGCGCGTTGACCGGACCCGGCCCCATCAGCAGGCGCGCCGGCGGATCTATGTCGGCGAAAGTCATCGGAAATCCTCGGCTAGGCGTTCGATGAAGGCGGTCAGCGCGCGGCAGGCGATGTCCGCATCGGCGGCGGTGGCGCTTTCGGCCGGATTGTGGCTGATCCCGCCGGCGCACCGGATGAACAGCATGGCGGTGGGCGCGAGGGCGGCCATGGTCATGGCGTCATGGCCGGCGCCGCTGACCAGTGTCACGGGCTCCACGCCGACCGAGCGCACCGCCTCGGTCATGTGCGCCACCAGCCGGGGATCGCAGGGGCTGGCCGGCAGGCGCTGGGCAGTTTCGATGGTCACGTCCAGGCTACGTCGGGCGGCGATGGCGGCGACGGCCTGACGGACCTCGTCTGCCGCGGCGTCCCGCACCGGGTCCGTGGCGGCGCGGATGTCCACGCCGATTTCGGCGCCCCCGACGATCACGTTGAACGCCAAGCTGGAGGTCAGCACCCGGCCTACGGTGCCCACCAGATCGGCCGGGCCACGCGCGCAGACCGCCTCGATCGCCAGGATCGCCTCCGCCGCCGCCGCCAGGGCGTCGCGGCGCAGCCGCATCGGTGTGGTGCCGGCGTGGCCAGCCGTGCCGGAGAAGCGGACGATCAGGCGCAGCTGGCCGGCGATCCCGCTCACCACACCGACAGGCAGGCCCGAAGCCTCCAGCACTGGCCCCTGTTCGATGTGCGGTTCGACATAAGCAATGATCTGCCCGGGCCTGCGCGCCGCGGACGGGACTGTGTCCGGGTCGAGGCCGAACGCCGCCAGGGCCTGCCGCACCGTCGTCCCCGCGGCGTCCTTCAGTTCGAGGCATTCGGCAGGCAGGGGCGCGGTCAACGCGCGCGAGCCCATCATCGAGACAGGAAAGCGCGACCCCTCCTCGTCGCCAAAGGCGATGACTTCGATGGCGAAGGGCGGCGGCGAGGCGCGCCTGGAGAGGGCCTCCGCGCATTCGATGCCAATCATCACGCCCAAGGGCCCGTCATAGCGACCGGCGTTGCGCACCGAATCGATGTGCGAGCCGATCACAAGGGTCGGAGCGTCGGGCGCCGCGTCCGAGCGGCCCACCAGATTGCCGATCGGATCGATGCGGGTGCTCAGGCCCGCCGCCTCCATCCAGCCCCTGACCGCCTCCAGGGCGTGGCGATGCGCTTCCGTGAGGAAGGGGCGCTCGAGGAAGTCGGTCGCCTCGCTATAGGGGCGTGCGCCCAGGCTGTCGCAGCGCTCGATCGCCCGCAGACCCGCATTAACCGTGGAGTCCATCGGCTGCCGCGCCTGGTCTCAGGCCGCGCCGTAGAGGCTGAGCGCCAACCGGTGGTGGCGCGCTCGCAGACGGGGCAAGTCGACGCCGGCCGGCTGCCCGTCCCAGACGAGCCAGCGACCACCGACCATGACCCGGTCCGCGCGCGGCGCCCCGCACAGAACGAGCGCCGCCAGGGGATCATGGGCGCCGGAGAAGCTCAGGTTGTCGTCGGCACGGAACAGCGCCAGGTCCGCCGCTGCGCCGGGCCGCAGATGGCCGATGTCGTCGCGCCCCAGGCAGCGAGCCGAGCCCTCGGTAGCCCAGCGCAGGACATCCTGATGGGTCACCCGGTCGGCGCCATAGGTAAGCCGATTGAGAAGGAGAGCGTGGCGCACCCCCTCCATCACATTGCCTGCGTCGTTCGATGCAGAGCCGTCGACACCCAGACCGACAGGGCTCCCGGCTGCCTCGAGCTCGAGCGTGCGGCACTGGCCGGAGGCGAGCACCATGTTCGAGGTGGGGCAGTGGCAGACGCCGACGCCGTGTCGACCTAGCCGGGCGATCTCGGAAGGGTCGAAGTGGATGCCATGCGCCAGCCAGGACTGTTCGCCGAGCCAGCCGACGTGCTCGAGATGGTCAAGGGGGCGACGGCCGAAGGCGTGCAGGCAGAACTCGGTTTCGTCCTCAGTTTCGCCCAGGTGCGTGTGGAGTCGGCACCCGCAGCGCGCGGCAAGGATCGCGCTGTCGCGCATCAGTTCCGGCTTGACGGAGAACGGCGAGCAGGGAGCGAGCGCGATCTGCACGAAAGCGCCGGGTCCGGTCTCGTGATAGCGCGATATCAGGCGCTCGCAGTCGGCCAGGATGACGTCGTCCCGCTGCACCACAGACGGCGGCGGCAGGCCGCCGTCGTCGGTCGAGAGACTCATGGAGCCGCGGGTCAGGGTCACCCGCATCCCGAGCCGCCGCGCGACGGCGACCTGGATGTCGATGGCGTCGTCCATCCCGCTTGGAAACAGGTAGTGATGGTCCGACGTGGTCGTGACGCCCGACTGGAGGAGTTCGACCAGGGCCAGCTCCGTGGCCAGCTCCAGCGCCTCCGGCGTGATCCGAGCCCAGATCGGGTACAGAGCCTGCAGCCACCCGAACAATGACTGGTTGATCGCGTCCGGATGGGCGCGCGTCATGTTCTGATAGAAGTGATGGTGGGTGTTCACGAGGCCCGGCAAGACCACGAACGCGCTTGCATCGATCGTCTCGTCGAAAGGACTGGTCGGCGTCGCGCCCGCCGGGACGGCCTCGGCGATCACGCCACCGTCTATGACCAGTCCGCCCTCGCATCCGCTTCCAAAAATCGCCAGGGGATTCTTCAGCCAGATGCTCATCGACCGGCCCACCCACGGCTTTTGGGGGCGGCGGAGCGACAGGATCCGTCTGGGGAAGCGATGAGGGACGCGAGCATTTGGGCTTCTTTTGCTGTTCTGGACAGTGTTGTTCAGTTAGCTGCGGCGGCGAGCGGGATAGTCAGCAGCCGTTCGAGAAGGTCCGAAGCGAGAGGGCGGTCGGTCTCGAGCACGACGCGCGTTCGGACGCCCGGATGGTCGATCGGCCCCTGGCGCTGTCCACGCAGGTCGCAAATCGTCTGGCCACGTCCGGGACCGCCCGTCGCGTCCACCACGATAGGCACGGCGGGAGCGCGCACAGCCTTGATCCCGCCGACCGCGATCGCTGCGGCCAGAGGGTCGTGCAGCGCGCTGCAACGGCGACCGTAGAGGGGCAGGTAGAAATCGAAATAGACGTCCAGCATCGCGCCAAGAGCGCGCGGCAGGGCGGCCGCCGAATTCAGCAACGCCTGGCGGTCGGCCTCCTCGAGGATGTTCTCGAGGGTGACATCCAAGGGAACCAGCGTCAGATCCCAGGGCGCCGCGAACAGCCTGGCGGCGGCTTCGGGATCATTGCCGATATTGGCCTCCGCTACGGGCGAGAGGTTACCCGGCGCCAGGGCTGCGCCTCCCATCGCCGTGACTCCCGAAACCAGGCCGGGAAGCTCGGGGTCCAGTTCGAGCGCGGCCGCAACATTGGTGGTCGGGCCGACGGTGACGATCCGGAGCCGCCCCTCATGCTGCCGCGCCAGCCGCACCAGAAGATGGGCCGCGTCCTCGGCGACCGGTGATCGGGGAGAGACGGGGAGCTGGATATCGCCCACGCCGTTGCGCCCGTGAATGTGGGGCACGCCACCGTCGAAGATCCCGGCGAGGGGATGGTGCGCGCCAACCGCCACGGGGATGTCGTCGCGACCGGCCAGGGACAGCAGGTCCAGCGTGTTCCGCGCGGCCTGGGCTGCGCTGACATTGCCGCTGACGGCGCCGACGCCGACGAGATCGATCTCCGGCGAGGCCAGCAGATAGCCGAGGGCAAGCGAGTCATCGATGCCGGTGTCGCAGTCGAGATATACCGGCGTGCGGGTGGCGTTGGGGGTCATGTAGACGCCTTCGGCTGAGAGTGAGTCGATTGGCCGAAGGCCTTGGAGAGGTTCACGAACGCTGGCCCGGACGCGGTCTGATGAAGACGCTGGCCAGCAGCGCCAGCGCCGTCACGCCAGCGGATATCCAGAGGGCGTCCGTGTAGCCCGTGAGCGATTTCGCCCCGGCGAATGGGGCGACCAGGCCTATGCCCAGGCCCGCGCCGATGCCGAACGCCGCGCCGTTGAGGCCGGGAAGCGCGGCGGGAGCCTCGCTGGGAGAGAGCAGGACGCCAAGCCCGTTCAGGGTTGTCAGGGCCAGGCCGTTGTAGGTGAGGCCCAGCAATGCGACGGCGATGAGTACGACCGGCAGGCTTCTCGGCGCGCTTGCGATCAGGACCAGCAGCAGGACGCTGAGCAACAGCCCGATCCGCAACATGCGAATCCAGCCGCGCTTGGCGGCGAGCCAGCCGGCCACGGGCGCCGAAAGCACCCCCACGATCGCGGTCGGCGAAAGGAACATGAGCGCGGCCGTGGCGGCGTCCAGGCCGAAGCCGACGGCGCGGTCCTGGCTGAGCAGGACGACCGTGAAATTTATGACCGCAAAAACCCCCGAGAGGGTGAGCACCGTCGTGGCGAGCACTGGCCATACCTGCCGCGAACGCAGGTGACGGGTTGCGATTAGCGGCGACGCCTGCGCCCGCTCGATCGCCAGGAAGGCGGCAAACGCCGCGGCGCCGCCGACCAATGCGCCGAGTGCGGCCGGGCTCGCCCAGCCGCGTGTCGATCCCTCGGAAACGAAAAGGTTGAGGGCTATCAGGGCGATGGAGAGCATCGCCGCGCCCCACCAGTCCATCTTTCCTGCGCTGCGCGCCCGAACCTCCTTCGGCACGCCAGCCGCGACCGCGGCCAGGGCCAGCAATGCTATGCCAAGGATGACCACGAACACGGATCGAAAGCCGAGGTGCTCGCCGAGGAGCCCGCCGACATAGCCGTCGACGCCGCCGGCTCCGCCATTGACGGCCGTGATCGTTCCGAGCGCCACGCCGAAGATCTCGGCGCGCAGGGATTCGCGCAGGATCATGTAGGCGAGGGGATAGGCGGCGCTGGACGCCCCCTGCAGGACACGCCCCACCAGCAACATCGGGAGATTGGTGGCGAAGACGCAGACAAGCGTGCCCGCGCCCAGGGCGATCATGACGGCGATCAGCGCCCGACGGCGGCCGATGAAATCGCTCCAGCGGCCGAGCACCACCCCGGCGACGGCTCCGGCGACAAAGAACAGCGAAGAGACCTCTGACACACGCGCGATCGTGACCCTCATCGCGGTGGCGATCTGGGGAAGCACAGGCGTCACCATGGTCGCGTTGACCTGATACGAGAGCGCCCCGAGGGCCAGCGCCGCGACCAGCGCGAGAGCCCGCCCGCCGCCAAGCCCCGGGGGGGGCGGCAGGTCTTCTAAAGCGGGGTTTCGGGCGGCGACCCTGGCGATCATTCGGCCGCGTCGCTTCGAGCCCGTGGCGTCGAGCCGCGGCGGCGGGACCCCCGGGGGGCACGCTTCATGATGGCGCCTTCGTGCGCCGCCAGGCTCGTTCTCGTCATGGCCGGAGCGATAATGGGCCGGGCGCTAACTTCCATAGCCAAATAGCGCGCCCCCTGTTCGCAAAATCAGGGCACGCACGGGCGCCTTCCAGCGAGGCAGGAACACGTCCGTCGGTGGAAAACGCGTCAAAACAAGACTTTAGAGCGATGCGACCCCGGTCGGCGCGAGGGCCGTGGAAAGGTGTTGCAACAGGATGGACGCCGGCACGGAGAGCGTCCGTCCGCTCGCCGTGACCAGAGCGAGGACGGACACGGGCGGCGTGTTCTCCGCGAACGGGATGAAGTGAAGCTCGCCGCTGTTGATCTCATCGAACGCATCGAGCGTGGCGACGATTCCGACGCCCATATCGTTCTTGACGGCCGTCTTGATGATGTTGACGCCGCTGGCCGCGATCACATAGCTCGGGTTGCCGCCGACCGATCGCGCCCACGCCTTGTTGAGCACCTGGCGCAGCGAGATGCTCTCGTCGGGGATAATCAGCGGATAGCTGGCGCACTCCGCGAGGGAGATTTCCTCGCGTCCCGCCAGCCGATGGTCCGGACGGACCAGGGCGCCCAGCTGGTAGACCACGGCGCGCTCCAGCCGCAGCGCATGGCTTTCGGGCGGGTCGAAGGTCAAACCGACGTCGTGGTCCCCGCTGAGCAAGAGCTGCATCACGGTCTGAGAGCTGGCGACCTGGATGCGAAAGGCGATCGCCGGATACCTGGCGTGGATCGGGGCCAGGTTCTTCATCAGAAGCTCCGCGGCGCCTTCCACCAGAGCGATTCCGACCTCGCCCCGGCGCAGGCCCTGGAGGTTGTCGATCTGTGATCTCGCTTTGCCGAAGTCGCGGCGAAAGCGGCGAACGGCTTCCAGAAGGATCTCGCCGGCGGCCGTCAGCCGAAGCCCCTGTGGCATTCGCTCGAACAGCGGCAGGCCCAGATGTTGCTCCAGCTGGATGATCTGCCGGTCCACCGCGGAGGGCGCGATATTCAGGTGTTCCGAGGCGCGGCGGATCGACCCGCGCCTTGCCACCTCATCGAAATAGAGCGCTGCCCGGCCGAAAATCATCTCTTCACTACCGCCTGACCCGTTCTCTTTTTTCGATCACGAGGCCCGAGATTTGGATATGGAATCACTCATGCCCCTTCCGTAGCTCCTCGACAAGCGACAGCTTGTGAACGGACGGATCGATTGATGGGGTTTGAGAACGGGTTTGCGACCAGGGCGGCGCATGGGGCGAGCCTGCTGGTGTTGGCAGCCACTTTGACAGTCGCCGGCACGGCGTCGGCGCAGACGCAGGCTGCCGCGACAGCGGCGCAAACTCAGGCCCCGGCGCCCGCGACGCAGACGCCAGCTGCTGCGCCCCCTGCGGCGCAGGCGCAGGCCGGCGCGCCCGCGGGACAGACTCAGGACGCCGCTCCGGCGGCGGCCCTCGAGGAGATCGTGGTCACTGCCGAACACGTGACGGAAAACGCCCAGACCACGCCGATCACCATGTCGGTCTACTCTAACAAGTCGCTGAAAGCGCTTGACGTCACCAGCATCAACTCGCTGTCGACGATCGCGCCTGACCTCAACTTCTCCGTGGCGGAGGGCGAACCGGTGCTGACGGTTCGCGGCATCTCCAGCCGTGACGTGACCGAGAACGGCGATCCGGCGGTCACGGTGGATACCGACGGCTTCTATCTGAACCGGTCCTACGCGCTCGACGCGACCTTGTACGACCTGGACCGCGTCGAGCTCCTGCGCGGACCGCAGGGCACGCTGAACGGACGAAACTCCGTCGGCGGCTCGCTCAACGTCGTGACAGCCAAGCCCACTGACCAGTTCGGGGCATACACCAGCCTGGAATACGGCTCCTACAACGAGCTGAATTTCCAGGGCATGGTGAATATCCCCATCAGCGACAAGGTCCAGATCCGGGCGGCGTTCCTTTCGGAAAACCATGACGGCTATCGCAACAACGCGCCGGGACCAAACGCCGACGACGCCGACAACAAATCAGGACGCGTGGAGGTGGCCTTCGAGCCGACGGACAACTTCCACGGCTTGCTGACGTTCCAGCACACATCGGAGGGCGGCGCCGGGGACGCGGTGGAAAACATCCCGTTCCAGTATACGTCGACGGGGGCGCTCAATCACAACATGCCGGCAGGGGTTAATGCGTCGACCTTTCCCAATTATACGCCTGAATCTCTGAATCTGTCGGAAAATACCTTCCGCTACAACTTCGTCTACGATCTGGATAAGGTGGAATTCACCTTCCTGGGCGGTTACGACCAGATGCAATGGCATCACGCGACCGACCAATCGAACCCGTGGAGCGATCCATCCGTCTATCAATTCCAACAGAATGAATATCCGGATACGGTTAACGCAGAGTTCCGGGCCGCCTCGAGAGGTGATGGGCCACTGCAGTGGCAGGCCGGCGTGTTCTTCTTCGCCGAAGACTCGCATCTTCACAGCCAGGACGCCGCGCCGCTTTCCAACGGCGGCTACAACGACTATTTCGGTTTCGTATATTCAACGAGAAGTCGTTCAGAAGCCGCGTACCTGCAGGCTTCGTACCAGATCACCGATAAGCTCAAGTTGACTGGCGGTGTCCGCTATACCCATGACTCTAAGGAGGAGAGTGGGTATTATGGCGACCTAAGCACTAACGTGATCTATGCAAATCAGACTGGATCTGAATCGTCCTCGCAACCCACCTATCACGTTGCGCTGGACTACCAGATGACCCGGGAGAATATGCTGTATGCAAAGTTCGACACCGGATACAAGGCAGGCGGATTCAATTTCGGGGCGGGGGACTACGCACCTGAAACCGTAAAGGCCTTTGAGGTCGGGTCAAAGAATAGATTCCTCGACAACAGCCTTGAAGTGAATCTTTCCGCATTCTATGACGATTATACCAACCAGCAAGTCAGTACGTATCTCTACCTGGAGCCTGGACTTCCGTCGGCACTCACGGAGAATGCCGGCTCCAGCACCATCTATGGTGTGGAGAGCCAGGTCGTGTACAATATTCCGCTGATCGGCAGGTTTGACGCGAGCGTCGACTACCTGCATGCGCGGTATAACTACTTCCTTTCGGTCGCAGATCCGAGCGACCCGTCGGTGAGCGGCAATGTCCAGCTCGCGGGCAACACGCCGCCCCAGTCGCCGACGTGGACCTTCGAGGTTGGTCTCGAACATACGTGGGACGTGTTCAACGGAACCGTGACGGGACGTATACAGACAAAAGCGGAAACGGCGTCCAATTTCTCCTTCTATGACTACGCGGATACCGAGCAGAAGGGGTACACGATGTCGGATGCGTATGTGAGCTATGCGCCTGGTGGCGGGCATTGGAAGCTCACCGTCTTCGCCAAGAATCTCGAGAATTCAGCCGTGTTTTCGAACGCCGAAGAAAATCTATACGCAAGGTCGTATACCTATGGGTTCGAGCCTCCGAGAACCTACGGGACACGGATCGAATACACTTGGTGAACGTCGCTCGCCGTAACGCCACAATTCCCCGCGTCTGAGTCCAAACCTTTCACCATGTCTGTCATTCCGCCTGTTTCGCTGAAGTTGTGGGAAACTGACTTCGCCGCGTTCGCCACGGCCCTGGGCGAATCCTTCGCCCGCTACGGGTTCGCCGTGGTTGGCGATCATGGGTTGGATCAGGCGCGGGTGGACGCCGCCATGGCCGACGCCAAGGCGTTCTTCGCACTGCCTGAGCCGGTGAAGCGTAAATATCACCTGCCGGGCGCTGCGGGGCACCGTGGCTACACCCCTTTCGCCGTCGAGACCGCCAAGGGGGCTGTCCACGCCGATCTGAAGGAGTTCTGGCATCTCGGCGGCGAGCCGCCGGAGGGACGGCCCGGCCGCGAGGGAACGGTGGACAATGTCTGGCCCTCGGAGGCGCCGAACTTCAAGCACAGCCAGCTGTGGCTCTACGGGGCGCTCGAGGCCCTCGGCGAGAAATTGCTGGTCGCGATCGCCATCTACCTGGGCCTTGACGCGGGCTACTTCGAAGGCGCCGTCGCCCGGGGCGACAACCTGCTCCGCCTGCTCCACTACCCGCCGGCCGGGTTCGACGGGCCAAGCATCCGCGCCGAGGCCCATGAGGACATCGACGCCATCACCCTGCTGCTCGGGGCCGACGAGGCCGGGTTGCAGATCCTCGACAAGGGAGGGACCTGGCTGCCGATCGATCCGCCGCCGGGCGCCGTCGTGGTGAATATCGGCGACATGCTCGCCCGACTGACCAACGACGTCCTGCCGTCCACCACCCACCGGGTGGTCAACCCCCCGCCGGAGCGGCGCGGGGTGGCGCGCTATTCGACCCCATTCTTCCTGCAGTTCCGGCCCGAATTCCTGATCGAGACGTTGCCGGGATGTATCCGCGCCGACCGCCCGAACCGTTATCCCGCCCCTATCACCGCTCGAGACTTCCTTGCCCAGCGGCTGAGGGAGATCGGGCTGGCCTGAACGGCGAGGGCGCGCCGAAGCCAGCTACCGGGCGCCTCGTGCAAGGGCTTGAGGCTCGACGGATCGGAGATGCGATAGGCCCTCTCCGGTTTTGAAGCCTGCAGGAACCCGGCGTAAGTAAACATCATGCTCGCCGGCGCACCGACTCGCTCGACGGCGCGCCTTCAGTGGGCGCCGGGATGACCGCACCGGTCGACGTCCAGATCCGGCACGGAGGCGGGAGCGCCTACCTGAGGCGCATGGGCCGCAGGGCGCTCGCCTACCTGAGGGCCAGGATCCGCGCGAGCGAGCTGTGGCTGGCGGTCATCGCGGCGGGGGTCGGAGCCGTCGCTGGCCTGTCGACCGTGGCGATCAGCGGCGCAGCGCGCCTGCTGCAGATCGTGCTTTACGGAATTTCGCCCAGCACGCGACTGTCGACCGTTTCCGCGCTGCCGTTGGACCGGCTTCCCGTGCTGCCGCTGGGCGGCCTCGCCCTGGGCCTCCTCACGCTCTGGTGGGCTCGCCGACGCCCCGGCTCGCCGGTAGACCCTGTAGAGGCCAACGCCCTTCGCGGCGGACGGATGTCGATCCGGGATAGCTTCTTCGTCGTGGTGCAAAGCCTGTGCTCCAACGGCTTTGGGGCGTCCGTGGGGCTCGAGGCCGCCTACGTCCAGATGGGGGCGGCCCTCGCGTCTCTTACCGGCGGCGCGCTCAACCTCCGCCGCAGCGACCTACGCACCTTCGTCGGCGTCGGCGCCGGCGCGGGTATAGCGGCGGCGTTCAATGCGCCGCTGACGGGCGCCTTCTACGCCTTCGAGATCATCATCGGATCGTACACGACCGCCAATATCGCTCCGGTGGTCGCCGCCAGCCTGGCTGCGGCGCTTGTGAGTCGCCTTATGCAGGTCGACAGCCTGGTGATGAGGACGACCGTGACCGACGTCCTCTCGGCCTCCCATTACCTCCTGTTCGCAATCCTGGGACTGGTCTGCGCCCTCGCGGGGATTGCGATCATGCGCCTGGTGGCCCTCAGCGAGAGCCTCGCCTCTCGCACGCCCGTGCCTCGTTGGGCGAGGCCCGCGGTCGGTGGAATCCTTTTGGCTGCAATTGCCTTCTATCAGCCCGAGACTTTGTCGGCCGGCCACGGCGCCATGCACCTGGACATGCAAGCGGACCTCGGCCTCGAGGCGCTGGCCTTGCTATTTGTGAGCAAGGTAGTCGCGAGCGCAGTGGCCTTGGGCTTTGGCTTTCGTGGCGGTCTCTTCTTCGCCTCGCTCTATCTAGGATCCCTGCTGGGGCGGCTTTTCGTCGTCACACTCTATGCCATGGGCGCGCACATCGGGATCGACCCGCTCACCGGCTCCCTGGTCGGCATGGGTGCGCTCGCGGTGGCGATCATCGGCGGCCCCTTCACCATGTCTTTCCTGGTGCTCGAGACGACGGGGGATTTCGGACTGACAGCGGTCACCCTCGCGGCTTCCATCGTCGCCAGCCTGGTTGTGAGGGAGACCTTCGGCTACTCGTTCTCCACCTGGCGCCTGCACTTGCGCGGCGAGACGATCAGAAGCGCCCACGACGTGGGATGGCTGCGCACCCTTACGGCCGGACGAATGATGCGCCGCGACCCCGCGGTCACGCCGGCTTCCATGGAGCTGGAGGAATTCCGGCGCCGATTCCCCCTCGGGTCGACGCGTCGCGTTCTGGCCCTGGATCCGGACGGGCGATACGCGGGCATCATCCCTGTCGCAGCCGCCTACGCCGACCCCGAGTCGACGGGCGTCGTCGGAAGCTTTGCTGTACTGCGTGACAGGACTTTGAGTTCAGGCATGAATATCAAGGCCTGTATGGCCATGTTCGACGCCACCGAGAGCGATGAGTTGGTTGTTCTCGACGATAATGGCAGGCCGGTTGGCATATTGTCAGAGGCTTATGCGACTCGCCGGTATGCTGAAGAGCTGGAGAAAGCTCGACGGGACCTTGTTGGGGGATGAGCCAACAGTGAAGCTGTGCCACAATATCGGATTTTTGCTTTGATTTGACGTAATTCGGGCAACCGAGCAAGGGCTTGTGCATTTTTTGGGCTCAATCTGACCAAAGTCTTGAACTTCGGCCCTACGAAGGGCTATTTCCGGACTCTCGCACGCGACGCCTGAGGAGGCGTGGAATGTCCAACCCCCGACTCGCTGGTCTGATAGGCGCGCTGGTCGCCTACGCCAGCGGGTCAGGAGCCTGGGCGATGCTCGCGCCCGACCCGGCGATGGCCGCGGTGACGATCCCCTCAGTCTCGGCGCTTCAGCACAGCAATCGGACCGATCTGGACTACGCGACGCTCAGAGAGGCAGAGGCCCGCGTGGCGATCCAGCGCTTTGGCGAGGCTGCGAGCGCGCCGGCGGGCCAGGCCAAGGCGCCGGACCCCGGCCAGGTCGTAAACGCGCGTGATGTCCAGCCCATCGGGCGTCCTAGCCCCACCAGTTGGCTTCTGCTGGTGATCGGAGTGGGAATGATCGGCGGCGCCCTGCGCGGCTTCATCGTGGCGAATCGGGCTCTGGCCCGGTTGCAACCCGACGAACGCGACTAGGCGAAGCGTTTCCGCCCCAAGGCTTCATAGAAACCACGAATCTCACGAACCCCACGAACAGGGTGCGCACATTCCGCGCTCTCCTCCACCCGAGCGCGCAGCGCGAAGTGGGGGAGGTGGTCAGCCAAAGGCCGGTCGGAGGGGGAAGGCCGCGGCATCGGCGCCGACGGGTTGACCCTGATCCACGTTGGTCGAGGCGGCTTTCCCCATCCGTCCCGGCGCTGCGCCCCGGTCCACCTTTCCCAGGAGGGGAGGGAGAGCGCTCCCGTGGACTGTCAGGCGACCCTGACGATGTCCTCGCCGGCCGCCGCCCGGGCGGCGAGGCGCTCGAGGGTCTCGGCGTGGCTGGCCCGGGTAATCCGATAGCCTCGCATGAGAAGCAGCCCGGCGGCGTACAGTGCCAGGATGACGGGGGCATAGACGAGAGCCAGATCGCGGACCACCGGGGCAGGCACCTGTCCGGGGCGGGCCCCTGTCGGGAAATGGATCAGGGAGAGGATCATGCTGGCCGCGAAGATCCCCACGCCCGACACGGCCTTGGCGACCAGGCTCGAGGCGGAGAAGAACAATCCCTCTGCGCGCCGACCCGTCTTCAGCTCTCCGTCCTCGACCACGTCGGCGATCATGGCCGAGATCAGAGTCGTTCCGGCGATCCCCAGCGCCACCGATACAATGGCCTGACCGAAAATGATGACGAACAGCGCCTGGGAGTGATTGGGCGGCATCAGGCCGGCCAACCGCAGAAGCATCGGGCAAATTCCCGTCACGACCGAGGTGACGATGAGGGACATGGCGGCTGCACGCTTACCCAACCATCGCGAGATGGGCGGGGCGGCGAACAGCGCAAGGAAGGCCGAGATGAACACGCCTGCGACGAGGGTCGCGATCTGATGGGAGGAGAACTCCCAGAAGTAGGTGTTGAAATAGATGTTCATCGACGCACCCAGCCCCGTCGCCATGGAGGTGGCGAGACCTGAGAGGGTGAGGAAAAGGAAGGACCTGTTCGACCAGGTGGCCGCCATCTCCTTCAGCGTCCCCACGAGACCGAGGCTTCGCTTTGGTGGCGGCTGGAACGCTGCGGCGCGCTTCTGCGTGCCAGCGGAGGACACGAGGATGGCCGTGAACATGATCGCCGACGCCAGTAGTCCATAGCGACTGAAACCGACGGGGTTGGTCTGGCCTACGCGGTGATGGGCGTCGGGCACCAGCAGAAAGCTAAAGGTGATCAGATAAAGCAGCAGCCCGCCGATCCAACCGAAGAAATAGCGGTAGCTCAACAGGACGGTGCGTTCGTCATAACCCTGCGTGAGTTCGGCGGAGAGCGCCGAACTTGGCACCTCATAGAACGTGATGAAGGTGCGGATCACGATGGCGATGCCCACGAGGTAGAAGAACAGGGCCGACGTGGACCAGCCGTGCGGCGGATTCCAAAGAGCCAGATAAGACAGGGCGACCGGAACGGCGGCCGTATACATGAAGGGATGTCGCCGTCCCCAGCGCGAGCGCCAGTTGTCCGAGATCTGGCCGACGATGGGATCCAGGAAGGCGTCGAAGATCATGGCGATCATGATTGCCAGGCCCACGAGGGGCGCAGATAGGCCGACGACCTGATTGTAGAATAGCAGCAGAAGATAGCTGAAGCCGTTGTCCTTCACGCCGAAGGCGACCGAGCCAAGTCCATAGAAGAGCTTGTCGGCGAGCCGCAGGGGAGGGGCGCTCGGTATGGTCGCAGCGCTCGTGCGAGCCGTGACCCCTGGCGGAGCCTCCGATACGGCTGCGGCCATGGCGTCACCTCCGCTGCTCGCGCGCCGGCTTGGCCGCGCCGTCTTTGTTTGGGGCTGCGGCGCCCAGGGGCGTCGATTTGCGATGGATCATCGCCGTCAGCGTCAATCCTGCGCAACCGTTGAATACGGGATCATGTTAGCGTCATCCCGGCAGTTAGACCTGCTCAGCTGGAGATTCGAAGTGTTCTGGGAGCGCATGCCGTTGGCCCCGCAGTCGGGGCGGGTGTTGGAGGTCCGCGAGACCGCCGAAGGACACCTGCTCGACCGCGTGCTGGGCTGGGGCACCATGGCCCCCCTTGTGGGGTGCGCCCTGGTGGCGTGGCTGACCTACGGATCGGTCCGGGCCGTGGCCATGAGCCTCGCCATCATCTGGGCCGGGGCGGTGCTGGTTTTTCTCGCGGGTGTGAGACGCGGGCTGAGTTCCCGGACGCCCGGTAGCGCAGGCTCGAGCCAGATCATCTTTGTTCTCTGGACCTTCGCCTTGGCGTTCGGCTCCATGATTGCTCTGCGGCCGCTGACGTCGCTGGGTCTGCTGATCCTTGGCTACGCGGGCATGGCCGTCACGGCGCGCGCGGCGGCCCTTCGCGAGGATGTCCCGATTTTCATCGGGGGCTTTCGGACCGCCCAGATGACCGTGGGCGCCTTCAGCCTATGCGCCGTCGCGGCCCGGCTGGTGTTGCCGGGCTGAGCTCGACGCGGCGATTTGGGGTTGAATTCAGCGCCGGAGGGTCGAGATAGGCCCCATGGTGCGGCTCACGATCAATGGCGAGGCGCGGACGGTCCAGGGCGCGCAGGACATAGCGGGTCTCATCGCCGCCCTCGAACTGGACGCGCGCAAGGTCGCGGTGGAACGCAATCTCGAGATTGTTCCCCGCTCGGCCTATGGCGCGACGCGAATCGAGGACGGAGACCGGATCGAGATCGTTCACTTCATCGGAGGCGGTTGATGGATGGCTCCACGCAGGTGGGCGAGGACACCTGGACCGTCGCAGGGCGAACCTTCCGCTCCCGGCTGATCATCGGCACTGGCAAGTACAAGGACTACGCCCTCAACGCAGCGGCGGCCGAGGCCGCGGGCGCAGAGATCGTGACGGTGGCGCTGAGGCGGGTGAACCTCTCCGATTCCAGCCAGCCCATGCTTGCAGATTTCGTACGGCCGGACCGCTTCACCTATCTGCCCAACACCGCCGGCTGCTTCACCGGCGAGGAAGCGGTGCGCACGCTTCGCCTGGCGCGTGAGGCCGGCGGGTGGGACCTGGTGAAGCTGGAGGTGCTGAGCCGCACCGCACACCTCTATCCCGACATGGAAGAAACCCTCCGCGCGCTGAAGATGCTGGTCGCCGAGGGCTTCCAGGTGATGGTCTATTGCACCGACGATCCGGTCTATGCGCGCAAGCTCGAGGACGCCGGAGCTGCGGCGATCATGCCGGCGGCCGCGCCGATCGGCTCGGGCCTTGGGATACAGAACCGCCTCAACATCCATTTCATCGTCGAGCAGGCCAAAGTCCCGGTGCTGGTGGACGCGGGCGTCGGCACGGCGTCCGATGCGACCGCGGCCATGGAGCTGGGTTGCGACGCGGTGCTGATGAACACCGCCATTGCCGAGGCGCGCGATCCGGTCCGCATGGCCCGGGCGATGAAGCATGCGGTTACAGCTGGCCGTGAAGCCTGGCTCGCCGGCCGCATGCCTCGTCGGATGTATGCCGAGGCGTCCTCGCCCATGAGCGGCCTGATCTGAACGCGGCTACCCGCGCTTGCCCTGACTGATGCGCGGCCGCATCCTGCGGCCGCAACAGAACAGGGGGCAGGAATGGCAAGGCTCGAGGGAAGGGCGGCGATCGTCACGGGCGCCGCATCGGGGATCGGGCGGGCCAGCGCCGAGCTGCTGGCGCAGGAGGGCGCGCGCGTTCTCGCCGTCGATCGCCCCGGATCCGAACTTGCCTTCGAGACCCAGGGCGTAAGCCCGCTGGAAGCCGACATCACCCAGGACACGAGCCCCGGCCTCATCGTGAGTTCGGCAATGGAGCGCTTCGGGCGGCTGGACGTGCTCTTCAACAACGCTGGCGTGGGCGCGAACGCCCTGGCCGCCCAGATGACGGACGAGGCCTGGGACGACGTCCAGGCGGTGAATCTTCGGGCCGTATTTCGTATCTGCCGAGCAGCGATCCCGCACCTGATCCAGTCCCCGGCCGGCCGGATCATCAACACCGCCAGCGTGATGGCGGAAGGGACGGACTATGGCCTCGCCGCCTATTGCGCGTCCAAGGCCGGGGTCGTGGGGCTCACGCGCACGCTCGCCCTCGAGCTGGGCCGGCATGGCGTCACGGCCAACGCGATCATGCCCGGCGCCATTCTCACGGGCATGACCGCTGCGAGCTTTGCACGCGCCGAGGTGGCGGAGGTCTGGGCGAGGAAGTCGGTCCTGCGCCGCCTCGGACAGCCGATCGACATCGCCCGTGTGGCCCTGTTCCTCGCCTCTGACGATGCGGGCTTCGTCACCGGCCAGGCCATCGCCGCCGACGGCGGTCTGATGCTCCGCATCTGATGCGTGACATCTCCTGGGCCGCGGCCGCGGCCAGCCTGTGCCTCATGGCGACGCTCGCCGCGAGCGCCGATCCCACGCCGCCGGTCGCCGATCTGCTCGCCCATGCTCCGGCGAGCGACTGGCGGCGGATCGAGCCCGACAACATGCTCGTCATGCAGCTGCCCCAGGGCCGCGTCCTCATCGAGCTGGCGCCGACCTTCGCACCCAACCACGTGGCGAACATCAAGCGCCTCGCCCGCGCTCGTTTCTTCGACGGCCTGTATGTCGTGCGAGTGCAGGGCAACTATGTCGTCCAGTGGGGTGACGCCCAGGCCCAGCATCCTCTGGGCGAGGCGCAGCGGACGCTTTCGGCTGAGTTCGACCGCGCCGCAGGCCCTGATCTTCCGTTCGATCCTCTCCCTGACCGCGACACCTATGCGCCGATCACCGGATTCTCGGCTGGATTCCCTGCCGCCCGCGATCCGCTGAGTGGCCGCGCCTGGCTGACCCACTGCTACGGGATGGTGGGCGCGGGCCGGGACAACGATGAGAACTCAGGCGGGGGCCCCGAGCTCTACGCGGTGATCGGCCAGGCCCCGCGCCAGCTCGATCGCAACGTTACCCTCGTCGGTCGCGTGATCGAGGGGATGGACATCCTTTCAGCGCTGCCTCGTGGCCATGGCGACCTCGGTTTCTACGAGCGACCGGACCAGCGCACCCCTATCGTCTCGATCCGCGTGGCCGCCGACCTCCCGCCAGGGGACCAGCCGAAACTGGAGGCGCTGCGGACCGACAGCGCCACGTTCGCCGCCATCGTCCAGGGCCGCCGCTTCCGGCACGACGCCTGGTACAAGCGCCCCGCGGGTCACGTGGACGTCTGCAATGTGCCGCTTCCGGTGAGGGCTGTGAAATAGATCGCCGAAAGCCCGCTCACCTGCCGTTCAGTCCGGCGCGTGAATTACTTTGATCCCTATCATCCGGTCCGCCGGCGTCCCGCCGGATCTGCTTCTATTGTCCTGCACTCTGCTTTGGCCTAAGCGCGCTGGCGGACTGAATACTCGACGCGGAAAGGCAAGAAAAGAAGAGCCGGCGGGACGCCGGCGGACCGGCTTACCTTTCACTCCACCGGCGCAGGCCGAGCGCGCTGGTTGAACAGCAGCTTCATCCGCCGCTCGCGCTCTTCGGGGGGCAGGGTCGCCGGGTCCTCAACAGGTCCGGCAGTCACCGCCATGCCCTTCTGCACCGCCTCGCGTGCGCCCATCTTCTCGAACCAGCGCTTGAAGTACTTGAACTCCTCGATGTCCTGGCCCTGTCCCTGCCAGTTCAGGGTCCAGGGGTAGCAGATCATGTCGGCGATCGTGTACTCGTCTCCGGCGATCCAGGGGCGGTCGTAGAGGCGGTTGTTCAGCACGCCGTAGAGCCGGTTCACCTCGTCGGTGAATCGGGCGACCGCATAGCTCTGGTCGCCGCGGGTGTCGCCGAGCCGCCGGAAGTGCCCGCACTCGCCGGTCTTGGGGCCCTGGTTGGCCATCTGCCACATCACCCACTGGGTGACCTCGGCCTTACCGCGGATGTCCTGGGGAAAGAACCGCCCGGCCTTCTCGGCCACGTACATCATGATCGCCCCGGACTCGAAGATGCTGACGGGCGGACCGCCGTCGGCAGGCTCGTGGTCGATCAGCGCGGGCATGCGGTTGTTGGGACCGATCTTGAGGAAGTCGTTCGTGAACTGATCGCCTTTGCCGATATTGCAGGGCGTCACGCGGTAGGGCGCGCCAAGCTCCTCCAGGAGGATGGTCACCTTCTTCCCGTTGGGCGTGGGCCAATAGAAAAGCTCGAGCATCGGGTCCTCTCCTTGATATATCGTACTCACGTCCTCATCCGACGCGGCGGCGGAAGAGCGCGAAAAGCCGCTCCCAATGACGTTCCGCCGCCACGCGGTCGTAGGCAGCGCGCTGGGGAAAGGCGAAGCCGTGTTCCGAACCCGGATAGAGCTCGACCTCGGCATTGGCGCCGGAATCGCCCATGGCGGTCCGAAGTTCCTCGACCATCTCCAGGGGCGCCCAGCGGTCGGTTTCGGCGCAGCCGAAATAGAGCTCCGCCTTGGTCCGGCCGCCGGCCAGGTGAGGGCTGTCCGGCGCGTCGGTGACCAGGCGCACGCCGTACATGGACGCCGCGGCCGTCACCCGGCCCGAGAAGCTCACCGCCGCGCTGATGGCGTACTGACCGCTCATGCAGTAGCCCACAGTTCCGACTGAACCGGGGCGCGCTGCTGGCTGGCTGTCCACCCAGGCCAGCAGGGCCTCGGTGTCCTGCATGATCTTGGGGATGGTGAGAGACTCCATCAGCTCGAACATCCGCGTGCGTGCGCCCTCGTCGTTGAGGGGACCCAGTTCGAGCACGCCGGAGCGGTAATAGAGGTTGGGAAGGACGACATAGTAGCCGGCCGACGCAATGCGCCGGCACATGTCGCGCAGCTCTTCACGAATGGCCGGCGCGTCCATGTAGAACAGGATCACGGGATGCGGGCCGCCGCGCTCCGGGTAGGCGACGAAGGTCGTCGTCGCGCCGTCGCGCGTGGGGATGTCGATCTGCTGTTCGATCACGAAGCCGGTTCTCCTTGAACTTGGCCCTTGCGATCCGCTCCCGCCGGGGCTTAGGCAAGCTATGCCAGCGCGCGCAAGGCGGCCTGATGATCGGCCAAGTCACCTCGGCCGGCAACGATTCCGAGGCGTCAAAGTTGATTTGGGGCCGGCAAAGCGGTCGCGGGAGGGACGTCCATGGAGGCCAAAGTGCTGTTCTCGACCGGAAGAAAATCAGCCTCACACGGATCGGCCAGCCGCGTGATCGCCGCGGCCATGGGAGCCGTCGTCCTCGCCTTGACGCCTGTCGCCTTCGCGGCGTCCGCGGACCCTGCGCAGGCAAAGGTGGACGCCTTCGACAACGCCTTGCTCGCGGCGATGAAGTCAGGGGCCTCGGCGGGCGCGAAGGGGCGCGACCGCGAACTCGCCCCAGCCGTGGAGAGCGCGTTCGACCTCGCCACCATGACCCGGTTCGCGGTGGGCTCGTCGTGGAGCACCATGACCGAGGCCCAGCACACCGAGCTGATCGGGGCCTTCAAACGCTATACGACCGCGAACTACGCCCACAACTTCGACAGCTACAGCGGCCAGAAGTTCATCATCCAGGGCGTGACGACCCGCGGGACCGACAAGATCGTGCAGGCGCAACTGACCTCGCCGCACGGTTCGACGAACGCCCTGATCTACCGCCTGCATGAGACGCCCGACGGGTGGAAGATCATCGACGTCTATTACAACGGCATCAGCCAGCTCACGACGCGTCGGGCGGACTTCCAGGCGCCATTGGCAAGTGGCGGGGCGAGCGGGCTGCTCAGCCACCTCGACGCCCTGACGACCAAGCTGCTGGCCTGACGCCGCTCAGGCTGGCTTAATCAGGGCCGCGCGGGCGCCTTCAGCGTCCAGGCGCGCCAGTGTGCGCGTGAGGTCGGTGCGGAGAGGCGCGTTCGCTGCAAGCCCGGGCGGAAAGATCGACTCGACGTCCAACAGGGCGAGGACGCGATCCTTCGGTTCGGAAAGGCCAGCAAGCCGGCGGCGCAAGTCGTCGGCCCTCGCGTCCTGGAGCTCCACCGGGTTACCCGCATCATCTCGTCCCGACTGCCCTTTCATCCAGGCCGCGATCGCGAGGACGATGGCGGGGGAGGAAAGGCCGCGCTCGATGCGGATCGTCAGAGCGGACACAAGGCGCGGCGGCAGCTTGAGCGAGCCATCGATCGCAATCTGGGCGAGGCGATGGGAAATGGATGCATCGCGGAACCGCGCGGTGAGCTGCGCTCGATAGTCGGCGAGGTCCAGCCCGGGCGCTGGATCGAGCGTCGCCTGCGCCTCGTCCCACAACCGCTCGACATAGGCTGCGCCTGCAGGATCGCGGACGAACTCATGCACGAAGGTGAGCCCAGCGAGGCCGCCCAGGTAGGCCATGGCCGAGTGGGCGCCGTTGAGCAGGCGAAGCTTGGCGCGCGAGAACGGCGCCACATCGCCGACCACCTGGACGCCCACGGCCTCGAACTCCGGGCGAGGTCCAGCGAAGCGGTCCTCGATGACCCACTGGCTGAAGGCTTCGGTTCGCACGAGGGCGCGGTCTTCCACCCCCGTCTCGTTCGCGAAATCAGTGATGTCCGCCTCGGTTGCCGCCGGGGTGATGCGATCGACCATGCAGCCGGGAAACCGGACGTAAGCCTCGATCCACTCCGGCAGCTTCGGATCGATCCTCGCCGCGGCGGTAGAGACCAGCGTCTCCAGGCGTCCGCCGGCTCCCTCGAGGTTGTCGCAGGCCAGGATCGTCAATCCCGGCAGACCTCGCGCGCGCCGGACGCCAAGCGCATCCGCCAGCAGGCCCGCTGCGGTCGCCGGCCCTCCGGGCATCGGCGCCGCATAGCCCGCTTCGGTGATGGTGAGGGTGACCAGACGCGTGGACGCGTCGGCGAGCATCCCCACCAGGGGCGCGACGTCATTTTCGAGCGTCATCACGCTGCGGATCGCCCCAATTACGCGCCGCCGCGTTTCCCCGGCCTCGCTGACGCTGAGGGCGTAGAGTCCGTCCTGTGGCTCCAGGGCGTTGCGTGGCCCCTGGGAACGCAGCGAGAGGCCCGTGACGCCCCAGCGGCGGTCGCCGCGGCGCAGGATGTCGTCGAACACGACAGCCTGGTGCGCACGGTGGAAGGCGCCGGGACCGATATGGACCACCCCGGTCTCGATCCCCCCGCGCCGATAGCCTGGTCGTTCGACGGCGGGCGGCAATTGGTCGAGCGTCACGGCGCTCAGGCGCGGATGCGATCTCAAAGCCGATATGCCGTCTTCGCCAGACGATAGGCGAGATCGGTCGCTAGGTCGGCGGCTTCGTCCATCTCCAGTCTGTGGTCGGCCACCATCGTCGCCAGGCGCGCGCAGTCCGCACGGCGAGCCAGGTCGTGCCGCGCCGGGATCGACAGGAAGGCGCGGGTGTCGTCGGTAAAGCCGACCGTGTTGTGGAAGCCGGCGGTCTCCATCGCCTGTTCGCGGAAACGCGCCATGCCCTCGGGGCTGTCGTGGAACCACCACGGGGCGCCGAGCTTCAGCGCCGGGTAGAAACCGGCCAGGGGGGCGAGTTCTCGGCTGTAGGTGGTCTCATCAACGGTGAAGACCACGAGGGTGAAGCCGGGCTCCGAGCCGTACCGGTTGAGCAGAGGGCGCAGATCGTGGACGAAGTCTGCGGGGGCGGGGATGTCTGCGCCCTTGTCGGGGCCGAAGCGCGCAAAAGTCGCGGGGTCGTGGTTCCTGGCGACGCCGGGATGCAGCTGCATCACCAGACCATCGTCGAGGCTCATGCGCGCCATCTCCATCACCATGTGCGCGCGAAAGCGCTCGGCCTCCGCCGGCGTGAATGCGCCGTGTACGACGGCATGGAACAGGGCCTCGGCCCGCGCGCCCGCGAGCTCGGCGGTGCATGGGGTTGGATGGCCGTGGTCGGTGGCCGTCGCACCCATCAACTTGAAGAGGGCCCGCCGCATCTCCAGGGCGCGGATGTAGCCGCGGTAGCTCTCAGTGTCCTCGCCCGTCAGCTCCCCAAGCGTGACCAGGTCGCGCCGGAAGTTGGGTTGTTCGGGATCGAGCACGCCGTCGGGGCGGAATGTGGGGATCACGCGCCCGGTCCAGACGCTCTCACGCATCGCCTTGTGGTGTTCGAGGGTGTCGAGCGCGCCTTCGGTGGTGGCGAGGACTTCGATCTTGAAGGCTTCGAAAAGCGCTCGGGGCCGCAGCCGGGGCGTCTTCAACGCGGCGTCGATCGCGTCGTAGGCGGCGTCCGCGGTCTCCGGGTCCAGCCGCTCGGTGAGGCCGAACACTTCGGCGAACACCCAGTCGAGCCATAATCGCGAAGGCGTCCCGCGGAAGCGATGATAGTGGTCGGCGAACCTCCGCCAGACCCGCCTGGGGTCGGTCTCGCGCCATCCGCCGTCCAGCCGAGCCGCGCCCAACGACTCGAGCGGCACGCCGGCGCTGTGGACCATGCGCAGCACATAGTGGTCGGGAATGATCAGCAGGTTGGCAGGGTCCGAGAAAGGGGCGTCCGCAGCGAACCAGGCCGGATCGCAGTGGCCGTGCGGGCTGACGATCGGCAGGTGCTCCACAACCTGGAAGAGCTCCCTGGCGATGGCCCGGACGCCGGGATCGGGCGGGAACAGGCGGTCGGGGTGAAGGCGCAGCGAGGGCATGGCCAGGCGAACATAGGCCCGGCATTTTTCGCGTGAAGTGGACAGGCGCGATCCTGGCCCCGTAAGTTCAGCTTATGCCTGACATCCTCGCCGACTCCCTGGCTCCGACCGCCTGATGCTGCCTCCTTTGCGGATCCGCTCTGCGCGGGTGATCGTCACCAGTCCCGGGCGCAACTTCGTCACCCTCAAGATCGAGACCGACCAGGGCGTCTATGGGGTCGGCGACGGCACCCTCAACGGCCGCGAGACGGCGGTGGTCGCCTATCTCGAGGGCCACGTCATCCCGGCTCTGATCGGCCGTGACGCGCGGTCGATCGAGGACATCTGGCAGTACCTCTATCGCGGCGCCTATTGGCGCCGGGGGCCGGTGACCATGCGGGCCATCGCGGCGGTGGACATGGCGCTCTGGGACATCAAGGCCAAGGCGCTGGGCGTCCCTCTCTACGACCTGCTCGGCGGACCAAGCCGCGACGGCGTCCTGGTCTACGGACACGCCAACGGCGCCGACATCGAGGAGACGGCCGACGAGGTCGCCCGCTACCTGGAGGCCGGGTACAAGGCCATCCGCGCCCAGACCGGCGTCCCCGGCGTCGCCAAGCCCTATGGGGTCTCGCGCGACAAGGACTTCTATGAGCCGGCCGAGGGGGAGCTGCCGGTCGAGACCATCTGGTCGACGCCGGCATATCTGCGCCAGGCGCCCAAGCTCTTTGAAGCCCTGCGCCTGCGCTTTGGCGACGAGCCGGAGCTTTTGCACGACGTGCACCACCGCCTCTCGCCGAACGAAGCGGCGCAACTGGGCAAGTCGCTGGAGCCCTATCGGTTGTTCTGGATGGAGGACCCGACCCCCGCAGAGAACCAGGAAGGCTTCGCCCACATCCGGCGGCACACCACCACGCCCATCGCGGTGGGAGAGGTGTTCAACACCCTCTGGGACGCCAAAGAGCTGATCCAGAGCCAGTCGATCGACTATCTGCGCGCCACGGTGCTCGGGTGCGGCGGGATCACTCACCTGCGGCGCATCGCCGATTTCGCGGCGATCTGGCAGGTGCGCACGGGCTGCCATGGTGCGACGGACCTGTCTCCGGTCACCATGGCCAGCGCTCTGCACTTCGACACCTGGGTCCCCAACTTCGGCATCCAGGAATACATGCGCCACACCGCGGCCACGGACGCTGTCTTCCCGCACGCCTACAGCTTCGCCGATGGGCGCCTGTATCCGGGCGACGCGCCGGGCCACGGCGCCGACATCGATGAGGCGGAGGCGGCGAAGTATCCCTACGTCCCCCGCCAGCTGCCTGTTGCGCGCCTGACCGACGGCACGATGTGGAACTGGTGAGCGCTTTGCGCGACCGGTTCCTCTCGCCCTTCGACTATCCCACCCACACATCTCGTCGTCGGAGCGTTGGTCTGCCGTCGGGACTCCCTTCTCCCCTTGCGGGAGAAGGTGGCCGCCGCAGGCGGACGGATGAGGGGTCCCCCCCAACCCTCCGCAGAGCGGCGCCGCGCTTCGCCCGAAAGATGCGTCGACCCCTCATCCGACCTCGCTCCGCGAGGCCACCTTCTCCCGCAAGGGGAGAAGGGCGATGAAAGCAGCCACGCCTCAAAACGCCGGGCGTCGAGCTGTGAGAAGCCTCGCCGATCCGCCTGTCTTTCGCTTGGCGGGGCGCGAGGGGGCTCGACTGGACCTGTGGGCGGAGGGCGGAGGCTGCGCCCACGTCTTCGTGCTCGAACCCGACATCATCCGTGTGCTGGTGGCGCCCGGGGGCGAGCTCAACTTCCCGCGCACCTGGGCGATCGCGCCGGGGATGGACGATACGCCGTGGGAGGGAAGGGATCGGTTCGACGTAACCGGCTTTTCCTGTCCGGAGTTCCAACTGACGCAGGATACGGAAGAGCTGGTCGTGGCCACCCCGCGCCTGCGCTTGCGGGTGGCCTGGCGGAGCCTTCGTTGCCGCTGGGATCTGCGCGAGGGCGACGACTGGCGTCCGATCGCTGCGGATCGACCGACCCAGGCCTACGACTTCGGCTGGTGGGACGGAAAGGTCCGGCACTATCTGAAACGCCGCCCTGAAGAGGCCTATTACGGGCTTGGCGAGCGGTCCGGTCTCCTGGATAGGGCAGGGCGGCGGTTCCGGCTAAAGAACGTGGACGCGCTGGGCTACGACGCCGAGACGTCGGACCCGCTGTATAAACATATTCCTTTCTACGTCACCCGAACCGCAGAGAAGGGGCCGTGCTTCGGCCTCTTCTACGACACCTACGCGGACTGCGCGTTCGACTTCGGCTGCGAACGCAGCAACTATCATGGCCTTTATCGGAGCTTCGAGGCCGAGAGTGGCGATCTCGATTACTACGTCATCGCCGGTCCCGAGCCGATGGCGGTCACCCGTCGATTCACCTGGATGACCGGCCGTCCGGCCGCCACACCCGAATGGATGCTGGGCTATTCCGGCTCATCGATGGCCTATGCCGACGCGCCGGACGCGCAGGAGCGCCTGATCGGTTTCCTGCGGACCTGCGCCGAACACCAGATCCCGTGCGAGGGCTTCCATCTCTCCTCCGGCTACACCTCGATCGGACAGAAGCGGTGCGTGTTCACCTGGAACCGGGAGAAATTCCCCGACCCGGAAGGGATGGCGTTGGCGTTTGCAGAGGCGGGGGTACGCATCCTCGCCAACATCAAGCCGTGCCTGCTTGTCGAACACCCCGACTTCGAGGCCGTGGCGCGCGCGGGGCTGTTCATCGGCGATGACGGAGGGCCGACCCTCGTCCAGTTCTGGGACGGGCTGGGAGCCTATCTGGATTTCACCAATCCGGCGGCCGTGGCGTGGTGGCAGGAGAGGGTGACGACGACCCTGCTGGATGTGGGGATCTCGGCGGTCTGGAACGACAACAACGAGTTCGAAGTGCTCTCGACGCCGCCACGGGCGCAGATGTTCGGCGCGCCGCGCCCCGCCATCGAAGCCAAGCCGCTGCAGACGCTCTTGATGATGCGCGCATCGTTCGAAGCCCAGCGCGCCCATGCGCCGGATGTCCCGCCCATCGGGGTGTCGCGCTCGGGCGCGGTGGGCATGCATCGCTATGTGCAGACCTGGTCCGGCGACAACACCACCGCCTGGAAGACCCTGCGCTGGAACCTTCGCATGGGCCTTGGCCTTTCGATGAGCGGGGTCTCCAACCTGGGCCATGATATCGGCGGCTTTGCCGGTCCTCCCCCCGACGAGGAGCTGTTCGTCCGCTGGATCGGCGCATCTATCTTCCAGCCGCGCTTTTCGATCCACTCGTGGAA
Organism: Caulobacteraceae bacterium; assembly: GCA_036488935.1. Classification (GTDB taxonomy): domain Bacteria; phylum Pseudomonadota; class Alphaproteobacteria; order Caulobacterales; family Caulobacteraceae; genus Acaudatibacter. The sequence goes on along the minus strand of DASXGR010000217.1, from coordinate 10,586 downwards.
CGACGACGGCAGTGTAAACGAGCCTTGGATGCATCCCGCAGCCCTGCCGGTGGTCCGCGAGCTCTTCGCCCTGCGCCAGCGCTTCATCCCCTATCTCGCCGAACGACTGCGCCGGTATCGCGAGGACTTCGAACCGGTCCTACGCCCGCTCTTCTTCGACTTCCCCAACGATGCGATGGCCTGGTCCGAACAGGACGCCCACATGGTCGGTCCGGACATCCTGTTCGCCCCGCCGCTGGATCCCGGCGTCGAGGCGCTGGACGTCCGGCTGCCGGCAGGGGCGGACTGGCGAGACTATTGGACCGGGGAGGTGCTGGCGGGCGGAGAGACTGTGAACCGACCGTGCCCGTGGGCCAGGCCGCCGATCTTCCTTCGGGCCGGCGCGACGATTCCGGGCGCTGTCCCCTAAACCGTTCCCCCTAAACTTCGTCATCCCGGGCCGTAGCGACCCCGGATTTAATCCGGGGGAAGCGAGGACCCGGGACCCAGGTGACTGGAATGGGCGCCGGGGTTCGCGAACCGCAGCTTCCGGGCGCGTGGCCCCTGGGTCCCGGGTCCTCGCTCCACCCGGCCAAGGCCGGGTTCGCTACGGCCCGGGATGACGAGGAATATGCGGAGGGGTTAGCAACAATCCGCATAAACGAAAGTGCAGTCCAGGCTACGTCGGACGACCCTGCCGCCCCGCCATTGACCAGCAAAATCGATCAGAGATCGCTCAGATTTTCGATCTTTCCGCCCTTAAGCGTAGCTCTGGCCGGCGCCTTGGGGGGTATCCTTGCAATTACCGTCGCTGAGGCAACTGCAGTACCTCGCCTCCCTTTATGAGCATCAGCACTTTGGACGTGCGGCGGACGCCTGCCACGTCAGCCAGTCGACGCTTTCGGCCGGTCTGAAGGAACTCGAGACGGTCCTGGACATGCGCCTGGTCGAGCGTAGCCGGCGCGTCGTGGTTTTCACGCCGCTCGGCGTCTCCGTCGTTCGCCGCGCGCAGGATCTGCTGCTGCGGGCGCGTGATCTGTGTCTCGTTGGCGTGTCGCCCCTGGCGGGCGCATTGCGCATCAGCATCATTCCCACCATCGCCCCCTTCCTCCTTCCCCGCATCCTGCCGGCAATCCGGGCGGCCCACCCCGAGCTCGAGTTTCAGGTGCATGAGGAGATGAGCCACGAAGGTTGCGCTGGCCTCTCGCGTGGCGCGCGCGACTGCATGATCCTGGCCCTTCCGTACGAGTGCGGCGAGTTCGAGGTCGCCACCCTGTTCGAGGATCCCATCCTCGTGGCTGCGAGGGCCGACGACCCTCTGATGCAGGCGCCGGTCGTCGACCCCTCCGATCTTCCCGACGAGCGGCTTCTGTTCCTGCAGGAGGGCCATTGCCTGCGCGACCATGCGCTCAAAGTCTGCCGGCGCGCAGACCAACGGTCGGGTTCGGCTCCCGGCGCCTCGATCTACACCCTGGTCCAGCTCGTCGACGCGGGATTGGGCGTGACCATGCTGCCGCAGATTGCCGTTGACAGCGGAATCATGTCCGGAACGCAGGTGATCACGCGACCCCTCGCTGGCGGCGAGACCGGGCGGGTGGTTTCCTTGGCCTGGCGCCGCAACAGCCCTCGCGCCGAGGGCTTCGCCCTGCTTGCCATGACGATCCGCGATATCTGCGCGCGGCAAGGGATCGCATCTGGCGCCTATCCTCCGGCTGAGGCCGTGATCGGATCCGTCGATCAGTCTAGTTAAATCAATTCGTTTTCCAAAGGCTCACAGAAATATTACCCGGCGCCCCACTCTTCCTCCGGGATGGGATAAGGGATCCGAAGTGAAATGAAGTATAAATGCGCCATTTTGGCTTTCTCTGTTCTTGCGGCCGCCTCGGGCGCCGCCCTGGCGCAATCGTCGCCTGGGATGACGCGTGATACCGGCGCGCCCGTCGGCGACAATCAGAACTCGAAGACCGCGGGTCCGGACGGCCCCGTCCTTCTCGAGGACATGAACCTCATCGAAAAGCTCGCCCGTTTCGACCGCGAGCGGATTCCGGAGCGCGTTGTGCACGCCCGCGGCATCGGCGCCCAGGGCGTCTTCGTCGCCAGCACGGACTTCTCGAAGTACACCAAGGCTTCGGTCTTATCCGCGCCCGGCAAGGAGACGCCGGTCTTCGTGCGGTTCTCCACGGTGATGAACTTCCGCGGCTCGCCCGAAGCCGCCCGCGACCCTCGTGGTTTCGCGGTGAAGTTCTACACCGACCAGGGCAACTGGGACATCGTGGGCATCAACGAGCCCATCTTCTTCATCCGTGACGCGATCAAGTTCCCGGACTTCGTCCACGCGAACAAGCCGTCGCCGGTGACGAACACGCAGGATCCTGGTCGGGCCTTCGATTTCTTCTCGAAGGTGCCGGAGTCGACCCACGAGCTGACCGAGTTGTACACCGACACCATCGGCATGCCGAAGAGCTATCGGACCATGGACGGCTGGGGCGTGCACGCCTTCCGTCTGGTCAACAAGGACGGCCAGGTCGTGTTCGCGAAGTTCCACTGGAAGTCGCAGCAGGGCGTCCACGGAATGACGTTGGAAGAGATGAAGGCGGCCGACACCAGCTACGCGACCCGTGACCTCTACGCGAACATCCGTGCCGGCAACTTCCCGAAGTGGGACCTGATGGTGCAGATCCTCACGCCCGAACAGGTCGCCCAGCTTCCCTATGACGGCTTCGACGACACGAAGATCTGGGAGAACGTGCCCGAAGTGAAGGTCGGGACGATGACCCTCAACAAGGTGCCCGACAACTTCTTCGAGTACACCGAAGAGTCGGCCTTCTGTCCATGTGAGCTGGTGCCTGGCATCGAGCCGTCGCCGGACAAGATGCTGCAGGGACGTCTGTTCGCTTACGCCGATACCCAGCGCTATCGGATCGGGCCCAATTATATGGAGCTGCCGGTCAACCGCCCGCTCACACCCGTCGCCAACAACAATATCGACGGCGCCATGCGGTCGTCGCCGCAGCAGGGCGATATCAACTACGAGCCCACCAACGATCCGTCGAAGCCGGTCGAGCAGCCCGAGGACAAGTACAGCGAGTATCCGGTTTCGGGCGTCACCCAACAAAGGCCGATCGACAAGACGGACAACTTCCGCCAGGCCGGTGAGTTCTACCGCAGCCTGAGCCCGGTCGAGCAGGATCACCTTATCAAGAACCTGGCCGCCGACCTCGGCCAGCCGACAGTCAGCCAGCAGATCCGCCAGGCCATGGTCAGCCACTTCTACCAGGCTGACCACGACTACGGGACCCGGCTGGCCAAGCTGATCCAGGTCGACATCAGCACGGTCAAGCAACAGCTCGGCCAGTAACCGACCACGGGTAATCAAGGGGCGCGGTTCGCCGCGCCCCGCCTTCTCAGTTCCAGGAAATCGACGATGAACCTGCGCCTCGAACGGCTTCTCGCCGTGCTCGCCCTGGCTGTGCTCATCCCAGCGCTTGCCTGGGGCGCCGACGCCGTACCCGATCACTACAAGGGGCTCTTCTTCGACGCGGCGCGAGCCGGACGCGCAGATCTCCTCGAAGGGATGATCAAGGACGGCGTGCCCGTCGATCTGCGCGACGATCATGGATACACCGCGCTCATCCTCGCCGCATATGACGATCAGCCGGCGACGGTCGACGCTCTGCTCGCGTTGCACGCGGATCCCTGCGCCGCAGACCAGAGGGGTAACACCGCCTTGATGGGCGTGGCCTTCAAGGGCGACGTCGCTATCGCCCAGCGCCTGGTGGGCCGCTGCGACGTGAACGCCCGCAACCACGTGGGCCAGACCGCCGTCATGATGGCGGCCCTCGTTGGCCATGCAGACATTGTCCGGCTCCTGGCCCAGCGTGGCGCCGACCTCACGCTCAAGGACGCGTCGGGCCATACGGCTGACAGCGTGGCGCGACAGCAGGGCAACCAGGCGATGACCGCCTTGCTCGCGCAGTTGGAGCAGGGCGCCTCCGCGCCGACGCCACTGCCGAACCGCTAGCGCCCGACACGTCGCGAACTCTTCGGGTCGGCATCGACCCTTGAGCTCACCTCAACCGGTAAACGGACACATGCGAAGGAGACTCCGCGGTGAATGGCGCTCCCAGCCAGTCAGCGTGCCTGCTCTCCAGTTCGAATCCAGCGATCTCGGCCATGAGGTCCAGCTCGGCCGGCCAGATGTATCTGTGCGGAGAGCGGGCCGTCACGGCTTTGCGGCCCTCGCCAAAGAAGAAGTGGTGTGACACGACTCGCTGGTTCAGCACGTCATAGGTGTCCACGCAAAAGTGGCCGGGTTCCGATGTCGCTACGATAGCGTCCTGACCTATAGGCAGTTTGCGCAGTTCCGGGACCCAGAGTTCGATCACAAACTGGCCGCCTGAATTAAGATGGCGTGCGGCATTGCGAAAGCACGCGACCTGTTCCGCCTGGGTAAGCAGGTTTGAAATCGTGTTGTAGACGAGGTAGACGAGCGCGTACTCCCCAGGAACAACTGTTGTCGCCATGTCTCCCATCACGACGGGGATGGTGACTTCGTCGGCCTTCGTCCGCAGCTGAGCTATCATTGCGGGAGACAGCTCAATACCCGCCACCGGGACCCCTCGTTCCCGTAGTGGAATTGCAACTCGGCCGGTGCCGATGGCGAACTCAAGCGCCCCGCCGCCCGCCGCAAGCTGTGCGAGACGGTCGACAGTGGGTCCCAGCACTTCCGCCCCGAACATGCCGACGCCCGGCGTGTGGTACCTCTGCGCCGCTTCTTCGTTCCAGATCTCGGATTGGTCCATCACGACACGCTACGTCCCGACGCACGCGCGGTGAAGTCTTGAGGGTCAGATGGCGATTAGGCCCCTTCCGCATCCGCTGATGGGACTGGGCTCCGCTCCCTGCCTCCCGGGCCCGGCTCGACGACAATGTCGCGCGGCCCCACCGGTTCGCCGCAGGCCGAGCACACCAGCACGGGGTCGAACAAGTTCCCGCAGGCAGTATGCCGGTGCAGCACCGGGAGGCCCTCGGGTCCGGCGAGGTGCTGATCGCCGAAGTGCACCAGCGAGATGATCACCGGGTAGAGGTCCAGGCCCTTGGGCGTGAGGCGATATTCGTAGCGGACCGGGCGCTCCTGGTAGGGGACTTTGGCGAGAATGTCCGCGGCGACCAGCTTCTGCAGGCGGTCGGCGAGGATGGGCCGGCCGATGCCAAGCCGCGCCTGGAAGTCGTCGAACCGCCGGATGCGCAGGAAGCAGTCGCGCAGGATCAGCAGGGTCCAGCGATCGCCCATGATCGACAGGGTCCGCGCGAGCGAACAGGCTTCCGCGTCAAGCTGGCTCCACTGCATGGCGTTGAGGGTCTCCTAGGCGGGCGCGGCGATGACGTCCTCGATATCTCGCAGCCGGTCCTTGCCGAAATAAAGTTCATTGCGGAACAGGAAGCTTGGGCTGCCGAAGACGCCCTTGTCCACGGCCTCCTGGGTGTTCGCCAGCAGCCGCGCCTTGACCGCATCGTCGCCCGTCAGCTTCAGCAACTCGTCGGCCGGCAGACCTGCGTCAAGAAGGGCTGTCCGCGCAACGGCCGGATCATCCATCTTCAGGCCGCGCTCCCACATGTCAGCGAAGACCGAGGATACATAGGCTTCGAAGACGCCGAGGCTCTGGGCGGCGACCGCGCCTCGCATGATCAGCAGCGTATTGACGGGGAAGTGGGGGTTCTGCCGGAAGCCGGAAACGCCTCGCCGTTCGATGAAGCGGCGGGTCTCGAGCGCTTCGTAGGCCAGCTTGTTCTTGATGTGGCCGAAGGCGGTCGCCGGGGATTGGTTGTTGGTCAGCTTGAAGATGCCGCCCAGCAGGACCGGCTGATAGGCGAAACGCAGTCCCAGGCGCTTCTCGATATCAGGGATCACCCTGTGCGCGAGGTAGGCGTTGGGGCTGCCGAAGTCGAAATAGAACGTCACGTCTTCCATGGCCACGCCTCCGCCGCACGACGGGATTTTATCGCCGGTTGACTTCAGTTCTAAAAATGCACTGACTATCCTGTCAAGGGTGACGGACCCCAGGCGGAGAAGGCAAATGCAAGCGCGCGATCAGAGCGTGGCCATCGTGGGCGCGGGCGATTTCATCGGCTCGGCCATTGCCGAGAAGTTCGCGTCGGAAGGATTTTCCGTCTTCGCCGGCCGCCGCGACGGCTCGAAGCTTGCGTCCCTGGCCGAGAGGATCGGCGCGAACGGCGGACGGTTGGAAGCTCGATCGGTCGATGCGCGGAAAGAAGAGTCCGTCACCGCCTTCCTGCAGGAAGCCGAGGCGCACGCCCCGCTGGCGGTGTGCATCTACAACGTCGGCGCCAATGTGAACTTCCCTATCCTGGACACGACCGAGCGCGTCTTCCGCAAGGTGTGGGAGATGGCCTGCTATGGCGGTTTCCTCACCGGCCGCGAAGCGGCCCGCCTGATGGTTCCGCGCAAAGAGGGGAGCATCTTCTTCACTGGCGCCACGGCCAGCGTGCGCGGCGGCCTGGGATACGTGGCCTTCGCGAGCGCCAAGTTCGGCCTGCGGGCGGTGGCGCAGTCCATGGCCCGTGAACTCGGGCCCAGCCACATCCATGTGGCGCATCTGATCATCGACTCCGGGGTCGACACCGCCTGGGTGCGCCAAAGGATCGCCGACCGTGAAGGTCCAGAGGCGCTCGAGAACCTCCCTCCTGACCGGCTGATGCGTCCGGCTGCAGTCGCGGAAGCCTACTGGGCGCTGTTCCAGCAGCCTCAGGACGCCTGGAGCTTCGAGCACGAAATCCGCCCTTTCGGGGAGAGGTGGTGAAAGTCTCTGTAACAGTCTCACAAGACTGAAATCTTTCAGCTTATTGGGGGCACGCGAGCGTAAAGCGCAAGCCGTAGCAGTCACGAACTTGCCGGCCTGCGGGCGGGCCTCCAAGTGGCGGGCCCCGGCGCCTGGCCGCGCTTGGACGCTCGGCGCCGGCCCGCGACTGAAAGATTCCACGGAGACTTTGATGAACGACCAGCCTTTCGTCACCCTCAACGATGGCCGGAAGATGCCGCAGTTTGGATTGGGTGTCTGGCAGACCCCTGCGGAAGAGACGGCGCAGGTCGTCTCCACCGCGCTCGACGGCGGCTACGTGCATGTCGACACCGCAGCGGTCTACCGCAACGAGAAGGGCGTCGGAGAGGCGATCGCCGGGCGCAAAGTCTTCGTCACCACCAAGCTGTGGAACAACGACCAGGGCTATGACGAGGCGCTGCGCGCGTTCGACGCGAGCATGGGCCGCTTGGGACTGGAGAGCGTCGACCTCTACCTGATCCACTGGCCCGCGCCGCGGAAGGGCCGCTACGTCGACAGCTGGCGCGCGCTCGTGCGTCTGCGCAAGGAAGGGCGCGCAAAGTCGATCGGCGTCTCCAACTTCAACGAGGAGCACCTGCGCCGCGTCGTGGACGCCACCGGCGTGACGCCGGCGGTCAACCAGATCGAACTTCACCCGAGGTTCCAGCAGCGCAACCTGCGGCGCGTCCACGAGCAGATGGGAATCCTCACCGAGTCGTGGAGCCCTCTCGGCCAGGCGCAGTTCCTCGACGATCCGACGATCAAGTCGATCGCCGTCAAGCACGGCAAGTCGCCGGCTCAGGCGATCATCCGCTGGCACCTCGACAGTGGCCTCATCGTCATCCCCAAGTCGGTGCACGCTGACCGCATTCGGCAGAACATCGAAGTGTTCGACTTCAAGCTGGATGCCGAGGACATGGCGGCGATCGCCGCCCTCGACGCGGCCGGCGGCCGGATCGGTCCTGATCCGGAGACGGCCGACTTCTGACGGCCCGGGGGGTTCACACGGAGCGCGGACGTCCTCGTCCGCTCTTCTTTTGCCGGCCCGAGGCGTCTGGAGAGGAGAAGAAAGGGCGGACGAGGACGTCCGCGCTCCGGGCGCCGGCCAAGTTCGCGCTATCGGGCGTAACCGTTGACCGCCGCAGCGGGCGCGCCCTAGCGTCTTCGCATGTTCCGAAGCTCTTCTCCCGAGTCCGTCCGCGGCTCCGCCGGCGCGCGCGCTCCTTCCTGGTGCATCGCGTGAGCGGCGGAGCCGTCGTCTGCTTTGGCGAGATGCTTATCCGCCTGAGCCCCCAGGGTCAGGAGCTGCTGCTCCAGTCGCCCGCGCTGAAGGTGATTTACGGAGGCGCAGAGGCCAATGTCGCCGTCGGCCTGGCGCGCCTGGGCCATCGGACTCGCATGGTCAGCGTCGTGCCCGAAAACGACCTCGGCCGAGCCGCCTTGGCGGAGCTGCGCCGATGGGGCGTCGACGTTTCGGGCGTGAGGTTCGGTCCCGGGCGCATGGGCCTCTATTTCATGACGCCTGGCGCGGCTTTCCGCAGCGCTGAGGTGCTCTATGACCGGGCTCATTCCGCCTTCAGCCGGGCGGGGCCGGAGATGTTCGACTGGTCGCGCGAGTTGGACGGCGCGAGCTGGCTGCATCTGTCGGGCATAACCCCGGCCCTGGGCGTCGCGGGCGCCGAGGCTTGTTTCGCGGCAGCGAGCGCTGCGAGAGCCCGCGGGGTGAAGGTCAGCTTCGATGGAAACTATCGCGCCCGTCTGTGGGCAGAGCGGCCGGGAGAGGCGCCGGCCATCCTGCGGCGGCTGCTGTCCCTAGCCGACCTCGCGCTGGTGACCGAGCGTGACCTCGCCCTCGCCCTGGAGCGCGACTTTCCGGGCGAAGACGAGCTCATGTCGCGCGCCGACGCCGCAGCGGCGGCCTTTGCCGAGTTCCCGCAGCTCGAGCGGCTTGCATCCCTGCTGCGCTTGCGAGGTCCTGATGGTCGCCAGGAGCTGTCGGCGACCATGGCCACGCGTGAGCGGTCAATTGTCGCCGAGTCCGTGAGCTTGCCCGCCATTGTCGATCGCATCGGCGCCGGCGACGCCTTCGCGGCAGGCCTGCTCCACGGGCTGCTGGAGGAGACGAGCGAGGAGGCGGCCCTGATGCTTGGCCTGAGGTGCGCCGCCCACAAACACGGCGTTGCGGGCGACTTTTCCATGGCCACGCCGGCCGATCTGGCCGCCTTCGATGCGCCGTGGACGGACGTTCGGCGCTGAGCGCGTCCGCCCAAGTGGGAACTGGTTGGGCGTGAGGCGGCGCTCAAGTCTAAGAATCTAGAGCAAACTCGGTCCAGACGACTTCGTCTGGTCCGAGTTTGCTCTAGGCCGCCTCGAGGCGGGCCCCAGAGACGTAGTCGACCAGGCCGAAGGCTTTAGCCTCTTCGGCGCTCATGAAGTTGTCGCGGTTCATAGCCTGCTCGACCTCCTCGATCGTCCGGCCGGTATGGAGCGCGTAGAGCCGGTTGACCCGGCGGCGTGTCTCCAGGATCTCGTTGGCGTGGCGCTCGATGTCGGAGGCCTTGCCTTGAAAGCCGCCGGCGGGCTCGTGGATCATGATGCGGGCGTTGGGCATGGCGAAGCGTCTGCCAGGCTCCCCCGCCATCAGTAGGAACGAGCCCATCGAGGCGGCGAAGCCCATGCAGTAGGTCGACACCGGGCTGCGGATGTATTGCAGCGTGTCGTAGATGGCGAAGCCCGCCGTCACCACCCCGCCGGGCGAGTTGATGTACAGGCAGATCTCCTTCTTCGGCGACTCCGATTCCAGGAACAACAGCTGGGCGCAGACGAGGGCCGCCATGCCGTCCTCGATCTCGCCGTTCACGAAGATGATCCGCTCGCGCAGCAGGCGGGAGAAGATGTCGAAGGCCCGCTCGCCGCGGCCGGACTCCTCGACCACCATGGGGACGAGACTGGTCATGCGGCCATCCTCATCGGAAGAGCGTGCGCGATGGCGGTGCTTCGCCGTCCGGAAAGTCTCGCCAGGACCGGCTCGTGGACGATCCGCAGCCGGGCGCCGCCCGCCGCTCCAGGCGAGACGACGAATGTCACCTGGCTCGACACCGCGCTGTCCGCCTCACGCCAGCTGAGCCGGAGTCGCCGTCCTGGCTCCGCATCCAGGACCTCGCAGTCGATCCGCCGCCCTTCATCGTCGAGCGAGAACCGCTCGCCGGGCCGCGTCCCGACCTTTCCGTGAGGCAGCCACTGGGAGGAGAGGCTCGGATCGCTGAGCGCGCGCCAGACCTTTTCCGGCGGCGCGTCGAGTTCGGCCTCGACGACGAGGGTCCGCGTGTCATCGGTCATCGTCCACCTCCTTCAGAGCAGTCTTCAGGCGCTCGATCCGCGCCGGCCAGAAGGCGCGGTAGCGGTCCAGCCAGGCGGCGAGCTCGCCCAGGCCCGTCGGATCGATCGCATAGTAGGCGTGGCGGCCCTCGCGGCGCTCGCGCACGAGGCCGGCGGCCCGCAGGGCCGCGAGATGCTGCGAGATGGCCGGCTGGGAGACCTCAAACCCGGCCCTAAGGGCGGAGACGGTCTGTTCGCCCTCCGCGAGACGCTCGAAGACTGCCCGCCTCGTCGGGTCGGCCAGGGCGCGGAAGACGTCGACGTTCGCCATACAACCAATAAGTCATGGCTTATGGGATTCGACAAGGCCTCCGTGCGTCGGCGTCTCGTGACCCAGTCTAGCCGCGTCGCGGGCGAGGCGGGTGATGGATTGCCAGTCGCCTGCAGCAA
>DASXGR010000201.1:0-4442 GCA_036488935.1 Caulobacteraceae bacterium | reverse complement strand
GCCGGGCGGGCCGCGGCGCTAAACACGCCCCTCCTTTACCCAAGCCTTGCACCAAACGATGGCCGGCCACTCCAAGTTCAAGAATATCCAATTCCGCAAGGGCAAGCAGGACGCGATACGGTCCAAGCTGTTCTCGAAGCTGTCCCGCGACATCACCCTGGCGGCGAAGCAGGGCGTGCCCGACCCATCGGCCAACGCCCGCCTGCGCCTGGCGATCGCCAACGCCAAGGCCGAGTCCATGCCCAAGGACAACATCGACCGGGCGATCAAGAAGGGCCAGGCCGGCGACGCCGATACGATGGAGGAGATCCGTTACGAGGGCTTTGGCCCCGGCGGCGTGGGCCTCATCGTCGAGGTGTTGACCGACAATCGCAACCGCGCGGCGGCCAACGTCCGCTCCCTGTTCGGCAAGAACGGCGGCAACCTTGGCGAGACCGGCTCGGTCGCCTTCATGTTCGAGCGACTGGGCAGGATCATCTATCCGACCTCGGCCGGCTCTGACGACCAGCTCATGGAGGCTGCGATCGAAGCGGGCGCCCAGGACGCCGAGAGCGATCCTGAGGACGGCCACGTCATCTACACGGCCTTCGAGGACCTCGGGACCGTGGCCGAGGCGCTCGAAGCCGCCCTCGGGCCAGCCAAGTCGACGGCGATCATCTGGCGCGCCAAGACCGACACGCCGGTGTCGGAGGACGACGCTCCGACGGTGCTGAAGCTGATCGACGCCCTCGAAGACGACGACGACGTCCAGAACGTCTGGACCAACGCCGAAATCGACGAAGCGGTGATGGCGCGGCTTAGCGCCTGACCCGGGCGCGCCAGGCTTCCCGCGTCTGGCCCCACGCTTCCGACGGCCACGCCTCCAGCGGCGCCGGCAGGTTCACCGGACCCAGCAGGTCCGAGCCGACGCTGCGCGCCACGCCCTGGGACGGCGTGTTCTCCGGGTGGATGATGTGGATCACACGCTCCCAGCCCAGCGTCTCGAAGGCGTAGCCGAGCGCCGCCGTCGCCGCCTCCTTCGCATAGCCGCGGCCGGCGCGGCTGCGCAGGATCCCCCAGCCGACCTCCGGCCCCGGCCAGGCCTCGGGAAACCAGGGACCCACCCGGCCGATCCACTGGCCGCTCGCCTTCTCGACCACCGAGAAATAGCTGAACCCCTGGATCAGCCAGGCCCCGCTGATCGTCAGCATGTTCCGCCACGCCGCCGCCCTTGGGAGTTCCCCACCCAGGTAGCGCATCGAAACGGGATCTCCGCAGAACTCCGCCCAGCCGTCGAAGTCCTCCGCCTGCGGCCGGCGAAGGATCAGTCTCTCGGTTTCGAGGATCGGCGAGTCCATGCGGCAAGCTTTGGCGGGGCGGAGGCTCCGCCGCAAGCGGATCGCCCGTCTTCCGGTCCGCCGGCGTCTCGCCGGCCCTTCTCGTCGACACCTGCGCAGACCATGCTGCACGGCCATGGTCGGTCCGATTCGTATTCTTGGCCTCGATCCGGGCCTGCGGCGGTCCGGGTGGGGTGTTGTCGCCGTCGAGGGATCGCGCCTGATCCACGTTGCCCATGGGGTCATCGCGCCGCCGGCGGACCTGTCGCTGTCGGACCGCCTGTTGAGGCTGTTCGAAGGTGTCGCCGAGGTCATCCTGACCCATCAGCCGCACGAAGCTGCGGTTGAAGAAACCTTCGTCACCGCCAACGGTCAGTCGACGCTCAAGCTCGGCCACGCCCGCGCCGCGGTGATGATCGCCCCGGCCCGGGCTGGCCTGCCGGTCGCCGAATATGCGGCCAAGGTGGTGAAGAAGGCGCTCGTCGGCACGGGCGGCGCCGACAAGACGCAGGTGGCCTTCATGGTCGCCCGCCTGCTGCCCGCCGCCGGCCCCACCACCTCCGACTCCGCCGACGCCCTGGCCGTCGCCATCGCCCACGCCCACGCGCGCACGGCGAGACATCTCGGCCGTATCCCTTAAATCCCGTCATCCCGGGCCGTAGCGAACCCGGCCGTAGGTCGGGTGGAGCGAGGACCCGGGACCCAGGAGCCACGCCAGCGGAGCTGCGGTTCGCGAACGCAGGCGCCCGCTACAGTCACCTGGGTCCCGGGTCCTCGCTTCCCCCCGCATTCGCGAGGGTCGCTACGGCCCGGGATGACAGATGAAAGGAGAGCTTCGAGACAATCCCGAAGGGGAGGGGATTCCCGCTGTTCTACACACTCATACGCATGTAACCACACACATACACACCCTCACGCCGCCTGCAGCCCAAACTGCAGCTCCGCCAGCCGCGCATAGAGCCCCCCGCGGGCGATGAGTTCGACGTGGGCCCCCTGCTCGACCACCTTGCCTTCATCCATCACCGCGATGCGGTCGGCCTCGAGGACGGTCGACAGGCGGTGGGCGATGACCAGGGTCGTGCGTCCGGCCATGGCGTCGTGCAGGGCGCGCTGGACGAGGCGCTCGTTCTCGGCGTCCAGGGCGCTGGTTGCTTCGTCCAGCAGCAGGATCGGGGCGGCGCGCACCAGGGCGCGGGCGATGGCGATCCGCTGGCGCTGGCCGCCGGATAGGGTCTTGGCGCGTTCGCCCAGCGGCGCGGCCATGCCGCCGGGGAGGGCGGCGATGAAGCTGTCCGCCTGGGCCGCGCGCGCGGCCGCCGCGATCTCGCCTTCGCTTGCGCCGTCGCGGCCGAAGGCGAGGTTCTCCGCCGCTGATCCGGAGAACAGGGCGGCGTCCTGCGCGACGAGGGCGATGCGGGCGCGGACCTCCGCCGGGTCGGCCTCCCGCAGATCGACGCCGTCGATCCGCACCGCGCCTTCGTTCGGATCATAGAAGCGCAGCAGGAGGCGAAGCACGGTGCTCTTGCCCGCCCCGGACGGGCCGACCAGCGCGACGCGCTCGCCGGGCCGCACGGTCAGGTCGAAGCCGTTTAGCGCCGGCAGGTCCGGCCGCCCCGGATAGGCGAAGCGCACATCCTGGAACTCGATCGCCCCGCGCGCAGGGCTCGGCATCGGTTTCGGCCTGGCCGGGGCGACGATGGATGGGCGCGCGTCAAGGATCTCGCCGATGCGGGCCATGGCGCCTGCAGTCTTCTGCACATCGCCCCAGGCCTCGCCCAGCGAGCCGACCGAACCGGCCGCCAGGGCCGCGAGCAGGACGAACTGGAGGAGGGCGCCGGCGGTCATGCTGTTGTCGACGAAGACGTCCAGGGCGGCGCGCCAGAGGACGAGGCCAAAACCCCCCGCCGCCAGGATCATCACCAGGATGGTCATGATCGCGCGCGCCCCGATGCGGGCGAGGGAGGTGCGGAACGCCGTCTCCACCGCTTCTCGGAAGCGCGCCGCGACCGAGGCCTCGCGGCCGAAAGCCTGCACCGTCTCCAGCGCGTCCAGGGTCTCGCCCGCATAGCCGACCGCATCGGCGAAGCGCGCCTGGGCGGCTGTCGAGAGCCGCCGCACGCGGCGGCCGACCGCGAACAGCGGCAGCAGGATCAGCACTACGATCAGGCCGACGAAGCCGGTGAGGGCGGGATTGACCACGATCATCACCGCAAGGGCCGCGATGACGGTCAGCGCATTGCGCAGGGCCACGGCGACCGTCGCCCCGACCATCGCCTCGACGAGGGCGAGGTCCGTAGTCATCCGCGAGAGCACCTCGCCGGTGCGGGTGGTCATGAAGAAGGCCTGGTCGAGGGAGACGACGTGGGCGTAGAGCGCCTCGCGCAGGTCCGCGACCACCCGCTCGCCCAGCTTGTGGGTGAAGAAGAAGCGCCCGCCCGTCGACAGGGCCAGGGCCAGGGCGACGGCGCCCAGGATCAGGAACGCCTGGTTGATCGAGCCGGCCGCGTGGCTGGCGAGGCCCTGGTCCGCCATGCGTCGCAGGGCGAAGGTCAGTCCGATGGTGAAGGTTGTCGAAAGGGTGAGGAACACGCCCGAAAGAATGGCGTCGCCACGATGCGCGCGAACGAACGGCGCCAGGCGCGAGAGCGGCGTCAGGTCCCGCCGGGGGCGGCGTCCGCGGACTTGCGCAGTCGGGACGTCGTGGGCTGAAGCGCCGGCTTCAGCAGAAGCCGTATCGACGGAAGTCATGATCTCTGGCAGAACCCTTGCTCGAGCCGACCCAGGTCGTGTATGACCCCCCGCTCGCAAGCGCCCGCCGGTTCCGGCGGGCTTTTCGTTTCAACTTCGCCGTCAGATTGTCGGACCAGGCCATGAAGCAAGACACCCATCCCGACTATCACTTCATCACCGTGACGATGACGGACGGAACGACCTACCGCACCCGTTCCACCTGGGGCAAGGAAGGTCAGTCGCTCCACCTCGACATCGACCCGAAGACCCATCCGGCGTGGACCGGCGGCAACCAGCAGCTCGTCGACCGCGGCGGCCGCGTCTCCCGCTTCACCGCCAAGTATGGCGGCTTCATGAAGAAGTAAGGGGCCCGCTCCTTATTTCACAACCGGGCGC
>DASXGR010000156.1:0-56953 GCA_036488935.1 Caulobacteraceae bacterium | reverse complement strand
TTCTATGACCCGATGATCGCCAAGCTGATCGCCCACGGCGAGACCCGCGAGGCGGCGGCGGCGCGCCTGGCGCAGGCCGCGCGCGCTGTGGAGGTGTGGCCGGTTCGAACGAACGCGGCCTTCCTGGCGCGCTGCGCAGCTCACCCGGAGTTCACCGCTGGGCGGATCGACACGGGTTTCATCGAACGGTGTCTGGACGAGCTCAACGCTGCGCCTGCGCCAACGCCCGAAGCGGTCGGAGCACTGAATCTGGCCCGCGAGGCGACATCGCCCTGGGCGCCGCCTGTCGGTCTCGCCGGATTCCGTCTCAACTCCAGCCCTGGGCGCACGGCGTCGGTTCGCGTCGATGGAGAGCCGGCGGAGCTGCCTTTCGCCTTCGGGCCGGCCTCTATTCTGAGGCTCGATGCAGACGAGATCGTCGCGTTCCGTGACGGCGCGGCGCTGCGCCTTAGCCTGGTCGCGGATGCGGCCGGCGGTGGGACGGCGGACTTCGACGGCGCCATCCGCACGCCCATGCCTGGCCGGATCGTCAAGGTGGCCGTCGAGCCTGGCGCGCGGGTGCAGGCCGGCCAGGTGCTGGTCGTCCTCGAGGCGATGAAGATGGAGCACGCCCTGACCGCGCCGATCGAAGGGCGGGTGATCGAGGTGGCGGCCGCCGAAGGGGACCAGGTGGTGGAGAACCTGACCATCGTGCGGTTGGAGACTGCCGAAGCTTGACCCTCCACATCGTCAAGCTCTGCGTCGGTTGCGACACCGTCGAGGAATTGCTCGAATGGCGAGAGCCGGCGCGGCGACGCGGCGAACCCTGGATCTTGCGGACGAAGCAGACGCCTCGCCAGTCGGACGCCGTGATCGACGGGGGCTCGCTCTATCGGGTCTACAAGGGGTTCATCCTCTCGCGTCAGCGGATCCTCGCGGTGAATTGCATTGGCGAGGGTCAGGACCGGCGATGCGAGATGACTCTGGACGAGACCGTCATCCTGACCGCGCCTACGCCCCGCCGCGCGTTCCAGGGGTGGCGCTATCTCGATCCCGCCGACGCCCCGCCGGACCTGGGGGATGTCGCCGCGGCCGACGGCCTCCCACCCGACCTGGCGCGCAGGCTGCGCGAGGCGGGCGTCTGGTGAGACTCAGGCCGGACCCGACATTTCGTTGATCGCCGTCAGCGCCGCTTCCGCCGCCGCCACGCCCGTGTCGTAGGCCCCGTGCGCAGTTGAGAAGTCGTGTGGCGAACACGCTTCTCCCGCGAAGAAGATACGATCCTCCAGGGGCGCGGCGAGCACGCCCCGACGATCCGCGAAGCCCGCCTTTGCGTGGGAATAGGCGCCGCGGGAGAAGGGATCGGCGCTCCAGCGCGACTCCGCCAGCGGCTCCAGCGCGCGGGCGAAGTCGGATCCCAGCGCCGCCGCCAGTTCCTCACGGGCGAAGTCGCTGAATGCGCCTGGGCCTTCGGCCTCCAGGGCCGCGGCAAGGTGGCCACCGAAATAGGCTTCGACGATCGGCAGGCCCATGGGGCGCAAGGTGTAGCTGGCTGTGTCGGTCGTGTCGGTGCGCGCCTGAACGCGGGTGTCCGGATCGAAGCCGCGCACGTAGGCCATCCGCAGAAAGGCCTTGTCCACATTGCCGAGCGGCAGGGCGGCGGCGGCTTCGACGTTCTCGCGCGCCGCAGGGACGATCTTCAGCCGTTCCTCGGCGAGCACCGTGGTGGGAACGCAGACGATGACCGCCTTTGCTCCCAAGGTACCGTGCGCCGTGGTCAGCTTGAGATCGGCGCCGGTGCGATCGATGACGGTGACGGGACAGTCCAGGACAATGGGCAGGGTCGCTCCGAACGCCTCCATCAGCGCGCCATAGCCGATGCGGACGCGCCAGTTATCGTTTGTCGGGTCATAGGCGGCGTAGTCCTGGATCGAGATCTCCTCGAAGGGCGCGCCGTTGTAGTAGCCGCTGAAAGCGTCAAGCAGGGGACGCCAGCGCGCATCGACATGGGTGAAGAGGCTGGACGCCGGCCCCTCGATCCCCGCCGCCGCAGCGCGATCGAGCTTCTCTTCGAACTGGGCGAAGGCGCGGCGATAGGCCTTCTGCGCGTCTGATGGGAAGTTCAGGGGCGGCCGGTTCCAGGGGGGCGGGGACCGGTCAATCTCCAGGCCAAGTTGTTCGGCGACGGGAACCCAGCTGTTACGGCCCGCCGAGTGCAGCCAACCGCAGCCCAGATCGAGCGGCAGTCCATCGATGGTCCGCGTGTGACCCCGGCCGCCGACGCGCGTTCGCGCCTCAAGCACGACAAATTGCGCGCCGTAGCGGCCGAGGCGAGCGGCTGCGCCGAGCCCCGCGGCGCCTGCGCCGATGACGACGATGTCCGGGGAACCGGGGAGATCCATCAAGCTTGAACGACAACGGGCCCGCCAGGGCGTCAACCCCGGCGAGCCCGCCTGACGGCGAAAGCCTACTCGTCTAGACTACCGGTCTTCCTCGGCCACGCCCCATGACGAAGCTCGCGATCAGAAGAACCACGAAAACGATAAGCAAGATTTTAGCGATCGAAGCCGCAATACCAGCAAGGGCAAAGAATCCGAGCCCACCGGCAATAACGGCCAGGATTGCGAATACTAACGCCCATCCTAGCATGCGGTTGTCTCCTGCGATCATTGCCGATCGAGACATCGATCAAGCAATGTGTACACTTGACAGAACGCTGCGTTTTCGGCATGGTTCCGAACAGTTTTCTTTTTCGCGCGCGCAGGGTGGGCGCCGTCGGGGCAGCCTGGATCATCGCTTTTCAGCGGCTATAACGATCTCGAACCCCCGGAAAACGGCGGGAGGAGACGTCTGGCCGCATGAAAAGCCTGAGCGTGGAAGAGCGGACCGCGATCCAGGATTCGGTGAAGCGCCTGCTGGCTGACCACAGCACCGAAGCCGACGTTCGACGCGCCATGGAGACGCCGGAGGGTTACGATCCCGAGCTCTGGCGTCGGCTGGCGGACCTTGGCGTAGTCGGTCTCATTGTCGACGAGGCCTATGGCGGCGTAGGCGCGGGTCCCGAGGAGCTCGAGCGGGTGATGGAGGAGGCGGGCGCAGCCCTCCTCAGCGCCCCGCTGCTTTCCAGCGCCGTACTGGCGGCGGGCCTGATCCAGGCGCTGGGTGACGATTCCGACAAGGCGCGCCTTCTGCCGTCCATCGCCGACGGTTCCCGCATAGCGACCGTCGCTCTGGCGGGGCCGCGGGGCGGCTGGAGTGTCGAGGATGTGGCGGTGCGGGCGAGCGCATCGGGCGAGACCTGGCGCCTCGATGGCGAGACGCGGTTCGTCGCATTTGGCCAGGTCGCCGACCTCATCCTGGTTGTCGCCCGATCGCCGGACGGCCCTGCCGTCTTCGAGGTGGAGCGGGGCGCGTCGGGCCTGAGCCTGCGGGCGCTCCCAACATTCGATCACACCCAGCGATTGGCGGACTTGAGGTTCGAGGCGACGCCAGCGCGTCGCCTCATATCATCGCGGCCAGCCTGGGAGGCGGTGGAGGAGGCGCTCGACCTCGCCCGCATCGCCCTCGCCGGCGAACAGGCCGGCGGCGCGCGGCGCGTGCTGGAGTTCACGGTCGAGTACGCCAAGACGCGTGTGCAGTTCGGTCGCTCCATCGGAAGCTTCCAGGCCATCAAGCACATGGCGGCTGACCTGCTGCTGGAATCGGAATCCGCCATCTCGGCCGCCCGGGCGGCGGCGAAGAGCCTGGCCGATGGAGCGGAGGACACCCGGGCGGCGATCAGTCTGGCCGCCTTCGCCTGCGCGGACGCCTTCACCCAGGTCGCCGCCACGGCAATTCAGATGCACGGCGGCATCGCCTTCACCTGGGCGCACCCGGCGCACCTCTATCTGCGCCGCGCCCGAGCCGACGCGCAGTTGTTCGATCCGCCACACGTCTATCGCGAGCGCTACCTCGAGGCCCTGGGAGCCTGACATGGCCGACGGAACGAACATCGCCGATGAGGCCCTGCTCGAGGAGGTCCGAGCGTGGCTCGCGGAGAATTGGAAGGGGCTGGCAAGGTCGCGGCCAACCCCAGGCGGCACAGGCTGGACCACCACCCCTGAGCATCGTGCGTGGCTGTCGAAGGTGGTGGAGGCGCGCTGGGCCGCGTCGCGCTGGCCTGCCGAGTGGTTCGGTCGCGGCCTGTCCGACGCTCAGGCGCGGATCGTCGAGCGCGAGTTCGCCGCCGTCGGCGCCCCCGGAAGTGGGCAGGACCGCACGAACCTCTGGGCCAACACGGCGCTGGCCTACGCCACACCCGAGTTCAAGGCGAAGATCGTTCCCCTGCTGCTCCGCAGCGAGGTGGGGATGTGCCTGCTTTATTCGGAGCCGGGCGCGGGTTCGGATCTGGCGGGCGTGCGGACGCGCGCGGAGCGGCAGGGCGACCACTTCGTCGTCAACGGCCAGAAGGTCTGGACCTCGGGCGCGGCGACGGCCGACTATGGCATGCTCATCGCGCGCACCGACTGGGACGCGCCCAAGCACAGCGGGATCAGCTTCTTCTTCCTGCCGATGAAGCAGCCAGGCGTCGAGGTCCGGCCCCTGCGTCAGATCACTGACGAGAGTCATTTCAATGAGGTGTTCATCACTGACGCCGTGGTTCCGGCCGAGAACCTCCTCGGCCCGCTGAACGGTGGCTGGCGGGTGTTGCAGACGGCTCTTGCCTATGAGCGCTCGGTCATGGGGGAGGGCGCGCGGGGCCCCCGAAGCGGCGTGCGGGAGTCCAAGGGCGAGGAGCCCCTGATCGCACTGGCCCGTGAGGCCGGCGTGCTCGGAGATCTGCTGATCCGCCAGGAGATTGCCAAGGTCATCGCCTGGAAGCGGCTGAACGCGCTGAACACCGCCCGCGCCAAGGCGGATCTTGCTCAGGGCACGTCCTCGCCGTTGATGAGCCTCGGCAAACTGGCCATGTCGCGCATCCTGCACGAGGAGGCGCGCGTCCGGACGCTGATCCTTGGGGCCGACAGCATGCTGGAAGGGCCGGATCATCCTCGGGCCGAGGACGCCAACTTCCTCACCCTCAACGCCTATTTCACATCCATCGGCGGG
Organism: Caulobacteraceae bacterium; assembly: GCA_036488935.1. Classification (GTDB taxonomy): domain Bacteria; phylum Pseudomonadota; class Alphaproteobacteria; order Caulobacterales; family Caulobacteraceae; genus Acaudatibacter. Next base: position 51,886 of record DASXGR010000156.1, on the reverse strand, counting down.
GGGACGGACCAGATCCAGCGCAACATCATCGGCGAGCGGGTGCTAGGCCTGCCGAAGGAGCCGGAGGTGGACCGCGACGTCCCGTTCAGGCAAGTGCGCGGCAACTAAGAAGGCAGCAGGGAAGGGCGAGGACTTGGCGGACGGTTCGGCAGTGGCGCGCGCGCCGATGGGTGGCGCGGAATTGGACGCCGTAGTCGTCGGCGCAGGCTTCGGGGGCATGTACATGCTCCACAAGCTTCGCGAGCTAGGCTTTTCGGTCCAGGGCTTCGAGGCTGGGGATGATGTTGGCGGCACCTGGTATTGGAACCGCTATCCTGGGGCGCGCTGCGACATCCCGAGCTTGTTCTATTCCTACAAGTGGTCGGACGAGTTGCAGCGCGACTGGCGCTGGACCGAGAAGTACGCAGCCCAGACGGAGATCCTGGCGTACGCGCAGCACGTGGCCGATCGCTTCGACCTGCGTGGCATGATCGCGTTCGAGACCCGCGTGTTGTCGGCTTCGTTCGACGAGGTGGCGGATCGCTGGACCGTCGTCACTGATCGCGGGGACGAGGTCTCCTGCCGCTGGCTCATCATGGCGACGGGCTGTCTGTCCACGCCCCGCCCGCCGGCGATCCCGGGCGTCGACAGCTTTGCCGGGGCGACCTACCACACCGGGGCCTGGCCTCATGAGGGTGTCGACTTCACTGGCCAAAGGGTTGGTGTGATCGGCACCGGCTCCTCGGGTATCCAGTCGATCCCGATTATCGCCGATCAGGCCAGCCGCCTCACCGTCTTCCAGCGCACCCCGAACTTCAGCGTGCCGGCGCGCAACGGGCCCCTGACCGAACGCGACGTTGCTGTCTTCTGGAAGGGGTACGACGACTACATGGCGCTGGTGAAAGGGCCGGGCATGGGCTTCGGCGGAAATCCCGCGAATGCCCCGCCCGAGACCCCCGAAGCGCGGCAGGCGCGCTACGAGGAACTGTGGGCGCTTGGCGGCGCCGGCTTCCTCGCCGTCTGGGGCAATCTCCTCACGAGCCTGGAGGTGAATGAGGAGGCCGCCAGCTTCGTGCGCGCCAAGATCGCCGAGATGGTGAAGGATCCTTCGGTAGCCGAGACGCTCGGGCCCCGGGATCATCCGATCGGCACCAAGCGGATCTGCGTCGACACGGGCTACTACGAGACCTTCAACCGGCCGAATGTCGATCTGGTGAACCTGCGCGCCACGCCCATCGAGGCGATTACGCCGGAAGGCGTGCGCACCAGCGCGGCCACCTACCCACTCGACGCCCTGGTGTTCGCCACGGGCTTCGACGCCATGACCGGCGCCCTGCTGTCGATCGATATTCGCGGCGCAGCTGGCGCGGAGCTTCGCGAAGCCTGGGCGGCCGGGCCGCGCGCCTATCTCGGCCTCGCGGTCGCCGGATTCCCCAACATGTTCGTCATCACCGGCCCCGGAAGTCCCAGCGTGCTGTCGAACATGATCAACTCCATCGAGCAGCACGTGGAGTGGATCATCCGCTGCCTGAGCGAAATGCGCGAGGCCGGACGTACACGGATCGAGGCCGATGAAACCGCTCAGGACGCCTGGGTCGCACACGTCGCGGCGGTGGCCGACAAGACCCTCTTTCCCCGTGCGGCCTCGTGGTACATGGGCGCGAACATTCCCGGAAAGCCTCGGGTGTTCATGCCGTACATCGGCGCCGGCTATCGCCGGAAATGCGACGAGGTCGCCGCCTCGGGCTATGAAGGGTCCATGCTCGCCTGAGGCGGGGGCGCATCCCCCACGTGAATGATCTAGACTGACGCGAAGGCGCCTGGAGGTAAGTTGCAGCCATGAGCGATACCCTTGATCGAGTCCATTCGACCCCCACGATCCCCGAGGACGTCGCGCGGACGGTGATCACCCCCAAGGCCTACGCCGCCGACACGCCCGTCCACGACGCGTTTCGCTGGCTGCGGGCCAATGTCCCGCTCGGGCGGGCGGAGGTGGAAGGGATCTACCCCTTCTGGATCGTCACCAAGCACGCCGACATCCTCGAGATCAGCCGGCAGAACGACCTGTTCCATTCCGGCGACAGGGCCACGACCTTCACCTCCATCGAGGGGGATGAGACGGTGCGCGCCATGACGGGGGGCAGTCCGCACCTCCTGCGCACCCTCGTCCAGATGGATGCGCCGGATCACCCGAAGTACCGGCTGCTCACCCAGTCCTGGTTCCTGCCGCAGAACATCCGCGGGCTGGAGGCGAGGATCCGGGAGATCGCCAAGGAGCACGTCGACCGGATGGCCGACCTGGGCGGCGAGTGTGACTTCGTGAAGGATGTGGCGCTCACCTATCCCCTGCGCGTGATCATGGAGATCCTGGGCGTCCCGCGCGAAGACGAGCCGCGGATGCTGAAGCTGACGCAGGAGCTGTTCGGCGCTGCCGATCCGGACCTGAACCGCTCCAAGTCCGATCACTCCGAACCGGGCGGGGGAAACGGTCTGCAGGACATCCAGGCGACGATCGCCGACTTCTATATGTATTTCAAATCGATCACGGACGCGCGCAAGGCCAATCCGGGGTCGGACCTGGCCACCGCGATCGCCAACGGCAAGATCGACGGCGCGCCGATCAACGACCTGGAGGCGATGGGCTACTACATCATCGTCGCCACCGCCGGGCACGACACCACGTCCTCGTCCACCGCCGGGGCGGTGTGGGGGATGTGCCAGCATCCCGAGGCTTTCGCGCGCGTGAAGGGCGACCTCTCGCTGATCCCGGGTCTGGTCGATGAAGCGGTGCGCTGGACGACGCCGGTGAAGCACTTCATGCGCTCGGCCACCGCTGACGCCGAAGTTCGCGGCCAGAAAATCCCCAAAGGCGACTGGCTGATGCTCTGCTATCCCTCAGGCAATCGCGACGAGGAAGTGTTCGACGAGCCCGACGTGTTCAAGCCCGAGCGCAGTCCGAACCGCCTCCTCTCATTCGGCTACGGCGCGCACCTCTGCCTGGGCCAACATCTCGCTCGAATGGAGATGCGGATCCTGTTTGAGGAGCTCATGCCGCGGCTGAAGTCGCTCGAGTTCGCTGGGACGCCTCGGCTCTCGGAAGGGGCCTTCGTGGGCGGACCCAAATACGTTCCGGTCCGCTACCAGATGGCCTGACCACCGCCGGCTCATCGGCCTCCAACCCGTTCCATAGGTTGATCCATGCCCGAGATTGTCACGCCCGTTCCGGCCGCCACCATCCTCCTGGTGCGCGACGCGCCGTTGTTCGAGGTGCTGATGGTCAAGCGGCACCACCAGATTGACTTCGCCTCTGGCGCCCTGGTGTTCCCGGGCGGAAAGACGCACGGGGGTGATCACGACGCGGCGTGGGAGAGACGGGCCCTTGGCTGGGACGCCTCCGACCCTCTCGCAAGACCGTTAGGAATCGCCGCGATCCGCGAAGCCTATGAGGAGACGGGGATCCTGCTCGCGCGCCACGGGGACGGCGGACATTTTCGGGGCGATGAGCGCGCTGGTCGCGCCCGCGACGAGATCGCCCACGACCGGCGCTCGTTCATCGACCTGGTTACCGAGCTGGACGTCAAGCTGGACCTGGATGCGCTCAGTGTCTTCGCCCGCTGGATCACGCCCGATATGATGCCCAAGCGGTTCGACACCTGGTTCTACATCGCCGCCGCGCCCGCCGATCAGTTGGCGTTGTGCGATGGCTGGGAGACCGTGGACGCCGAATGGATCGCGCCGGCGGAGGCCCTGCGGCTCGCGGCGCTGGGCGAGCGCAAGGTTATCTTCCCGACACGGATGAACCTCCAACTCCTGGCCGAGGCGGACGGCGCGGCGGATGCGGTTCGACGCGCGCAGGCGCGCACCCTGGTGACGGTCGAGCCCAAACTGGTCGACACCCCCGAAGGCCGGGCGCTCACCATCCCACCCGACGCCGGGTACGGCGCCGTGACGGAGTCCCTCGCTAGCGCGATGTGAGGGTTCCCCGCGGCCCGGGCGCGGGATGGCGGTTCCAAGGCTGAGCTTGTATCAACGCCAAGCAGAGCACTTTCCGAAGATCGGGAATCGGTCTTCGGGTGAAGACGCCTTCTGAAACAAAGACATAAGGTACGGTTGCGATCCCGTGGAATCGCAGCCCGCTCGCTCGTGCGGAGATCAGGACCGGATATGACACGCTTTGCGCCTCTGCTTATCGGCTTGGCAGCTCTCGGGGCGTCGGCTGCGGCCACCGCAGCGCCGGCTCATCTGGACGCCGTGATCGTCCGGACCCGCTTTGGCATTCCCCACGTGAAGGCGGCTGACTACGCCTCGCTTGGTTACGGCGCCGGCTACGCCTTTGCCGAAGACAATGTCTGCCTGCTGGCCGACGACGTCGTGACCGTCACGGGCGAGCGGTCCAAGTACTTCGGCCCGGGCGCTAAGACGGTCGTGTCGTTCGCCGAGACGCGTAACCTGGACAGCGACGCCTTCTTCAAGACTGTCCTCGACGGCCCCACGCTGCTGGCGGCGTTCGAGAAGACCTCTCCGGAGTATCAAGCCTCGGTCCGAGGCTACGTCGCCGGTTACAACCACTACCTGAAGACTCGCGGCTCGAGCGGTCTGCCGCTGCCGTGCAGAGGGGCGTCGTGGGTCCGGCCGATCACCTTGGAAGATCACCTGAAACTCACGGCCGAGAAGATGATCCAGGCCGGCGCCGCCGCCTGGCTGCCCTACATCGTCGACGCAGCCCCTCCAGGGGCGCCTGCGGCGACGGCGGCGGCCGAGGCGGTTGACCCCGACCGCCGGCACGGGCCTCGGCAGCAACGGCTGGGCTTTCGGGCGGGCGGCGACAGGCGGAGCTGGCGTCCTTCTGGGCAACCCGCACTTTCCCTGGCTGACCACCAACCGCTTCTACCAGATTCACCTGACCATCCCCGGCAAGCTGGATGTGATGGGTGCGGCCTCGTCGGGCCAGCCGGGCGTGGCCATCGGTTTCAACAAGGATGTCGCCTGGACGCACACTGTCTCGACCGATCGGCACTTCTCGCTGTTCGAGCTTAGCCTGGATCCGGCCGACGCGACCGCCTACTTCGTGGACGGCAAGCGGATGCGCATGGAACGGCGCACGGTGTCCATCGAGGTGAAGGACGGGGCGCCCGTTCAGCGAACGATCTGGACGTCGATCTACGGTCCGATCGTCGAGCGACCGAAGATCGGTCTGCCATGGGACTCTCACCACGCCTACGCGCTGAAGGACGCCAACAGCCTCAACCTGCGCAGTGGGGACTTCTGGCTCGACGTCAACCGCGCGCGTTCGGTGCAGGACATCCGGCGGGCTCTGGGGACGCTGGGCTCCCCCTGGGTGAACACGATCGCCACGGATCGGACTGGGGAGGTCATGTACGCAGACGTCACGGCGACCCCGGACCTGCCGGCTGCGAAGCTGGCCGATTGCGCCGCCAGTTCCCCTGTCGTCCCCAAGTTGGCGGCCGACCGTCTCTACGTACTCGACGGTTCCAGATCGGCGTGTGACTGGACTGTCGACCCGGCCTCGCCCGTCCCCGGCCTGATGCCGCCATCGGCCATGCCGACTTTGGTGCGGGAGGATTTCGTGGCGAACAGCAACGACAGCTACTGGCTGGCCAATGACGCTGAAAGACTGACTGGATTTTCCCCCATCATCGGTCGGACGGACGAGCCGCAGAACCTGCGCACGCGTTCAGGCCTGATCGAGATCCACGACCAACTCGCCAAAGGCCCGCATGCGATCACGCCGGCGGCGGTCGAGGGGATGATCTTCGCCGACCGCAACTACGCGGCCGAGATGGCGCTGGGTGACGTCATGGCGATCTGCGCCGCGCATCCGAGCGGCGCGTCCCACGAAGGCGCTCAGGTAGACCTCACCAACGCCTGCGCCGTTCTCGCCCACTGGGATCGGCGCATGAATGTCGATAGCCGTGGGGCGGCGCTGTTCGTCGAGTTCTGGGACGTGGTGAGCAAAGATCCTTCGATCTATGCCGTTCCGTTCGACGCAACTGACCCCGTCCACACCCCCCGCGGTGTGAAGCGCGACGCCGAAACGAGCGCCAAGGTCACCTCTGCCTTGGCCGAAGCCGTCACGCGCCTGAGTGCGCGACACGTGGCGCTCGACGCCCCGTGGGGCGAGGTCCAGTTGGCAGTGAGAGGTGATCAGCACATCCCGATCCACGGGGGACCTGGTCTCGATGGTGTCCTGGATGCGCAGCAGTCGGCCTGGGTAGACGGCCTGGGCTACATTCCCTTCCACGGGTCGAGCTACATGCAGGTCGTCACATTCGACGCGAGTGGTCCGGTGGCCGACGGACTGCTCTCTTATTCGGAATCGACCGATCCGGCGTCGCCGCATTACGCCGACCAGACCCGGATCTTTTCACAAAAGCAGTGGAATCATCTGCCGTTCTCTGAGTCCGACATAGAGTCTCAGGCCATCTCGCACGAACACATCTCGGAGTGATCGCGCGGCGCGCGGATCGGCTCTGGGCGCGAGTTCTCTATACGGCGAACTGTTCCGTGAGGATCCGCTCTTCGAGGCTGCGGCCGGCGTCGAACAGGAGGACCAGGGTGGTGGTCCGATCTTCGGCCACGTCGACGCGGCTCACATTGCGGATCTCTACGTTGTCGGCGACGGCGCTCACCGGTCGCTTCTCCGGCTCCAGGACCTCGAAGGTGACCTGGGCGTCGTGGGAGAGCAGGGCGCCGCGCCAGCGGCGTGGCCGGAACGCGCTGATCGGCGTGACGGCCAGCACCTGAGCGTTGATCGGGATGATCGGCCCATGCGCCGAGAGGTTGTAGGCGGTTGAGCCCGCGGGCGTGGATACGAGGGCGCCATCGCAGATCAGCTCCTCCAGGCGCGGACGGCCGTCGATCAGGATCCGCAGCTTCGCCGCCTGGCGCGTCTCTCGCAGAAGACTGACGTCATTGATCGCCAGGGCTTCGTGGGTCACGCCTTCCGCGTCCTCGGCGATCATCCGAAGAGGGTGGATCGTGGCCGGTTCGGCAGCCACGATGCGGGCCCACAAATCCACCTCGCTGTAGTCGTTCATCAGGAACCCGACCGAGCCGCGGTTCATGCCATAGATTGGACGCCGGCCGGCGAGGTTGCGATGCAGGACCTCCAGCATGAATCCGTCTCCGCCAAGGGCGACGACCACGTCGGCCTGATCCTCGGGAACTTCACCATAGAGCTGGGCGAGACGCTCGCGCGCGGCCGTCGCGTCGGGCCAGTCGCTTGCCACGAACGCCAGGCGGAGATCGCGTGATGACTGAGAAGGCGCCAAGTCCGTCCCCTTGCCGCGCTAGAGCCTGGAGCGTCTGCAGCGGGCGCCTGCAAACGCTGAGTGAGGATCTACGTTTTTGAATCTAGGGCTAATTCTCTCTGACCAGACGGCGCCGTCTGGCCGAAATCTGCTCTAGCACGCGCTCAGGCTCCAACGCGACCTACTCGTCGGGCTCCGCGTCGAGTTCCCCCGGGGGAGGCCGCGGGTCGGCGTCCCCCTGATACGGCCGGCCGACTGATTTCGCCCACTTTTTCCGTGAAGCTTCATAGGCCTTCTGCAGCCGCTGGGAGCGATCGACAAGGCTCTTATCGGGCGTCGCCGCGTTTACGGGGGGATTTTTGCTCAACTTCGACGCCTGCTAAGCTGCGAGAACGGACTTGGGAATAGATATTTCTCAACTGGACGTCTGCAAGAGTTGCACGAGCGAAGGCCGGACCAACGGCAACTTTGCGAAACCAACCTCGAACGCATGGATTGTTAAGGCCTCATCAGCGCGCTCGAGGAGAGCGATCCATGATCAGGCTTCTAATTGTCGGCGCCGCTGCGGGCGCCCTTGTGATTAGTTTTGCGGCATCAGCCCAGACCACAGGCGGGAGCGGGACTGCTGGAGCACAGGGTCCGGGAACTGCCGGATCGGCGGCGCCAGCGACGCCGGGGGCGGGCGCGACGGCCGGGACTGGCGCAGCCGGCGCGACCCAACCGGGAGCGACCCCTCCTGGCGCAGCCTCTGGGGCCAGTTCGACGGCGAAGCCGAACCCCAGCGCGAACTCAGCGGGTTCGATGGGCGTCAACAGTTCGCTCTACCCCAACCAAAAGGCGGCGACCGCTCAGCCCGGCGGGGCGTCGAACACCGCCACGCCTGGCGCGCCGGGATCAACTCCGGCCCAGCCCGGATCGGGCACGCCCGGAGCGACTTCGCCTAACGCGACCACGCCGGGAACGCCGCCGAGCGGCAGTTCGACCGCCATGCCCCCATCGCCGCACTGAGCGGCGCCGCGGATCCTCTCCTGCCAGGCGGGGGAGGGTCCAATACGGCTGAGCCGGAGGAGGGGAGTCAGCCGAGCTGAAGGGCGGTCCTGCCGCCGAGATTAGGCTCGCCTCCAGTAAGATTGGCGCGGGCGATCTCCCACCCGGACTTCATCGCGCCGGCCTCCGAGATCCAGACCATGGCGTCCCGGCAATCCAGGCATAGCATGGTCAGGTTCGGGTCATTCTTGCCCTTGGGGAACCAGGCGGCCACGTTCGAACTCCAGAATTTGTCGCGATGAAGCAGATCGAGCGTCGTGTGCAGGCTCCCCAGAATGGAGACCTGCAGCTCCCGATCGCGTGAAATGCAGATGAACACTGCCTCGGATCCGCCCTCGGCGGCCACCGCGAGGCTGGAGTCGCCGTGAGTGAAGAACCAGATGCGCCCAGCCTCCGGCTCGCAGAAAGCATTCATCGGCTGCAAGTGATTATGAATGTGCGAGAGCGTTGCGAGCATCCCGAACCCGGTATCCTCGATCTCCGCCCAGAGTTTGTGTTCGACGGCCGCCTTGTCCCTCAGATCGGTCATGGAAAACCTCCTGACTGCTCACCGCTGTTAATCGCCGGAGCGCCGCCGCGTTCCCGGTCCCTCAGGCGGTCGAGATCAGCTCATGCGCCACGGTCAGGTCCGCGACGAAGCCGCGCCAAGCTGTCGCCTTCGCTTCTTCGTCGGGGACGCGCAGCAAGTAGGAGGGATGGACGGTGATAAGTCCCTGGCCGCCGTCATCGAGCGCAAGCGGCTTGCCCCGTGACTTCATGATCGGCATCGCCCGACCGAATACCGCGAGGGCCGCCGTTCCACCCAAGGCGACGATGAGCTTCGGCTTCACCAGCGCCCTTTCCTGCTCCAGCCACCAGCGGCACGCCTGGACCTCGCCCGCATCCGGCGTCTTGTGAAGCCGCCGCTTCCCCCGCAGCTCGTGCTTGAAGTGCTTCACGGCGTTGGTGACATACGCATCGCGCCGCACGATCCCCGCCGCTTCCAGCGCTCGGCTGAGGAGCTGCCCGGCGGGCCCCACAAAGGGACGACCCTCCAGATCTTCCATGTCACCTGGCTGCTCGCCTACCAGCATGAGCGGGGCCGTTACCGGTCCTTCGCCTGCGACACCCTGGGTTGTATCGCGCCAGAGTCCACATCGCCGGCAGCCCTGGATGGTCGGCCTGAGCTCCGCGAGCTCGGAAATCCGCACGCCCTCCGGCGGCGCTTGGGGCGAAGGCGCGGGGCGGGGGGAGATCCGACGCTGCGGCCTGGTGGGTTCGCCGGCGACCATCGCATCCGTCCGCGCTTGCGCCTCCCGCACGAGACCCGGAATGAGCGCGGCCTCGGGAAGGTTGCGCCAGTAGAGTTTGGGCATGTGGGACTGCATCGCATCCGGATTGAGCCGCGCGGGATTGAAGATGGAGGCGTAGTAGGCGCGCCAGACCGCCTCCAGTTCGTCCTCCGCCAGGTGCGGCCGCTCGGCGCCGGGCGTGAATCTCAGCTCCGTTCCGTCCCAGTGGCAGCAGAGGTCTGGCGTGAGGATCGAAAACCGCTGGTTGGCGAAGCGGTCGCGGAAGAAGGGCGCCGTCCGCTCGACCACATGGTGCGGGGGCTCGAACCAGGCGGCGAAGGTCTCAGGATCGGACTCGACCAGGCGGAAGCGTACGAAGGCTGTCATCTTGTGCGCGGCGCGCGAGACAGCCCTGGCCATCGCCGCAGCGCGCGCAAGGTCTGGATCCGTCTCGTCCGAGATCAATCGTGGCTCGTCACGCAGACGCCAGAGCAGTCGGTAGAGCAGGTCGAAGCGGGTAGGGGAACGGTGCAGGATCGCATCCCGAGCCATCTCGACGAAACGCGGTGGGACTGTGAATACGTCCGCGCAGGCGGCGCTTGTTGGCGCGGGCGGTCCGAACGTGAGGGCGCCGCCGCCTACCGACCAGGCGACGTCGGCTGGAGCCACTCCGGCCGCCCTCAGCGATCGCGCCGCGGATCGCCAGCCGGCAAAATCCCTCTCCGAGGCCAATTCGACGATATGCATGTCAGAAGAGGCTGAGCTGGATCGGCGGCGACTCTTCCAACACCATTGGGTGCTCAGCGTCATCGAGCCTGGCGGGGGACCAGTCGGCTGTCACGATGAAGGGTTTCACCTTGCCGAGGTTTCCGCAAAGGCGTCGCACATCCTCCAGCCGCAGTCGCTTGAGGCGTCTCAGGCGCAGCAGCCGGTCCACCGTCCGCACTCCCAGCCCCGGCGTGCGGAGCAGGGCCTCGCGATCAGCCGCGTTCACGTCGACGGGAAAGGCCTGCCGGTGGCGCAAGGCCCAGGCGAGCTTTGGATCGATCGAGAGGTCCAGATTCTCTCCGTCCGCCGCCACCTCCGCGCGGGCAAAGCCGTAAAACCGCAGTAACCAGTCGGCCTGATACAGGCGGTGCTCGCGCAGCAGGGGCGGCGCGCGCAAGGGAAGGCGGGCGGTGGCGTCGGGGATGGGGCTGAATGCGGAGTAGTAGACCCGGCGCAGTTGGTAGCCGGCGTACAGGCTCTCGCTGCGCGCCAGGATCTCGCCGTCCGAGGCGTCGTCCGCGCCGACGATCATCTGGGTCGACTGGCCGGCCGGGGCGAAACGCGGCGCCGAGGCGATGCGCCCTGGCTCCGAACCCGATTCGATCCGCGCGCGCACCACGCCCATAGCCTGGCGAATGCGTTGGAGGTTCTTCTCAGGCGCGAGGGCCGCCAGGCTTTCCTCGCGCGGCAACTCGATGTTGACCGACACGCGGTCGGCCCACAGCCCGGCCTCCGTAGTCAGGTCCGGATCCGCTTCCGGCGCCAGCTTCAGATGGATGTAGCCACGAAAATCGTGGATCTCGCGAAGCGTCCTGGCCACCCGCACGAGCGACTCCATCGTATAGTCGCCGCTCCGGATGATACCCGAAGAAAGGAACAAACCCTCTATATAATTGCGCTTGTAGAAATTGAGCGTGAGGTCGACGACCTCCTCTACGGAAAACCGGGCGCGCGGCACGTTGGAGGAGATGCGGTTTACGCAATAGGCGCAGTCGTAGATGCAATAGTTGGTAAGCAGAATCTTCAGCAGCGAAATGCATCGGCCGTCCGGCGCGTAGGCGTGGCAGATGCCCATCCCAGGCCCTGACGACCCCACGCCGCGGCCGTCTCGCGAACTTCGTTTGTCGGCGCCGGACGACGCGCAGGAGGCGTCGTACTTGGCTGCGTCAGCAAGGATGGCGAGCTTGCGCTTCAGGTCGAGAACCGCCATGCGCCCTAACTAATGTTCTTTGTTTGTTCCGTCCAGCGCGCGCCATTGGACCGTCCGGATTCAGGCGATCTGGCGCTGCGCCAGCCAAGTCGGAACGCACCTTCCAACTTTGCCGTGCGACCACGGGGAGCGTTTTGCTTCGCGTTACAGCAGCGTAGCGTGCGTTCCACAGGTGGAACAAAAGGCCACGGTTCGACGCTTTCGAGGGCCGATCCGCGGAGCACCGTGGGATCTAGACCGGAGAACGAGATGAAGACGATCGTCGCCGCGCTGATGACCTTGAGCTTGGCAGCAGGAACTGCGGGGGTCGCGGAGGCGGGCTGCGTGAAGGGTGCGGTGGTTGGCGGCGTCGCAGGCCACTTCGCTGGCCACCACGCGTTGCTCGGCGCGGCGGCGGGCTGCGCCATCGGCCATCACATGGCCCATCGCAGGCATCACTATTACCACCACCACGGGTGAGTTGGCCCGATCGCCGGGCGTCCGGCGGGCCACACCGGCAGCGGTATTTGCGACGATCCAATGACTTCGAGTCCTCGTGCTTGACGCTCGGGGTCGCCCGGCCGATTTTGCGTCTACGTCGAGCGACTAGGAGGAAGAGCCGTGGCTGATGGATCGATGGCTGTCGTGGCCTCGCTGCGGGGCAAGGTGTCTGAAGAGGAGTGGAAGACGCGGGTGGAATTGGCCGCCCTCTACCGTCTCGTCGCCCTCTATGGGTGGGACGACATGATCTACACCCACATCTCGGCTCGTATTCCCGGGACGGACCACAATTTCCTGATCAATCCGTACGGGATGTTCTTTGAGGAGATCACCGCTTCATCGCTGGTGAAGATCGATCTGGACGGGAAGATCCTTCAGGAGACGCCGTACTTCATCAATCCGGCGGGCTTTACCATCCACTCGGCGATCCACGCCGCGCGCGATGACGCGCATTATGTGATGCACCTTCACTCCGACCAGGGCGTCGCCGTGTCCGCCCAATCGGAGGGCCTGCTGCCGCTGAGCCAGCATGCTCTGATCTGTCTGCCGAGGCTGGCCTATCACGACTACGAGGGCATCGCCCTCAATCCGGACGAGAAGACCCGCCTCGTCGCCGACCTCGGCGACAAGACCATGCTGCTGCTTCGCAATCACGGCACCCTCACCACCGGCGCGACGGCGGCCGATTGCTGGGTCAACATGTTCTATCTGGAACGGGCCTGTAAGCAGCAGGTCATGGCCTTGGCGGTCGGGCGCGAGAACGTGCGCATCGCTTCCGACGCCAGCCAGACGGAGGTGCGCGGCCAGACCAGCCGTGGAATTGGCGGCGGTCTTGCATGGCCGGGCTGCCTGCGTCGCCTCGACCGCGAGAACCCCGGCTACGACGCCTGACGGCGTAGCCGGACCCGTGGGGATCGATGACGGTGTCGCCTGTCGATCCCCCGTGGCTTGAAGACGCCCTGGCCGAAGCCGTGGAGCGGGCGGCGCGCGCAAGCGGGCCGGGGGGCCAGCACGTCAACAAGACCAGCACGGCCGTCGAACTACGCTTCGACGCGCGCGCTTCTGCGACCGTGCCGGAGGAGGTGAAGCCGCGCCTGTCGCGCCTCGCCGGCGCGCGAATGACCAGCGAGGGGGTCATTGTACTGTTCGCCCAGGAGCATCGCTCCCAGGTCCTCAATCGCGAGGCGGCGCGGGAACGTCTCGCCGCCCTGCTGCGTGAGGCCGCGGTACGTCCCAAGCGGCGGCGTCCGACCCGCCCGACCCTGGCCTCGCGCCGGGAGCGGCTCGAGGGCAAGGCGCGACGAGCCGGCGTCAAGGCGATGCGCGGGCGACCCTCGCGGGACGACTGAGGCGCGCTTTACCTCCCCAGCTTCGCCATCGATAACGGGCCGCGCCCCGAAGAACCGCGTGGAGGACGTGCGATGAACCAGGCCGACTACTCCGGTTATGACGCGGTCGGACTGGCCGATCTGATCCGTCGGGGCGAGATCACTCCATCAGAGGCGCTCGAGGCGGCGATCGCCCGCGCCGAGGCCGTGAACCTCAAGCTCAACGCCATCAATCTTCCACTCTATGAACCGGCGCGAAAATCGCTTCCTCGCAGGCTAGGCGATGGACCCCTTGCGGGCGTTCCCTTCCTGCTCAAGGACATCACCGCTGCCCTGGCGGGCGTTCCCACCTCGGCGGGTTCGAAAGTCTTCGCTACGGCTCCCGCGGCGGCGGACAACGCCATAGTGACCGCCTATCGGGAGGCGGGTCTCGTCGTCTTCGGCAAGACCAATACGCCCGAGTTCGGACTCGAGCCGGTGACCGAGCCCGAGCTGTTTGGTCCCAGCCGCAATCCATGGAACCTCGCGCACACCCCCGGAGGATCTTCGGGCGGGGCGGCCTCTGCAGTGGCGGCGGGCATCGTGCCCGCGGCGCACGCCAGCGACGGCGGCGGATCGATCCGAATTCCGGCGTCCTGCTGCGGGCTGTTCGGCATGAAGCCCTCGCGGGGCCGCGTTTCCCTGGCGCCCGCAGACGAGGGCTGGGGCGGTTTTTCGATTCAGAACGTGGTCAGCCGCTCGGTCCGCGACAGCGCCTTGCTCCTGGACATTGTCTCGCAGCCGCAGCCCGGCGATCCCTACTGGGCCGAACCGCCCGAGCGCCCCTTCGCAGAAGAAGTCGAGCGCGACGTCGATCAGCTCAAGGTGGCGTTCACCACCCAGGCGATCGCTTCGGACGCCATCGATCCGGTTTGCGCCGATGCCGTGCGCGATGCGGCCCGCCTTTGCCAGGAGTTGGGGCACCATGTGGAGGAAATCAGCCTCGACTGGGACTACGAACCGGTCCGGGAGGCGGGTGGCCTGATCGTGGCGGCCAACATCGCCACTCTGCTCAACAATGAGGCGCGGCGGCGGGGCCATGAAATCGGCGAGGACGAGGTCGAGTCCTACACGCTTGCTCTCTACCAGCGCGGACGCTCGGTGGCGGCCAGCGACTATATCCGGGCCCTGCAGATCGCCCACGCGTTCGGCAGGACAGCGGCGCGCACCTTTCAGGGATTCGATGTCCTCCTCACCTCCACCCTCGGCTGCCCGCCGCCGCCGGTGGGCTGGCTGCGCGGCGGCGGCCCGGCCGAGTACACGAAGCGCCTGTTCCACTTCATGCCCAACACTCAGGCCTTCAACATCACGGGACAGCCGGCCATGACCGTCCCGCTGGCGCGCACGGCAGAGGGCCTGCCCCTGGGGATTCAGTTCGTGGGCCAACCGGCAGGGGAGGGCGTGCTTTTCCGGCTTGCCGCCCAGCTCGAGCGCTCGCGTCCCTGGGCATTCCGTCGCCCGTCGATCTGAGGAGGAGCGGCGGCTTTTTTACCGCCCCAAGAGTATATTCCGTTCAGACGGAACCGTCCGGGCGATCATGATCTTCTTCAGAATCAAATATTTAGGTCCTGATTGGGCTTTCGTCGGTTACGTGCAAACCATCAGGCTCCAGGTCCATCTTCCCGCGCCGGGCGTGACGCGGAGGTCGTCTTGGCATAGAGAACCGCGCTTGGGACGGGCTTTCCCGACGATTCCCCCTAGAGCCGCCCTTGACCCTCGCCGAAACGCGCCCAGCTCTTACCCGAGCCGTTCAGGACTCGCTCGCCGCCGGCTTCACCGCCGCGTGTCGTGACGAGCGTCCATTTCGGCACTGGACGGTCACGCCGGTTTTTCCCGCTGGCCTGACCAGCCAGTTGCGTCGCCTGCCGTTTTCACCTCCGGACCTGCATGGCGTGTCGGGCAAGCGCGAGATCCACAATGACCAGCGGCACTATTTCAACGCGCCGAACAACGCCCGATTCGACGCCTGCGCCGCAGTCTCCGACGCCTTCCAGTCTTCGGAGGTGGTGAGCCTGATCGA
Source organism: Caulobacteraceae bacterium (assembly GCA_036488935.1). Classification (GTDB taxonomy): domain Bacteria; phylum Pseudomonadota; class Alphaproteobacteria; order Caulobacterales; family Caulobacteraceae; genus Acaudatibacter. The sequence goes on along the minus strand of DASXGR010000156.1, from coordinate 36,473 downwards.
GCGGGCGACAGGCGCTGATCTTTCGGGATCATATGTTCGATTGGAGTACGCCCAGGACACGGACGGCTTCTGGCTGGAGCCGCACACCGACCTGGGCGTCAAGCGCTTCACCATGCTGATCTATCTCGCTGAAGGCGAGAGCCAGACCGACCTCGGCACCGATATCTATGCCGATCCCTCGACCTGGGCGAAGCGCTCGCCGTTCATCGACAATTCCGCGCTCGTCTTCGTGCCGGGCTCCGACACCTGGCACGGCCTTTCAAAGCGGCCGATTCCTGGAATCCGGCGCTCGGTGATCATGAACTATGTGACTGACGAGTGGCGGGCGCGCGAGCAACTCGCCTATCCCACGATCCCCGTCCGGGCCTGAAGCAGGCGGCGCACAGCGCCGGCCGCCACCTGGGTGGAGTCGAACGGTCCGCGCGTGCGGAATGGGGAGGGATCGCCCTCGAATCGTCGCGCGAGCCCTTCGTCCACCAGTTCCTGGACGAACTGGACGTGTCGTCGAAAACCGAGGTCCAGCAACTCGACCGGATGGCTCGTGGCGATCGCTTCTGAGACCATGGAAACGCTGTCGGTCGTCACCACCAGGCGATCGGCCAGGGAGAGGATAGCCCGGTAGGGGTTTTCATTCTCCAGGTCCCAGAGGAAGGCGCGGCTGTCGCCCGCGAACGCCTCGGCGAGGAGGCTCCGGACCGCGACGGGCGTTCGCCGTGACGGGGTGATGGCCAGGCCGATCCCGGCCTCACGAAGGCGTCGCAGTCCGGCCAGGAGTCGTTCGCCGTCCTCGATCGTGAAGGGCCGTCCGCGCAGATCGCCGCCGATGGCGACGCCGGCCAAAGGCCTCCCGAGGCGCTCGAAGCGCAGCTTCCATCCTTCGGCGGCCGTGGCCAGGGCCGCCGGGGTGATGTCATGCAGAGCCGTGGCCACCTTGATGACGCCCGGGGACTCGGCGATGCGGTCGTGGTCCATGGCGATGATGAGATCGAATTCGCTGCGGAAGGCGCGCGGATCCTGGACGTGCACGGCCAGCGTCCGGCCGCCGCTCGCTCGCTTGAGGGCGACGGCGTAAGGGACCGAGCGTCGCCCGCAGGTGATGACGATATCCGGCCACGGCGGCAAAAACGCGCGAGCGAGGCTGGGCGCGGCGGTGAGTCCCGCAATGGCGGCGCCGAGGGTTCGAGGCGGCGCGATCTTCTCGACCACTGTTGTGGCGACCGCCTGGGCCAGGCCACGCACCTGGGTGCGCATGCCATCTTCACCGGTCGTCAGCGCCCAGGCGGTTATGGCTGGCGGGAGGGTCGTGGGACTGGACTCAGCGCGAGTTGCGATCGTCAGGACCATGACAGGCCCCTGTGACCTGGACCTTGCAGTTGAATTTCCCGCGCCTGCGCCTCATCGTCGCTTACCTGCGCCACTGGGGATCTACCGCACATGGGATCCAAGCTCGCCGACGATCCTCGGATCGATCCCCGAATCAAAGCCGCCTTCGGCGACATGCCGGTGGCCAATCCCGGCGATGCGCCCAGTCGCGAGAGCCTGATCGCGGAGGCTTCGGGACCTGATGCGGAACAACGCGCCGCTTTGCTCAAGGCGCTCCTCGACTCGGTGGATCGAGAGGACATCTCGCCTTCAGCGGGCCTCGAGGTTCGCGTGGAGAAGGTCGTCTGCGACCCCGACGGAAACACGATCAACCTCCGAATCGTCCGCCCCCAAGGGGCCGGACCGTTGCCCTGTGTCTTTTACATCCACGGCGGAGGCATGGCCTCCATGTCGTGTTTCGACGGGAACCAGCGGGTCTGGTCGCGGCTGCTCGCGCACGAAGGCGTGACCGTCGTCATGCCCGACTTCCGCAACTCGCTGACCCCGTCTTCGACGCCCGAGGTCGCGCCGTATCCGGCCGGCTTGAACGACTGTGTCTCCGCCCTGAAGTGGACCTCTGCGAACGCTGAACGCCTTGGAGTCGATCCCGCGCGCATCATGGTGTCCGGCGAGAGCGGCGGGGGAAATCTCGCCCTGGCTGTGGGCCTCAAGCTCCTGCGCGAGTCCGCGATCGGCCTGATCAGGGGGATCTACGCCTTCTGCCCTTACATCCTGGGCAAATGGCCGGATCCGGCGGCTCCGTCCTCGGTTGAGAACAACGGTATCCTGCTGGACCTGCACAACAACCGCGGCCGGATGGGCTATGGGATCGAAGCGTTCGACGCCCGTGACCCGCTCGCGTGGCCCGGCTTCGCCCAAGAAGCCGACGTGAAAGGCCTTCCGCCGACGGTCATAAACGTCAACGAGTGCGATCCCCTTCGGGACGAAGGGATCAACTTCTATCGTCTCCTGTTGCGAGCCGGGGTTCCTGCCCGCTGTCATCAGGCGATGGGCACAATCCACGGTACGGAGGTCTTCCCCTCCACCTGTCCGGAGGTCAGCCGAGCCGCCGCCCGCGATCTGGCCGCGTTCGCGCGCGACTAGTCTCCAACGGTCGGAAGGCCGCTGGAGCGCAGGCCTGAGTTGAAGTCCTTCCGCCGCCGCCCGCCATTCCTCCGGCGGTCCCCTCCGCGCTTCTAAGGGTTTTATCGGGTCGCCCGCCTCGTTCATGCGCGTAGCCTTGGCCAAGGTTCCCCTCTGCGGTCCCTGAATGGCTCGGCCTTGCAAATGGTTCGGCGTCTTGTTCAACCGCCTGGCTTTGCTGGGGCTGCTCGCCTGTGCGCAAGGGGCGGTCACCGCCACAGCGGCCTCGGCCAAATCGTGGGCCGAGCCGCGGGTGTCGCCAGAAGTCAAGGCGGCCATGGACCGGGCCGACGCCGGCCAGCCCGCTGATCTCATCAATCTTGCAGACTCAGGGCGTACTGACGCCGAGTTCTACGCCGGAGTCATGCTCATCTACGGTCGCGGGGGCGTCCAACCCGATCCGAGGAAGGGATGCGGCTATGAGGTGAAGGCTTCGTCGAGCCGCGCCGACGCCATGCATCTGGTCGGCGTGTGCTGGGAAAACGGCCTGATGGGCGCAAAGGACACGGCCAAGGCGGAGGCCGCCTACCTGCGCGCCGCCCAGATGGGCTTTCCGAAGTCGAACTGCGCGCTGGGTCAGATGCTCCTCGGGCAGCCGGGGCAGGCTCAGCGCGGCGTGGCGCTGTGCAAGGAGTCCGCGAAGGCGGGAGACGTGGAAGCCCAGCTCGTGGTGGGTGACGCCTACTTCTACGGGCGTGGAGTCAGCGAGGACCACAAGGAGGCGCGCAAATGGTACGGCATGGCGGCCGACAGGAACGATCCGCACGCCTTGCGGCGCCTTGGTGAAATGTACGCCTCTGGCGATGGCGGCAAGAAGGACACCAAGACGGCCCTGATGCTTTGGGAAACGGCGGAGAGGGAAGGCGACCCGCTCGTCTGCATCCTGGTGGCTGATCAGATGTTCTCCAATCTCACGGGTGGAAAGAAACCTGCCGGAGGGACCTACGCGTTCAAAGGTGGGGTGCCGGTGGCGGATCTCGATTCGATCGAGGCCTGGTACCAGGAGGCGCTCACGCGTGACCCTCGCCCGGACGTAAAGCAAAGGGCTCAGCGGGGAATTCAGGTCGTGCAGAGCCTGAAGTCGGCGGCCAAGGCCGTTTCCGTAAAAAAATAGGCCATCAGTTCGCGACCTGACTGGGCGTTTCGCCGCGGCGGCGTGGGAGCGACGGCGGGTGAAACCCTGAAGTGGCGCCGACGAAGCCGCGCCGGAGAAGGGAGTCGAGGGCCGGGCTGCATGGGGGCCAACGCCCGGGGTTCACCTGATATCCCCCTGCGCACCTGAGCCTAGCATTCCCCGCAATGTGACAGCGGATTGGGCACCATGGCCGAAGTTCGAGTGGCGCCTCGTGCTCCGCCGAAGCCAGCCGACAAGCCGGCGAGTGGGGTGACAGGCAGACAAAGGAGGGGTGGCGGTTCTCGCCGGATCCTCATGATTGTTGGCGCGGCGGTGGTCGTCGTCGGCGCATTCGTCGCCTGGAGGATCCTCTCCCGGCCTGCTCTGCCGGCCGGCTTCGCGGGCGGCAACGGCCGCCTCGAGGCGAATCAGATCTTCATCTCACCGAAATACCCCGGACGCATCGATCAGGTGCTGTTCCGCGAGGGCGATGATGTCCAGGCCGGCCAGGTGGTGGCCCGCATGGACACCTCCGCCCTGGATGCGCAACTTCGTGAGGCCGAGGCTCAGATCACGGCGGCTCATGATAGCCGTAACGTGGCCCTCTCGCAGGTTAACGTGGCCGGCACCCAGGTTGCGGTGAAGAACGCGGACTACGACTACGCCCTCAAACAGTACGATCGATCGAGGGATCTGGTCCCGAGCGGCGCGGTCAGCCAGCGCGAGGCCGAGATCGACAACGCGGCTATGCTGGCCTCAAAAGCCCAGCTCGCCGGATCGCAAGCCCAGCTCGTGGGATCGAAGGCCTCGGCGACCCAGACCCTGTCGGCGATCGCGGCGTCCCAGGCCACGGCAGACCGCATCCGGGCCGAGATCAATGACGCGGTGTTGCTGTCGCCGATCCGCGGGCGCGTGGAGTCGCGGCTGGCCGAGCCCGGCGAGGTGGTGGCGGCGGGCGGCCGCGTGCTGTCGATCAACGACCTCTCCGACGTCTACATGTACATCTATCTGCCCGCCGAGGTGACCGGGAAGCTTAAGGTCGGCTCGGAGGCCCGTATCGTCCTCGATGCGGCGCCACAATACCCGATCCGGGCCTACGTCTCCTTCGTTTCGCCCATGGCGCAGTTCACGCCCAAGACCGTCGAAACGGCGCAAGAGCGGCACAACCTGACGTTCCGGGTAAAGCTGCAGATCCCGAAAGAGCGGCTGCAGCAGTATGAGGCGCTGGTGAAGACGGGTCTGCCGGGCATGGGCTATGTCCGTTTCACCTCGGCAGATTGGCCTAAGAATCTGCAGCCGGCGGCCCAGCCGCCTGTCAACCTGTGGAAGCCAACGGGTGGGACCGGGGGACCGCAGTGATGGATGCCCCCGCCGGCGACGGCTTCGTCGCACGCGTCAGCGGGGTCGCGCAGCACTACGGCAAGGCGGTCGCCCTCGACGACGTCAGCCTCGATATCCCCGCCAACCGGATGATCGGCCTGATCGGACCCGATGGAGTCGGCAAGTCGACCTTGCTGGGCATGCTGGCGGGCGTTCGCAAGATCCAGAGCGGCCAGGTGGAAGTGCTGGGCGGCGACATCGCCGATCCGCACTTCCGCACGGAAGTGGCCCACCGGATCGCATATCTGCCGCAGGGCCTGGGCAAGAACCTGTACCCGACCCTCTCGATCTTCGAGAACATCGATTTCTTCGGGCGGTTGTTCGGTCAGTCACGCGAGGAACGCGAATGGCGGATTGACGACCTTCTGGTCTCGACGGATCTCGCGCCCTTTCGCGAACGACCCGCGGGCAAGCTCTCGGGCGGCATGAAGCAGAAGCTCGGCCTCTGCTGCTCGCTCATTCACGACCCTGACCTGCTGATCCTCGACGAGCCGACGACCGGCGTGGACCCTTTGGCAAGGCGCCAGTTCTGGGAGTTGATCGACCGCATCCGTCAGCGCCGCCCCACGATGAGCGTTCTCGTCGCGACGGCCTACATGGACGAGGCCGAAGGTTTCCAATGGCTGGTCGCCATGAACGCCGGCCAGGTGATCGGCACGGGCACGCCGCAGGAAATGCGCGAGAGCGTGGGCCAGCCCACCCTGGAGAAGGCCTTTATCCAACTTCTGCCTGAGGAGGCGCGTCGCGGCCACCGAGAACCGGTGATCACACCGTACCAGCCGCCCGGGGGACCTCCCGCGATCGAGGCCCAAGGACTGACCCAGCGCTTCGGCGCCTTCACAGCTGTTGACCACGTGAACTTCCGCATCGAGCCGGGAGAGATCTTCGGGTTCCTCGGATCTAATGGCTGCGGCAAGACGACGACGATGAAGATGCTCACCGGACTCCTTCCGCCCACGGAGGGGACGGCCGAGCTGTTCGGGCGACCGGTGAAGGGCGGCGACATCGAGGCCCGGCGCGACGTCGGCTTCATGTCCCAGGCCTTCTCGCTCTACACCGAGCTGACGGTGAGGCAGAACCTGATGCTGCACGCTCGCCTGTTCGATTTGCCCGATGCGAGGGGCAAGGCGAGGGTCGGGGAGCTGTTGCTGGACTTCGGCCTCGAAGAGGTCGCCGACACCCTTGCCGAGAGCCTGCCGCTGGGTATCCGCCAGCGGCTGTCGCTGGCCGTGGCCGTGCTGCATGAGCCGAAGGTGCTGATCCTGGACGAGCCGACCTCTGGCGTGGACCCGGTCGCTCGAGACGGTTTCTGGGAACTGATGATCCGGCTCTCGCGAGAGAACGGGGTCACGATCTTCCTCTCGACCCACTTCATGAACGAGGCCGAGCGCTGCGATCGGATGTCGATGATGCACCGGGGCACGGTGCTGGCGCAGGGCAAACCAGCCGACCTCGTCGCCGAACGTGGGGCGCCGAACCTGGAGGCGGCGTTCATCGGCTATCTCGAGGACGCGGCGAAGGCCCAGACCGAGCCCGCGCCGGGCACCGAAGCCGCTCCCGAAGTCCACGTCCCGCCGCCGGAGGCGGCGGAGGGTCCGGTGGGGCCCGAAGCGGGTCGCTTCAGTTTTTCACGGGTCTGGGCCTTCGCGCGAAGGGAAGCGATCGAGCTGAGGCACGACACGGTCCGGTTGATGTTCGCCATCTTCGGGCCGCTGCTCTTGATGATTGTCTTCGGCTACGGAATTTCACTGGACGTCAATCATCTCACGTTTGCCGTTCTTGACTTCGACAGGACGCAGGCGAGCGAACAGTACGCCGATTCCTTCCGAGGATCGATTTACTATACCGAGAAGGCGCCGATCACCAACTATTGGGAGCTCGAGCGTCGTCTTCGCAACGGCGAGCTTCGCTTCGCCATCGAAATCCCCTCTGGCTTCGAGCGGGACCTGATCCGGGGCCGGCAACCGACGGTGATGGCTTACGTCGACGCGGCGATGCCGTTCCGGGCCGAGACCGCGCGCAGTTACGTCGAGGCGAGCACGAACCAGTTCGAGCAACGCTGGCGGCAAGATCGTGGCATTCCCCAGGTGGCTCAGCCGATAATGGTCAATACGCGAGCTCTCTACAATCAGTCCTTCGACAGCATCTACGCCATGGTCCCCGGCGATATCATGCTCTTGCTGATGTTGATCCCAAGCATGCTGACGGCGCTTAGCGTCGTGCGGGAGAGAGAGCTTGGCTCGATCGCCAATTTCTACGCCGCTCCGGCGACGAAGGCCGAGTTCCTGCTTGGCAAGCAGCTGCCCTATGTCGCCGTGGCGCTGATCCAGTTCGCCAGCCTCGTCGCGCTCGCCGTTCTGCTGTTCCATGTCCCGGTCAAGGGCAGCCTGCTGACCCTGGCCCTTGGGGGCGTCATATTTGTGCTGGCCAGCACAGGCTTTGGCCTGCTGATCTCGGTGTTCGCGGCGACCCAGACCGCCGCCATCTTCGCAGCGGCGATCATCGCCATCCTTCCAGCGGTGCAGTTCTCCGGCATGTTCGTGCCGGTCTCGTCGCTGACCGGCGGCGCGGCGCTCGCCGCCAAGATCTTCCCGAGCACCTACTTCCAGGCGATCAGCGTCGGCGCCTTCACCAAGGCGCTCGGGCTTCGGACGCTGTGGCCGAACATCCTCGCGCTGGCGGTGATCGCGGCCGCGTATTTCAGCCTGTCAGCGGTCCTGCTGAAGAAGCAGGAGTCATGAGCCATGACCAAGGTCTGGCACATCTTCCAGCTTGGCCTGAAAGAGATGCTCAGTCTGGCGCGCGACCCGGTGCTGCTGTTCCTGATCGCGTACGCATTCACATTCTCCGTGTACACGCCGTCCAAGAGCGCGGTGATGGACGTCGTCAACGCATCCATCGCCATCGTCGACGAGGACAACTCGGAAGCGGCGCGCACCGTCCAGTTGGCAATGCTACCGCCGCTGTTCCTGCCGGCTGCGCAGATCAGTTTCGACGAGATCAATCACGCGATGGATACGGGCAAGTATACCTTCGTCGTGGACGTGCCGCCTCGCTTCCAGGACGACCTTGCGCGCGACTCCAAACCCGAGGTGCAGATCGTCACCGACGCCACCGCGATGAGCCAGGCGGGGAGGGGTCCTGGATACATCCAGAACATCATTACACCGGCCGTTCAGCCGTTCTGGTCCGGCGCGGGACGGCCTGAGAACAAACGGCTGATCAGCCTCGATACGCGCGGACGCTTCAACGCCAACTACGAGCAGGGCTGGTTCGTCGCGATCAACCAGGTGATCAACAACATCTCGGTGCTGGCGATCTTCCTGACCGGCGCGGCTGTGCTGCGCGAGCGCGAGCACGGCAACATCGAGCACCTGCTCGTCATGCCGCTTCAACCCTTCGAGCTGATGTTCGCCAAGATCTGGGCCAACGGCCTGGTGGTGGTCGTGGCGGCCCTGGCCTCGCTCTTCCTGGTGGTCAAGTTCGCCATCGGGGTGCCGTTCCAGCCCAGTTCGGTTCCGCTGTTCGCAGCCGGGCTCGCCATCTACCTGTTCTCGGTCACGGCGCTGGGCATCATGCTTGCGACGCTGGTGCGATCGATGCCGCAGTTTGGTCTGCTGGCCTTCCCCGTGTTCCTGGTGATGATCCTGCTGTCGGGCGGTCAGACGCCGCTCGAAAGCATGCCGGCGCCGTTGCAGAAATTCATGCAGTTGGTGCCCTCGACGCACTTCGTCGCCTTCTCACAGGCGGTCCTGTTCCGCAACGCCACCCTCGGTATGGTCTGGCCTTCGATGGCCAAGATGTTCGCCATCGGCGCCGCCTATACAGTCTTCACCCTCTCCCGCTTCAGAAAAATGCTTGCGGCGGTCCAGTGAAAGGAGCGCGGGCGATGAAGAGAGCTTCGACGAGATCCGCAGCAGCCGCAGTTCTGGCCGCCGTGGCCCTGGCAGGCTGCGTCTCTGGGCCCAAGTACAAGCGGCCCGACATGACGACTACGCCGGCCCAGTTCCGCGGGCAGGCGGCGCCCACCGAGGCCTCCTCTATCGCCGATCTGCCGTGGTGGGGTGTCTTCCATGACCCGGCGCTGCAGGCGCTTATCCAGGAGGGCCTAGCCAACAACTACGACCTGAAGATCGCCATCACGCATATCGAACAGGCGCGCGCCCTGGTCGCCGTAGCGGCGTCCCAAGGCAAGCCGCAGGTTGGTTATCAGGCGGGTATCACAGGCCAGACCGCCTTCACGGTGGATCCGGTCGGAATTGGAACGATAACCTATGGAACGCTTGGCGGCGCTCTGAACGCAGCCTGGGAGATCGACTTGTGGGGGCGGATCAAGCGCTCCACGGAGGCGGCGCGAGCCGAGCTGTTCGCCCGCGAGGATGTGCGGCGCGGGGTCATGCTGAGCCTCGTGACCGACATAGCGACCAGTTACTTCCGGCTGGTGGAGCTCGACCGGGAGCTCGCCATTGCGCAGGACAGCGAGCGCGTCTTCGGTCACACGCTTGACCTCTTCAACGACCGCTACAAGGCCGGCCGTGACAGCGATCTGCCTGTCCAGCGCACCCAGGCGAACTACGAGGCCAGCCATTCGAAGACTCAGGAGCTGCTGCGGGAGATCGCGATCCAGGAGAACGCGCTCAGCATACTCGTGGGCGCCTATCCCAAGGACATTCCGCGCGGGGAAATCCTGACCGCCCAGACGATGCCTGAGGCGCCCCTCGGAGCCACGACCGCGCTCCTGGAACGGCGGCCCGACATCCTGGCGGCGGAAGAGCAGATGGTCCGCGCCAACGCCCAGATCGGCGTGGCGATTGCCAACTACTTCCCAAGGGTCGGGCTTTCCGCCCTGGGGGGTGGCATTGGCGCCATCCTCAACGACACATTTACCGGGTTTGGTTTCTGGGGCGCGGCCCTCAACGTGGCGGGACCGATTTTCACGGGCGGCCGATTGCAGGCGGAGGAGCGGCAGCGCCGGGCCGAGTGGGACGAAATGGTCGATCAGTACAGGAAGACCGTCATCATCGCCTTCCAGGAGACCTCCGACGCCTTGGCGGCTCAGCGGACGCTGGTGGGGCGGCGGACGGCGCTCGAGAACCAGATCGCGTCGCTGCAGCGTTCCATCGATCTGGCGTCCACTCGCTACGACTCTGGCCGAGCTAGCTATTTCGAAGTTCTAGAGGCGCAGCAGGAGCTCTTCCCGGCCGAGGCCGAGCTCGCCCAGACCCAGCGGGACCAGCTGTTGGCGGTGGTCAACCTCTACAAGGCGCTCGGCGGCGGCTGGAACGTTGCGGACGCTCAGTGGACGGCGCATGCGCAGACCAGCGTGGGCGCGCCGAGTGGCGGGAGTCGCTGATGGACGCCAAGACCGAGGACGCCCGCCGTCCGCCCAAGTTCAAGACGAAGGAATACAACGCGCAGCTGAGGGAGCTGCAGGTCCAGCTCTGCTACGTGCAGGACTGGGCGAAGGCTACGGGCGCCCGCGCGATCATCGTCTTCGAGGGCCGTGACGCCGCAGGGAAGGGCGGCATCATCAAAGCCATCACCGAGCGTGTCAGCCCGAGGGTGTTCCGCGTGGCCGCCCTGCCGGCTCCTTCGCCGCGCGAGAAGACCCAACTTTTCATGCAGCGGTATATCGAGCACTTTCCGGCCGCCGGCGAAATCGTGATCTTCGACCGCAGCTGGTACAATCGCGCCGGCGTCGAGTATGTCATGGGCTTCTGCACCCCTGAAGAGCACCGCAAGTTCCTCGAGAGCTGTCCGGTGGCCGAGCGCTGGATCGTCGATTCAGGAATCATCCTGATCAAGATCTGGCTCGAGGTTGGTATGGAGGAGCAGGAACGGCGCTTTTCGGCCCGTATCAATGACCCCTTACGCCAGTGGAAGCTCAGTCCAATGGACGTGCCTTCCTATGTGCGTTGGTATGACTACTCGCGGGCGCGCGATCTTATGCTCAGGGCCACCGACACCGAATACGCACCTTGGTTTATTCTGAATTCGGACGACAAGAAGCGCGCCAGGCTGAACGGTATTTCCCACATTCTCTCCGTCATCCCTTATGAGCAGATCCACCATGAAAAGGTGAAACTGCCCAAGCGACAGACGAAGACGCGATACGATGACCAGGCGCCGCTCGAAGGTCGTCACTTCATCCCCGAACGCTATTGAAAGACCGCTACACCGCCGACCTGCAGTTTCTCACGGACTTGAGGGCGAATAGACGGTCGGCCAGCGCCAATTTGGCACGCCATCACGCGCGTCGGTTTACTGCGCCACTGACCCAACGCGCTACGGCTCAGTCATTACTTGTCTCTGGCCTAGGGTATTTCCCTGATGCGACGCTAAGGGCCACCGTGTCATCCCTAACTTTCCACGGAGCGAAAGGAAAATGGGTGGGCGCTATGAACAAGTTCAGATCAGGCGCCAGGCTGGCCGCGATTCTTGTTGTTGGTGGGTCGGCGCTGAGCGCTTGCGCTACAAAAGGATATGTCAACGATCGCATCGCGGAGGTAAACCAGAAAATAGATGCGACCAACGCCAAGGTCGATCAGGTCAATGGCAAGGTCGACGCGCTGAGCAGCCGGGTCGACGGGGTCGATCGGAACGCGAGCGCCGCGATGGAACGCGCCAACGCCGCCTATACCCTAGCGGAGGGTAAGTTTACCGAGACTCAGGTTGGTGATACGACCTCCGTCTACTTCGATACGGGCAAGTACAACCTAAGGGACGACGCCAAGTCGACGCTGAACGATCTCGCCCAGAAACTGATCAGCGACAACAAGAACGTCGTGCTCGAGGTTGTCGGTCATTGCGATCCCCGGGGAGGAAAGCATTACAATCGCGAACTCGGCCGTTGGCGTGCGGCTCAAGTTGCACGTTACCTTTATAGCCAGGGAGTTCCTCTAAACAGAGAGCAAATAGCGTCCTGGGGCGAGGAGAAAGCGGCGGCCAAAGGCGAGTCCCCCGAAGAGCTTCAGAAGGATCGGCGCGTCGATATCACAATCAAGACTTCATCTTAACCAGACGTCCGAGCCTCTCTTCGAGCCGAAGCCCCGGCCGGCCGCCGGGGTTTCGCGCTGACCGGGCAGTCGGAGCACGCGTCATGGGCCCACCATTGAGGATGCGGATCGCGTGGCCTCCGGTCTGGGCCATACCCATGATTTACGTGGTGGTGAGCGTCACCGCTGCGCTAGTCCTTCCCCGGCTCGAGCACGCCTACCTGCCCGAAAGCGTTACGCCGATCGCCCTCGACTCGGCGCGGCAGGTCTTCTCGGCGATCGCCTCCGGGATGTTGGCCTTCACGGGCATCGTCTTCGCCATCGCCCTCATGGCCGTGCAGTTCAGCGCCGCGGCCTATTCGCCTCGGCTGGCGGCCGTCCTCTTCGAGCGCCCGCCCGTCTTCCATGCGTTGGGAATCTTTTTCGCGACCTTCACCTACGCCCTGGCCGCTCTGAACTGGTCCGGTCGGGGCGGCTCTGACTCGGCGCCGCTCCTGTCGACGATCATCGTCTGGATCCTGATGGTGATCAGCATGCTCGCCTTTGCGTGGCTGATCCACAGCATCCGGGGTCTGCAGATCCAGTGGGTGCTTGACGCAGTTGGAAGCAAGGGCAGAGCCGTGGTGGAGTCGATGCCGCCTGACGGCCCTGAGGACGGAGACACTCCGGGCGGCGGGCCGGGACTGTACCGGGAAGGCCAGCGCCAATTGATCTTTCACGCCGGCCGCCCCCAGGTTGTCACCGAACTCGACCTGCGCGCCCTCCTGGACCTGGCGAGAAGCGCGCGGGCCGCCATCCTCATCCAGTGCTCAGTGGGCGACACCCTGATGGAGGGCGTGCCGCTTGCCTCGGTACATGGCAGTGCGGACGCGATCCCGGAGGCGCGGCTTCGCGCCGGAATCCGTCTGGGTCCCTTGCGGACATTTGAGCAGGATCCGCGTTACGCCATCCGACTGCTCGTGGACGTCGCGATCAGGGCCTTGTCGCCGGCGGTCAACGATCCAACCACCGCGGTGCAGGCGCTTGATCAGATCGAGGATCTCCTTCGCCGCCTCGGGACGCGGCGCCTCACGCGTGGGTTCGTCCGGGACGAGGCCGGCGCGGTGCGGGTTGTCTTTCCGGCGCCCACCTGGCGCGACTACCTGGAACTGTCCTTCGACGAGATCCGTCAGTACGGGGGCGGCTCACTGCAGGTCCAGCGCCGGATGAGAGCCGCGCTGCGAGGCCTGACGGAGGCTTTGCCGCCGGGCGAGCGCCGGATCGCCGTGGAGGAGTATCTCGAGCATCTTGACGAGGCCCTGGATCGCGCAGGATTCGACGCGGTGGACCACGCAGCAGGACTGGTGGCGGACCCGCAGGGGTTGGGTTCGCCGCGCCAGCGGGCGGCAGGAGCACCTTAGACCCGAGCGGGAGGGGACCGGGCGGGTCGAAACCCGAGAAAGCGCAATCTTGTACCCTCCCGGTCTTCGCCCCAGTTCAGGGGCGACTGCAAGAATACTAAATGAATTCCGCCTCTTAGTATTCGTCTCTGAGACCATTTCTGATCCCGAAGACATGCTGATGTCGAAGTTGCGGGTTTGCCGAGTTGGGGGTGCGGGTTACAACCTATAGCCCCAGCACGGGTTTCGCCGGACCCTGGCGCTCCAAAGACCAACGGAGCCGACCATGGATCGCCGCCACTTCGCATTTACGGCTATCGCCGCTTGCGTCGTTTGCGCCACGGCGACCTACGCTGCGCCCCCAGCCACTTGGGATGGCCTCGTCCAGGTGAAGTCGAAGAAATTCGCTTTGGCCTATCTGGCTCCGGGCGCGGACTTTTCGTCCTATCACAAGGTCATAATCGATCCAGTAGAGATTGCTTTCAAAAAGAACTATGTGCGCGACTATAACCGCTCACATCGTGCTCTTAGCTCGCAGATCCGAGACAGCGATATTGAGCGTGTGGTCGCCGACGGCTCCAAGTCTGCTACCGCCCTCTTCGCCAAGGCTTTCTCTGACGCCGGATACCAGGTGGTGACCGAACCGGGTCCTGACGTGGTCCGGGTGCATAGCGGGGTGATCGACATCTACGCCAATGCGCCGGACATCAGGAGCGCCGGCCGGCGAACGGTTATCGCGCCCGAAGCTGGCTATGCGACTTTCGTCGTTGAGGCGCGGGACTCCATGACCGGCGCGCTGTTGGGTCGGGTGCTGGACAAGCGATATGCCGGCGCCGATATCGGGCGTATGCGCACCAGCGTCTCCAATCGGGCGGACTTCGAGACACTGTTCAGGACCTGGGCGAAGCAGGCCGTCGCGGGTTTTGGCGACCTGAGGAAGCTGCCAACTCCGACGGGCGCCTGATCACGATCCGCGGGGACTGAGGGAGATCAAATCCAGAGTTAGGGAATCCGGCTAATAGCATTTACCCACAGTTTGATCCGGAGCTTGAGTATTTCGGATGAGACCGGACGGCGGCGCAGCCGCATATTTACTGGCGGATACGGGTCGCTCGCCAGAGTCGAGCGCGCTCCAGGGGCGTCTGTCGGCCTCTGCACCTGAGTTGGGTCCAAGGCCGCATCGGCGCGGCCCGAACTCCGAAGGGAGGGTTTTTCCCGTGGAGGACGCGCCCGCGGGCGCCAAAGTCGGCGACGAACAGTTCGATCTGCCGCCGAGCAGCTCGACGGAATTTCTTGTGGCGGTTTGCGACGCGTTGCCGGCGGAGGTCGCGCTGCTGGATACGCGAGGGCGCATCGTCTGGGCCAATTGCGCTTGCCGCGAGGCCATGACCTCGCTCGATCCGCCCATCCGCGTCGGCGACTTCTACACCGAATTCTGTCGTGGGCTGATCGACGACTTCGATGAGTATGCGTTGGAATGCGACCTGGAGGACATCGCCGACGGGAGTGTTCCCTGTTTGAGTCACGTCTATCCGGACAGGCGCTTCGGAGGTGAGACGTGGCGGCAATTGCGCGTGACGCCGCTCAAGATCGGAGCGACGCTCCGCCTGATCGCCTTCCAGGAAGACCTGACCGAGGCCTCTCAGGCCCAGGCGGCGCTCTCCAGCATAGGCGAACAACTCCTGTCGGCGCAGGAACGGGAGCGCCAGCGGATTGCCGTGGAGCTTCACGACTCCACAAGCCAGCACTTGGCTGCGCTTGGCCTCGGCGTCACGAACCTGCGCCGCCTTGTGGGCAATGGGCCTCAGGCCCGTGAGGTCCTCGACGACATGTCGAAGTCGCTTCAGGAGGCAGTGAAGGAGGTCCGCGTCCTATCCTACCTGATGAAGCCGCCGGGGCTGGAGCGGGACGGACTGCAGGCTACGCTCGAGGCCTTTGTGCGGGGGTTCGGCGCTCGATCGGGCCTGCGTATCGCCCTGCGGACGAACGGGCCGGTCAACGACGTGAGCCGGAACGTCTCGCATGCGGTGTATCGCGTCGTCCAGGAAGCGCTGTCGAATGTCTACCGCCATGCAAATGCAAATTCGGTCGACATTGAACTGGTCCGCCGTTCCACGAGGCTGCGCCTGAGGATCGCGGACGACGGGCGCGGCATTCCCCAGCCCTCCCGCGGAGAGCGGGATCAAGTATTGTTGGGCGTCGGCATCCCGGGCATGCGCGCGCGGATTGCTCAGCTTGGCGGCCGCTTGACGATCCGGTCTGACGCGTACGGCACTGTCGTTTCGGCGGTGACACCGGCGGTGGCGAGTTCCCGGGCGTCCGGGGTCCGGCGCGTCGAGGTTGCGATCTGAGGGCTTGATTGCCGGTGGAAGGGTTGGTGGCGTCGCCACGTCAGGGATTCGCCCGATCCGATTGGCCGCGCCAATTTGGCATGGTCTGTGCGTCCGCGCGGGTTCGTGAGCATCCCTTGAACCGCGGCGACATCAGGGCGCGCCGCCCCCTCTGGCGCCCCTGAGCACTTCGGCCCCGCGCGCAGAGCCGCGCGGGGCTTTTTTCGGCGAAAGCCGCTCCAGCCCGACGCGCCGGTAAAGATGGCCACTGGCTCGCTGCAGCGCCGTAGCGTCAAGGCGATTCCAGTCGATCGACCTCAGCCTGGTCCTGGCTGCGCTGGGGGGCCGCCGGACGGCATGGGCATGCTGCTCGCCTCGGCCGGCGCGGCCGCGCTTGCCTGGCCGTTTGTGGGGTCAGGAACGGTCACGTACACCACCGTGTCGCCCTCGTAGCGCGGCTCGTAGAACGCCCCGCCGCAGTGGTAGTAGGAATAGCCGCCATAGGGATAGGCAGGGCAGCCGGCCGGCAGAGCGTAATACATCGAGCCGACCGCGGCTGCGGTAAGGCCGGCGACAGCGCCAATGGCGAGGCCGGCCCCGATCGGATGGTCATACCAGCCGCCCCAGCCGCCGCCATACCAACCGCCATTCGCGACGTTGACCGTATTGCCGCTGTTAATGTTGTTGTTGCCGCCCCTTATGTTGTTCCCGCCGCCAGGCCGGCCTGCGCCGCCGACACCTCCGACTCCTCCAACACCACCAACGCCGCCGACTCCTCCAACACCGCCAACGCCACCAACACCTCCGACGCCTCCGGGACGGCCCGCGCCTCCGACGCCTCCGACCCCACCGGGCCGGCCTGCGCCTCCGACGCCTCCGACGCCTCCGACTCCGCCGGGACGACCCGCGCCTCCTGCTCCGCCAACGCCTCCGACGCCACCGGGACGGCCTGCGCCGCCAACGCCTCCGACACCACCGGGACGGCCTGCGCCGCCGACGCCTCCGACTCCGCCGGCGCCGCCAACGCCACCTGGACGGCCCGCGCCTCCGACACCGCCGGGGCCACCGGCGCTTGCAAAGCGGTTCCCGCCGCCGCCTGCGCCGCCGCGTCCGCCGAAGCCGCCGCCCGATGGACGGCTGATGCTGCTCGACCCCGATGAGCGTATCCCGCCGCCCATGGAGCCGCCGCGACCGCCGCCGCCAAAACTGCGGCTGCCGCCGCCGCCACCACGGCCGCCTCCACCTCCGCCACGGCCTCCGCGGGCGTCAACAGCAGGCGCGGCGAGGGCGGAGACTATGGCCGCGATTGAGGCCGCCAACGCCACCCTCGAGGTGGTCTTGTTCATCATGGGACCGTTCTCCTACTGGCCGGCCGGGACGAACTTGATCGGCTTGGCGTCCTTGGCGGGATGAAAGGCGAAGTCATCCGCCGAGAGACTTGGGCTGACGTTCCAGGTGAGCCTGGCGATGTAGGCCGGGTCGGCCGGGTCGGTGCGGTCGACGATGACCATCTTGCGCGGAAGAGGTTTGTCGCCCCGCTCGATCCAGATCTGCCAGTCGATGTCGCCCTCCCGGAAGGCGTACTGGTCGGTCTTGACCCCGCCGATGGTGGCTGGGCCCAGACTGAACGCCTCCCTGACCGTGTCGACCCTGGCGGAGCCCGCATCGCTCCACCGGAACAGGTCTTCCAGCGGCAAGGAGATGCCGAATTTTTCCCAGATCATGTCGAGCGTTTGATGGATCGTCGCCGGCGCGGCGGAAGTCGCGTAATAGCCGAGTTCTGGCGCGTAGACCGTGAACTGCTTGCCGTCGTAGTAGAAGGTCCGCTTCTTGACGTCGCTGTCCATGGATATGACGAACGCGTCCGGCCGTCGCACCTTATAACGGACGACGCCGTCGAGCTGAATCTTCTGACCTTCGGCCGTGACGACGTCCAAGCTGGCGTCGGACTGCAGTTCGAAACCGGGCAATGTTTGCAGATAGGCGCTCATCTTGCGCAGCGCCTCGATCGCCGTTGGATCGATTTCGGGCTTGGGAGTCGTCGACGAAGCGGTTTGGGTCGCGGTCGACCGCCTTTGGGTCGTGGACGCGGGTGCAGCTGCGGCGGCGAGGGGAAGGGCTACGCTAAGCGTAAGCACCAGGGCGAGCTGGAGAGATTTCACGTCTGATTGCTCCACGGGATCGAAGTGGCCTCCCGGTCGGGAAAATCGTCCGGGACTCGGGCGGCGGAGAATCTGCGTCCTCCCCCGATGCTGGAGCCCGCTTCCGCCTCGACCCGTTCGATGGGTGGCGGTCGCCAGCTGGGGTTCAGCGCGGGGGCGAGCGGCCAGTGCAGACGCATGGTCAGCGAGAAGCGCTCGGACGGGCAGGGGAGCCAGTTCGGGATCTTCGCGACTGATGGCGGGTCCCGACGGGTGACGAGTTCGAGTGTTCCGTCGGTTTCGAGCACCAACTCGCTGCGGCTGCCGACGCCGCGCCGCGGGTCGTACGCTGCCGGCGGTGATGTCGACAGTCTCCAGTAGCTTCGTACGGGCGGAAGTTCGCCGGGGCGGAAGCGGAGGCGATAGCCATTGGTTCCGGAGATCAGGTGACCGTGCGCGTCCAGGTCGGTGACGAGCGTCAGGAGGTCCTGCCGGGCAGGGGCGCCCATCTGCGCATAGGCTCGCGCGGCGCGCTCAAGAGGACCGAGCGCCGCCTTTTCTGACCATGTCACACTTCGCCAGTTGGAACCGACCGCCTCGTGCTGCTTCGCCGTTTCACGAATCGCGGCGATGGCGTCCGTTAGCGCCGCTTCGATCGAGTGCGCGGGGTCGGACCGCCATTGACCGGACTTGACCGCGCTCTCGAGCTCGTCCCGATAGGGCGCCAGATCGGCGATCAGGTCGGGTCGAGAGGCGTCCGGCGCGCGCTGCACCAGCGCGTTAAGCCGATGAAAGAAGACCGGCGCGGGCACCTCCAGGACCTGGCGGAGGATCGGCGCGGTCGGTGGTTCGAAACCTGGCGCCGGGCCGGGTCGCCAGCGCTTCGGCGAATGCAGCTGACCGATGCTGAGCTCGCTGGCGAGGGTTTCCGCCTCACTGCGATCCAGAATACTGTCCGCATAGATGCGCGCGAGGACCCACACCCCATCGCTGGGCGCGCGTCGCGCCACCAGGCTTTGTGGAAGCTCTCCGCGCCAGCGCGGCCCGACCAGCGCGAGGTCAAGGCCCTGGTCGCTACCCGTGCGTGAGCCGAAGCTCGCAAAGGCGTCGCCGGCTGTGTCGAATAGGGTGAGGACGAAATAGCGCCGACGCATGTCGGGGATCCGAAGCACGTGCGGCCCTTCGGAAAGGTCGATCCAGGCGCTGGCGACGACCAGACGTTCGTCATCCTCATCGATCCCCGGCGCGAGGACCGCGGCTCCCTCCTTCAGCAGCCTGAAATGGCCCGGGGACATCGGATGGGCGCGCCGCACCATATCGGCGAGCAACAGCGGGAAGACGTGGATATAGATCTGGGCGGCCGCTTGCGCCGCTGCATCCGGACCCCAGACTTCAGGTTGGGCTCCGCTCACTTACGCCTCCTGCCTATACCCGACTGTTCCGCGGGTGAGGGGGCGCTGCCATCGGGGAAAACCCGTGGCCGAGGGGTTCGGCGACCTAAGGTTGGATCAAGTTATGCTTGATCGCAAAGCGCACGAACTCTGCAGCGGTGTGCACGCCCGCCTTGCGCATAGCTGCCGAGCGGTGGCTCTCGACCGTCTTGATGCTGATTTCGAGCAGACGGCCAATTTGCTTGTTCGAGTTGCCCTCGGCGATCAACTGAGCGACCTCGAGCTCACGGATGGTGAAGCTCTCCAGCTTTGAGCGCTTCCGGTCGTTGAGCGCCGCATCGAGCAACAATTCGGAGACCGGTGCGGAGAAATAGGGGCGGTTGGCCCCTAACGCCGATATTGCCGCTTCAAGATGGCTTTCGCTGTCGGACTTCAACACATATCCGCGTGCGCCCGCGGCCAGGCCGCGGCTCACTGTGTCGTCGTCATCGTGCATGGTGAACAGCAGCACTCGAATGTGTGGCTGCTCCTTGCGCAGCCTCTGGGTCACCGCGATCCCGTTCAGGATTGGCAGGGTGACGTCCAACACCGCCACATCCGGCTTTTCCTTCACGGCCAGTTCCAGCGCCTGCTGGCCGTCGGACGCCTCCGCGCAGACCTGCCACCCGGGGTGGCCCTCAACCACGTCTCGAACGCCCTTTCGAACGATCTCGTGGTCGTCAGCGATGAGGATACGCAACATGGGACACTTGATGGTCGGACGTTGGAAGAGCTGAGGCGGATCGCCCCTCGACTAGGGACGCACACCCAATGGTGGGGCTGGAGCTGTTTCGGGCGGAACGTTTCATCCTTACGCTTGATCCATACGGGGGGTGCGAAAGCGTCGGCCACGGATTTGAGGCGCCGCAAGGCCCCCCGCGACGATGATCCGCCTGAAGACGCTTGTCTCCATGTTCGTCCTCCTGGTCCATCTGAACGCGGCAGGCCCATGATGTGCGATTACGGACTATCGCTCGCGGTTTGAGCCTGCGCCCGCGCTTGAGCAAGAGGACATTGGGTGAACCCCCCAGAACACGCGCCAAAATTACGGGCGGGTGGTTCCTCTAGCCGACCGGCGTGTCTCGCTCGCCTGGAGAGCCGTGAACGACGCAGGGCGTTCAGTCGTGTTGCAGAAGTCCAGGGCGCGGCGCGCCGGCGGTGGAGCGCGTCCCGAGGTCAGTTGCGCAGCTTCTCGCGCGTCGCCCCCCAAAGCGCGCGACCAACCTGCTGCACCACTTCAGATTAGTGAGGCGGAACAGGGAGCTGGAGCGTGACTGTCGCGTTGAGCCGGTGCGGCAGCCTGGTCCGGAGACGGCTGAGCACGCCCCGCCGCGCCGCGCAGTAATGGGGAGCGTCCCGAATGATTGAGTCCGACCCGCCGCGTCTGCGGCGTCCCGACCTACGCGCCTTGCGGGATATTGCTGATGCTGGGAATGGGCTGAAGCTCCGGCCGGGTCCCGGTGTGCTGTGCGATGCCGCCCCAGTGCAGATCGCCAGCTTCCGGATTCTGGCGTGCCGTGGTCTCGTCAACGTCATCGACGGCTACATCGTAGCCACCGAGGCAGGCCGGGAGCTGCTGGACCGCGAAGCTTGGGCGGCGGCAAAGGCAAAGGGCCGCCCCATTGCTGGAGCGGCCCTTCCATCGTCGTGACCGCGGCGCTCCCGGTGACAAACGCCCGGAGGCCGCGACCTGGTCTTTAAGTCGGAAACGCCGTCAGGCGTGAGCCTCCGTCTTCAGGCTCCAGGTCGCATGCGACCGCGGTTGGAGACAATGAGACACTGGATCACCTCCTTTCAGCTGTTGAGCAGAGACTCAGGATTATGGTCCCTCGGGACCTCTCGCGCAAACGCCGCCAACGCCCTGCGACACAAAGATACACACAAGAGTGCGGAGTGTTGCTTCCCAGCCCGGCGTGGCTTTGGCCGCCGCCTTGCGCCCTGGCTCCAGGCGCGGTGTGATGCTGCGCAAATTCGGACAGGGAGTATCCGGGATGGCGGACGATCTGGCGACCGCGCCGAACGCGCTCACCGAGGCGGTGAGCACCAGCAACGGACCGGTGAGAGGCTGCCGGGAGGAGAGCCTGGCGGTATTCAAGGGCCTTCGCTACGGCGCTGCGCCCACGGGGCGGGAGCGTTTCATGCCGCCACGGCGACCGCAGGCCTGGTCAGAGGCGGTCGATGCGGTCGCTTATGGCGCGCCGGCGATCCAATCCGGTCTGGCGCCCGGCGAGCGCCGGACCTCGCCAGGGGATCCGCCTGCGCCGGATGAGCCCGCCTCGTCCGAGGATTGTCTGTTCCTCAATGTCTGGACGCCCGGCCTCGACAACGCCCGCCGGCCGGTGATGGTCTGGCTCCATGGCGGCGGCTTCGCCAACGGCTCGGGCGGCGCGGCCATGTATGACGGCGCCGCGCTGGCCCGGAAGGGCGACGTCGTGACGGTCACGGTGAACCACCGGCTCAACGTCTTCGGCTATCTGCACCTGGGCGATATCTTCGGCGCCGACTACGCGAGATCGGGCGTCGCGGGCATGCTCGACATCGTCCAGGCGCTCGAATGGGTGCGCGAAAACATCGCGACTTTTGGAGGCGATCCCGGAAACGTCACCATCTTCGGCGAGAGCGGCGGCGGCTGGAAGGTCTCGCTGCTGATGGGCATGCCCTCGGCGAGGGGGCTCTTCCACAAGGCGGTCATCCAGAGCGGTCCAGGCCTGACCGGCAAGCCGCGCGCCGAGGCGACGGAAACCGCACGCAAGCTGCTCGAGCGCCTGAAGGTGACGCGGCCCGAGCACCTCGCCGATATCCCGACCGACGTGATCTCCCACGAGAGCGTGGCGATCGGCGGCGACGTGATGCGGCTCTACACGCCGGTGGTGGATGGAGAGGTCCTGCCGCGAAATCCGTTCGAGCCCGACGCCACGCCGCTCTCAGCGGACATTCCCCTGCTGATCGGGACGAACAAGGACGAGAACACGCTATTCATGTTCTCTCATCCGAAGTTCGGTTCCTTCACCGATGAGGACGTGGAACGGCATGCCACGACCGCGGTGGGCGAGCGGGCCTCCCGGCTCATCGCCGAATTGAAGAAGGTGTTCGCCGACTATTCGCCGACGCACCTGGTGTCGGCCGTTGGGACGGCCACCGGCATGTGGGGCAATTCGATCCGCCTCGCCGAGCGCAAGGCCGCCCAGGGCGCGCCGGTCTTCATGTATCTGCTGACCTGGGAGACCCCCGTCGCCCGGGGACGCCTGAAGTCTCCACACGCCCTGGAGATCCCGCTGGTGTTCGACAACGTTGAGAAGGCGCGCAACTTCGTCGGTCGCGGCGAGGAGCCACAGAAGGTGGCCGATCAGATGTCCGCCGCGTGGCTCGCCTTCGCCCGAACCGGAAATCCCAATGCGCCGGGCTTGCCGCAGTGGCCGCCCTATGACGCTCGGCGGCGCGCCACCATGCTGTTCGATCTCGACAGCCGTCTGACGGACGATCCCAATCGGGCGCTGAGAGAGGTGGTGTTGGGGGAGGGTTGAGGAAGACCTCAGTCCAGCGGGGCGAAGCGCGGCGGACGCCGTTCCACAAAGGAAGTGGCGCCCTCTGCCGCGTCGGGGTGGGCGAGGGACGCATCGATCAAGGCCGCGGTGTCCGCGGCCGCCTCGGCGAAGCTCATCTCCAGGTAGGCATAGGCTTGGCGCTTCATGGCGGCCACCGAGCGGGGCGCGACGGTGTCCGCCATTTCCTCCACGTATGTCTCCACGGCCGCGAGCAAGGTCTCGCTCGCCACGACCCGATCGGCGAGGCCGATGCGCAGGGCCTCGGCGGCCCCGATACGGCGCGAACTCCATAGAAGGTCCAGCGCGCGCGACAGGCCGACCTGCCGGGTCAGCATGAAAGCCGCGCCGTGCTCGGCGACCAGCCCGCGCCGGGAGAAGACGGTGATGAGGTTCGCTCCCTCGGCCATGAAGCGAAGGTCGCTCATCATCGCCAGGATGAAACCACCGCCGGCGGCCACGCCGTTCACAGCGGCGATCACGGGTTTGGCGATGGTCGGCAGGGCGCTGAACATCATCCGCCGCTCAGGCCGGGCCAGCGCCTCTGCGCTCGCCGGAGGAGCTTTCCCTGCCGCGTGGTCCGCCAGGGCCGACATGTCGAGCCCCGCGCAGAAACCGCGTCCCTCGCCGGTGATGCAGATGGCGAAGACGGCGGGATCGGCCTCGGCGCGCCGCGCCAGGCTCTCGACCTCGCCGATCATTTCAAGGGTTAGGGCGTTCAGCGCGGCGGGCCGATCCAGGGTGATCACTGCAAGGCGTCCCTTGCGTTCGTAACGCACGCTCACGGCCGTTTCTCCCTGCTTGCGCCCGGCCTCGGGTTTCGAGAACCCGCCGCCGGCGGACCGCCGGACGTTCGACAGTTCCGCGCCCCGGAGCAAGCTCCACACGCAATGAAGACAAGGGATCACCGAAGAGGCGCACTCTCGTCGACGCCTCAGGGGCTGGGGCGCTCCGGAACGGGCGCGTCCGGTTCGATCAGGCCCTTTTCGCGCAAGGCGTCCCAAAATCCCCTGGGGATCGGCGTCCGGAAGGCCGCGACGTTGGCGAGAATCTGTTCGGGACTGCGCGCCCCGACGATGAGCGATGCAGCGACGTCAGGCGCGGCCGAGAACTGCATCCCCGCGGCGCGCAGGTCGACGCCGAATCTGGCGGCCGCCGCGAGCAGCGCATCCCGCTTGGCGATGCGCTCTGGCGGGATCTCCCAGCGGCCCTCGCCGTAGTTGTACCGCGCACTGCCGGAGACGAAGCCGGCATTCAGCGACGAGCCGACGACGAACTTCATCCCTCGTTGACGGGCCGCGGGGAACACCACCTTGAGGGCGTTCGCGTGATCGATCAGCGAATACTGCGAGGCGAGCAGGCACAGGTCCGGATCGGCCTCCGCCATCGCGCGCAGGATGGGTTCGGGACTATTCACCCCCATGCCCCATGATCGGATCACGCCCTCCGACCGCATCTGCGAGAGGGCAGGGAAGGCGCCCTTCAGCGCGACCTCGAACAGTTCGTCCCAGGGCCTGGGCAGCAGGCGGTTGTCGGGCGAGAGATCGTGAACGAAGACGACGTCCAGGCGGCTGACGCCCAGCCGCTGAAGACTGTCCTCGATCGAGCGGCGGACACCGTCGGCGGTGTAGTCGAAGACGACATTGTTCGGCGAAGGCGAGAAGGGAAAGTTCTCTCTGGCGCTGTTGTGCGGCGACGCCTTCAGCAGCTTCCCGACCTTGGTAGAGAGCACATAACTGTCGCGGTCCTGTCGGTGAAGGAAGCTTCCGAACCGGCGTTCGGCGAGGCCGAGGCCGTACCAGGGCGATACGTCGAAGTAACGCACGCCTGCGTCCCAGGCCGCGGCCAGGGTCGCATGCGCCATCTCGTCGGTGACAACCTCGAACTCATTGCCCAGCGCGACCCCGCCCAGGCCGAAATCCGGCAGCCAGGCAAATGCGTCGCGCCCAGGCTCGGGAAGGTGGGTCATGGTCGCGCTCTCGTGATGAAATGCGCGGCCTGAGAAAGCGCGCGCGCCGGCCCTAAAGCGCGCGTCGTCCCTCCCGGTTCAGCCTTTGTCGCGATGCGGCGATCGTGCCGCGACTGCAAGGGTTGACACCTTACGCGGACAAGCCCATCCCGCGCCTTGTGCGTGCAGGGGCTCACGCCTGTGCAAGCGCAATCAACCGGAAACTCAAACCAAGATGCCAAGCGACAGTCCTGGTCCAGATAGCGGGCCGCGACGGACGTCAGGTCGGGCTGGAAGCTAAGGCTTCGCCGGCTCGCGCGTGACGCCCGACGCGGCGGTCATGAGGCGAGCCCATGGTCTTCCTCTCATCCGATCGGCAAGGCGCCGGTCTGCTGGCGCGGTTTGCGCGCCGCGATCTTGCGCCAAACCGATTCGACATCGTCGCCCTGATTCTGATCGGGGCGCTCGCCGTGCTCGTGGTGCACGGGGCCAGGCAGATGAATCTGCCGGTCAGCCACCTCGTGACCGAACCGGTCGTGCTGGATCCCGCCAGGCTGCCCGAATACGCCCTGCGCTCAACGCTGCGGATGTTCTCCGCGATCGCTCTGTCGCTGCTCTTTACTTTCGGCGTCGCGACCCTGGCGGCCAAGAGCCGCAGGGCCGAGCTCGTGATCATCCCCATGCTCGACATCGCCCAGTCGATCCCGATCATGTCGTTCCTCGCCTTCACCTTGACCTTCTTCGTCGGGTTGTTCCCGGCCAGCGAGCTGGGCGTCGAAGGGGCGGCGATCTTCTTGATCTTCACCTCCCAGGCCTGGAACATGGCCTTCAGCTTCTACCAGTCGCTGCGCACCATCCCGTCGGACCTGGACGAGGCGGCGAGGCAGTTCGGTCTTTCGCCCTGGAAGCGGTTCCTGAAGCTGGAGCTGCCCTTCGCGACCCCCGCCCTGGTGTGGAACACCATGATGTCGATGTCCGGGGGCTGGTTTTTCGTCGTCGCCTCCGAGGCCTTCTCGGTGGGCAAGACGAGCTACATGCTCCCGGGCATCGGCTCCTGGCTCTCGGTCGCAATCGACCACCGGGACCTCGCCGCCGTCGCGTGGGCCGTCGGGGCAATGGCGGTCGTGATCGTCCTGTACGACCAACTCGTCTTCCGCCCCATTGTCGCCTGGGCGGACAAGTTCCGCTTCGAGCAGACCGCCTCGGAGACCGAGCCGGAGTCCTGGTTCCTCGATCTCATGCGCCGCACGCGACTGCTGGCGCGGATCGCGGCGCCAATCGGGGATCTGCTCGCCCAATTGCCCGCGCGGAGCCGCGCCCGCACGCGCAAGCCACGCCGGCTGAGCCCTGCCGCAGCCCTCTGGTTCGATCGTCTTTGGTACGCCGTGGTCGTCGTTGCGGTGCTGTGGGCGGCGGTGACGATCGTCCGCTATCTGGCGCGCTCGCTCGACTGGCACGAGGCGTTTGTCGCCCTGGGCTATGGCTTCCTCACCCTCGGCCGCGTCCTCGTGCTGATCGTCATCGCGAGCCTCATCTGGGTGCCGATCGGCGTGTGGATCGGGCTTCGGCCAGCCTGGTCGCAGCGGATCCAGGCTCTCGCCCAATTCCTGGCGGCCTTCCCGGCAAACGTGATCTTCCCGTTTGCGGTCATGGCGATCGTCGCCCTGCGGCTGGATCCAGACATCTGGCTCTCGCCTCTGATCATCCTGGGGACCCAGTGGTACATCCTGTTCAACGTCGTGGCGGGCGCGAGCGCCTTGCCCAACGACCTCAAGGAAGCCGCGGGCATGTTCCACCTGCGCGCCTGGCAGCGCTGGCGGGACTTCATCCTGCCGGGGATCATGCCCTACTACATCACCGGCGCCCTGACGGCTTCCGGCGGGTCGTGGAACGCCAGCGTCGTGGCGGAGGTGGTGACCTGGGGCCATCGCACGCTTGAGGCGCGGGGATTGGGTGCGTTCATCGCCAAGGCGACGGCGGCCGGCGACATCCCTCGCGTGGCCCTCGGCGCAACGGTGATGAGCCTGTTCGTCATCACCCTCAATCGTTCCTTGTGGCGGCCGCTTTACGCGTACGCCGAAAAGAACTTCCGCCTGAACTGATCCGCTCGAAGGAGGCCCGCCATGACTGTGACCCTCGAACGGCCCCAGCAGCTCACCGCCCCACTCGTGGAGGTGAAGGGTCTCAAGCACGTCTACGGCGGAAGTCGTGGCGGTCAGGGACTGGTTGTGCTCGAGGACGTCGACCTCACCCTCAATTCCGGTGAGATCGTCGGACTGCTGGGGCGCTCGGGCTCGGGAAAGTCGACCCTGCTTCGCTCGATCGCCGGCCTGATCACGCCGACGGCGGGGTCGGTGACCGTCCGCGACATGCCGGGGGACGACAACGCCCATGGCGTGGCCATGGTGTTCCAAAGCTTCGCCCTGTTCCCGTGGCTGACTGTGCAGAAGAACGTCGAGCTGGGTCTTGAAGCCCAGGGCGTGCCCGCGGAGGCGCGGCGCCAGCGCGCCTTGGCGGCGATCGACCTGATCGGTCTCGACGGTTTCGAGAACGCCTACCCCAAGGAGCTCTCCGGGGGGATGAGGCAGCGCGTAGGCCTGGCCCGGGCGCTCGTCGTTCAGCCTTCCATCCTGCTGATGGACGAGCCGTTTTCAGCGCTCGATGTCCTCACGGCCGAGACCCTGCGCACGGACCTGCTCGATCTCTGGTCCGAAGGCCGTATGCCGATCCGCTCGATCCTGCTCGTCACGCACAACATCGAAGAGGCGGTGTTGATGTGCGACCGTATCCTCGTGTTCTCCAGCAATCCCGGCAGGGTCATCGCGGAGATCAAGGTGGACCTGCCGCAGCCCCGCAAGCGCCTGGATCCGGCCTTCCGTGCGTTGGTCGACGACATCTACGCCCGGATGACCGCGACCCCCAAGGGCGCTGCCGCCCGCGAGGGCCTGTTCCCCGGAACAGGCCTGGGAATGACCCTTCCGCACATTTCTACGAACACCCTCGCGGGCATGATCGAGACCCTCGCAGCGGCGCCGGGCGCCAAGGACGATCTGTCGGACCTCGCCCGTGAGCTTCAACTCGAGGTCGACGAACTCCTGCCTATCGCCGAAACCCTGCAGCTGATGCGCTTCGGGGAGATCGTCGGGCGCGAGATCCGATTGACCACCGCCGGACGGCGCTACGCCGACGCGGACGTCGACCAGCGCAAGCAGGTCTTCGCCCAGCACCTTATCGCCTACGTCCCCCTTGCGGCGCATATTCGCCGCGTGCTCGACGACCGCGCTTCTCATCAGGCGCCCGCCTCGCGCTTTCGCGATGAGCTCGAGGACTTCATGAGCGAGGCCTACGCCGAGGAGACAATGGATGCAGTGATCACCTGGGGCCGATACGCGGAGATATTCGCCTATCACGAGGACGATGACCGCTTCAGCCTCGACAATCCCGCATGATCCGACAATGTCCGGCTCCGTCTGGAAAGGCGGATGCCGGACCGAGTTTCGACATTGATCCGGACCAACGGGATTAGACCCCGACATAGGCCGGCGAGAGGGATTGCATGGCGAAGGACGATACGGGCTCTCACGTGGCGAACGCCCGTGACGACGCCGTAGGACCCAGACCGCTCGCCGCCCTCGCTGCGCTCGGAGTCGTCTTCGGAGACCTCGGCACCAGTCCGCTCTACACCCTGCAGACGGTGGTCCAGGCGGCGGGCGGCCATTTCACGCCGCAGAGCGCTTTAGGCATCCTCTCGCTCATCTTCTGGACGCTGATCGTCACCGTATCCATCAAGTACTGCCTGTTCGTGATGCGGGCCGACAACCGGGGGGAGGGAGGCATCCTCGCCCTGATGTCGTTGGTGGGCGCAAATGCGCTGGAAGGAAAAACTCTGGTCTTCACCGTCATGGGCCTGCTTGGGGCGGGCCTCATCTACGGGGACGGTGTGATCACCCCAGCGATCTCGGTGCTAAGCGCCCTCGAAGGCGTCAACGTCGTCACCTCGAGCCTCAAGCCGTTCATCATGCCCCTGGCGGTCGTGATCCTGGCCGTCCTCTTCGGGGCGCAGAGGTTCGGGA
Organism: Caulobacteraceae bacterium; assembly: GCA_036488935.1. Taxonomy (GTDB): domain Bacteria; phylum Pseudomonadota; class Alphaproteobacteria; order Caulobacterales; family Caulobacteraceae; genus Acaudatibacter. The sequence continues at coordinate 7,636 of DASXGR010000156.1, read as the reverse complement.
CGGCCACGATTGGCCGTGCGTTCGGGCCGATCATGCTGGTCTGGTTCATTGTCATCGCTCTTCTCGGCCTGACCGGAATCGTCCACGCGCCGGTCGTCCTGACGGCCGTGAACCCGTGGCTTGGCCTGCGTTTCCTGCTGCATAGCGGACCCGCGGGACCGCTGATCCTTGGCGGGGTCTTCCTGTGCATCACCGGCGGAGAGGCGCTGTACGCCGACATGGGCCACTTCGGCCGCGGCCCGATCCGCCTGTCCTGGTACTGCATCGTTCTGCCGGCGCTGCTGATCAGCTATGCCGGCCAGACGGCCCTGCTGCTCCGCCTGGGCCATGTTCAGGGCAACCCGTTCTTCGAGCTGGCGCCTCACTGGGCGATCTATCCGCTGGTGGTCCTCTCGACGGTCGCGACCATCATCGCCAGCCAGGCCATCATCACCGGATCCTTCTCCATGACCCGCCAGGCCATGCAACTGGGGTGGATGCCCGGCGTGCACATCCGCCAGACCTCCGATCGTGTCTATGGCCAGATCTACGTCCCTGTCGTGAACGGATTGATGATGGTCGCCACCCTGGCGATCACGGCGGCGTTCCGCAGTTCCGACAGGCTGGCGGGCGCCTACGGCGCCGCGGTCTCCACGACGATGCTGCTCACGACCTTCCTGCTGTTCCTGGCCATGCGGCGGGCGTGGAAATGGCCGATGCCTGTGGTCCTTGCCGTGGGCTCGGCCTTCCTGGTGGTGGACGCGGCCTTCTTCGGGGCCAACCTGCTGAAAGTCATCGACGGCGGCTGGCTGCCGCTCACCCTGGGCTTCCTTATGTTTGGCCTCATGGCGACCTGGCGCACGGGCGTGGACGCCGTTCGCGCCGCCGCGTTCCATGCCGCCATGCTGGTTTCAGAGTACCTGCAAATGATGCGGGGAGTTCCGCGCGTCCCGGGCACAGCAATTTTCCTGACGCGTCAGAGTGACGGAGTTCCGTCGATCGTCACCGAGCACGTCCGGGTCATGGGAGCCCTTCAAAAGCACGTGCTGACGCTTACGGTCGTCTTCGAGCCCCAACCCAGGATCCCGGACGCAGAGCGCTGCCACGTAACCGAGCTCTGCGACGGACTCTGCCACGTCACCGTCCGGTTCGGCTTCGTGGAAGTTCCGGATTTACAGAGGACTCTCAGCCGGATCCGCGATCTCAATCCGGGCGTGGATATCGAGCACGCGCTCTTCTTCGGCTCGCGCGACACAGTGAAACGGCGAGCGGAAGGCTCTCATGTTCCCGCGTGGCAGCTACCAATTTTCGCGTTCCTTTTCAGGAATGCAGTCAAGACCTTCGATCGTTTCAATCTGCCTGCCGCAAATGTGATCGAGGTGTCGCGCGAGATCGAGGTCTAGAACCTGATCCGTTTGCACGGAACAGATGTGGACGGTGAATCAGGCTCTAAACTTTTGAATCTAGAGCAAATCATCCCCGTTCAGGCGGTTCCGTCTGAACGGGGTTTGCTCTAGGTCCGCGGCGATCTGACGACTTCTGTCTCAGTGTGGTCAAGGTATAGGGACTATACTAGTTCCCGGTCCCGGAGTTGGCCCTTGAGCGTGACGACTGGCGGTCCCGCCACCCTTCTCAGGGCGCCTGCCCCGAGCACTGCTACGGTTGCGGCCCCGCCCGCGCCCGACGGGATTCTCGCCCATGACGGCATCCTGCCGCTCGACGAACAGAAGGCTCTCCTCGCGTTCCTGCGGGGGCCGGGCTGGAGCTACGGCGCCTTCTCGGATCCGCAGGGCGGCCGCTACCTGTACAAGCACTTCGCGGGGATCGTCACGGACGGGCGCGAGGCGGTCGATCCGGCGGTCTTCGAGGGGATGCTCGAAACGAACGCTCCACTGGTGGCGAGTCTTTGGCGGCGGCTCAAGGGCACACATCTGGCTGGTCACAAGCTCACGCGATGCTACGCCAACGGCTATCCAGCTGGGACAGAGGGTTCGCTGCATCGCGACAGCAATATTCCTAGCCATTACACAGCGATCTACTATCCGCATCTCGATTGGAGACCGAACTACGCTGGCGAGACGGTCTTCTTCGATAATGCGGAGCAGGAGATCATCGCCTCGGTCTATCCCCGGCCCAATCGGCTGGCGGTGTTTCCCGGTGTGATCCCGCATGTCGCGCGCGGCGTCTCCCGCGCCTGTCCAGACATGCGGATCACGCTGATGTTCAAGACGATGACCTGATGGGTCCGGGCCGCGCGCTAGAGCAAACTCCGACCAGACGGAAACGTCTGGTCGGAGATAATTTGCTCTAGATTCAAAATCTTGAGCGCCGTCTCATCGCCCAACCAGTTCCCGCTTGGTCGGACAGCGCTCTAGCGGCTACCTCATCGTCAGCGGCGCGTAGCCCAGGTGGGTCCCGGCGTCGACGATGAGGGCTTCGCCGGTGATGTGGCGCGCCGCCGGGGAGGCCAGAAAGACCGCGGCGCCTGCGATGTCTTCCGCGGTGGAGGCCACCTTCAGCGGCGTGCCCGCGGCGACGCCCTCGCGCATCCGCTGGAGACGATCTTCGGGCATGGCCCTCCCGAACCAGGGCGTGTCGATGAACCCGGGGCAGATCGCGTTGACCCGGATCTTGGGCGCCAGGGCGCGGGCGAGGGATAGGGTCATGGTGACCAGGGCCCCCTTCGAAGCCGCGTAGGGCACCGAGCTTCCTATGCCCAGGACGGCGGCGATGGAGGCGGTGTTGACCACTGCGCCTGGCGCCGAGCCCGCCTCGAGCAGGCTCCGGGCGGCGCGGATCATCTGGTAGGCGCCGATCACGTTGACCTTGTAGAGGCGGAGGAAGTCGTCGCCCGAGACCGCGTCGAGGTCGGCGTGATTGTTGGCGAAGACCGTGGTCCCGGCATTGTTGAACAGCGCGTCGATGCGCCCGTGAGGGGCCGCCGCTGCGGCGATTGCGGCGCAACCGGCGTCATCGGCGACGTCCGCCTGCACGACAGGCGCGCGGGCGCCCTTGGCTTCCACCTGCCGCGCCGTTTCTTCCGCTTCGGCCCGGTTCGAGGCGAAGTTCACCACCACGACGGCTGCGCCGCGCTCGGCGGTCTCAACCGCGATGGCGCGCCCCAGCCCGGTCGAGGCGCCGGTCACCACCACCACCGATCCGTCGAAGTCCTTACCCGCCATGACGCTCTCTCCCGTTGTCGGGCCCTCGTTGAACCCTAAAGCGGGGTCAAGGCCAAGGCGCTCGTCGCGGGAACGGTCTCGATCTACATAGCGACCATGAGCGATCTTCACCTGACCCAGCTCGGCCGCGAGGTCCGCGGTTTCGCCAGCCCCGAGGAGGCGATCCTCGAGCGAGTCCCAAATCCCCAGGCGGGACAACTCTTCCTCACGCGCTTCACCGCGCCCGAATTCACCTCCCTGTGCCCGGTCACGGGCCAGCCGGACTTCGCGCGGCTCGTGATCGACTACGCACCGGGTGACTGGCTGGTCGAGTCCAAATCGCTGAAGCTGTACCTAGGCTCCTTCCGCAATCACGGAGCCTTCCACGAGGATTGCACCGTCACGATCGGTCGCCGCCTGGTCGAGACGGTCGAGCCGAAATGGCTGCGCATCGGCGGCTACTGGTATCCGCGCGGCGGAATCCCGATCGACGTTTTCTGGCAGACGGGCCCGGTCCCGGAGGGGTTGTGGGTCCCTGACCAGGGGGTGGACGCCTACCGCGGGCGATAGGAGGAAGTCCGATGCTGGAGGGGAGCTGTCTGTGCGGCGCGGTCGCCTATCAGGCCGATGCCGAGGCGACAGGGATCATCCACTGCCACTGCCAGTCCTGCCGTAAGGCGCACGGCAGCGCGTTCTCCAGCATCGCGGCCGTTCCGCGCGAGGCCTTCCGTTGGACCCGCGGCGAGGATCGGCTGACGGCCTACGAATCCTCTCCAGGCAAACTCCGCCATTTCTGCCGGACCTGCGGCTCTCAGATCGTCGCCGAGCGCCTTGACAGCGCCCAGGTGATGCTCCGCCTCGGCTGTCTCGACACGCCGCTGCAGGCGGACCGGCAATGGCACATTTGGCGTTCCGACGCCTCGTCCTGGTACGACCTCGACGCGCACTGGCCGGAACTGCCCGAGGGTCTGATCAGGCGCTGACCTGACGCCTTGTCACGCCGGCTAACGCGGGACCGCGCGGTTCGGCGATTGAGCTCAGGGGCGCCACACCTCGACGATCGGTCCAATCTCGGGACGCACGCGCTCGAGCGGCGGCTCCGCCGGCGTGCCCAGGTGGATGAAGCCCGCCACCTTCTCGTCAGCACCGAGTCCGAGGGCGCCTGTCGCCTCGGCGTCATAGGAATACCAGTCGGTGATCCAGTTGGCGCCATAGCCCATGGCTTGCGCCGCGACGAGCATCAGGGTGCATACGGCGCCCGCGGAAAGGCGTTGTTCCCACTCGGGAATCTCACCTGGCGCGTAATGCGAAACCACCGCGACGCTGAGCGGCGGGATGCGCAGCTTGGCGAGCTTGGCGATCAGGCGATCGCCGTCTGGACGCGTGGCGGCGATCGCTTCCAGCCGCTGGACGAAGCCGGCCTTCGCCTCGCCGGACAGCACGACGAACCTCCACGGGGCGAGCTTGCCGTGGTCGGGAACCCGGGTCGCCAGAGTCAATAGCGCATTCAGTTCGTCGTTGTTGGGCGCGGGTTCGCGCAGGGTGGCGGCGGAGGCAGAACGGCGCCGGGCGAGGAAATTGAGGGTCTCCGGCGATTGTTCGATCGGCAGGGGTTCGCCGAAGGCGGGCGCGTCGAGGAGGGGCTGCAAGGATTCATCCCGAATGCTGATTGCGCATACGATATATCTAGATCGTATCGAACACAATGCGCCGGGGTCGGCTCTGGCCTTCCTGCGCGCGTCGCCCCATATCGGCGTGAGCGGGGACCGCTACAAGGCGGGTGCAAGCGGAGCGGGTGCATGGCCCAACATCTGGAAGTCGTGGACCTCCAACCTTCCTCGAGGGTCTGGAGCGCACTGAGGGCGGAAGCGCAGGCTGTTGCGCGCGATGAGCCGGGCCTGGCGTCTCTGATCAACGCGGTGATCCTGTCCCACTCTGACCTGGCCGGCGCGCTGTCCTATCAGCTCGCGCGCAAGCTGGGCGACCAGGAGCTGAGGGCCATGAGCCTTCGCGAAGTCGCTCAGGAGGCCTATGCCGTTGATCCCAGCATCGTCGCCGACGCCGAGGCCGACCTTGAGGCGGTGTACGAGCGCGACCCCGCCTGCAAGGGCTTCATCCAGCCCTTCCTCCACTTCAAGGGCTTCCAGTCGCTGCAGACCCACCGCGTTGCGCATTGGCTCTGGCGGCGGGGCAGGGAGTCGCTAGCCTTCTATCTCCAGAGCCGGATGTCGGAACTGTTCCAGGTCGACATTCACCCTGCGGCCGAGATCGGGCCCGGCGCGTTCTTCGACCACGGTACGGGGATCGTCATTGGCGAGACGGCGCGCGTTGGGCGCGACGTTTCGATGCTCCATGGCGTGACCCTGGGCGGGACAGGCGCCGAACGTGGGGACCGCCATCCCAAGGTGGGCAACGGAGTGCTCTTCGGCGCGGGCGCCAATGTGCTGGGTAACATCACCATTGGCGACAACGCCAAGATCGCCTCCGGATCGGTCGTGCTTATCCCGGTGCCTGCAGGCTGCACGGCGGCGGGCGTCCCCGCCCGCCTGGTGCGCTGCCCCACCTGCGAGGAGCCGGCGCGGACCATGGACCATACGATTGCGGACGAAATCATGGGCGAGTGAGGGCGCTCGCCGTTGCCTCCGGCGCGGCGGCCCAATAAGGCTCGGGGTCCAGTCACGACTACCCTCGGAGCCCCAGTCTTGGACCAGAAGGATATCGACCGCATTCAGGCGCACCTCAAACGCACCTTCGGCAACCCCCACATCCAGCTGAAGGCGCGTCCCAAGCAGAAGGACTCTGCAGAGGTTGAAGTGCGTGGCGAGCACATCGGCGTCGTCTACCAGGACGAGGACGAAGACGGCTCATTCATGTTCGAAATGCCGATCCTCTCGGAGGACCTGGAGGGCTGAGTCCCGGAGCGCGGACGTCCCCCGTCCGCCCTTCCTTCGCGCCTCGAGATGCGGCGGATCTGCAGAGAAAAGAGCGGACGAGGACGTCCGCTCTTCGTGCTGATCTAACCGGCGGCGGTAAGGAAGCTGTCGATGACCCGCTTCTCGCCGGCCGTGTCGAAGGCGACCGTGAGCTTGTTGCCTTCGACGGCCATCACCTTTCCGTACCCGAACTTCTGGTGAAAGACCCGATCGCCCCGCGCATACGCGCTGGGCGAACCGGAATCCGACACCGCCACGAGGCGGCCTTCGCCCTCGATGACCTGGGTGCGTCCCGGAGGTCCGCCGGCGTAGCCGCGGGCCTGCGCCCGGCGCCAGCCCGGGCTGTCATAGCCGGAGCCGTAATTCGTCTCGTCCCATCGGGTCGGCCCTTCGCGCAATCCGGGACCTCCGCCGTAGTAGCCCGTCTCCGAGCTCGCTTCGACGTTCGCGGCGGGTAGCTCATCGACGAACCGGCTCGGCAGCTGGCTGGTCCAACGTCCGTAGACCTGCCGGTTGGCGGCGAAGGTGACCCTGGCCTCTTCGCGCGCCCGGGTCAGGCCCACATAGGCCAGCCGGCGCTCCTCCTCGAGGCCCTTGGTTCCGGACTCGTCCAGGCTCCTCTGGCTGGGGAACACGCCTTCCTCCCATCCCGGCAGGAAAACGAGGGGGAATTCCAGTCCCTTGGCGGAGTGCAGGGTCATGATCTGCACGGCGTCTTCGCCCGCGCCCCGATCCAGGTCCATCACCAGGGACACGTGTTCGAGATAGGCCGACAGGCTTTCGAAGGCGCCCATCGACTGCACGAGCTCCTTGAGGTTCTCCAGCCGCGTCTGGCTGGTCGGTCCCTTGTCGAGCCTGAGGGCGTCCACATAGCCGCTCTCCTCGAGGATGGTCTCGGTCAGTCGCGCGTGGTGCGTGGTGTCGATCTGGCCGCGCCAGCGCTCGAGATCGCGCATGAAGTTGGACAGGGCGGTCCGGGTGCGCGGGGCCAACTCGTCGCTGAAGGCGAGGTCCGCCGCCGCCGTGGAGGCCGAAACCCCGCGCTCGCGGGCCAGGGTCAACAGCTTCTGCACCGTGCTCTCGCCCAGGCCCCGTCGCGGGGTGTTGACGATCCGCTCAAAGGCCAGGTCGTCGTCCGCCGACTGCACCAGGCGCAGATAGGCATGGGCGTCGCGGATCTCCGCCCGCTCGAAGAACCGCGGCCCGCCGACCACCGTGTAGGGGATCTGCAGCAGGACGAAGCGCTCTTCGAAGGCCCGCATCTGGAACGAGGCGCGCACCAGAATCGCCGTGTCGCGGTAGCGCCGGCCGCCGCGGCGCCAGCGCTCGATGCCTTCGGCGACAAGGCGAGACTCGGCTTCGCCGTCCCACACACCGCTGACCTGGACCTTCGTCCCGCCCTCGGCCTCGGTCCACAGGGTCTTGCCCAGCCTGTCGCGGTTGGCGGAGATCAGGCCCGAGGCGGCGGCCAGGATATGGGATGTGGAGCGGTAGTTGCGCTCCAGGCGGATCACCTTGGCGCCCGGAAAGTCCCGCTCGAAGCGCAGGATGTTGTCCACCTCA
>DASXGR010000155.1:0-38360 GCA_036488935.1 Caulobacteraceae bacterium | reverse complement strand
AATTACGACTAACGCCGAGCGCAGATGGCCGAGGAAGAGCGCGCAGACGATCGCGATGATCACGAACTCCTCCACCAGCTTCTCGGTCAGGTTCTCGACGGAGCGGTCGATCAGTTGGGATCGGTCGTAGGTCGGCACGATTTCCACGCCGGGCGGCAGGCTCTTCTTCAGCTCGGCGAGCCTGGCCTTGACCGCCGTGATGGTCGCCTTGGCGTTCTTGCCATACCGCAGGATGACGACGCCCCCGGCGACCTCGCCCTGGCCGTTGAGTTCGGCGACCCCGCGCCGCATCTCCGGCCCGATCTGGATCGTGGCGACGTCGCCAAGGGTGACAGGCGTCCCGCCTACGGCCGTCTTGAGGGGAATGGCGCGGAAGTCGTCGAGGCTCTGTAGGTATCCGTGGGCTCGGACGATGTATTCGGCCTCGCCCAGCTCCAACACCGAGCCGCCCGTCTCCTGGTTGGCGCGCTGGATCGCCTGCACGACCTGGCCCTGCGGAATCCCGTAACCGGCCAGCTTCACCGGGTCGAGCACCACCTGGTACTGCTTGACCATTCCGCCGATCGAGGCGACCTCGGCGACACCGGGCAGGGTCTTCAGCTCGTAGCGCAGGAACCAGTCCTGCAACGACCTGAGCTGTGAGAGATCGTGGCGGCCGGTCCGGTCGACCAGAGCGTATTCATAGACCCAACCGACCCCGGTGGCGTCCGGGCCCAGCGCCGGTGTCACTCCCGCCGGGAGGCGGCTCTGCACCTGGTTGAGGTATTCCAGTACCCGCGAGCGGGCCCAGTAGAGGTCGGTCCCGTCCTCGAAGATCACGTAGACGAAGCTCTCCCCGAAGAAGGAATAGCCGCGCACGGTCTTGGCGCCCGGCACCGAGAGCATTGTGGTGGCGAGGGGATAGGTGACCTGGTTCTCAACGATCTGCGGCGCCTGCCCGGCGTAAGGCGTGCTGACGATCACCTGGACGTCAGAGAGGTCCGGCAAGGCGTCGATCGGCGTCGTGCGCACCGCGATCACGCCGGCGACGAGCAGGGCGAAGACCGCGATCAGGACGAAAAACCGGTTCTTTACCGACCACCGGATGACGGCGGCGATCATTGGCTCGCTCCCGCCGGTGCGAGCTGACGGATCACCGGACCTTCGGGTTTCGGCTCGAAGCCGAAGGAGACCCGATCGCCGACCTTCCGACCCTTGGCCAGCGTCGGCGGATCAAGTCTGAACGTCATCGTCATGGCCGGCCAGCCGATCGAGGGGACAGCCTCATGACTGATGGTGATCTGGTCTCCTGACAGAGCTTCGATGCGCCCGCGGGTCTCGGCGAGCGCGCTTCGCGACCCGCCTGGCGGCTGAGGTGAGGCCGCCGCGAGCGGCCGAACCTTGAGTCCCTGCAGGCTCGCCTCGGAATCGATCAGGAACTGGCCGGAGGCGACGACCTCCTGACCCTCGGCGAGTCCGCCCAGGATCTCGGTCTGGCCGCCCTGCTCCTCGCCGGTCTTGACCTCGACCGGTTGGAAGCGGCCGCCGTCGCCAGCTGTCATGACGATCGCCCGCGTGCCCGTTCTAATCACCGCCTCGGACGGGATGACGAGCGAAGAGTGCGGCGCTCCGAGGATGTGCGCCGTCGCGAACATGCCGGGTCTCAGCCTTCCGCCGCGATTGGGCAGCTCGATCCGGAGGGTCAGGGTGCGGCTATCGGCCTGGGCGGTCGGCAGGATGTCGATCACCCGGCCGGCGAAGGTCTCGCCGGGGAATGCGGCGAACTCGGCGCGCGCCGCATCGCCGACGCGCACCTGACCGCCCTCAGCTTCCGGCACCGCGGCGTTCAGCCAAACGGTCGAGAGGCTGGCCACCTGGGCGAGACTCTGACCCATGTTGACCGACATGCCCTGGCGCACATCGAGCGACTGGATGGCGCCGCCGATCGGCGTCGAGATCGTGACGACGTCATGCGGGCGTCCGGTCCTGGTGACCTCGTCGATCAGGCTGTCGGTCATGCCGAGCAGCCGCAGCCGCTGGCGCGCGGCCGCTTCCAGAGTCGGATCGCCTGTGGCATGCACCGCCAGGTATTCCTGCTGGCTGCCCCCCCAGGTTGGGACCAGGAGGTCGGCTACCGGGGCGCCGGCCCGCACCACGTCCCCGGGCGCACGGGCATAGACGCGCTCGACGAAGCCCGCGGCGCGCGACTGGATGATGGCGACGTTGCGTTGGTTGAAGTCGAGCACGCCGGTGGCATCGACGCTCTGGCTGAAACTGTCGCGCTGGACGCTCGCCAGCCGCATGCCGAGGCTTTCCTGCGTTGCCCCGCTGACCGCCACCCCCGGCGCGCCGCCCCCTTCGCCCGCGTACATCGGGAGGAGCTGCATATCCATGAACGGCGATTTGCCCGGCTTGTCGAAATGCTGGTCGGCATGCATCGGGTCGTACCAGTAGAGCACCTTGCGTTCGGTCGAGCTTGAAGGGGCGCTTGGCGCCGGCTTGGCCTTGCCAAGGTGAGCGATGCCGTAGCCGGTGGCGCCCGCGATCGCGGCGACAGCGGCGACCGTCAGCGCCAGGCGTTGAGGCGTCAGGGTGACGGGGTTCATTGGGCTTCGTCCCCGTAGGTGAGCACGATGGCCGCGCCGTCGCGGGCGACATCGGCCTGGTGGTCGACAACTTCGGTCTGGGCCTCCGCCAGGGCGAGGAGCGCGCTCAGGACGTCGGAGAGGCTGGCCGAGCCCGCGCCATAGCTGGCGGACTCCAGGTCGGCGCGCTGCCTGGCCAGCGGCACGAGGGTGTTTTGGGCCCGCTCCAACAGTTCGTGGTGCATGACGTGATCGGCGAGGCGCGCGTCGAGCGACGCTTCGAGCTCGCGCAGTTCCGCCGTGCGTTCCAGGCGCACCCTGCCGGCGGTCTCGACCCGTGCGTCGATGATCGGGTCCTGACGGGTCGAGGCGAACAGCGGCAGGCTGAACGTGACCTTGGCCGACAGATAGTCCCCAAAGCGCGGGTCGCGATGGCTGTAATCGACCCCAATACCCCAATCGGGATGCTTGTCGGCCTTGGCGGCGTCCACATCGGCGTCGGCCTGACGCTCCATGGCGTCATACTGCGTAAGCGCCGGGAGATGCAGGAGACCTGCGCGGAGCGCCGCCGGATCGATGTGAAAGTCAGGCGGGTCGCCGGCCACTTCGGCCTGGGGATCGCCGGTCCAACGGATCAGCTCGGCGCGCGCCTCTTCGATTTCCGCGACGAGGCCGGCGCGCCGGTCGGCGAGTGCGGCGGTCCACTGCTCCGGTTCAAGAGTCTCCCCCGGTCGCGCCGCGCCTGAGGCGAGCCGCGATGCCGCCGTCTGGCGCAGTGACGCGAGCGCGCGATCGATCTCGTTCAGTACGGCGAGGCGGTGTTCGGCGTAGTAGAGGTTGATCCAGGCCAGAGCGGTGTTCACCCGGACGTCGCGGGCTTCGCCGCGCTGGCCTACCTCGGCCGCACCGATGTCCGCCGCGGCCCGCTCGCGCGCTGCACGCCGCCTGGCGACGTTGGGCACCTCCTGCGACACGCCGAACGTCAGCATGCTGAAATCGTCTTGGCCGGGCCGGCCGGCGAGCGGACCCGTGATGGGAAAGTCCGTCGCCTCCACTGACGCCTTGGGATCCGGCAAGCGGCCGGCGGCCACCGCCGCACGCTGTGACGCCCTCACGTCCGCGGCCTTGGCCTCGAGGCTCGGCGCTGTGGTTTCGGCGAGCTTCAGGGCGGCGTCGTAGGTGAGCGGCGCGGCCTGGGCGCCACCGCCGAACATAGCGATGGCGGCGATGAGACTGGCTGGGCGCGCGACCATAGCGCCGGCGACGCCAGCGATGGCGAGCTTATTGATGGTCATCTGACGATTCCTGAAGTCGATGCCCGGCTGGCCAACAGGCCAGCGGAGGATCGCCGCCGGAGGCGCGCAACCGCAGTCGCGCGCACCAACGGCGCGCTCGAGAACCGCCAGCCTTCAGGCCGGCGGCGTCAGGCGATCGATTTCGGAGGTCGTTCGAGTCCCGCCGGCTCGAGGCCGTGAGTCGATGTCAGAACGGGTATATCGAGCGGGGCGCGGGCAGGGGGCGGCGATCCGCTTGCCAGGGATGCCGGCAAGGCCATCGCGTCCGCGCAGGCGGCGCAGCACCCCCGCGCGCTGTTCTTGTGGCTGGTCTTGTGACTCTTGCCGCTCGGATCGCAGCAAGGGTCGCCCTTGGCCACGAAACTGGTCATGTGGGCATGCCCTGGCATAGCCGGCATTTCCATTCCGGAGCTCGCCACGGGGCCGTGATGACCGCACGAGGCCTGCGCCGCAGCTGCCGTCACCGGACTGGCGAGCAGGCCCAATACGGCCAAAAACATGAACAGCAGGCGCATCACCGGGAAATGATACTGGCTGAGTGAGGGGGGCGCCAGAGCGGGCCTGGCGGGCTGGCAGGCCATTCGAAGCCACCACCGCCACGTCGAGAGTAGCCGATGGTGGTGCTTAAGCGCGGAGGCGGCTAGCGGATCCGATGGCGATCTGCTTCGCGGTCTCAACAACCGCCGTCGGCCATGGCGCCGCCTACCTCATGGTGGCGGGATGACCACCTCGCCGTCCTCCCTGGCGAAAGACACGGGCTGCTCAGCTGCGCGAGCTGATCGCCAAAGCTCCGCGACGAGGAGAACATTGGCGACCGCCAGCGCGCCGAGCCCCGCCAGGGTGATGTCAGGACCTGCACGCGCCAGGGCCAGCGCGGCCAGGAGCGGCGCGAAGGACTGCGCGACGAAGCTGGGTCGCGCCAGACGACCGACGAGGGCTGCGTAGCGAGCGGGTCCGAACAGCGCGAGGGGGAGGGTGCCGCGCGCGATCGAATCGATGCCGATCCCCGCGCCGTAGAGGGCGACGGCGAGCGCTGGGACAGGAATGTGCGCCGCCAGCAGCACCAGCCCGACCGCCATCAACGTCACTGCGGCCGTCATGGTCCAAAGCGGGTGATGCCGTCCGCCGCTCAGGAGTTCGACGAGCCGCGACAAAACCTGGGATGGCCCGATCAATACGCCGAGCGACACCGCTGCCGCGAGCGCCAAGCCGCGCGCTTGCAGTAGCGTCAGAAGTCCAAAGGAGACGATCGCCTCAGTCACGGCAACGAGTGTGAGCACCAGCGCCAGGCGACCGAACAGGCGCCGCTCGGCCGTCGTCAGCGCCGGCGCCCGAACTGGCAATGCGACTGGCGCCTCCTCAGGCCGGGGGCCGGCGTGGGGGACGACCAGCAGCGTGAGCGGCAGGCACACCCCAAGCTGAATGACTGCGTGGGTCAAGCACGCGCTACGCCAGCCGATGTGAGCGACCAGATAGGCCGAGAGCGGCCAACAGACGGTGCTCGCGAAGCCGCCCCAGAGCGTCAGAGCTGTGATGGCGGAGCGCGCAGACCGCCCGTAGAGGCGCCCGAGGGTGGCGAAGGCGGCCTCATAAAGACCCGCGCCCATGCCGACGCCGAGCACCAGCCAGCCGCCGATGAAGACAGCGAGCGACGGCGCGGCGCCCAGGATCGCCAGTCCAAACGCGAGCAGGAGGCAGCCCACAGCCAGCACCGGGCGGCCGCCGTATCGGTCGATCGTGCGGCCCACCCGCGGTGAGACAAGGCCGGCGACGAGCAGGCCCGCCTAAAAGGCGCCAACGACCCATGGTAGCGGCCAATGGGTGTCGGCCGCGATCGGCGCGGCGAGAACGGCCAGGAGACAGTATGAGCTGCCGTAGCCGATAATCTGCGCCAGCCCCAGGGCGCCGATGACGACCTGGCGAGGGACGCCGCGGTCTCGCTGTTCGGCCGGCGCAGCGTCATGTGACATGGCGCAGCGCCACGACCGCCAAATCGCATGCGTCGGGAGGCCCCTGGCAGCGCCGCCGCATCAGAAAGTCGCTCATGACCGACTATGGCGACCTTGTTCGCGGCTGTGCGCCGCCTGCTCGACCAAGAAGCAATAGAGCCCGATCCCGGCAACCAAGGATACCGTTCCTGCGATGTAATCCGAAGTTTGCAGTCGATCTGCGTCAAAGACGCCTTTGGAAACGACAAAGACAATAAATCCGGTCAGAAGCGCGAGAGAAATCGACGCGATACTGATGAGCATCCCGAGGCGCCGCTCCATTGCTTTCAGTTGCTCGTCGACATGACGGTTCACCGCCTGCGGAGTGTCGATGCTGGTCATGATGAAGTCTTCTCTCCAAGGGCGACGGTCATCGCGACTTCTGGTGCAAGTTCGTGCACCCGGCAGGGCCATTGTGGGGCGCGCGAAGGCCTTGACATTGACCCATAGTTCGAGAATATTCGAATTATGGAATCCAATCAAGTTGTCCAGCGGCTCTCAGCGCTCGCGCAGGATTCGCGGCTTGCCGTGTTCCGGCTGCTCGTCAGGGCAGGGCGCGAGGGTGTCGCCGCTGGCGAGATCGCTCGGGCGCTCGAGATCACGCCAAATACGCTTTCGACCCAGCTCAACATCCTCGCCAACGCCGGCCTGATCACGAGCCGGCGCGTAGGCCGCTCGATCATCTATGCCGCCAACTATGACAGCATGAGCGAACTGCTCCTCTATCTCATGGAGGATTGCTGCCAGGGCCGTCCCGAAGTGTGCGGTCCATTGGCCGAAGTCGCCGCCCGCGGTGCGTGCTGCGATCAACCCAAAGGAGTCTTGTCATGAAACGTTTTCACGTCCACGTGGCCGTCGATGATTTGGGTCAGTCGATCGGTTTCTACTCCAATCTATTCGGTGTGGAGCCCGCCGTCCTCAAGGATGACTACGCCAAATGGATGCTGGAGGACCCGAAGGTGAACTTCGCGATCTCCACGCACGGCGGACAGGCGGGCGTCGACCATCTGGGAATTCAGGTCGAATCCGGCGACGAGTTGGGTGAGCTTGCCGGCCGGTTGAAAGCCGCTGGCGAGGTGACCCGCGACCAGGAAGCCACGACCTGTTGCTATGCAAAGTCGGACAAGGCCTGGGTCAACGACCCTTCGGGCCTGCGCTGGGAAACTTTCCACACCTTTGGGGAAGCCACGGTCTACGGGGAGGACGAGCCTGGCGCGAAAGCCGCCTCCAAATCACAGGCGGCGTGTTGCGCGCCGGCTGCCGCGACCAAGGCCCCGGCGCCTAAGACAGCCTGTTGTTGAGGGCGGCCTCATGAGCGGCGCCTTCAACGTCCTCTTTCTCTGCACGGGCAACTCTGCGCGATCGATCCTCGCCGAGGCGATCATGAACAGCCTCCGCGACAACCGGTTCAAAGCCTACTCGGCCGGTTCGATGCCCAAGGGCGAGGTGCATCCCCAAGCTATCAAGCTGCTCGCCAGTAAGGGTGTCGACGTGGCGGCATTCCGCTCCAAACCTTGGGACGAGTTTGCGGCGCCGGGGGCGCCGCCGCTGCATTTCGTCATCACCGTCTGCGACAACGCCGCCGGCGAGGTCTGTCCGGTATGGCCGGGCCAGCCGATAAACGCCCACTGGGGTATGCCCGACCCTGCCGCGGTCGAGGGAGATCCTACGACAATCGCCCTGGCGTTCGCCGACACCTATCGCATGCTTACCAACCGCATCCGCCTTTTCGCCAATCTGCCGATCGAGAGCCTGGACCGGCTCGCCATCAAGCAACGCATGGACGACATCGGCCAAGGCCAGGACACGCAGCAACCCGCATGAGCATCTTCGAACGCTATCTCACCCTCTGGGTTCTGCTCTGCATCGTGGCGGGCGTCGCACTCGGCCACTTCTTCACGCCGGCCTTCGCAGCGATCGGCGCGATGGAGATCGCCCACGTCAACCTGCCCGTGGCGGTGCTGATCTGGTTGATGATCATCCCTATGCTGATGAAAGTCGACTTCGCCGCCCTAGGCGGCGTCGGTCGCCACTGGCGCGGCATCGGCGTCACGCTGTTCATCAACTGGGCCGTCAAGCCCTTCACCATGGCCGCCCTTGGGGCCCTGTTCATCGCACACCTGTTCCGCGCCTGGCTGCCGCCTTCGCAGATCGACAGCTATATCGCCGGCCTGATCCTGCTGGCTGCGGCGCCCTGCACGGCGATGGTGTTCGTCTGGAGCCATCTGACGGACGGCGAGCCCAATTTCACGCTGAGCCAGGTCGCTTTGAACGACACCATCATGGTGGTGGCCTTCGCACCGATCGTCGGCCTGCTGCTTGGTCTATCGGCGATCACGGTGCCCTGGTCGACGCTGACCCTCTCGGTCGTGCTCTACATCGTGGTTCCCGTCGTTTTGGCCCAGGGCGCTCGCGCGCTCCTGCTGAAACAGGGTGGACCCGCGGCGCTGAGCCGGACTCTGGCCACGATCCAGCCGGCTTCGCTCACTGCGCTGCTGGCGACGCTTGTCCTGCTGTTCGGGTTCCAGGGGCAGCAGATCATCGCCCAGCCGATCGTGATCGCGCTGCTGGCCGTACCGATCGTGATCCAGGTCTATTTCAACTCGGCACTGGCCTACGTGCTGAACCGACTGACGGGCGAGGCGCACTGCGTGGCCGCTCCCTCGGCCTTGATCGGGGCCAGCAACTTCTTCGAACTCGCGGTCGCCGCCGCGATCAGTATCTTCGGCATCCGCTCCGGCGCCGCTCTCGCGACGGTGGTCGGCGTCCTGATCGAGGTTCCGGTGATG
Source organism: Caulobacteraceae bacterium (assembly GCA_036488935.1). Classification (GTDB taxonomy): domain Bacteria; phylum Pseudomonadota; class Alphaproteobacteria; order Caulobacterales; family Caulobacteraceae; genus Acaudatibacter. Next base: position 29,724 of record DASXGR010000155.1, on the reverse strand, counting down.
CTGTCGATCGTGGCGATCGTGAACCGCTCCCGCCCCTGGTACGAGCGCGGCGCGGCGGTCAGCCGTCGGGCCGATCAGGCGACGCCAGTAAAGGCATGACGATGGCCGCTGAATTCCCGATCACGATCTTCCACAACCCCGATTGCGGTACGTCCCGCAATGTCCTCGCCATGATCCGGGCGGCCGGATACGAGCCGGAAATCATCGAATATCTCCAGGTTGGCTGGACGGTCCCCCAGTTGCAGAAGCTGCTTGCGGAGATAAACGCGACTCCGCGCGATATCCTGCGTGAGAAGGGTACGCCGGCGAAGGAGCTTGGTATCCTGGATCCGGGCGCGAACGACGATCTGATCCTGCGGGAGATGGTCGCCCATCCCGTCCTCGTGAACCGGCCGATCGTCGTCACGCCCAAAGGCGTCAAGCTTTGCAGGCCTTCCGAGGTTGTATTGATGTTGCTTGATCGCCAGCCCCGAAGCTTCACCAAGGAAGATGGTGAGGTCGTGGTTCCCAGATGAAGACGCCGACGGGATTCGAGGCATCTAACCCACCGCCGTCGGAACTTCGGATTTCCTGGCGGGGATAACAGTCCCGTCGCCGCAGCCCTGTGCCAAGCGCAGAGCGCGTCTGATTCAAATGTCCAGGGCGTAGCCGGCGGAGCGGACGGTGCGGATGGGATCGTCGTCGCGGTCACCGTTCAGGGCGCGGCGGAGTCGGCCGATGTGCACGTCGACGGTGCGCGTCTCCACGTACACATCCGACCCCCAGACGGCGTCGAGCAGCTGCTCGCGGGAGAACACACGGCCCGGGTGCTGCATGAAATAGTCGAGGAGACGGAACTCCGTCGGGCCCAGGTGGACCTCGGCGCCAGCCCGCTTCACCCGGTGGGCGACGCGGTCGACCGTGATGTCGCCGTGACTGACGCAATCCTCGGCGAGGCCGGGCCGGATCCGGCGCAGCACCGCCCTGAGGCGAGCGCAAAGTTCGGTCATCGAGAACGGCTTGACCACATAGTCGTCCGCACCGGTGTCGAGCCCGCGAATCCGGTCGCCCTCCTCACCGCGGGCGGTGACCAGGATGATGGGGATGTTTCGCGTTTCCGCCCGCTGACGGAGGCGACGGCACACCTCGATGCCCGACACGGTGGGCAGCATCCAGTCGAGGATGATGATGTCCGGCTGCTTTTCGTCGATGAGCAGCAGCGCTTCCTCGCCGTCGGAGGCGACGGAGACACGGTAGCCTTCCTTGTCGAGGTTGTACTGCAGCAGGGTGGCCAGCGACTCCTCGTCCTCCACAACGAGGACATAAGGCTTGATCGCGGCAGGCGCTTCGACCGTCATGTGGCGTGCGGGCTCATGAGGGAGTCAGACTTCGGGCGGTCTTCGGTGAGCTCCACTCCGGTAATCTCGTAGTGGAGGATCTCGGCGATGTTCGTGGCGTGATCGCCGATCCGTTCCAGGTTCTTGGCGACGAAGAGGAGGTGAGCGCAGGCTGTGATCGTGCGCGGATCCCCCATCATGTAGGTCAGCAGTTCGCGGAAAATCGCCTCGTAGTGTTCGTCGACCTCATGGTCGTTCATCCACACGGTTATGGCCTGATCGACCTCGCGCGACGCGAGGGCGTCCAGGACGTTCTTCAGGCGAGCGACAACGAGGTCGCCCATGCGTTCGATGGAGCTGGTGAGCGGGGTGATCGGCTCGGACTCGACGATGACAAGGGCGCGCTTGGCGATGTTCTTCGCGAGATCGCCGATCCGCTCGAGATTGGTGCTGATCTTCATCGCCGAGACGGTGTGACGCAGGTCGTCGGCCACCGGCTGGCGAAGGGCGATCAGGCGGATTGCGCGCCGCTCGATCTCCTTGTCGAGGACGTCGAGCTTCGCGTCACGGCTGATGACGGAGGTGGCGAGGGGAAGGTCGCTCTTGGAGATGGCGCGGATGGCGTCGGCGACCTCCGCCTCGGCGAGGCCGCCCATTCGGGCCAGCTCCGCGGTGATCGCGTCGAGCTCTTCGTCGTAGGCCCTTACGGTATGTTGTTCCATGGTGTTACGCGCCTAGTCGGAACCGAATCGAACCGACGTTGATCGGCTATGCCTATCGGGGGATTGTGACAACTTCTTAGGGGGTGAGAATTTCTCTTCGTCGACCGTACCCATCAGGTGACCTCCTGAGACCTGACCCGGAGTGCTTCGACGCTCTATTGGGCGCCGCTCGAACTCGGCCCCCGTTCTGCTCGCGCCGGTCACCCAAAGCGCCCGGTGATGTAATCGGAAGCGCGCTTGGTTACCGGATTGGTGAACATCCGTTCTGTTTCGCCGAACTCCACGAGCTCTCCGAGATACATGAAACCCGTATATTTTGATACGCGCGCCGCCTGGCCAAGATTATGGGTGACGATGACAATGGTATAGTCGGTTTTGAGCTGAAGCACGGTCTCCTCGAGCTTCGCGCTCGAGATCGGATCGAGCGCGGATGTCGGCTCGTCGAGCAGCAGGACTTCGGGTTTGACGGCGATGCAGCGCGCGACGCAAAGGCGCTGCTGTTGTCCACCTGACAGGCCCAGGCCGGAGGCATGGAGCTTGTCCTTGACCTCGTCCCAAAGGGCGGCGCGTCTTAGCGACTCCTCGACCCGTTCGTGCATCTGCGTACGCGGGAGATTCTCGTAGAGACGGACTCCGAAGGCGACATTGTCATAGATCGACATCGGGAACGGCGTGGGCTTCTGGAACACCATCCCTACCCGGGCGCGAAGCATGGAGAGGTTGTTCGTCTTGAGGACGTCCTCTCCGTCGAGCACCACACGGCCGGTCGCGCGCTGACCGGGATAAAGCGCGTACATCCGGTTCAGGGCCCGCAGCAGGGTCGACTTGCCGCAACCCGAAGGGCCGATCAGCGCGGTCACCGCCTTGGCCTGGAATGGGATCGAGACCGACTTCAGAGCGTGCGCCTTGCCGTAATAGAAATCGAGATCCTCGACGGCGAGCTTCACCGTTTTCGGATCCACATCGGCGACATAGGTGTCCGGGACGCCGGCCGTGCTGGTGACGGTTGTCATGAGCGGCGAGGCTCCCTTGAAAAGACGCGGGCCAGGATAGTGACCACGAGGACGGCGCCTGCGGTCAGGAGGGCTGCGGCCCAGGCCAGCTTGTTCAGGTCGGCATAGGGCGTCAGGGCGTCATTGAAGATCACGACCGGCAGGCTCGCGATCGGTTTGGTCATGTTCCAGTTGAAGAATTGGTTGTTGAGCGCCGTGAACAGCAAGGGGGCGGTCTCACCGCTGATCCGGGCGAAGGCGAGAAGGGCGCCGGTGATCATGCCGCTCGCGCTCGCGCGCCAGAGGATGGTCCTGACCACGTGCCAGAACGGGGACCCGAGCGCCACGCCAGCCTCGCGCAGGGAGGTGGGCTGAAGCTTCAGCACGTCTTCGGTCGTCCGCGTGATCACGGGAACGGCGATGATCGCCAGGGACACGGCGCCGGCGAAGCCGGAGAAGCCGTGGAACGGCCGGACCAGGAGCTGGTAGACGAACAGGCCGATCAGGATGGACGGTGCGGACAGCAGCACATCGTTCAGGAACCGGATGACCGAGCCGTAGCGGCTGGTCCCCGCATATTCGGAGAGCCACGTCCCCGCCAGCACACCCACGGCGATGGCTATCACCATTGCCAGGCCGCACATCATGATCGAGCCGACGATGGCGTTCCGCAGTCCGCCAGGGCTGCCTGCCGCCGGCGTGTCCAGCGTGAAGAGGTGCGGATTCAGCCCCGAGGCCCCTTGGGAGACCAGCGACCACAGAATGAGCGCCAGGGCGATCAGAGCCACCGCCGTGACGATGAAACAGAAGGCGACGAATAGGGCGTTTGCCGCCTGGCGCCGCGCGACGACGATGGGGGACGCTCGAGTGGCCATCTTCAGGTCTCGGGATTGCGCAGGAGCAGGCGGGCGAGCGCCAGCACGAGGAACGTGAGGACGAACAGCACGAGGCCCAGCGCGATCAGGGCCGAGCCCTGCATCCCGCTCGCCTCGTTGAATTCATTGGCGATAGTCGAGGCGATCGTGGCGCCCGAATCGAACAGCCCCTTGGGAAACTCATGGCTGTTGCCGATGATGAAGGTCACGGCCATGGTCTCGCCCAGGGCGCGGCCCAGGCCAAGCATGACCGCGCCGATCGCCCCGCGACGGACGTAGGGCAGGGTCACCTTCAACACCACCTCGGCCGTGGTCGCGCCCAGGCCGTAGGCGCTCTCGCGGACCTGTACGGGGACGGTATTCAGCAATTCGCGCAGGGTCGCAGCCATGAACGGCAGGATCATGATCGCCAGGATGATCGAGGCTGAGAGGATGCCCGATCCGTTCGGGACGCCGGAGACCAACGTCTCCCAGATCGTGCCCGGCGGCGCCGCCGCCATCAGCGGCATCTCGACCTTGGCCGCGAAGAAGGGGGCGAAGACGAAAAGGCCCCACATACCGTAGACGATCGACGGGATGCCCGCGAGGAGCTCTACCGCGGTGCCGATAGGGCGACGCAGGATGCTCGGACAGAGCTCGGTGAGGAAGAATGCCACGCCGCCGGCCACCGGGAGGGACAGCAGCAGCGCCACGGCCGAGGTTATGATGGTGTCGACGATCGGACCGGCCGCGCCGTAGATGTCGCGCACAGGGTCCCACGTTTTGCCGGTAAGGAAGCCGACGCCGAACTTCGCGAGCACGGGCCAGCCGCCGATGGTCAGCGACACCAGCACCCCGCCCAGACTCGCCAGGAGGGCGGTGGCGGCGGCGAAGCAAATTGCCTTGAAGACGTAGTCGAAAGCCGAGCCCCGGGCTGAGGCGCGCGGGGCGGGGGCGGAATCCGCGACGGTGAAGGCCTTGGCCGCGACGGTTCTGGCTGTGTCGGTCATCACCGTTCCCGCGGCGTCAGCCGGCGGTCTCTGTTGAAGGCCACCCGCCCGGCGAGTAGCCGGGCGGGCGCCGTCGGTTCAACGATAAAGTCTCTCGACCCGCTTAGGGATAGACGGGCTTACCGTCCGACGCTTTGATCTTTGGCCATGCGGTCTTGCGTACGTAGGCCTTGACGGCGTCGGGCAGCGGTACGTAGTCGAGCTGGCCAGCTATGGGGTTTCCCTCCTTGTAGGCCCAGTCGAAGAAGGCAAGCACGCCATGCCCGGCCTCTGGCTTGGCCGCTTGGGTGTGCATCAGAACAAACGTCGCCCCGGAGATCGGCCAGGCGTCAGGCGCGGCCTGGTCGAGGAGGAGAAGATAAAGACCCGGCGCCTTCTGCCATTGAGCCCCGGCGGCGGCGGCGGCGAACGTCCCAACGGTCGGTCCGACCCAACGGCCTGCCTTGTTCTGCATCGTCAGGTAGGTCAGGTGATTCTGCATCGCATAGGCGTACTCGACGTAGCCGATCGACCCGGTGGTCTGCCGTACGAACGCGGCCACGCCTTCGTTGCCTTTGCCGCCTTGTCCGGCGGGCCAGGCGACCGCGTCGTTGCCTCCGGGACCCTCAGCCCATTTGGGATCCACCATCGCCAGATAGGTGGTGAAAAGGAACGTGGTTCCCGAGCCGTCAGACCGGTGGACGACGGTGATCGGCAGATTCGGCAGTCGAACGCCGGGGTTCCACGATTGAAGGACCGGGTCGTTCCACTTCTTGATCAGCCCAAGGTAGATGTCGGCCAGCACCTTGCCGGTTATGCGAATCTGGCCTGGCTTGTAGCCCGGCAGGTTCACGACCGGGACCACACCACCGATGACGGTGGGGAATTGAACGAGCCCATTCTGCTCAAGGACGTCAGGCTTCAGCGGTTTGTCGGAAGCGCCGAAGTCGACGGTGCTCGCCTCGATCTGCTTGATGCCGCCACCTGAGCCGATCGACTGATAATTCAAGTCGTTGCCGGTCTTGGCCTTGTAGGCTTCGGCCCATTTCGCGTAGATTGGCGCCGCGAATGTCGACCCCGCACCCGAGATGCCGGCCGCCGTAGCGGCGCCTGTGAGCGCCATGGCTGCCGCGAGGCCCGCGGCAATCAACTTGATCATGATCCTCTTTATCCCCTGAGACCGCCGCGGCCGTCCCCCCGGAGCGCGGCTCCTGGGTCGTGCCTTAGTGGAACAACATATAGCTTTTATGACGTTCCGTCCCCGGACGATGCCGCCGCCCCATTAACAGGAACGTCATATAAGTCTGCTAAAGGCGCCTCCAATGGCCGCCACTCACTGGCGGTAACGAGGGGTCCCGTCACAATGCTATCACGTTCCTCGCTGCTCGCAGGAGCGGCGTTCGCCATGGTCTTCGCGGCAGGGGCGCATGCCCAAACCGCCACCGATGGCGTGAAGAACGCTAAGGCTAAACACCAGGCTCACCGTCGCGTCGAGCGCCGCGCCGAACCGGTCGTCCGCCAGGACAACACGGCCGCGATGGAAAGCGAAATGGCCTCCATGCGCGAGCAGCTCGACCAGCTGAAGGCCGCGCAGCAGCAGCAGTCCGCTCAGGACCAGGCGCAGATGGACCAGATGCGGTCCCAGCTCGCTCAGGCCCAGGCCACCGCCCAGGCCGCCCAGGAGCAGCTGAACACCCAGATCCAGACCATCCCCGGCGTCGTCGACAAGGCCGTCGCGGCCGTCGCGCCGAAGACGGACAAGATATATTATCGCGGCATCACCATCACGCCGGGTGGGTTTGCGGCGATTGAAAGTGTGTACCGCTCCCGCAACGAAGGCGCCGACATCGGCTCGAGCTTCGCCGCCATTCCGCTGCCCTACGCCTCGAGCGGCGCAGGACGCACCGCGGAGTACCGCGAGAGCGCCCGTCAGAGCCGCTTCTCGCTGTTGGCGGAAGGTGATGTGAATCGGGACGTCCACCTGGCCGCCTATGGCGAGGCCGACTTCCTCGGCGCCGCCCTCACCGCGAATTCGAACGAGAGCAACTCGTTTAACCTTCGCATGCGCGTTCTCTATACCCAGATCGACTGGAAGCAGGACTGGGGTAAGATCGAGTTCCTCGGCGGTCAGAACTGGTCGCTGGCCACGCTCTACACCAAGGGCCTGGCCCCGCGCAGCGAGAACGTTCCGTTGACGATCGACGCGCAGTACGCCGTGGGCTTCAACTGGGCCCGCCAACCCCAGATGCGTCTGGCCGCCGACTTCAACGATCACGTGTGGTTCGCCGTGTCGGTGGAGAACCCGCAGACCGTCTGGTACACCAGCGGCAAGTACAACACAGGCGTCAGCGTGGTGGACACCATCCCGGGCGGAGCGGAATTCCCGGCGTCCGGTACGACTTACGCCCTTTCGCTCAACAAGCTTCCTGACGTGATCGCCAAGGTCGCGGTCGACGAGAACCTTCAGGGCCACTCCCTGCACGCCGAAGCCTACGGTCTCTATCGTGACTTCTACGCCCGTCTCGACACCAGCGGCACGTATAGCAATGAAAGCGTCCCCGGCGGCGGTGTCGGCGGCGGCGCGATCTTTGGCCTGGTCCCCTCCTGGGTAGACATCCAGGCCTCCGGCCTCGTGGGCCGCGGCATCGGTCGCTACGGCAGCGGTCAGCTGCCCGACGCCAGCTTCGGCCTCGACGGCACGATCAAGCCGATCCAGGAGTGGGAAGTGATGCTCGGCGGCGTCGTCCACCCCACGAAGACCTTGGACGTGTACGCCTACGCCGGCGAAGAGCGGCAAATGCAGCAGCAGTACGGCACGACGGCCTCGCTCCAGAACGGCGTCGGCAACGTGTTCCTCAGCAACGCCGGCTGCGAAGTCGACGGTGGATCCTGCGGCAACAGCACCCACTACCTCGACCAGATCACCGCCGGCTTCTGGCAGCGCCCGTACGTTGGCAAGTTCGGCCGGGTGCAGTGGGGCATCCAATACTCCTACACCGAGCGTCACCTGTTCCCGGGCTATGGCACGGTCAACCCGTCGCTCGTGACCTTCAACCCCGCGCCGATCGCGCGTGAGAACATGATCTTCACCTCGATCCGCTACTATCCGTTCTGATCGCGGCGCATCGTTGGAAGAATCGCGACCCGGGAGCCTCCGCTCCCGGGTCGTTTTCTTTTCAGGCGCCGCCCGCAGATTGGGCGCCGCAAAAGGTTCCTCGCAGCTGGACCTTGGCTTGGCTTGCCCTCGGCCACAATCGGAGCAAGTCTGTACATCTGGCGGGCGCTAAGGGGAGCTGCGCGATGGACGACACGGATTCCAAATCTTCAGAACTGCAGGCGAAGCCGATCCGTCGGCGGATGTTCCTCGGCGGGGCGGCTTTCGCAGCAGCGGCGCCGATCCTGACCGAAGCCCATTTCGCCTGGGCCGCAGCGGCGAACGCGCCCCCAAGGGGCATGGCCCTGCACGGGCAGGACCCCGACGCCCCTCCGCCTGGCGCGGTCCTGATCAACGCCAACGAGAATCCCCTGGGGCCGAGCAAGGCGGCCTGCGAGGCGATCGCGCGAATCGCGCCGCTCGGCGGGCGCTACGACCTCCTCGGAGAGACCCACGCGCTGGCGGTTGCGTTTGCGAACCAGCACGGGCTGAAGCCGGAGAACGTCGCGGTCTACGCAGGCTCGTCGGAACCGCTGCACTACACGGTGCTCGCCTTCACCTCTCCGCAGCGCGGACTTGTGACGGCAGATCCTTCATACGAAGCGCCGATGGTCGCTGCAGAGACCACGAAAGCGCATGTCTCGAAGGTCGCGCTCACGGCCGACTACGCGCACGACGTCAAGGCGATGATCGCCGCCGACCCGACCGCCGGCGTGATCTATATCTGCAATCCGAACAACCCGACCGGGACGTTGACGCCGCGCGAGGCCATCGTCTGGGCGCTGGAGAACAAGCCGCAGGGTTCCGTCCTTCTGGTGGACGAAGCCTACATCCACCTCTCTGACGCACAGGATGTGCTCGACCTCGTCGCGGCGGGCAAGGACCTCATCGTCCTTCGCACCTTCTCCAAGGTCTACGGCATGGCCGGCATCCGCTGCGGCTTTGCGGTGGGCCGGCGGGACCTGTTGGCGAAGCTCGAGCCCTTCGGCCAGAACTCCATGCCGGTGACCGCTTGCGCCGCGGCGCGGGTCTCGCTTCTCGATCCCGATCTGGTTCCGATCCGGAAAAAGATCATCGGCGATTCGCGCAGAGAGACGATCGCGTGGCTCAAGGCCTCCGGCTACAAGGTGATCGGCGATCCGCAGACCAACTGCTTCATGATCGATACCGGGCGCAACGGCCGAGGTGTCATCGCTGCGCTCAGGGCGAAGAACATCTATATCGGGCGCACCTGGCCGGTCTGGCCCAACGCCGTGCGCGTCTCGGTGGGCACGCCCGAGGAAATGGGCAAGTTCCGCACCGCTTTCAAAGAAGTCATGGACGCGCCGGCGCTGGCGTTCGAACCCCGGGCGGAGCCACAGGTCAGGTTTCCCCACTTTTCCTGATCGGAACTGCAGATCCCCTGCGCTTGCCAGGCGCCGCCTCGTTGATAGAGCCTGATCCGTTTGCACGGAACAGATGCAAACGGTGAATCAGGCTCTACACTTTTAGATCTCGAGCAAATCGTCCCCGTTCAGACGGTTCCGTCTGAACGGGGTTTGCTCTAGTGTGCGCCTGCACACTTTCGGAGACGCCGATGGCCCTGCCGCCCGTCCTGCGCGATCGACTGCGCCTGCCCGTAATTGGGTCGCCCCTATTTATCGTGTCGGGGCCGGACCTGGTGATCGCCCAGTGCAAGGCTGGAATCGTCGGCTCTTTCCCCTCGCTGAACGCGCGGCCGGTCTCGCAGCTGGACGAGTGGCTCGCGCAGATCACCGAAGAGCTGGCCGCGTGGGACCGCGCGCATCCCGACCGGCCCTCGGCGCCATTTGCGGTCAATCAGATCGTCCACAAGACGAACAACCGGCTCGAGGAGGACGTGGAGCTGTGCGCCAAGTACAAGGCGCCGGTGGTGATCACCTCGCTCGGCGCGCGGCAGGACGTGAACGACGCGGTGCATGGCTGGGGCGGCGTCGTACTGCACGACGTGATCAACAACGGCTTTGCGCGCAAGGCGGTAGAGAAGGGGGCCGACGGCCTCATTCCCGTGGCCGCGGGCGCGGGGGGACATGCGGGGCGGCTGTCACCCTTCGCAATCATTCAGGAACTTCGCGAGTGGTTCGATGGGCCGATCGCCCTGTCGGGGTCCATCGCCAATGGCGCGTCGATCCTTGCCGCTCAGGCCATGGGGGCTGATCTCGCCTATATCGGCTCGGCCTTCATCGCCACGCAGGAAGCCAACGCCGCCCAGGGCTACAAGCAGATGATCGTCGAGCACGGGGGCGAGGACATCGTCTACACGAACCTCTTCACCGGCGTGCACGGCAACTATCTGCGTCCGAGCATCGTGCGCGCGGGACTCGATCCCGACGACCTGCCGCACGCGGATCCTTCCAAGATGAATTTCGGCTCGGGCGGCAACCAGGACGCCAAGGCCTGGCGGGACATCTGGGGATGCGGCCAAGGGATCGGCGCGGTGAAGGAGATCCAGTCGGCCGGCGAGCTGATCGATCGGCTCGCCATCGAGTACGAGGCTGCAAAGTCGGCTCTCGTCGCCAAGACGGGTTTCTCCGCCGGACAGCCTCTCGCCTTCGCGGCCGAGTAGGGCCGCAAGGCCCGGACGATTTTTCACTTCAAGCCCGTAGCCGCGCGCGCGTGACGCGCTTCCAAGTCCGCCCGCGGCCTTGATCGCGCTCGGATGCGCGCCTAGATAGTTTCGTTTCCTAATCAATTGGCGGCGGCATATGCCAGTCTCAGACCCCTCGCTCCGCGACGAGATCGTGGCTCTGGCCGAGGTCCTGCGTCCCGCCCTGCTGCGGGCGTCGCGCCGACTGCGGCGTGAAGCTCAGAAGGCGGGCGTGTCCGCCCTGGACGCCCAATTGCTGGCGGTGATTCAGAAGAATCCAGGCATTGGCGCCGCGGCCCTGGCCGACCGCGAACAGATGACCCGCCCCTCGATGAGCGGACACGTGAAGCGGCTGCTGGAGGCTGGCTGGATCACGCGCGATCCGGCGGAGGACGATGGCCGGCGTGTCGGCATTCGCCTGACCAAGGCTGGCGAATCGGCTCTCGACGAGATCCGCGCGCGGCGAAACGACTGGCTGGCGGAGCGCCTCGCAGCCATTGGGCCGGACGGTCGCGCGGCCCTGGCGGCGGCGGCCGGGCCGCTAACGCGCCTGGCCGAGGTCTGATGCGCCGATGGACGACAATCCCAGCATAACCGAAGCGGTCGATCTGGAGGGCGAGACCGCCATCCCCCCTCCGGGAGAGATCCTCGCTCCGACTCCCCTCGTCGAGGCGCCTCGCCGCGAGCCGTCCCAGGAGATCGCCGACGCGCCAGCGCGGGAAGAGTCTGACGAACCGTTCTCCTCGCTCGTTCCGGCGATCATCGGCGCCTCGCTGATGATGCAGACGCTCAGCGCCACGGTCATCGCCAACGCGCTTCCAACCATGGCGAGGTCGCTTCACGAGAGCCCGATCCACCTCAACACGGCCATCACCGCCTATCTGCTCGCCTCGGCGATCGTCCTGCCGATCAGCGGATGGATGGCGGACCGGTTTGGCGCACGAAAGATCTTCCTCTTCGCCATCGTCAGCTACGCGCTCTCGAACGCCGCCTGCGGGGTCGCGCAGAACCTCCCCGAGGTGCTGCTCGCCCGCATGGCGGAGGGGGCGTCCGGCGCCATGCTGGGCCCGGTCGGCCGGCTCGTGCTGCTGCGCTCGACGGCCAAGCACAATCTGGTGCGCGCCATGTCGGTGCTGACCATGCCGGCCCTCGTGGGACCGGTGATCGGGCCGCCCATCGGCGGCTTCATCATCACCTACTTCTCGTGGCGCTGGATCTTCTTCCTCAACCTGCCCATTGCCGCGGTGGGCATCGCGCTCGCCCTGCGGTTCATTCCCGACCTGGCCGGCGGCGAGCGGCGGCCGCTCGACTGGGCTGGCCTGATCCTTACCGGCCTTGGGATGGCTGGCGTCGTCTACGGGTTCGAGAATCTCGGCCGGAACGCCTTCCCCGCCTGGGTGGTGGCCCTGATGATGGGAGGGGGCGGGGCGTGCCTGCTTGCGTTTTGGCTCCACTCCCGCCGCACGCCTCACCCGATCATCGATCTTGGACTGCTCAAGATCCGGACCTTCAACGCCGGGGTCGTCGGCGGCTCGTTCATGCGCATGGGAATGGGGGCGACCCCGTTCCTGCTGGCCATGTTGCTGCAGGTGGCATTCGGTCTGACCGCCCTGCAGGCGGGCCTGATGACCTTCGCCAGCGCGGCAGCGGCCCTGGTAATGAAGACTGCGGCCCCGCCGATCCTCGCTCGCTTCGGCTTCCGAAGGACATTGACCGTCAATTCGGTGGTCGTGGCCGTGCTCTTCATGGCCTACGCCATGTTCCGCGTGAACACCCCGCACTGGGTGATCTACGCCGTGCTCCTTACGGGCGGATTCTTCCGATCGCTGCAGTTCACCAGCCTCAATGGGATCGCCTACGCCGACGTCGAACACGAGCGGATGAGCCGGGCGTCGACCATGTCGACCATGGGTCAGCAGCTTTCACAGAGCATCGGCATTGGGTTGGCCGCGGTGCTGCTGCGCCTGTTCATGGCCAGGGCCCACGCGACGCATCTCACCGGCTCCGTGGTCGCCCCTGTCTTCATGGTGATCGGCTTCCTCGCCCTGGGCTCGACCCTCTTCTTCGTCACGCTTCCAGCCGACGCAGGAGCGGCCCTGAACGGCCAGCCGAGGCGGCGCGTGGCGTGAGGCGGAGGCCTTTCAGCATTCCTGATCGATGATAAGCTGAGAGCAAGAAGACGGGAGAAAAACCAGGATGAACGCGCCCCTCCGATACAGCCGAGAGCAACTTCTCAGCAGCCACCCTTACGTGCGGTCGCATGAGGCGGCGGGATACAGGCTGCATGGAGGGTTCGTTGAAGATGGATCCTACGTCTCCCCCCGCATCCTGTTCCGCTGGCCCGCGGTAAGGGCCTGGGGCGAGGCTCTACAACGCCGCGGCTGGCCGCTGATCGACGCGAGCGGCCGCCTGCTCGAGCGGGAAGGCTACCCCACGTTCGATCAGCATAAACTGCTGCTGAAGAACGGTCTTGGCCAGGCGCTCTGGAACTCCCTGACGGTCACCGGCATCATCGAGGGGCGCGGCCAGAACCTGTGCAACGCGGTCGCGCCGGACCTTCAACCGCTCGTCGTCGAGCCTTTGGCCGAGACGGCCCTCGGTCATCTCAATGCAGGCCTGTTCTATGCGCACGGGGCCGACGAGGGCGGGGATCCTGCCCAGCCGGGTCTGGGCGCGCACGACAAGATGTGGTTTGCGGCGCGCGACCTGGTGTTCGGCAAGAACGCCTATCCCCTGGTGGAGGCGCCGGCCAGCATCTCGCGTGAGGTCGATGGGCGGGAGATGCCGCAGCTTCCCGAAGGGCTCGAGCAGCTCATCCGCATGCTCATGAACGTGCTGATGATCGAGGTGCGAGCCGAGTCCTTCTTCGCCCTTTGCTGCCGGCTCTTCCGGGATCCGGAGCTTTTCGTGGATCGCCGAGCGGATGCGGAGCTGGCGGCCCTGATCGTCGAGCGCATCCGCGCCGACGAAGCCTCGCACGTGGGCTATCTCCAGGTGGTCGTCTCGGAGCTTCGCAGCCTCACCTGGCGGGTGAACGGCAAGACCGTGCCTGGAACCGAGATCATCGACCCGGTGTGGGCGAAGATGGTCGAGTGGCACGGGCGGACGGAGCGTGAGCTCGCCGCCGCGCGGACTCGCCGGGAGATCGAAGGCCAGGTCCTGGCCGCCAAGGGGCCGGTGGAAGGCCGGCGTATTCTCGCCGAGCTCGACGCCCTCGACGCTCACGCCCCGGCATAGGATGACTAGAGGGGAGGCGGGCCGTTCTGGTCCGCCTGTTCGGGCTCGCGCCAGCCCGCGGCGCGACGCCAGGCCTCAGCGGCGGCGAGGGCCGCCTCCACCTCGATCAGACGCTCACGAAGGATGTCCGCCAGGGCCCGGCCCTGTCTAAGGGTCAACGGGCCAGCTTCGCTCACAAGACCGCCGCCCAAATGTTGTACGCGCACGTCCCGACCTACAGCGCCAGGTCGATGGCGGCAGCGAACACGCGCGTCGCTTCAGGCTCGAGCACGTCGTCGAACACCGTCTCGGTCAGGGCCCGCGCAGCTTCCGGCAGGGTGAGGGGCGCCCGCAGAGCGAGGTCGAGCTTGCCCAGGCGGACACGCCAATCGTCCAGGCTTCGAACGACCTGATCGGCGAGGCCCGATATATCCTCGATCTCGCGGCGGGCCAGATGTTCCCCGACCCCAGTTCTGCGGCGCGCGCCCTCGAGAAAGTCGCGACTGTGGGCGTCGAACGCCGCCAGCCTGGTGGCGCGAAGGTCTTGCCGCATACGTGGAGCTCTCGATGTGAGGAGAGCAAGAATAGTTGCATAATGCAATGCGCATCGTCAAGGGTCGTCCTCAACACCCTGTCGCGGGACGGCTTCTGCCCGCCTCCGCATCCAACTTCTATCAGCCAGGGCGACGCCTAGTGCCGCCGGATCAAGGCCTTCAGCGCGGCGAGGGCCGCAGGCTTGTGCTCGTCGGCGATCCGGGACCAGAGCTCGGGGATGTCGAAGCCGGGGTCGATGCGAGCGTCGAAGTCGCCCAGATCGTCAGTACGCGGCCGTGCGCGCGACCACCTGGGATTGCGGGCCTCTTCGGGGACGTCATTCCGCAACAGGCGACCCCGAGCGGGCTCTGAAAGCTCCTTCCACAGCTCCAAGATCGCAGAATCCAAGGAACCGGGATCGAAGTCCAGGAGGAGGCTTGGGACTGTGTCGAGCGCGGCCGCAAGTCGTCGCAGCCACTTGTTCGACAAGCCTTGGTCGCCGCTCTCCAGCAGGCTGATCACGGAGCCTTCCGTACCAATGACCGCCGCCAGCTGCGCCTGGGTCAGGCCACGAAACTCGCGCCAGGCCCGCAGATAGTTCGGCCGCCGGCCGAGGTTTGGATCATCGGTCATCGCATTTTCCCTTTCCGGAACGGCGCCAAGCGAAGCCGAAACGGCGACCCGCTACAGGTCCATTTCCTCCACTGAGCTTGCGTTACCGATAAGGCGGTAAGTTGCAAAATGCAATATGAAGTCAACGCTTTTTGTTGGACTTCGAAGCCCGGTCCTCGCTTTGCCTACGCGAGGGAGGGCGAAAATTCACGACCTCGCCCCGAGGATCCTCGGGTGGTGTTTCGGAAGGCGGGACGTCGACCATGAGTTGCGTCATTACCGCAGCCTTCTTCGCGGCTGGGAGCTTTGCCCATGTCTCCAAAACGGCCACGCCGACATCATCCGGGTGATGCTCGAGCAAGAGGCCGGGCGTCGTTTCGAGCAGCGGCGCGAGTCGGCGGAGCCATTTGTCGGACAGGCCACGATCGCCGCTCTCGAGAAGGCTAATGACCGAGCCTTCCGTTTCGGCCATCGCCGCGAGTTGCGCCTGCGTCAGGCCCCGGAACTCGCGCCAGTCCCGCAAGTGATTCCTGGGCCGGATCTCGTCCTCGCGGCGACCCATGGGTCAGGCCTGACGGCTCTTCTGGATGAAGGTCTGCAGCACCGCGCGCGCCTGGGATTTTCGGTCCTCAGGGATATCGGCCCAGATCTCTAAAATGTCGGTGTCCACGTCGTGAGGGTCGACCTCAAGAAGGTGACCCGGCCGCGTCCCCAGGATCGGGGCGAGGATGCGGAGCCATTTGTCTGAGAGGCCGCGCTCGCCGCTTTCCAGCAGGCTGATCACGGCGCCGGTCGTCCCGGCTGCGTCGGCGAGTTTCGCCTGGGTGAGGCCGCGGAACTCCCGCCAAGCCCTCAGGTAGTTGGGTTGGTTGGATCTTACCATGAGCGCATTATGCAAACTTGCCGCGCTTCGTCACCCCCAATTTTG
This sequence comes from Caulobacteraceae bacterium, assembly GCA_036488935.1. Lineage (GTDB taxonomy): Bacteria > Pseudomonadota > Alphaproteobacteria > Caulobacterales > Caulobacteraceae > Acaudatibacter. The sequence goes on along the minus strand of DASXGR010000155.1, from coordinate 13,802 downwards.
CAAGATTCAACCTTTACACGGACTTTGCGAATTGCAACCATCCTTACATGACGGAATCACCTCGCTCTTTGGCGATCGCCATATCGCCCAGACCTTGGCTTACCCGCAAAACAGGAGAATGCGCATTCCCAGTCGCAGGTGAGGGCCAATGGACCCTGTCCTGCTGCAATCCGACTCGCGGACGAATCTACTGCGCAGCGCATCGCTCTGCGATGCAAGGCCCCAGGGTCTGCTCCCCCGACCGGTACGAGACCCAGGTCATCGCCTGGCTCGAGGAGCGCGAATGAGCGGCCGCCGCCGAATCGCGCCGCCCTCCACGCCACAATCCATTCTTCGCCGCCGCGCCCTCGAACGCGGCGACACAGCTCGGCCCGAAGAGTGGGGCGTCGACTCCAAATCCCTGCGCCTGCCCGCCAATAGCGATGTGGACGCTCGCCTTGGCGCGGGCGGCAAGGTGGTCCGTGCACGCCGCCAGGACGTTTTCGACCTTCTGGTCGCCCGAGGACGACTCGCGCCCGACACGTTAGGCGCGGTGCGACGGCTGCAGCAGGACATGGCCGTGCTCCACCGGACCTTGTCGGGGGTGCGGGACTTCAGTCCCCGGGTCGACGTTGGGCGCGATCCCCAAAGCTTCTCCGATTCCCGGCTGCACGCCGGCGAACGGATTGCGGCCGTGCTGGAGCTTTCAGGCGCCGCCAGCGCCAGACTGCTGTCGGCGCTCTGTGAAGCGGCCGTCGTCGAGGGGCGCGCAGACGACTGGCGCGCGGTGGTCGAACGCGAGACCGGCGAACGTCTCGCAGACGCCCAGGGCGCCGCCCTGCGCGCGGCCTGCGAGAACCTTGCGGGCGCCTATCGCCTGTTCGACGGTCGCCGGCGCCGATCTGACGACCGGGCGTCCGCGCAGTGACGTTCATCCCCGTCTGGCGGCCCGCGCCTTGCGGAATTCGGCCATGGCCTCCGCCGGTTCGGAGGTCTCGAACGCATCGGCAAAGCTCTCGACACCCGCGGCAATGGCCTCCGCCAAGGGCAGGGTCTCCCAGCGGCGGATCAGGGCCTTCTGCAGGCGGACTGCGCGCGGCTTTGAGGTGAGGAGCGCCTCCAGCCGCGCTTCAAGCGCCCCTTCGAGCGCGCCCGGATCGACGAGTTCTTCGACAAGGCCGATTTCGGACGCCCGGCGCGCGTCGATAGCCTCGCCGAACATCAGCAGGTCACGCGTGCGCCCCCAGCCGATCAGGCCCGGAAGCAGCGCAGCCTCGACCACCGACGGGATCCCGAGCTTGACCTCCGGCATGCCGAAGCGGGCGGAGCCGTCGGCCAGTCGAAGATCGCAGGCGGCCGCCAGCTCCAGGCCCGCGCCGAGGCACCAGCCCTGGATCACGGCGATCACCGGCATTGGCGCCTCGCGTACGGCCGCACAGCACGCGTGCACCTTGGAGATGAACGCCCGGGCCGCCTCCGGCGAGGCGATCGCCCCCATCTCATCAATGTCCGCGCCTCCGATGAAGGCGCGATCGCCGGCGCCTGTGAGGACAACGGCCCTGAGCGCGTCGTCGGTCGAGAGCGCCGCCATCGCCGCAACGAACTCGTCCATCACCCGGGAGGAGAGGACGTTCAGCTTCGTCCTGTTGTCGATGGTGACAAAGGCGATGCGATGGTCGCCCCTGGATTCGTGGCGCACCTGGATCATGGGCTGGCTCATGGCGTCTGATAGCTCGACGGTCGCGCCCCTTTAAAGCCCGCTTTGTGAAGGATGCGGGGTGGGGCAGGGGGCCGCGCCCCGAGCGGCGTTGGCCTTGGCGCGGAAGGTTGCTATCGGATCGACCTCAGGGCGCTGGGGGCGTTCCCCGGCGGAAGGGTTCATCGAATCTTGGAGTCTCTGCCTCCGCGCCTGGTGATGGCTGGGCGGGTCATCGCCGGCGCCGCCGCGGTCGCCGCACTGTGCGCCGGGCTGTACGCGGGCGTGCTCTTCCACGGCATGCCGAGCGGCGAGGAACTTGCCAACTACCATCCCCCGACCGCCACCCGGGTCTACGCCTGGGATGGCACCCTGCTGGGCGAATTCTCGAAGGTCCGGCGGATCTATGTTCCCTACGACCAGATTCCGCCCCGGCTGGTGTACGCCTTCCTGGCGGCCGAGGATCACAACTTCTTCGAACACGGTGGCGTCGACGTCGGCGGCGTTTCCCGCGCGATGTTCAAGGACGTCTTCTTCATCCTTCAGGGGCGCCGCCCTGAGGGCGGATCGACTATCACCCAGCAGGTGGCGAAGAACGTCCTTCTCAACAACCGCGTCACGGTTGGGCGGAAAATCAAGGAGGCAATTCTCGCCACGCGCCTTGAAGAGGTGATGTCGAAGAAACAGATCCTTGAGCTCTATCTCAACGAGATCTGGCTGGGATATAGATCATATGGAGTCGGCGCTGCAGCTTATAATTACTTCGGCAAGTCGATCTCGGATCTGACGCTTGCGCAGTGCGCCTACCTCGCAGCGTTGCCCAAGGGCCCCGACAACTACCAACCCATCCGGCAGAAGGCGGCCGCCATCCGACGCCGGAACATGATCCTGGGCGAGATGGAAAGCCTCGGCTGGGTCACGCCCGCTGAGGCCCAGGCGGCGATGAAGGAGGATCTCAAGGTCGAGACTGCGCCTGAGCGCACCAAGTACCACGACGCGGACTACTTCGTGGATGAAGCCCACCGGGAGGCGCTGCAGATCAAGTCCGTGGGATCCGACCTCAACCAGGGCGGCTACTACATGCGGACCACCCTGGATCCGCGCCTGCAGACGGCCGCGCGGATCGCGCTGATGGACGGACTGGAGACCTACGACCACCGCCATGGCTGGCGCGGCGCCTGGGGCCATGTCGCCGATCAGCCGGGCTGGCAGCAGGCCACGCTCGCCTCCAGTCCTCCCTCCGAACGCAGGAAGTGGCTCGCGGCTCTGGTGACGTCCTCTCACGGGGGCGTGGTGCGAGTGCAGACCGCGGCCACCAACGAAGCCGGCCAGATCGTGCCGAAGGACGTGGCGTGGGCCAACGGCGGGCCCGGCCTGCATGAGGGCGACCTGGTCTGGGTCGAGCCGGCCGACACCGGCGGGTTCAACCTTCGGCAGGTGCCTCAGGTCAACGGAGCCATCGTCGCGATGGAGCCCAACAGCGGCCGCGTCCTGGCGATGGTGGGGGGCTACAGCTTCTCGCTGTCCAACTTCAACCGGGCGACTCAGGCCTATCGACAGCCGGGCTCCTCCTTCAAGCCGTTCGTCTACGCCACGGCTCTGGAGACCGGCCAGTTCACCCCTGCGAGCATCGTCAGCGCCGCGCCGATCAGCCTTCCCGGCTTCAACGGAGAAGCCTGGCGGCCGGAGAACTATGAGCGGGAAGTCGCCTACGGAAACCTGATCTTCCGACGTGGGCTCGAGCTCTCCCTGAACACCATGACGGTGCGCATCGCTCAGCAGGTGGGAATGCGCAGGATCGTCGGCACCGCCAAGGCTTTCGGCATCGTCGACCACATGGATCCAGTGCTGTCGATGGCGCTCGGCGCCGGTGAGACGACGCCGTTTCGGATGACCGGCGCCTATGCATCCCTCGTCAACGGCGGTCGCAAGGTCTCTCCCCACCTGATCGAGGAGGTGGAGGATCGCGACGGCGGCATGATCTACAAGTCCGACAACCGCGATTGTCCCGACTGCGAGGCGCCGTTTACCGGCGCCGATGGACCCGACCTGCAGCCGGCAGGCGCCCAGCTCATCGACCCCATCACCGCCTACCAGATCGACCTGATGCTCGAGGGCGTGGTCCAGCATGGAACCGCTGTGGCGGCCCAGGTGCTCGGCCGTCCGATCGGCGGGAAGACCGGCACGACCAATGACTTCCGCAGCGCCTGGTTCATGGGCTTCTCTCCGCAGATCGTCGTGGGCGTCTTCGTCGGGTTCGACGACAACCGCTCGCTCGGAAAGGGCGAGACCGGCGCGCAGGCCGCCCTGCCGATCTTCATCGAATTCATGCAGGAGGCTCTCAAGGGGCTGCCGAAGATCGATTTGAAGGCGCCGGAGAACGCGAAGCTCGTCTGGGTCGGCGGAAACCGTGAGGCTTTCCGGCCCGGCACTGAGCCCCACATCACCGAGGCGACGAACCTCACGCCGGGCCAGACGCCCTTGGGCGGCATCCTGCCGCCTGGCGCGCCGGCGCCCGTACTCCCCTCGATCCCGACGGTCCCGCAGTCGGCTCGCCCTCAGGACTCGCTGCGCGTTCCCTTCTGACTATCTAACATCCGGTGCGTGGCCATTGCCTTGGTTGATGGGCCACGCTAACCCCCCGCGCCTGCTGAAAGGCTGAAGAGAGATCATGAGAGCGGATATCGAGGCCCTCGCGGCCGATATCGAGCAGTCCGTCGGGCTGCTCAGGAGGCGTCTTTGACTGGGAACCAGCTCTAAGGCGTCTCGACGAACTGAATGCGCGGGTCGAAGACCCGACCCTCTGGGATGACGCCGAGGCGGCTCAGTCCCTGATGCGCGAGCGCACGCGTCTGTCCGACTCCGTCGAGCGGGTCCGACGCCTCGAACGCGAACGCGCCGACGCCCTGGAATATGCCGAGCTTGCCGAGGCGGAGGGCGATGCGGCCTCTCTCGATGAAGCGGCGGCCCAGCTCCGCTCTCTCAAGGGGATTGCGGCCACGGCTGAACTCGAAGCCCTGCTGTCAGGCGAAGCCGACGGAGCCGACGCCTATGTGGAAGTCAATTCCGGGGCTGGCGGCACCGAGAGCGCGGACTGGGCGTCCATGCTGCTTCGAATGTACACCCGCTGGGCAGGCGCCCACGGGATGGACGTGGAGTTCATCGAAGAGACCGCAGGCGAACAGGCCGGGATCAAGTCGGCGACGGTGAAGATCAGCGGGGCAAACGCCTACGGCTGGCTCAAGACCGAGGCGGGCGTTCACCGGCTCGTGCGGATCTCCCCGTTCGATGCGGCGGCCAAGCGCCATACGAGCTTTGCGTCCATCTGGGTCTACCCCGTCGTCGACGACAAGATCGAGATCGAGATCAATCCCGCCGACGTGCGCACCGACACCTATCGTTCGAGCGGCGCCGGCGGGCAGCACGTCAACAAGACGGATTCAGCGGTGCGCCTCACGCACATCCCCACCGGGATCGTGGTGGCCTGCCAGACCCAGCGGTCACAGCACCAGAACCGTGACCAGGCGTGGAAGATGCTTCGCGCGCGCCTCTACGAGGCCGAGCTCCAGAAGCGCGAGGCGGCGGCGCAGGCGGTGGAGGACTCCAAGACAGACATCGGCTGGGGCCACCAGATCCGATCCTATGTGCTGCAGCCGTACCAGATGGTGAAGGATCTGCGGACGAACGTGGAGACCTCCGACACCGCCGGTGTGCTGGATGGGGATCTCGATCAGTTCATGGCCGCGTCCCTGGCCCAGCGGGTCGGGGCGAGCCGTGTCGCCGCCTGAGGCGCCGGCCGGAAGAATCCTCATCCTGACCGGACCTCCGGGCGCCGGTAAAAGCACAATCGCCCGAACCCTCGCGGCCGAGGGTCCTGGACTTCGCGTTTCGCTTCACGCCGACGACTTTTGGGCCGCTATCGGCTCGGGCGCCATTGAGCCATGGCGTCGCGAGGCTCACGGCCAGAACACCATCGTCATGTCGGCGGTGGCGAGAGCGGCGGGCGTCTTCGCTGCGGGGGGATATCTCGTCATCGTCGATGGGATCGTGGGGCCGTGGTTCCTCGATCCTTTTCGACGGCTGGATGCGCTCCTCAGCTATGTCGTGCTCCGGCCCTCCGCCGAAGTCGCACTCGCCCGCGCCAAGGCGCGTGCGGACGGCCTCGCCAGGTCGGGACCGATCCTCGATCTACACCGACAATTTTCGTCGCTTGGCGATCTCGAGCGTTGCGTGATCGACACAACTTTACAAACGCCGGAAGAAACGGTGAACGCGGTGCGGCGCGCCCTTGGATCGCAGTCGTTTGGGCTGGGCGACGTCTAGCAAGGGGCCTCTATGGAACGTCACTACGTCGACCGCACCAGCTGGTTAAGGGCGGCGGTCCTCGGCGCGAATGACGGCATATTGTCCACATCCAGCCTGATCCTCGGCGTCGCAGCCGCCTCGGACGGAAAGCGTGCGCTGATCGTGGCAGGTCTGGCGGGACTCGTGGCGGGCGCGACCTCCATGGCGGCTGGGGAATATGTCTCCGTGAGTTCGCAGGCGGATTCGGCGCAGGCGGACCTTGGACGCGAACAGAAAGAGCTGAAGGAAAATCCCCGCGGGGAGCGCCATGAGTTGGCGGGAATCTATGTCCAGCGTGGACTCGAGCCGCGGCTCGCCGATCAGGTCGCCGCGCAGCTGATGGCGAAGGACGCGCTTGAGGCCCATGCGCGGGACGAATTGGGTTTGACTGACGAGATGCGCCCGCGGCCCATCCAGGCCGCGCTGGCTTCCGCCGGAGCATTCTCGTCTGGCGCGGCCCTTCCGCTTCTGGCCACGGCGCTTGCGCCGCTCGCCTTGGACCAGGCGGTGGTGGCCATCGCCTCTCTGGCCTGCCTGGGCCTGCTGGGCGCTGTCGGCGCGCGAGCAGGCGGCGCGCCGATCTGGCGCGGAACCGTCCGCGTGCTGATCCTCGGCGCCCTGGCCATGGCGGTGACGACGGGAATCGGGGCGGCTGTCGGACGGGCCGTCTGACGGCGCTCTATCGACATGCCGCGCCATGCGAGAGGGCAGGCTCGGCGAAATGGCTGGAAACGTGCTGGTGGTCGGACGGTCGATCGCCCGCCTCGGGGGGAGAGCGGTGTGACGAAGGTCTGATCGGCGAAGCGGAGTCGAGAGTTCGGTGCGAAAACAGGCCTGGCGGGTGCTGTTCTCGGTCAACTGCTTCGCGGCGGCGGCGCTGGCGCTGTACCTGGCGTTCCAGATTGGCTTGCCGCGGCCGTACTGGGCGATGGCGACAGCCTATATCGTCAGCCAACCTCTCTCCGGCGCGATGCGATCGAAGGGGGTCTATCGGCTGATCGGCACTCTCGCGGGTGGTATCTTCGCCGTGTTGATCGTTCCGGCGACGTCCCCGGAACCGATGCTGCTGTCCATCGTCATGGCGACCTGGGTGGCGTTCTGCGTGTTCGTCTCGCTGTTCGATCGGACGCCCCGGAGCTACCTCTTCATCCTTGCCGGCTATACCGCGGCGATCATCGGATTCACGTCGGCCTCGCACCCCGAAGAGATATGGCCGACGGCCGTCTCGCGGATGGAGGAGATCGGCCTCGGGGTCGTCTGCGCGACCGTGATCCACACCCTTGTGTTCCCCAGACCCGTCGGGCCGGTCATCGAACAGGGGATCGCGGAATGGTTGAACGAAGCTGAAGCCTGGATCGCCGACGCGCTCGCCGGGGTCGAACGCGTCGAGCGGCAAGCTGCTCGCCGGCGTCTTCCCGCCGACGCGACGGACATCCGGATGCTCTCGACCCACTTGCCCTTCGACACCTCCAATCTGCGCGACATCATCCACACCGTGCAGGCGCTGCAGGACAGGATGACGTTCCTGACGCCGCTGATCCCCTCGATCGCGGACCGTCTGAGAGTCCTGAGGGCGCAAGGAGATCTGCCGGAGGGGATCGACGCCGAACTGGACAGGGTGAGGGCCTGGACGCTTCGGGAGGAGGGATCGGAGGAAGACGCCGCAAGGATCGTCGCGAATCTGCGATCCAGGACGCCGGTCATCGACGAAGCGGCCTCGTGGCAAGACATCGTCCTGGACAACCTGCTCGACCGCCTCTGCGACCTCGTGCAGGCGCACCACGATGTCCGCCAGCTGCAACTCGCCATGAAGAGTGGGAGCAGGCGCCTTTCGCACACGCTCATGGCGGGGCCGGGCCGGCGACGGCGCCCTCCATTTCATCGAGACGCCTACCTCGCCTTCCTCTCAGCCTTCGCGGCCTTCGTGGCCATCATGTTGTGTTGCTGGGCCTGGATCCAGCTGGGCTGGATCGAAGGGTCCGCGGGGGCGATGTACGCCGCCCTGATCTGCTCCTTTTACGCCAGCCAGGACGATCCAGCCCCTTCGATCGCGGCCTTCCTCTGGATTACTGTGCTGTCGGTTCCGGTCGTGGCTCTCTACCAGTTCGTGATCCTGCCCTCGATCGACGGCTTCACACTGCTCGCAGCGAGCCTCGCCCCGCCGATGTTCGTGGTCGGCTACTTCCTGGCCGGTCCGGCCACGGCGGCTCGCGCCATCGCGGCCGCGATGGGGATCAGCAACGGCCTGGCCCTCGCCGAAACCTTCAGCCCCGACTTCGCGGGTTTCGCGAACACGAACGTCGCGTTGGTGCTGGGCCTGCTCGCCGCGCTCCTGATCACGCGACTGTTTCGGTCCGTCGGCGCCGAGTGGAGCGCCCGGCGGATCCTGCAGGCCGGTTGGCGGGAACTTGCCCGCGTGGCGGCCTCCCCAGGTGGCGTCGATCGCGAGGCCTTCACCCTCGCCATGCTTGATCGCGCCGGCCTGCTCATTCCGCGGCTCGCCGTGGCGGCGCCGGCAGCGGACGCCACAGCCCTCGAGGCGCTCCATGACGTGCGGATCGGCCTCAACCTCGATAGCCTGCAGAGGGCGCAGACAATGCTGCGTTCCGCCGAAGAGGGGAACGCGCTGCGCCGCCTGCTTGCGGGGCTGGAGCGTCACTACCGCGGGCTGGGGGCGCGGCTTGGCTCTGGCGCTTCGGGCCTGCGGACGATCCCGCCGCCGCCTGCGCTGCTGCTGAGCGAACTCGATCAGGCGCTCGCCGCGTCGGCGCGGATCGCCACGGCCAGTCACGAGGCTCGCCAGGGACTCCGCGCACTGGTGAGCCTGCGGCGCACCCTCTTTCCGCATGCATCGCCCTGGCGGAATCTCGCCGAGGCGGCCGCATGAGAGCGGAGCTCGACATCAACGGTGTGTTCGTCTCCGCGCTCCTGGTCTTCGCGGTGGCGGCCTGGATCGTGACGACGGTCGCCACGCGGATTCTCGCGTGGACTGGCTTCTACAGGCTTGTCTGGCACCGGGCCCTTTTCGATATGGCGCTCTTCATGGCTGTATGGGGCGTGATCGCGCGCCTGGCGGGAGCGGCGCACATCGGCCGTTACCAGCCGTGAGACGCTGGCTCTCCGGCGCCGTCCGATTGTTCATCACCCTGGCGATGGTCGCGCTCGCCGCGTTCGTGGGCCGATGGCTGTGGATCCGCTATCAGGTGGACCCCTGGACGCGCGACGGAAAGGTCCGCGCCGACGTCGCCAAGGTCGCTCCCGACATCCCAGGCCTCGTGACCGAGGTGGACGTGCGGGACAACCAGGTCGTCCATCGCGGCCAGGTCCTGTTCGTCGTCGACCAGCCCCGCTACCAGTTTGCGGCCGAGCAGGCGGCGGCGAACCTTGCGAGTCAGGAGGCGATCCTGGCGGAGGCGAAGCGCGAGGCGGCGCGGGACGTGGCGCTCGGCGAACTGGTGTCGGTCGAACAGCGCGAGCAGAGCGCGTCCCGCGTGCAGGAGGACACCGCCGCCCTGGCCCAGGCGACGGCGACCCTGCACACCGCGAGGCTGAACCTGACGCGCACGAGGGTCGTGGCGCAGGTGGACGGAATCGTCACCAACCTTGAGCTCGAGCCGGGTGATTATCTGGAGGCGGGCCGCCAGGCGCTGGCGCTGGTCGACACGGACAGCCTTCGCATCGAGGGCTATTTCGAGGAAACCAAGCTTCCTCGGATCCACATCGGCGATCCGGTGAGCGTGCACATCATGGGCGAGCCGGGAACGACGCCCGGCCATGTGGTGAGCATCGCGGGGGGTATCGCCGACCGCGAGCGTACGCCAACGCCCGACCTCGTGGCGAACATCAGCCCGACATTCAGCTGGGTCCGCCTCGCCCAGCGCATCCCCGTGCGTATCATGCTGGACAATCCCCCCGCAGACGTCCGCCTCATCTCTGGACGCACAGTCACGGTCACCATCCTGGGGCCGGGCCACAAGCCGCGGCGCCAGGCGCTGTGGCCCTGGCGATCGCCCTTGGGCTGGCTGGGGATTGGGCGATGAAGCGCCGCCGGGCCCTTGCAGGGGGGGCGTTCGCTGCGGCCCTGGTCGCCGGGTGCACCGTGGGGCCGCGCTACACTGGGCCGCCTCCAGGCGCGGTCGTCCATGCGCCCGAGGCCAACGGGCCTTTCGTCAGCGCCCAGGGCCCAGCGTTCTCGGCCGATCCAGCGCCGGGAGACTGGTGGCGGCTCTACGCCGATCCACGCCTCGACCAGTTGATTACGCAGGCCTTCGCCGCCAACACCGACCTTCGCATCGCCGAAGCCAACCTGGAGAAGACCGCCGCCCTGGTGCGCGAAGCGCGCGCCCGTCGCCAGCCGGGCGTGACGGTCAACGCCAGTCCCAGCTTCCAGCAGGTTTCCGCCCAGAGCTATTTCCAGCCAGGCGTCTTCCCGCCCTTTGGACTCATCAATGCGGGCATCGCCATCAGCTATGAGGCGGACCTGTTTGGCCAGCTTCACCGCGGGGTACAGGCGGCGAGGGCGGATGAGGAGGCTGCGCGCGCGGCGCAGGATCTGGTGAAGATCAATGTCGCGGCGGCGACCGCAAGGGCCTACGCCGAGGCCTGCGGCGCGGGTGAGGAACTCGTCGAAGCGCGGCGCGCCGTGGCCCTGCAGCAAGAGACCCAGCGGCTCACCGTGCGTCTCGTTCACGCCGGGCGCGGTACGGCGCTGGACCTGACGCGCGTCAACGCCCAGGTCTCCCAGTTCCAGTCCGATGTGCCGGCCCTCCTCGCGGCCCAGCGCAACGCTCTCTACCGCCTGGCGGTGCTGACGGGCCGACCCCCAGCCGATTATCCGAAGGACCTGGAGGCCTGCGAGACCGCGCCACGCCTGGTCCGGGCCATACCGGTCGGCGACGGCGCCGCCCTCATCCGGCGCCGCCCCGACATCCGCGAGGCTGAACGGATGCTCGCCGCCTCGACATACCGGATCGGCGTGGCTGTCGGCGATCTCTACCCACACATCACCCTGAGCGTCGGGGCCGGCTCGACCGGCTTGATCACGGACACCTTCACGCCCGAGGCGGCCCGGGCAAACGTCGGATCGGGCCTCGTCTGGCAGCTCAACCAGAACGCAGCACGGGCCCGGATCGCGGGAGCGCGGGCGGACGATCGCGCCGCCCTGGCCAGGTTCGACGGTGTCGTGCTCGACGCCCTGCGCGAGACCGAGACGGCCCTTACGGACTATTCACACGATCTCGACCGGCACGCCGATCTTGTGAAGGTGGACGCCCAGGCGGAAACGGCGGTCGACCAGGCCCGGTCGCTTTACGCGGCCGGTCGGGTGGGATCGCTTTCGCTGCTGGATGCGCAGCGGACGGCGACGGCCGCATCGCGGGACACCGCCGCCTCCGATGCCCAGCTTGCCGCCGATCAGGTGGCGTTGTTCCTCGCGCTCGGCGGGGGTTGGGAGTCCGCCACCGAGCACGCGGGACCGCAGGCCGGGGCCGTCTCAGGCCGCCCGTAGCCTGAACTCGATCGGCGGTCGACGGCTAGCGACCTCGTCAGGCCCCAGGGCGCCGATGACGGCCTGCGGCTCGTAGGGCCCCTCCAGCTTGGCGATTTCCTCCAGGCTGAGCGGGGACTCGAGAGCCGCCAGCGGCGCGTCGAGGTGCGAGAGTTTGGTCGCGCCGACGATGGGCGCGGTGACGGCCGGTTTCGACAGCAGCCAGGCGATCGCCACCTGGGCCCGGCTCTCGCCGCGCGCCTCGGCGACCTCGCGCACCGCGTCGATCACCGCCTGGTCGGCAGGACGGTGATAGCGCTGGCGCCCCATCGCGGAGTTGGACCGGGTGGTGCCGGCGTCGCGCGATCCCGCCAGCACGCCGCCAGCCAGGGGACTCCAGGGAATGAGCCCGACGCCTTCTTCCAGGCAGAGCGGGTTCATCTCGCGCTCCTCCTCGCGATAGAGCAGGTTGTAGTGGTTCTGCATCATCGAGAAGCGCGCGCGGCCCATCTGGTCGGCGCGGCTCAGGTACTTGCCGAACTGGTAGGCGAACATCGAGCTGGCGCCGATGTACATGGCCTTGCCCGCCTTCACGACATCGTCGAGAGCCTCGATCGTCTCTTCGATCGGCGTGTCGTAGTCGAAGCGGTGGATCTGGTAGAGATCGACATAGTCCATGCCAAGCCGTTGAAGACTCGCATCGATGGACTGATGGATATGCTTGCGGGAAAGGCCTCCGCGATTGGGGCCGCGTCCCATGATGTTGAACACCTTGGTCGCCACGACCGCCTCGTCGCGCCGCACGTTGAGCGCCTTGAGCGACCGACCCAGAATCTCTTCACTTTGGCCACGCGAATAAACGTCCGCCGTGTCGAAGAAGTTGATCCCGGCCTCGACAGCCTTGCGCACGATGGCGCGGCTGTCGTCTTCGCCGAGCATCCAGTCGGCGCCGCCGCCAAAGCTCATGCATCCAAGGCAAAGGCGCGAGACCTGTGCGCCGGTAGATCCCATGCGGGCATACTGCATGCTTGTTCCCTCCTGTTCGTGTGATGATCGCGATCTAGAACGCCGCGCCTGCAAGGAACAGCCGCCGCTGGCTCCGGTGTGCGGGAGTGGACAAGGTTTTCGGGAGCCCGTTCATTCCTGAGGGCTTTCCGGAGGGTAGGCGCGGAAGGGGGAGGGTGAGCCGATGGGTATCGTCTACGTCATCGGGGCGGTTGCCGCCTGCGCGGGACTTCTGTTCGGGTTCGACACCGGCGCCATCTCCGGGGCCCTGCTGTTCATCCGGCCCGAATTCAGCCTTTCGCCACTTCAGGTAGGCGTGGTCACGAGCGCAGCCCTGGCGGGTGCGACGGCAGGGGCGATCGGCGGCGGCGCGCTGGCCGACCGGATCGGCCGCCGGACGGTCCTTCTCATCACCAGCGTGCTCTTCGCGATCGGTGCGATCCTCTCGGGCCTCGCTGCGTCGGCGGCCTGGCTGATCGTCGGACGTCTGATCGTCGGGGTCGCGATCGGCTTCGCCTCGTTCGTGGCGCCGATGTACCTGTCCGAGATCTCGCCCCCGAGCAGTCGAGGCCTGATCGTCGCCCTCAACCAATTCGCGATCACCCTGGGGATCCTCGCCTCCTACATCGTCGACTACGCCCTCGAGCCGGGCGGTCTCTGGCGATGGATGCTCGGCGTGGGAGTCGTCCCTGCGGTCGTCCTGCTGGTGGGGATGCTGTTCATGCCCGAGTCCCCCCGCTGGCTTGCCCTGGCGGGACGACGCGAGAAGGCCCTGCAAGTCCTCCGGCTCGTGCGGCCCCCGGAAGCGGCCGCGGCCGAACTGGCGGACATCCAGAACACCGCCCAGGCGCACCGGGCCCGTCTGAACAGTCTGCTGGCGCCGGCCGTGCGCAGACCCCTCGTGATTGGGGTGGGGCTCGCCATTCTTCAGCAGATCACGGGCATCAACACCGTGATCTACTATGCGCCCTTCATCTTTCAGCGCGCCGGCATGACGAGCGCCGCGGCGTCGATCCTGGCGACCATGGGCGTGGGCCTAGGCAATGTGCTCATGACCATCGTCGCCCTGGCGCTGCTCGATCGGGTGGGAAGACGTCCCCTGCTGCTCGTGGGACAGGCGGGCATGGTGGTGAGCCTTGTGGTGCTGTCGGTCGGCTTCACGCTTGCTTCCGGCGGAGCGACGCCGGCGGTCACCATGACCTCACTCGTCGCCTACGTCGGTTTCTTCGCAATCGGCCTTGGGCCGGTGTTCTGGCTGATGATCTCCGAGATCTATCCGCTGGCGATCCGCGG
>DASXGR010000145.1:0-4452 GCA_036488935.1 Caulobacteraceae bacterium | reverse complement strand
CGGGCCATGGCGAAGCTGTCCTCGTTGGAGACCTGGACCACCTCGTCCATCACCCCGCGATCGAGGATGGCGGGGACGAAGCCAGCGCCGATGCCCTGGATCTTGTGCGGCCCGGGCTGGCCTCCGGAGAGGACCGGCGACCCCGTCGGCTCGACCGCCACCATGCGCACCGAAGGCTTGCGCGCCTTCAGCACCTGGCCAACGCCGGTGATCGTCCCGGCCGTGCCCACGCCGCTCACCACCACATCGACCGCGCCGGCGGTGTCGTTCCAGATCTCCTCGGCGGTGGTGGCCCGGTGGATGGCCGGATTGGCGGGGTTCTCGAACTGCTGGGGCATCACCGAGCCGGGAATCTCGTCGAGCAGCTCGCGGGCGCGCGCCATCGCGCCGGCCATGCCCCGCTCGGCGGGCGTCAGCTCGACGCGGGCGCCCAGGATCAGCAGCATCTTGCGCCGCTCGATCGACATGCTTTCGGGCATCACCAGGATCAGGGGAATGCCCTTGGCCGCGGCCACGAAGGCCAGGGCGATCCCGGTATTGCCGCTGGTGGGCTCCACGATCGTGGTCCCAGGTCCGAGCCGCCCCTGCGCATCGAGGGCCTCGATCATCGCCAGGCCGATGCGGTCCTTCACCGAGGCCATGGGATTGAAGAACTCGAGCTTGGCGAGGACCTCGCCCTTGGGCTCGAGCGCCGCGGTCAGGCGGGGAAGGCGGATCAGCGGGGTGTCGCCGATCGTATCCAGGATGGAGTCGTAGATCTTGCCCCGGCCCGAGCGATGGTGGCGGGCGGGGATCTCAGGCGAAGCGGTGTCCATGGCGACCCGGCTGTTGGCGGCGAAAGCCCAAGCCTAGGCTCGCCGCCGCCGTCCGGGAAGCGTTCAGGCGCTTTCGCTGGCGCTCGCCAGGGTGCGGATGTCCGGCCAGCTGTAGGCGGTCTCGCGATAGGCGCCGTCCCAGCCGCTCACACGCCGCTCCTCGACGGCCACGCCGCCCAGATGCTCGTAGAAGCCGCGGGCCTTGGCGTTGCCGTTGAGCACCCACAGGTGGAGCGAAGGCGCGCCCCGGGCGGCCATCACCTTGGCCGCGGCGGAGAGCAGGCGCTTGCCGACCCCTCGCCTCTGGGCGGGGCGCACGACATAGAGCGTGGACACCTCGGCCACTCCGCCGCGCTCGGAGGCGCCGCAGTAGCCGACCAGTCCGCCCGCGCCCTCGGCGCAAAGGACCAGCTCGGACGAATCCGCCGCCATCAGCTGGCGACGCCAGCGGCGCGCGTAGACGCCGGGATTCATCTGGGCGAGGAAGGGATCGGGCAGCAGCCCCGCATAGGTCTCACGCCACGATCGGACGTGGACGCGAGCAAGAGCGGCAGCATCTCCCGGACCGGCGGGGACGATATTGTAAGACGCGAGACGTTCCATGGTCATCGAGGTTGTACCCGTCACGTTGACTGTGGCAGGCGCCAGACCGTCGCAGGATTGTCACCAAGCCTGAGGCGGCTCGTCGCACCGTGCGGGCGACACCATCGTCGCTCGCGATGTACAATTCGTAAGCGTCCTTCTGCCGCAGCGAAACTTACTGGAGGCCACGCCGATTCGGCTGGCTGGTCTACTCAATTCGGAGCGGCGGATTATGGCGTTCGGCTCGCCGATTTGGCCGGCCTATATCCCCGGGCTTACCCGACTCGGTCTGGGCGGCTTACCTTGCAGGCGATGAACGCCCCCCTCCTCGCCCCTCCAGAACCGGTCGACGCCGCCGGGGCCACGCCGGTGATGGCGCAGTTCTTCGAGGCCAAGGCAAAGGCGCCCGGCGCCCTCGTCTTCTTCCGCATGGGCGACTTCTACGAGCTGTTCTTCGAGGACGCCGCCCTCGCCGCCGAAGCTATCGGCATCGCCCTGACCCATCGCGGGACGCACGCGGGCAAGCCGATTCCCATGGCCGGCGTCCCGGTGCACGCCGCCGAGGCTTATCTTGCCAAGCTGATCCGCGCCGGCTTCCAGGTCGCGGTGTGCGAGCAGATGGAAGATCCGGCTGCCGCGCGCAAACGCGGCGCCAAGTCGGTGGTCCGCCGCGAGCTCGTCCGCGTGGTGACGCCCGGCACCCTCACAGAGGACGGCCTGCTGGACGCGCGCGATTCCAACCGCCTCGCGGCGGTGGCAGTGCGCGCCGGCGGCGCGGCGGTGGCCAGCGTCGATCTCTCGACCGGAGAGGTGGACTGCCACGCCACGGCCGTGGAGGGCATTGCGGCGGTCCTTGGCGCGCTTCGCCCGCGCGAGACGGTGACGCCCGACCGGCTGCTGGCCGATCCGCAAATCCGCGAGGCGCTGGAGCTGGCCGGCGGCGCGCTGGCGCCCGTGGCGGGCGCGCTGGCCGAACCTGCGGCGTCCCAGGCCCGGCTGATGCGTCTCTATGGCGTGGCCACGCTCGACGGCTTTGGCGTGCTCTCCGGCGCCGAGGTCTCGGCGCTCGGCCTGCTCGCCGCCCATATCGAGACGACGCAGGCGGGCCGGGCGCCGGTGCTGCGCGCGCCGCGCCGGTCTGGCGAGGGCGAGACCCTCTCGATCGACCCCGCCACGCGCGCGAGTTTGGAGATCGAGCGCACCCTCTCGGGAAGCCGCGAGGGCTCCCTGCTGGCGAGCATCGACCGGACGGTGACGTCGCCGGGCGCGCGGCTCCTGTCCGCCCGCGTCGCCCGGCCGCTGACGGATCCGGCGGCCATCGACGCGCGGCTGGATGCGGTGGCCTGGCTGCTCGCCCGGCCGCGCCTTCGCGAGGACCTGCGCGCCCAGCTCAAGGGCGTCGGCGACATGGCACGCGGCCTCTCGCGCCTGGCCCTGGGACGCGGCGGCCCGCGCGACCTCGGCAGCCTGCGCGACGCCCTGACCGCGGCGGGGGCAGCGGTGCAGAGGCTGGCTGCGGAGTCCGATCCGCTCGACCCGATGCCGCCCGAGATCGCCCAGGCGGCCTGGGCCTTCGATCCCGAAGCCCAGCCCGCGCTCGAAGCGCTGCGCGCAGCCCTGGCGGCAGGGTTGGCGCCCGAATTGCCGGCCATGACCCGGGACGGGAACTTCGTGGCCGCAGCGATCCATCCGGCCCTGGACGAGGCCCGCGCCTTGCGCGACGACAGCCGCCGCGTCATCGTGGCCCTCGAGGCGCGTCTCGCCGCCGAAAGCGGCGCGCCGCTGCGCATCCGCCACAACGCGGTCCTCGGCTATTTCGTCGAGACCAGCGCGAAACAAGCCGAACCGCTGATGAAGCCGCCGCTCTCGGCGACCTTCATCCACCGCCAGACCCTCGCTAACCAGGTCCGCTTCACCACCGTCGAGCTTTCCGAACTCGACGCCCGCATAGCCCGCGCCGCCGATCAGGCCCTGGCTCTGGAGCTCGAGGTGTTCGAGGCCTGGAGGAGCGCCGCAGTGGAGGCCGGTCCGCTGGTGCTCGCCGCCGCCGAGGGCCTCGCCCGGCTGGACGTCGCGGCGGGACTGGCGGAATGGGCGGCCGACGCCAACGCCGTGCGGCCCGTGGTCGACCGCTCGCTGGTCTTCGAGGCGCGTGGCGCCCGGCATCCCGTGGTGGAGGCTTCGGTCCGGCGGGCGGGTTCGGCCTTCACGCCCAACGATTGCGCCCTGGACGGTTCGGGCGAGGCGCACCCGCGGCTCTCTCTGGTCACCGGGCCCAACATGGCGGGCAAGTCGACCTTCCTGCGCCAGAACGCCCTGCTGGTAATCCTCGCCCAGGCCGGCGCCTTCGTGCCCGCCCATTCCCTGCGCCTGGGGGCGGTCGACCGCCTGTTCAGCCGCGTGGGCGCCGGCGACGACCTGGCGCGCGGCCGGTCGACCTTCATGGCCGAGATGGTGGAAACCGCGGCCATTCTCACCCAGGCGAGCGCGCGCTCGTTCGTCATCCTGGACGAGATCGGCCGCGGCACCGCGACCTGGGACGGCCTCGCCATCGCCTGGGCGTGCGCCGAAGCGCTGCACGACCACAACCGCTGCCGCGCCCTCTTCGCGACCCACTATCACGAGCTGGCGACCCTGGAGGATCGCCTCGCCCACGTGTCCAACCTCTCCCTCAAGGCCAAGGAGTGGAACGGCGAGCTGATCTTCCTGCACGAGGCCGGCCCCGGCTGCGCCGACCGCTCCTACGGCGTCCAGGTCGCCCGCCTCGCCGGCGTTCCCGCCCCCGTGGTCGCCCGAGCCCGCGAGGTCCTGGGCCGCCTGGAAAGCGAAGCCGTCTCCCACGCCGGCCTCCAGGAACTCCCCCTGTTCGCGAACGCCCCGACCCCGCCGGCGGCGCCCTCGGGCCCATCCCCGATCGAAACCGCCCTGGCGAGCCTGGACCCGGACAGCATGAGCCCCCGCGAAGCGCTGGACGCGCTCTACCGCCTCAAGAGCCTGGGATGAGTTCTCCGCTTGCGGGACTGTTCGGCAGCCCTCCCTTTTTTCTCCCGTCATC
>DASXGR010000098.1:0-20876 GCA_036488935.1 Caulobacteraceae bacterium | reverse complement strand
GGTGAAGTTGGAAAGTCCGGTGGCGCTTGGCAGGTGGGCCGGGGGTATGCCGTTGAGCGTGAGGCTGATCAGCGACACGAAGAATCCGCTCATGGCCACGCCCTGCACCAACAGCGGTATGACAAGGACGCCAAAGCTTGCGTCGGGCGTATAGTTCGAGCGCATCCAGAAGGAGATCCCGAACGCGATCAGGGAGCCGGTGGCGGTCCATCTGGCGTCCACACGGCTCATGATCTGGGCGGCGACAGGGGTTAGCAGGACCGCGACGACGCCGCTTGGGGCGGCGACCAGGCCCGCCCAGGTGGCGATGTAGCCAAGCCGGGTCTGCAGCCACAGCGGGAGCAGGACGTTGTTTCCAAAGAAGACGCCATAGCCCACGCAGGTGATCGCCGCGCCGATCGCGAAATTCTTGTTACGGAACAGCGACAGATCGACGATTGGATTGGTCTCGTTAAGCTCCCAGATCAACCACGCTACAAAGCTTATCGCCGATACCAAGGCCAGGACGACGATCGCCGGCGAGGAGAACCAGTCGGCGTCCTTGCCGGTGTCGAGCATGACCTGAAGCGTGCCGACCCAGACCACCAGCAGGCTGAATCCGACCGTGTCGACCTTCAGTTTCCTGGTCGGCGTTTCGCGGCTCCGCATGTTCCGCCAGCACAGGAAGGCGCAGATGACGCCCACCGGGAGGTTGATCAGGAAGATCCAGGGCCAGGTGTAGTTGTCGCAGATGTAGCCGCCGAGCACAGGGCCGGCGACAGGCGCCACCAAGGTGGTCATCGACCAGAGGGCGAGCGCCGCGCCTCTCCGGTTGTGGGGAAAGATGGAGATCAGCAGGGCCTGGGAGCCCGGGATCATCGGTCCGGAGACGCCGCCCTGGAGCACGCGGAAGAGGATCAGGCTGGGCAGGTTCCAGGAGATCCCGCAGAGGAGCGAGGCGATGGTGAAGAGGATCACGGACACGACGAAGGTCCGCACCACGCCGTAGCGGCCCATCAGCCATCCGGTCATCGGCACGGTGACGCCGTTGGAGACGGCGAATGAGGTGATGACCCAGGTCCCCTGATCGGAGCTGACGCCGAGGTCGCCGGCGATCGTGGGGATCGAGACATTGGCGATCGATGAATCGAGCACCTGCATGAAGGTGCCGAGCGCCAGGGCGACGGCGGTGACCACCAGACCGACGCCCGTCATGGGCGCAGGCTCGGCGGCCATGGTCCGCGGTCCCGCCGCCTGGCTGGGAGGGGCGCCTGTGGGGGCGGCGGCGTCCTGGGCGCTCATCGCTCTCTCCCCCGCCTCAGCGGCTGGACGCCACGTTGACCGTCGCGTTCATCGACAACCCCACGCGCAACGGATGCTTTTCGAGTTCATCGGGATCGAGCCTGATCCGCACGGGCAGGCGTTGGACGATCTTGATCCAGTTGCCCGACGCGTTCTGCGCCGGGATCAGCGAGAACGCCGAGCCCGTGCCGCCCGAAAGACCCTGCACCCGACCGTGGAACTTCACGCCGCCGCCATAGAGATCGCTGGTCAGAACCACCGGCTGGCCGATTCGCACGCGCTTGAGTTGCACTTCCTTGAAGTTGGCGTCGACGTAGATTTCGCGGACCGGCACGATCTGCATCACCACGGTCCCCGGCTGCACCTGTTGGCCGATCTCGGCCACCTTCTTGGTGACTTCGCCGGACACCGGCGCCGGGATGACGGTGCGCGACAGCGCCAGTTCCGCCGCGTCGAGGCGCGCCTTGGCGGCGAGCACGTCGGGATTGTCCGCCACGTTCGTTCCCACGATCAGGGCCTGGTTGACTTCGCGCGACCCCGTGGCCTGGCTGGCGTTGGCGATGGCCGAGGCGCGGGCGGCCTGGGCCGCCGTCAGGGCCGCCTGCGCCTCCTTGAACCGGTCCTGGGCGGTGGTGAGCTCTTCGCCCGACACCGCGCCCGAAGATGCAAGCTTTTGCCGGCGCTGCAGATCGATCAGGGCGCGATCGCGATCCGACGTGGCGCTGGCGATCTGAGCGTCGGCCTGGGCCACGGCCGCGTGGCGCGAGGCGACTTCGGCGGCGAGCGCCGTGTCGTTGGCGAAGTAGCCCTTCACCTGACGCTCCGCCTGACCGAGGGCGGCTTTCGCCTGGGCGACCGCGATCGTCTCGTCGGCGGGATCGATGTTGAGGACCGGCTGGCCGGCCCTGACGAACTGCGTCTCCACCACCGGTATGGACAGGACCTGGCCGGAGATCAGCGGCGTCACCTGCGCCACGTCGGCGCCGGTATATGCGTTGTCCGTGGAGACATAGTGTGAGGCGAAAAGGACCCAATAGGCCCCGTAGCCGATCCCTCCCAGCACCACGACGCCGGCCAGCGCCAGCAGCAGGTTGCGACGGCGGTTCACCGGCGGCAGGCGCGGCCTGGCGGCCGTGCTGCTGGCAGTTGAGAGGGGTTCCCCGGAGTCGGGCATCTTGGGCGTGTCCTGTGGCATGAGACGCGGGCCGGGCTCAGGATTGACGGAAGCCGCCACCAAGCGCGCGCACGAGCTCGACATCCAGTTCGAAAGCGCGGCTCTCCAGGTCGCTGACCAGGCGGCGCTGGGTCAGGACCGCGTCCTCGGCCAGCAGCACGGACTGGAAGGTCGAGAGGCCGCCCTCGTATCGCAGGCGCGCGATCCGCCAGGCGTCTTCATATCCCGCCAGACTGCGCCGCGATTCCCTCAGCCGATCGCCCAGAGCACGCTCGCTGGCCGCCGCGTCAGCCACCTGACGCAGCGCCTCGGTCACGGCCGAATCGTAAGCCGCAACGGCTTCGTCCCGGTCGGCTTCCGCGCCGCGCAGGTTGGCGCGCCGCTGGCCGCCGTCCAGGATCGGCAGGGTGACCGCGGGCCCGATGGAGCCCAGGGTCGAACCGGCGTTGAGCAGCCGCGAGAGATACAGCGACTGCTGGCCGATATATCCGGTGAGGCTGACGTCCGGATAGAACTGGGTCTTGGCCACCTTGACCCCCTTCTGGGCGGCCTCGGCCCGCCAGCGCGCCGCCACCACGTCCGGCCGGCGGCCGATCAGATCGATCTTCGCGTCCGCCGGAAGGCCGAAGGCGGCCAGCTTCGGCGGGCGCGGCCTCTGAATCTCGAGACCGCGGTCCGGTCCGGCGCCGAGCAGTGCGGCGAGGGCGTTCTTGGTCAGGGCGATCTGTTCATCAAGCGCCAGGACCGTCTCCCGGGTCGCCGGGGAGGCCGCCTGCGCCTGCTTGAGGTCCGCCTGGGTGTCGAGCCCGTTGGTCACCCGCTGGGAAACCAGGCTGGCGGTGTCCTCCCGCACGCGGACCGACTGAACGGCGACGTCGCGATCGTCATAGAGCTGCGCCAGACTGGCGTAGGCGGAAGCGATCTGGGTGGTCAGAATCAGCCGCGCTTCGGCGGCGTCAGCGGCGGACGCCCGGGCCTCCGAGGTGGCCTGGGCGATGGCGGCGCGGTACTTGCCCCAGAAATCAAGCTCCCACGAGAAGTTGAGCAGGACCTCGCCATACGGCTGGTAGCCGAGCGCCGGCAGGAAGTCCTTCGGGAACAGCCAATTGTAGGTCTGCTTGGTCTCCTGAATGTTGCCGGAGCCGCTGACGATCGGCCGGATCTGAGCCGCCACGGCGGCGCGTGAAGTCTCCGCCTTGATCACCCGCTCCTTGGCTTGCGCCAGCGTGGGCGAACCGATCAGCGCCTCGTCGATCAGCCGATCGAGCTGGGGATCGCCATAGCTGGACCACCACCGGTCGCTCGGCCAGGGCGTGGCCGGCGCAGAGAACGACTGCTGCGACGCGTATCCGGAAATGGGCTTGGCAATGCGCGCCGGTTGGGGCGGCGGCAGGGAGGCGCAGGCGGTCAGGACCGCGGCGCATGCAACCGCGCCAAGCACCGCCCAACGCCGCCCCGGAACGCCCTTTTTCGCTTCCATCGACAAGCCCCGCCTTGTCTGACCGTACCGTACGGTCATACTATGCCTTAGAACATTGCCTTTCAAGGCAGGTTAAGGTCCAGGGAGTGAATTCCGAGGCGGCGGATGACGACTGACACGCGAGCGAGGGTGGACCGGGACGTGCGGCGCGAGAGCATCCTCGACGCCGCGGCCGAAGTGTTCATGGAGGTGGGCTTCGCGGCCGCCTCGATGTCGATGATCGCCGCCCGGGTCGGCGGCTCGAAGGGCACGCTCTACAACTACTTCAAGAGCAAGGAAGAGCTGTTCGAGGCCTATGTCCGCCGCCACTGCGCCTGGCAGCAGGAGGCGATCATGGCCGAGTTCCTGACGCCCGGAGAGGACATCCGCACGGTCCTGCTGAAGCTGGGGCGCAACCTGTTGAACGTGGTGCTCTCAGGCGTGGGCCTGCGCAACTTCATCCTCGTCGTTTCCGAGGCCCATCGCGCGCCGGAGATCGGCCAGGCGTTCTACCAGGCAGGGCCCGCGACGGGCTCGAAGCGCATGGCCGAAGGGATCGCCCAGGCCATCGCCGACGGTCGCCTGCGCCCTTGCGATCCGGTCAAGGCGGCCCACCAGTTCATCGGCCTTTGCCAGAACCGGATGCTCAAGGCCTGCCTCTGCAACGCCATGGACACCCCAAGCGCCGAGGAGATCGAGGAAGAGGTCAGCGCGGCCGTGGAAAGCTTCATGGCCGCCTTCGGGCCGATCGAAGAGAAGACCGGCGAAACCCGCGCCCGGTCGGGGGGTTAGACTCTACAAGGCCGGCCAGACCGGCCGAGCCAGGACAGCCCGCCATGCTCGAAAAGACCCCCGCGCCGATCGGCCATCTTCTCGAAAGGGTCCGGGCGGGAATGGGGAAGCTGCTTTGGGAGCACGAGAACGCTCAGGCTCCAGACTCTATCGTCCTCACCAGCGAGGCCTTCGAACCCGACACTCCGATTCCGGCGAGGCATACGGCGGATGCAGAGGGCCTCTCGCCGCCGCTCGCCTGGCGAGACCTGCCGCCAGCGGCGGCGGAGACGGTCCTTATCATGGAGGACGCCGACAGCCCCACGCCCATCCCCTTGCTGCACCTCATCGCCTGGGGCCTTCCGGCAGGACGGGCCTCGCTTTCGGAAGGCGCCCTGCCCAGCAAGGGACACCGCGGCCGCATCCTCACCGTGGGGAAGAACAGCCTGCGCAAGACGGAGTACCTGCCGCCGGATCCGCCTACCGGGCACGGCCACCATAGGTACGTTTTTCAACTTTTCGCGGTCGACCATCCGCTCGACCTGCGGCCCGATACGGACAAGGATGCAATCCTCCGCGCGCTGTGCGGCCATGTGCTGGCCCGCGGCCGGTTGGTGGGCCTCTACAAGAGGGGGACTGACAGATGAGCGAGGAACGGTACCGGATCGTCGAGCACGACGGCGGTTGGGCCTACACGGCCATGGGCGTCTATTCCGAGACCTTCCGCACACATGCCGAGGCCCTGGCGGCCGCCCGCCGCGCGGCGGCGGAGCAGGCCGTACCAGACCGGATGCGGATGATCGAGTACCAGGACGAGACCGGCGCCTGGCGTGTGGAGATCGCCCCGGGCGATGACCGACCCGCGGTCGAGGTGGATGACTGACCGGGCGATGGCTCACGCACCGCCCCTGGCCACCATCGGCTATGAGTCCTCCACCCTCGCCGATGTGATCGGCCGCCTGCAGGCGGCCAAGGTAGAGCTCCTCATCGATGTCCGCGCAGTCTCCGCCTCGCGCCGGCCAGGCTTTTCCAAGTCGATGCTCGCGGCGAGTCTCGCCGAAGCCGGCATCGACTACCTGCACTTGCGGGCGCTGGGCACGCCCAAGTCCGGGCGCGAAGCCGCGCGCGACGGGCGGACGCAGGAGATGCGGAAGATCTACGAGGCCCATCTCGAAGAGCCGGACGCCCAGGCGCAGCTTGCCCAGGCCACCGAGGCGAGCGAGCGCCGCCGCGCCGCCCTGCTCTGCTACGAAGCCGACGCTGCGCGCTGCCACCGGACGATCGTCGCGGAAAGGATCTCCGCGGCCACCGGGGCGCGCGTGACTGACCTCTGAGAGCCTGTTCGAGAATGCTACTCTGGCGGTCATCCGGCGGCGGTTTGCTGCGCTTCGGTGCTCACAAACCACCGCCGGCCGGCATGCTCCGCATGCCTCTGACTCGCCAGAGCGCATTCTCTAACGGGCTCTAAGCTTCGCTTCCCCACAAACAGTCTTGGCAGATCAGGCCGCTCGGATCATGGTCCGCGCGGCATGAAGTCGAGCGGGAAGACTCTTGACTGGCGCACGATGCTGGCGTCCGCCGTCTTGGCGGTCACGCTCACAGGGTCGGTCCTCGCCCAGACCCCGCCGACGGCGAAGACCGTAAGTCCGGAGACCGCGGCTCCGAAGGTCGCGCCGCAAGCGCCGACGCCAGGGACCTATAAGGTCGAGCCCAGCCACACCGAGATCATGTTCGGCGTGAACCATCTCGGCTTCACCATGTACTACGGCGTCTTCTCCGGCGCCTCCGGCACGCTCGTGCTGGACACCGCCGATCTATCGGCCAGTCGCCTCGATGTCAGCGTCCCGGTGAGCAGCGTCCTCACGCCCAGCTCTCGCCTGAACAGAGAGCTGCAGGGGCCACAGTGGCTGGACGCCGACACCTATCCCGACATGACCTTCCGCTCGAAGCATATCACCCTTACCGGGCGTGAAACCGCGCGGGTGGAGGGCGAGATCACCTTGCATGGCGTGACCCGTCCCCTCACACTCGAGGCCAAGTTCAATCACGCGGGAGAGAACCCGCTGGACCACCGCTACACGGTTGGCTTCCAGGCGCGGGGCGTGCTCAAACGCAGTGACTTCGGGGTCAAGGCTTACATGCCGCTGGTCGGCGACGACGTGCATCTGAACATCAGCGCCGCCTTCGAGCGTGCGCCCAACAGCCCCTGAAGAGGAGCGGCGCCGCTTGGATCTCAAAATCTCCGGCCGCAAGGCCATCGTCTGCGGCGCGAGCGCGGGCCTTGGCCGCGGCGCCGCCCGCGCCCTCGCCCTGGACGGCGTGGATGTGCTGATCGCCGCGCGCACGGAAGATCGCCTGCGCCGCGCAGCCGAGGAAATCGCCGCGGAAGCCGGCCGGCCGGTCCGCCACCTGGCCGTTGATGTGACCACCGAGGAGGGGCGCCTGGCTCTGCTGGAGGCGTGCCCTGAACCGGACATCCTGATCAACAACGCCGGCGGTCCGCCGACCGGCGATTTCCGTGAGTGGGGCCGCGAGACCTGGATCCGGGCGATCGAAGCCAACATGCTGTCGGGCATCTTCCTGATCCGCGCGACGATCGACGGCATGATCGCCCGGCGCTGGGGCCGGATCGTCAACATCACCAGCTCGATGGTCAAAGCGCCGGCGGGCTACCTCGGGCTTTCCAACGGCGCGCGAGCCGGCCTCACCGGCTTCGTCGGCGGACTTTCCCGCGACGTCGCTCAACACGGCGTGACGATCAACAACGTCCTGCCGGGCCAATTCGACACGGACAGGCTGCGCTCCAACCATCAGCGCGCCGCCGAGACGAGCGGGCGCGACTTCGACACCGTGCGGGCGGGTGCGATCCGCCAGATCCCGGCTGGCCGCCTGGGTCAGCCGGACGAGTTTGGCGCCATGTGCGCCTTCCTGTGCTCCGAACACGCCGCCTTCATCACCGGGCAGAACATCCTGCTCGACGGCGGCCAGTTCCCGGGGCTGCTGTGAGCGAGGGACCCAGAGTGACGGCGCAAGCCATGAACGGCGCCCAGAGCCTGGTGCGCACCCTCGCCGCCTCGGGCGTCGACACCTGCTTCGCCAATCCCGGCACCTCGGAAATGCACTTCGTGGCCGCCCTGGACAGCGAGCCGGGGGTTCGGCCGATCCTTGGCCTGTTCGAGGGGGCGGTGACCGGCATGGCCGACGGCTATGGCCGGATGCGCGGCTTCCCCGCGGCCACCCTGCTCCACCTTGGCCCCGGTCTCGCCAATGGCCTCGCGAACCTTCACAACGCCAGGCGGGCAGGAACGCCGATCGTCAACATCGTCGGCGATCACGCGACCTACCACGCCCAGTACGATGCGCCCCTGGCCTCGGACATCGCCGGCTTCGCCCGCCCCGTCTCGGGGTGGATCTGCAGTTCGGTCAGCGCCTCGACGGTCGCCTCCGACGGCGCGCGCGCAGTTGCGGCCGCGCTTTCACCGCCGGGGCAGATCGCGACCCTGATCCTGCCGGCCGACACCGCCTGGAACCCGGCGGAGGGTCCAGCGCCGCCCCTGCCCCACCCGATACCCGCGGCCGTTTCGGACGCCGCCGTGGATCGCGCGGCCGAGGCCCTGCGGTCAGGAAAGCGCGCCGCCCTGCTGATGCGCGGCCACGTTCTGCAGCGCGAAGGTCTCGAGGCGGCCGGCCGCGTCGCCGCCCAGACCGGCGCGCGCCTGCTGTGTGACACCTTCGCCCCGCGTCTGGCGCGGGGCGCCGGACGTGTTCCAGTCGAGCGCATCCCCTACTTCGCCGAGCAGATGGTGGAGTTCCTCGGCGAGCTGGAGGTCGTCATCCTCGTTGGCGCAAAGCCGCCGGTGTCCTTCTTCGCCTACCCCGGCAAGCCGAGCTGGGGCCTCCCCGAGGGCGCAAGGATCCTGCACCTGGCCTTTGCCCATGAGGATAGCGTAGCCGCCCTGCTCGCCCTCGCCGACGTGCTCGGCGCGCCGACCCAGGGGATCGCGACCGCGCCCTACGCCCTGCCGGACATGCCGACGGGACGGTTCAACCACTACACCATCGGCCAGATCATCGCCCGGCGCCTGCCGGAAGACGCGATCCTGTCGGACGAGGGCGCCACCAATGGCGGTGGCACCATCCTGGCCACCGCCACGGCCGCCCCGCATGACCAGCTCAGCCTTACCGGGGGATCGATCGGCCAGGGCGTGCCGCTCGCCACAGGCGCGGCGGTGGGATGCCCAGGCCGCAAGGTCGTGTGTATTCAGGGCGACGGTGGGGCTATGTACACACTGCAAGCCCTGTGGACGCAGGCGCGCGAGCGGCTGGACGTCACCACGGTCATCTTCGCCAACCGCTCCTACGCAATCCTGAATGTCGAGCTGTCTCGCGTGGGCGCCCTCAATCCAGGACCCCGGGCGCTTTCCATGCTCGACCTGCACAATCCCGAGTTGGACTTCGTCAAACTCGCGGGCGGAATGGGCGTGGAAGCCAGCCGCGCCGAGACCCTCGAGGACTTCGACGCCCAGTTCGCCTCCGCCATGGCGCAGACCGGACCGCGCCTGATCGAGGTGGTGGTGTAGGGGGAGTTCCGGTCCGCCAGCAGCGAGAAATTTAACCGCAGAGACGCAGAGACGCAGAGAAGGCGCTGAAGGCGCGCTCAGAAGAGAGCCGCACCCTCGATGATGGAACGAGGCCCCGGCGCTTCGTGGCTCATCCCTCGGACCGGAACCGCGAGAGGAGATTTGTTGCGCCTTCGGCGCGCCCTCCTCTCTGCGTCTCTGCGGTTAATTTCTCGGATCCTCAGTCCGTCAGCCACCTGAACGCGCGGGCGATGAAGGCCTGGCCGTCCGATTCCACCGGTTGGCCGTGCGCCATGACGACCTTGGAGGACGGCCAGGCGAGGACACGCCGCAGCGCCTCCCGGGCTGCGCGGCGGTCGAAAAAGGCGATGCGGAATTTCCGGGGAACCGAGGGCTCGGGCTCTGTCATCAGATCCAAACGCGCGACGACCGAGCGCCAACCCCGGAACCAACCTCTCGGGAAGTGTTGGATCAGGTCCGTGAAGAGGACGACCCCGCTGGAGCGATGAAAGAAAACGACTTCGGTCGTGATCCTGTTACCTGGGACGCGGACCTGATCGAGGTCTTCCGTCCACTCCGCGGGCGCCGCGTCGCCGAGCTCGGCGTCGAAATCGATATCCTTGCGCCGTTGCTGGAGGCCAGGCGCCCCGTAGAGCCTGGCCTGGGGATAGGCCTGCCGCCACTCGGCGAGGAACAGGTGGTGCAGCGAGTTTGGCGCGACGAGAAAGCGGACCTCGCCGAGGCCTTCCAACTGTCTGCGGAGGGTCTCGGAAAGCGAGACAGGCGACCAGATGAAGAGACCGCCGCCGGTCAACCGGATCACGGCCATCCGGGTCGGGTACCGGAAACCGGCCACTTCGACGTGGGATCCGTCGGTCAGCCAGATGTCCGTCCCGATGGGTTGCAGCAGCGGGTCTGACATGGCGTCGGCCTCAGTGGCTGGCGGCGTTCTAGCTTAGCCTTACGGGCGCGCCAACTTCCGCAGGAGCTACCGTTCTCACAGACTCTCCTGAATAATTTCTCCCGCTCCGCAGATTATATCGTCCTTCTCCCCTTGCGGGAGAAGGTGGCCTCGCGAAGCGAGGTCGGATGAGGGGTCGACGCGCCTATCGGGTTTGTCGCGGCGCCGCTTTTCGGAGAGTTGGGCGAGACCCCTCATCCGTCCACCTGCGGCGGCCACCTTCTCCCGCAAGGGGAGAAGGGAGTCGTTACTGCGCGACAACTTTAATCGACGAACTCCTTATCTATCGCTCTCCTCACTTTCATCGAGGAGGTCGAGCCGGCAAGGCCGCGGACCGAGGGGAAAGCCGCCCTCGCCCTCTAAGCCAGCCCTCTGTCGATCAGGCTGCGGGCGCAGTCGAAGAGGGTTTCTTCGACTGGGCGGGGCTTCCAGCCGAGGACCCGTTCGGCCTTCGCGGAGGAGAAGAGGCGCTTGTGTCCGAGGCTGGGCGTGACGGTCTTGAGGTCGTGGTCGACCAGCGCTGCGAGCTTGACCAGCAGGTCGGGCGCCTTGTTGGTCGGGATCTTCGAGACCCGCTCGGGCAGCCGGGCGCGCAGCATGGAGGCGATCTCGGCCATCCAGGCGTATTCCCCGGCGGCGATGAAGCGCTCGCCCGCCGCTTCGGGGCTGGTCATGGCGCGCACGTGCAGGTCGGCGACGTCGCGGACGTCCACGATGCAGAAACCGAGGTGCGGCAGGCCGGGTATCCGACCTTTCAGCAGTCGTTCGACGATCTGCACCGAGTCGGAATAGTCGGACGCGAACACCGGTCCCAGGACGAGAGCCGGGTTGACCACCGTCAGGCTGGTTCCGTTCCCCTGGCTGCGGATGACCTCCCAGGCCGCCTTCTCGGCGATGGTCTTGGACCTCGCATAGGCGCCGGCGGTCGGATCGTCGCCGTCCGTCCAGACTGTCTCGTCGCTTTCACTGTCGGGCTCGGTCAACGGCCGGCTGGTCGCCGCCACCGAAGAGGTCATGACCACCCGCTTGATCCCGGCCTTTATCGCGGCGCGGATCGCGCGAACGGCGCCATCCCGCGCGGGAATGATCAGGTCGTCCGGATTCTTCGGCTCGGGCACGCCGAGCGGCGAGGCCACGTGCAGCAGGAAATCCGCCCCCTGCGCCGCCGCATCCCAGCCCGCGTCCGAGGTGAGATCCGCCTGGTGAAAGGTCAGCCGGCCCTCCGGATCGACGACGCTCTCGATCGAGCGCTTGACCTCCGCCGCCCGCCCCAGGTCACGGATCGTCGCGCGAACCGTGTAACCCTGTTGCAACAGAGTGATCACACACCATCCGCCGATGTAGCCGGAGCCGCCGGTCACCATCGCTACGCCTTTGTCCGTCATGGCGTCCTCTGTGTCCGATTCGTAACAGCAAGCATCGCACGCGGACGTAGAAAGACAAGGTTGGGCCGCATTGACTTGCCGGCTGGGGCCGCTTACGGGTGCTTCGGAAAACCCGAAAGACCCACCTGATGGCCGGCCTCTCCATCAAATTTGCGCTCATCGGCGCGCCCACGCCGTCCGGCGTTGGCGCCAGCCGCCGCGCTCGCGAGGAGTTCGCCGCCTAGGGTTTCAAAGACCAGACCCGACGCTACCCACCCCTCCCGAGCCTCCAGGCGCTTCGGAGGGGTTTTTCATACCCGGCCACCCGCCCCTCCGACCGCGTCCCGCGAGGCTCGGCATCGACAAGGTTCCTGTCGTGACCGACCTGTACGAGACCGAATTGACCACCGTGGCGCCGCCTGCTGAGGCGGCTGTCGCGCTCCCCCGGACCGCCTCGTGGGGCGCGGAGGCGCGTGCGCTGCTGGTGCTGGCCACGCCGCTCGTCCTGACACAGCTGGCCCAGATGGCGATCGGGACCACCGATCTGCTTCTGCTGGGCCACTACAGCGAGACGGCGCTCGCCGCCGCGGCCATGGGCAACACCTTCTTCTTTTTCGCCTGGATGGTCGGGGGCGGTCCCGCCGCGGCTGTCTCGCCGATGATCGCCCAGCTCATCGGCGCGAGGCCGAAGACACGGGGCGGCGTGCGCGCTTCCCTGCGGATGGGACTTTGGTCGGTGATCATCACCTGGGCCCTGATGGCGCCGGTGATGCTTGCGGCCGGCCCGCTGCTCACCCTCATTGGCGAGGACCCTCCGCTGGCGAAGATGGCCGGCCGCTTCACGTCCATCCTCGTCCTGGGCCTGCCCTTCACACTCGGCTATCTGGTGTTACGCAACTTCGCCACGGCGCTTGGCCGGCCGACGTCCTCCATGTGGGTGATGGTCGCCACCATTGCGGTCAACGCCCTGGGCGGCTGGACCCTGATCTTCGGTCACTTCGGCGCGCCACGGCTGGGGATCGTCGGATCGGCGACGGCGACGGCCTTTTCCGCTCTGTTCAGCTTCGCGGCCATGGTCGCCGTGATCCAGCTCGACCCGAAGCTTCGCGTGTACCGCATGTTCCGCCGCTTCTCGCGACCGGTGACGCCCCGTCTCGCCGAGGTGTTCCGCCTGGGCCTGCCAATCGGCATGACCATGATCTTCGAGGGCATGCTGTTCAACGCGATGACCCTGCTGATGGGCCGCTTCGGGACCACGGCGCTGGCGGCCCACCAGATCGCGATCAATGTGCCCTCGATCACCTTCATGGTGCCGCTGGGCATCGGCATGGCCTCCTGTGTGCGCGTCGGCGTCGCCGTGGGCGCGGGGGACATGGCGGGCGCGCGGCGGGCGGGGCAGACCGCCTTCGCCATCGCCGTCATCTTCGGCGTGGTCTGCGCGGTGATCCTCGCCGCCTTCAGCGAGCAGATCGCCGGTCTGTATTTTGGCGGGCGCAGCGCGCGAGACATGGCGGTGATCGCCCTGGCGGCGCTCTTCCTGAAGGCCGCGGCCGCGTTCCAGGTCGTGGACGCGGTCCAGGTCGTGGGCGCTCAGTCCCTTCGGGGGCTGAAGGACGCGCACATGCCCATGCTACTGGCCGGGGGCTCCTACTGGCTGATCGGCGCCCCGATCTGCTTCGCCCTCGCCCTGGGCCTGCATCTCCAGGGGCTGGGCATCTGGATCGGGTTCGTCGTCTCGCTCACCGCCGCGGCGATAGCGATGTCGGTGAGGTTCTGGCGGCTGACCCATCCGCGCCGCGCGGGCGGGATTGCGCCGGGCGGCGCCTGATCCGGCGGAGAAGGCCAGAGCAGGCGGACGGCCGAGGGTTCAGTCCTTCTTCAGGACCTTGTCGGCCTTCTTGTCGATCTTGGCCTCCTCCGCCTTCGACATGCGCCCGGCGTGAACCGCCTGGCTGGCGCGGGCCTTGGCGTTGCGCGCGTGCGCCGCGTCCTGAACCGGGTAGGCGCGCTTCTCCGGTTCGGCGAACTTCGACTTGGGCAGGTGCTTGCGGTGCTCGGTGTCCAATTCGGCCATCTCGTTCTCCCTTCCCCGAGGGGAAGACCATGAGCGGAGATGGGTTCCGCGCGGCGCGTGTGAGAAGTTCAACGCAGAGACACGGAGACGCAGAGAAGGCGTTCTATTGCGCCTTCGGCGCGGCGGGCTGCAAACGTGCAGCGCTCTCTTTCACTCTGCGTCTCTGCGTCTCTGCGTTTAAACCTTCACAGCCTCGGACGCCGGCGGGCCGGTACGTGTTAGAGCGCGGCGAGTTCCGGAGTGGTCTCGAGGCCGAGGCGCTGCAGTTGCGTCTGCGGCGCGCCGATCGCCGTCAGGGCGGCGGAAAGGCGCTCCGCTGGACCTGCCTCGGCGGGCTCGCCAGCCAGGTTGGCGTCTTCGCCCGGGTCGTTCGCAAGGTCGAAGAGCATGTTGCCGCGGAAGCGGGCGGCGGCCCAGAAGGGGACGTGGTCGCCGGCGTCCCAGATCTGGCGCAGGACGGGGACCGGGCTGCCGGGCATGCGGTCGAGCGTGGCGCGATGGTCGGGAAGGGGAAGTTCCTGCTCGCGGGTGAGCATGTGGGTCGGCATGGTCGACCAGCGGTTGGAGTACATGGCCAGCGGCGCGTTCTCTGCGGCGGGAGCGCGGACGTATTTGAGGTCTCGCTCGATCAGGTGGACTTCGCGGCCCCAGACGCCCGCCAGCACGTGCTCGCGCACTTCGCGAGCTTCTCCCCTCAACAGAGGCAGGAGCGACACGCCATGGGTGACCTGCCGCGCCGGCCCAAGACCGAACGCCTCGGCGAGGGTCGCGCAGAGATCGACGCTCGTGGTGAGCGCGTCGCACGCGCCAGGCTCCATCCCCGGCGCGGCCATCAGCAGCGGGATGTGGGCGATGGTCTCGTAGAGCGGCGCGCCCGGCTTTCCCCAGATGTCCTTCTCGCCCAGGTAGTGGCCGTGGTCGGTGCAGAGGACGAACAGGGTGTCGTCCCACAGACCTTTGGCGTCCATGGCGTCCAGCATGCGGCCGAGCCAGGCGTCGATCATCGAGAGCTTGGCGCCGTAGGAGGCTCGGATCTGGCGGGCCTGGCGCTCGGTGATCACGCCCTTGGCCTGGGCCCCGACCACATAGGGCGGCCAGATCAGGTGCGGGCCCTCCCAGTCGGGATCGTAGCGGCTCGCCCAGGGCTCGGGCGCATCGAACGGCTCGTGCGGGTCGAACTCGTCGATCATCAGGAAGAAGCGGTCATGCGCGCCGGCGTTCTCCTCCAGCCAGCGGGCGCCTGCAGCCAGGGTACGCGGGCCCGGGAAGTCGGCCTCGCCGCGAAAATAGCCGCGGGAATTGTCGTAGGGCATGTGACCCCGCCCAAAGGACGGCGCGCCGGCCCAGGAGGGATCGGGCCGGGTCTTCCAGGCGTCGCCTTCGTGCCCCCGCTGGTAGTCCCAGGCGGTAAAGTCGACGTGGTAGTTCTCGCCGCCCGTCTCGAACAGGTGCGGATGGTCGGTGATCAGCTGGCTGGTGACGCCGGCGGCGCGCAGGCGCGCGGTGATCGCGTCCTCCCAGATCTCCACCGATCCCCACGGCCGCCAAAGGAAGTCGAGCGCGCCGCATAGGATGTCGTGGCGCGCGGGCATGCAGGGGAGCGAGCCGACATAGTGACGATCGAACCGCACGGCCCGGCGCGCCAGGCGGTCGATGTTGGGCGTGGCGAACTCGGTCCCGCCGTAGCAGCCGAGCATGTGGCGGTTGAGGCTGTCCAGCAGGACCAGGACGACGTTGCGGATCGGCGTCATCGGGCGCTCCCCTTCTTTGAAGGGCGCCCTCCCACGGCGCGGTCAGAAGATCAATCGACTGCCCACGATCGCGAGGGTCGAGGCGAGAATCGGGCGCAGCACCTTGTCCGGAGCGCGCGAGGCCAGAAGACTGCCGACGATGATTCCGGGAATCGAGCCAGCCAGCAGGGAGCCGAGCATCCCCACGTTCACCGATCCCATCATCCAGTGGCCGAGTCCCGCGATCAGCGTCAGGGGCACGGCGTGGGCGATGTCGGAGCCCACGAGCTTGTTCATCGGGATCGCCGGATAGAGCACGAGCAGCACGGTGATGCCGATCGCCCCGGCGCCGACCGAGGATATCGACACCAGCACGCCCATCACCGCGCCCAGGATGACGGTGGAGATCGCCACGGTGCGCGCGCTCCAGTTGCGCGAGACAGTCGCGAAGCGATCGAGGATATGCCGACGCAGGAAGATCGCCGAGGCGGTGAGGATCAGGGCCACGCCCAAGGTGGTGCTGACCACGCCGTGCTTCTGATCGAGGTGCGCGCCGAACTTCCACAGCAACAGCAGGGTGATCGCGGTGGCCGGCACGCTGCCGAGCGCCAGTCGCCCGACGATGCGCCAGTCGACCGTGCCGCGCGCGCCGTGGACGCCGGTCCCCACGGTCTTGGTCGCCGCCGCATAGAGGAGGTCGGTGCCGACCGCAGTCGAGGGATGGATGCCGAACACCAGCACCAGCAGGGGCGTCATCAGCGAACCGCCGCCCACGCCGGTCAGGCCGACAAGCAGGCCGACAACCAGGCCGGAGACCATGAACAGCGGATTGAAGACGTGGCCCACTCGACACTCCTCGTAGGGCCCGCAACGGCGCGAGCCTGCCAGAAGTTCAATGCTCGGCCTTGTCCCACGTCAACGCGCACTCCTCTCCACGGCCTTTCAGGTTTTCTTGAACGGCTTTGCCGTAGCCGCGATGGCCCAGCAGCCTAAAATATCGTCAGGGTGAGGCCGAAAGCCCTGAGCCCGAGCCGGTCGACTACGCCTTTGGAGGCCCGGTTCGAGAGACGCCTGCTGTAGAACAACCGTCGCCGCGCGAGGGCGGGCAGGCGCGTCCAGGCCGCGACCGCCGCCGCCGCAAGGCCGCGACCGCGAAACGCCGGCGATGTCGCGACACCCACCGCCGCACCGGCGTCGGAAAGGCGCGCGGCGAAGGCGATCGAGGCGACCTCCCCGCTCACGACCGCCGCGCACCAAGGCGCCCAGAACTCGCCGACGTCGACAAAACCCATGTTGAACAATCCGGCAGGCATGCCGCTGCGTCGCAGCGACTCGAGCAGGGCCTGGCCCTCCGCCGTGTCCGAAGCGACCACGATCGCCGGGGCGGGAAAGGGCGGACGGTCCGGCTCCATCTCATGATCCAGCTCGACCTCGGCGTCGCGGGCGGCCAGGAGGGCGAGATAACGGCCCAGGTGATGCGGCGCCGCCCCGGCCGGCCAGAACGGCGGCTCCTCGCGCGCGAGAGACAACAGCTCGATCGCCGTCGCCTCGTCGAGGTCGACGCTGACACTGGCGAGGTTTCCCTCGGCGCAGCCAGCCAGGACGAAACGCGGAGGTCTGGCGTCTTCGGGACTGTTGACGCCCTTCAGGCGCCCTCGCGCATCGAGCCGAAACCCTGTCTGGCGCTGGACATGGAGCCGCTCCAGGTCCGGAGACATGCGCGTCAGATCTCCACCATCCGGCCCGCGCCCTGCGTCTGCGCGCGTTCCAGCAGGAAGCGGGCCACGGCGATGTCCTCCGCGGCGATGCCGAGAGACTTGAAAAGGGTGATCTCCTGGTCCGAGCGACGGCCAGGCCTCGCGCCCGCCGCCACCTCGCCGATCTCGCCGGCAATGTGATCGGGACCGATCACGCCAGACGCCTTGGCCATCAGGTACTCGCCGGCCTCCGCCTCTGCGGACGGCCGGAAATCGACGAAGAACCGCGCCTCTCGCACCAGGTCCGCATCAACTTCGGCGGCGTTGGGTGTCGACGCGCCGACCGCGTTGACGTGCGCGCCGGCGGCGACCCAGGCGTGACGCAGGATCGGTTCGCGCGCCGCAGTGACCGTGCAGATAAGGTCAGCCCCTCGCACAGCCGCCTCGACATCGCTCATCACCTCGATCCGCAGGCCGTGACGCTCGCCCTCCCGGGCGGCGAAGACTTCGGCGTGCTCGGCAATGCGCGACCAGACCCGCACCCGGTTCAGCGGGCGGACCGCCGCCATCGCCTCCAGGTGCGAGGCCGCCTGCTCGCCCGAGCCGAGGATAGCCAGGTCGTCCGCCGCCTCCCGGGCCAGCAGCCGCGTCGCCATTCCGCTCACGGCCGCCGTTCGGATCGCTGTGGTCTCGGCCGCATCAATAATGGCGACCGGGCGGCCATGCTCCGGCTCGAAGAGCAGGATCAGGCCCAGATGCGAGGAAAGGCCCGCCGCCGGATTGTCTGGGAACAGGCTGAGCGCCTTGAGGCCGAACCCGGCGTCCGGAAGTGCGCCCGGCATCAGCCCCAGACGCCCTTTGCCGCCTGGCAAGGCCGTGACCGAGCGCAGCGGGTTGACCGCCTCGCCCGCCGAGACCTGGGCCATAGTGCGCGCCATCAGTTCGATCGCTTCGCGCATGGGCATCAGGCGACGCACGTCGGCGCCGGAAAGGATCCTCAGCTCCATCGTCAGGTCACCTTCAGCCGTCGCCGGAAGCGCTCCTGGGCATGCTCGCCCTGCTGCAGAACGTCCTCGAGATGTTCCACTGCGTCCCACAGGTCGACATACCGGAGGTAGAGCGGCGTCAGGCCGAAGCGCAGGATGTCGGGGGCTCGGAAATCGCCGATCACCCCACGGGCGATTAGGGCCTGCATGATGGCGTAGCCTTCTGGGTGGGTGAAGGAGACGTGCGAGCCGCGGGTTGCGGCGTCCCGGGGGCTGGCGAGCACAAGCCCAAACCGGCCGCACCGCGCCTCGACGAGTTGGATCAGCAAGTCGCCCATGCGGGCCGACTTGGCCTCGACCTTGCGCATGTCGACGCCC
This sequence comes from Caulobacteraceae bacterium, assembly GCA_036488935.1. Lineage (GTDB taxonomy): Bacteria > Pseudomonadota > Alphaproteobacteria > Caulobacterales > Caulobacteraceae > Acaudatibacter. Next base: position 2,421 of record DASXGR010000098.1, on the reverse strand, counting down.
TGGAAAGTGTCGAGGCCCGCCTCCAGAGCCGCCAGGCCGAGGATGGCGGGAGTGCCCGCCAACTGGCGCGCGACGCCGGGCGCCGGGACATAGGGATCGCCGAAATCGAAGGCCGCCGCATGGCCCATCCAGCCCCAGATCGGCGAGCGCAGCGCTTCGTGCAGGCGCTCCGCCACATAGACGAAGCTGGGCGCGCCCGGGCCGCCGTTCAGATACTTGTAGCCACAGCCCACGGCGAGATCGGCGTCCGCCGCGGCCAAGTCTATCTCGACTGCGCCGGCGCTGTGGCTAAGATCCCACAGCATCAGGCCGCCCGCCTCATGGACCCGGGCGGTCACCTCAGCCAGGGGCCAGCGCTCGCCGGACTTGTAGTGGACATGGGTAAGCGCCACGAGGGCGACGTCCTCGTCGATCGCCTCGAGCAGGGCGCCGCGCGACAAAGTCTTCAGGCGCGCTCGCTCCGGAGCCAGGGCTTCGAGGCCCTGCAGCACATACAGGTCCGTCGGGAAGTTCCCGGCCTCGGCGATCACGGTGGTGCGTCCCGGTCGCAGGGCGAGCGCTCCTGCCGCGAGCTTGAACAGGTTGACGGTTGTCGAGTCGGCCGCCACGACCTCGCCGGCCTTGGCGCCGATCAGCGGCGCGATGCGCGATCCCAGCCGTCGGGGCGCGTCGATCCAGCCGTGCATATTCCAGCTCCGGATCAGGTCCTTTCCCCACTGCGCCTCCACCACCTCCGCCACGTGGGCGGCGGCGGCGGCCGGCAAGGCGCCGAGGGAATTGCCGTCGAGATAGATGACGCCAGCGGGCAGGCTGAAGCGCGCACGAATAACCGCCAACGGATCCTCGGCGTCGAGGCGGGCGAGCTCATCGCGGGTCGGACAGGCCATCGGCTCCTTTAAACGCAGCCGGCGCACAGCGGAAACGCCGGCGCTGCGCGCGACACCCGGCCGCTCCGATCATCATTCTTACGATGCAGACATCAAACGATATGGCGCGAACCGGCGGATGCACGCGCCCTGACGTGCACGTAAGATTCGTCGGCAGGCGCTCTGAGGATGCGCCGAAGAATTGACGCCGAACACGGGTGATTGATTCCGGAAAACTCAGATTTTTTCGCGTGTTACAGAACAATGTTGTCGTCACGATCAGGCCGTTGATTCGTTCTGCTGCGGGACGACTTGACACGGAACGAAAACCAGCAGCACCCTTCTACTCTGAGAGTTCTCGGCCGGCAGAAATACAAAACAACTGCGGGCTGCAACGATGAAACAAACACCGTCGACCTAAGAGCGGCGAGTGTTTGGGGGAGAGGGGGAATATGAAGGTTCTGAGGCTTTGCGCCTGCGCGTTCGCCATTGCGGCTGCGCCGATGATGTCTGCCCTCGCCGCGCCGGAAATCACCCGCGTGGGACCGGCCAATTTCCCGATCTCCAGCGTGGTCGTGCTGCATGATGTGGGCGGCGTCGATATCGCCTTCGCCAGCGGCACGCCGGGCTCGGCAAGCGCCGGGGACACCAAAGCCCAGACCGTCGACTCGCTCACCAAGTTGCTTGCCGGACTGAAGGCTCAGGGCTTTAGCGCCGGCGATGTCGTGATGCTGCGCGTCTACTTGGTCGGAGACCCCGCGAAGGAAGGGAAGATGGACTTCGCCGGCATGATGGCTGGCTACACCCAGTTCTTCGGCACGTCCGACCAACCGAATAAACCGGCCAGGACCACCGTCCAGATCGCTGGCCTCGCCTCGCCCGGATCTCTCGTCGAGATCGAAGCCGAAGCAGCGAGACCGCACAAGTAACCTCGACCATAACAAAAAGCGAAACATCTACATTTAAGTCCAGAGTCAGGGAAGAGAACTCGAGTTCCTCGGAAAGGTAAGTTCAACTCCATTCGAAATAGAGGGTGTCGTGCAGATAAAGAACCTGTTGGCGGGCGCGAGCCTGCTCGCTCTACTGGCGTCTACAACAACCCTTCATGCAGCCGCTGCCGCGGCGGCGCCCGCCGCGGCGCCCGGCGCTCCAGCGGCCGAGGCTGGCACAAGCGAGGTTGAGGAAGTCGTCGTCACGGGCACCCGCGAGACCGGGATCAAGGCCGCCGACAGCGCCGCCCCCATTCAACTGGTGGGGCACGCCGAGCTTCTCCGCACCGGCGCGCCGGACCTGTCGCAATCCCTGCTCTCGGCTGTGCCGTCCCTGAACCTGTCGACATCGAACGCAGACTCGGCGGCCGTGCAGATCCTCGCCGCCCTGCGCGGCCTGAGCCCCAACGACACCCTGGTCCTGATCAACGGCAAGCGCCGCCACCCGACCTCGAATCTCGCCGTTGACCCCGGCAGTCCCTACACCGGCTCGGCCACGACCGACCTGTCGTGGATCCCGGTCGACTCGATCGACCACGTCGAAGTGCTCACCGATGGCGCGGCCG
>DASXGR010000128.1:0-21296 GCA_036488935.1 Caulobacteraceae bacterium | reverse complement strand
CGGAGCGGCCCTGAAAACGGGCCTTGAGAGACACGCCGAGGGAGCAAGGATGGAGTTCGAACTCGCCGAAGAGCACCGGATGCTCAAGGATCTGGTCGCCAGGTTCGTAAAGGACGAGCTCCTGCCGCTCGAGGCGGATGTGCTGAAGCGGGAGGCGGAAGGCCAGGGGCTCGGCATCGGGCGAGATGCCCACGCCCGGCTCGACGAGGTCTCCAAATCGCTCGGCCTGTGGGGTCTCGACGCGCCGGAAGACATCGGCGGGGCGGACCTGCCCGCCGTGGCCATGGTGGGGGTCGAGGAGGAGCTCGGCCGGACAGTCACCCCCTACACCCTGCCGCCGGACTCGCCGAACCTGCGCATGCTGCGCGCGACGGTGAACGAGCGGCAGAAGGCGGCCTATCTCGAGCCCTATGTGCGAGGCGAAACCGTCTCGGCCATCGGCATCTCCGAGCCGGGCGCGGGCGGCGATCCGGCGGGCATGATCACCCGCGCGGTGCGCGACGGCGAGGACTGGGTGATCAACGGGCGCAAGATCTGGATCAGCCGCGCCGCCGACGCCGATTTCACCATCCTGATGGCCGTGACCGACAGGGAGAAGGGCGCGCGCGGCGGCATCAGCGCCTTCCTGGTGGACAAGGGAACGCCCGGCTTCAACGTCGTGCGGCCAATCCCGATGGTCGGCGGCGCGATGACCTACGAGGTGCTGCTGGAGGACTGCCGGGTCGAGGACTGGAAGCTGCTGGGGACCGAGGGCCAGGGTTTCGCGCCGATGCAGCTGCGCCTGGGCACACGCCGGGTGCAGATGGCGGCGTGGTCGGTGGGCATGGCCCAGCGGGCGCTGGACATGATCTGCGAATACGCCCCGCAGCGCACGACGTTCGGCCAGCCGCTCTCGCAGCGCCAGGCGATCCAGTGGTGGGTGGCCGACGCGGCGACCAAGATCCACGCCGCACGCCTGATGACCTACGATTGCGGCTGGAAGCTCGACCAGGGCCGCGACGTCCGCCTGGAGATCTCGATGATCAAGGCCTTCGCCACCGAGATGGCGTGGGAGGTGGTGGACCACGCCATGCAGACCTTCGGCGCCATGGGGATGACCAAGGAGCTGCCCCTGCAGCTGATGGCCTCGAAGCTGCGGACCATGCGGATCTACGACGGCCCCACCGAAATCCACAAATGGGTGGTGGCGCGAAACCTGCTGGGCTCGAAGCGTTGAGCAAGCGCCCCGACCTCAGAGCTCCATAGGCGCGTACGCCGCGACCCGCTGCGGCTCGCGCCGCCAGACCTGTGACGCGTCGACGTAGACCTCGATCTCGTTGCCATCGGGATCGTGGAAGTAGAGCGACTTGGTGACCTCGTGGTCGATGGGCGTCGTCTCTACCCCCGCGCCCTCCAGGCGAGCCTTGGCCTCGCGCAATTCGTCGAGGCTGTCGCCGATCTTGAACGCGACGTGGGCCAGGCCCGGCGAGCTCTCGGCCGGCCGGCCGGCATCGCCGCTCACCTGCATCACCGCAAAGTCGTGGTGATTGCCAAGGCTGAAGAAGGTCATGCGAAAGTCGCCCTCGTCGAACCGGGCGCAGATCGGAAGGCCGAGCAGCTCACCATAGAAGACCTCTGCCCGCTGACAGTCGGTGACCTTGAGCACGACGTGCCCAAGTGCGCTGATCTTCATAAGACCGCTCCCCTGTTCCTTTTCGGACGATGAGCCGCGGCCCCCGATGGGTCAAGCCGAAGTTCCCCGGTGGCGCACGCAGTTCCGCCAGGGGCGGACAGGCGAGGGCGGCGAGGCTAGAGTGCCGCGGACAACGAGAGGAAAGCCCCAGCGATGATCAACGAGCAGTTCGGCCAAACGACCTGGGTGCGCCAGGACGGTCATGTCGCGGTCGTGGAGTTCGACCGGCCGCCGCACAACTTCGTCAGTGTCGAACTGGTGCGTGACCTCGCCGACGCCCTGGCCACCGTGGACGCGAACAAGGACGTGCGGGCGAGCGTGCTGTGTTCGGCAGGCAAGAATTTCTCCGCCGGCGCCGACCTCGCCTCGCCCTCAGGCGTCGGTGGCGAGGGCATGAGCGGCATCAGCCCGCTCTACGAACAAGCCGTGCGCCTGTTCTCGGCGAAGAAGCCGGTGGTGGCGGCGATCCAGGGGGCGGCAGTGGGCGCGGGCCTGGGGCTGGCTCTCGTCGCCGATTTCCGCGTCGTCGCCCCTGAGGCGCGCTTCTCGGCGAACTTCGTGAAGCTGGGCTTCCACCCGGGCTTCGCCATCACCCACACCCTGCCGCGGATCGTCGGCGAGCAGAAGGCGGCGCTGATGTGCCTCACCGGCCGCCGCGTGAAGGGGGATGAGGCCTTCGCGTGGGGTCTGGCGGACGAGCTCGTCCCGCTGGAGCGCGTGCGCGACGCCGCCCTGGAGCTGGCGCGCGAGATCGCCGAGGCGGCGCCCTTGGCGGTGGTCGCCACCCGCGCCACCCTGCGCGCCGGCCTCGTCGAAGCCGTACGCCGGCAGACCGACCATGAGTTGAAAGAGCAAACCTGGCTGCGCGCCACCGCCGACTTCGCGGAAGGCGTCCGCTCGGTCAACGAGCGCCGGCCAGGGACCTTCGTAGGGGCGTGAGCCGACGCGCCGGGCCACCGCGAGCCGCGGCGTCTGACATAACAGGGAGGATATGATGCCGGATCTGAACCGGGACGGAGTGAAGCTGTACTACGAGGTCCACGGCTCCGGCCCGGCGATCCTCCTCACGCACGGCTACTCGGCCACCTCGCAGATGTGGACGGGGCAGGTCGGCCCGCTGTCCAAGGACCATACCCTGGTCACCTGGGACATGCGTGGGCACGGCCAGTCGGACTATCCGGAAGATCCGGCCGCCTACAGCGAGACGGCGACGGTGGCCGACATGGCGGCGATTCTTGACGCGGTCGGCGCACGCGAGGCAGTGATCGGCGGCCTCTCGCTGGGCGGTTATATGAGCCTGGCCTTCCATCTCGCTCATCCGGACCGGACGCGGGCGCTGCTGATCATCGACACAGGCCCCGGCTACAAGAGTGACGAGGCGCGCGAGGGCTGGAACCGCAACGCCCTGGCCACCGGCGACCGCTACGAACGCGAGGGCCTGGGCAATCTCGCCCGCGGCAGCGTGGAGATGCGCACCAGCCGCCACCGCGACGCCACCGGCCTGGCGCGCGCCGCGCGCGGGATGCTGACGCAGAAGGACGCGCGGGTCATCTCCAGCCTGCCCTCGATCTCGGTCCCGGCGATCGTCGTGGTGGGCACAAACGACACCCCGTTCCTCGCCGCCAGCGACTACATGGCCGCCAAGATCCCCGGCGCGCAGAAGGTCGTGATCCCCGACGGCGGCCACGCCGCCAACATCGACCAGCCACACACCTTCAACGCCGCGATCGTGGACTTCCTGCAGACGAAGGGGCTCTGACCGTACTTCGGTCCGCCGGCGTCCGAGCCTGTGAAAAAATATCTGCGCCACTTTGCAAATTAGCGGCCGCGAGAGGCGCAAACGAGCTCCGTGCGCGAGGGGGCAAAAAAACGGCGCTCATGCGAGAAAAAATGCCGCCGCCCCGGAAAGCGAACTTTGCGAAAACAGGTAGCTCGCTGAATTGATTCACAGGCTCTCCCGCCGGCCCTTCCTATTCCTTCGCCCGGTGCGGGGCGCCCGACAGTTCACAAAAGGAAGAAAAGGGCCGGCGAGACGCCGGCGGACCGGAGGGTGGCCGCCCGACCTTCTACGCCGCCCAGAAGATGCGGAGGGGGGCGCGGTTCTGGCGGAGGACGGCGCTGACGGGGAGGCTGATGTCGCCCGAGAGGGCGCGCTCCATCAGCTTCCGCTTTCCTTCGCCGGTGATGAGGATGGTCAGAAGACCCGTCGAGAGCAGGGCGCGCGCAGTGAGGCTGATGCGCGGAACGTAGGGTTTCTCGCCTGCAGTCGTGACGCCGACCACCAGGCGCTCGCCGTCGGGATTGAGCCAGTCGCCGATGTGCGGGTCGGCGGGGAACATCGATCCGATATGACCGTCGTCGCCCATGCCCAGCAGGGTCGCGGCCGCCGGAAGCAGCGGCCCCACCCTCGTCTCCGCGGCTTGGGCGTCCTCGTCGGGCGTCGCGCCATCGCCCTTCAGGGAAACGAAGCGCGCCCGCGCCGCCTCACCAGTCAGGAGGGTCGCGCGGATCAGCCTGGCGTTGCTGTCCTCAGAGTTCGGATCGACGAAGCGCTCGTCGGTCTGGGTGACCGTGATCTCGTCCCAGGCGAGGTCCATTTTCGAGAGCGCGTCGTAGGCCGGCCAGGGCGTGCGGCCTCCGGTCGCCACAAATGTGCGAGGCCCTGGATCCGTCAGCGCTTCGGCGATCGCCTGCGCAGCCGCCGCGGCCGCCGCCTCGGCAGACTCAAAGCTCTCGATCCTATTCATCGAGCCATTCCCGTCCCGTTCGCTCGAGCAGGGCGAAGGCCCCCGGGGGACCCCAGCTGCCCGCAGCGTAGGAACGCGTAGCCATGCCAAGCTCGTTCCATGACTTGGCGACACCGTCGATCCAGGCCCAGGCCAGCTCCACCTCGTCGCGGCGTACGAACAGGGACGGATTGCCCGCCATGGCGTCGAGAAACAGCCGCTCGTAGGCGATCCGCCGACGACCATTGCCGGCGAGGGAAAGGCTGAGAGGCAGGGCCTGCAGGCGGGCGCCGATCAGTCCCGGGCCACGGTTGTTCAGCAGCAGAGAGATATCCTCATCCGGCTGCAGGTCGATCACCAGCCGGTTGGCCATCAGATCGTCGCGCGCGCCGAAGATCGAGTGCGGCAGGGGCTTGAACTGGATGACGATCTGCGTCCGCCGCTCGGGCAGGCGCTTGCCGGTGCGCAGGAAGAAGGGCACGCCGGCCCAGCGCCAGTTGTCGATGTCCGCACGCAGGGCCACGAAGGTCTCGGTGTCGCTCGGCGCGCCCTTTTCTTCGAGATAGCCCAGCGTCGACTTGCCGCCCACGACGCCGCTGCGGTACTGGCCCCGCACGCTCATCTGGTGCGCCTCGGCTGAGGTGAACGGGCGTAGAGACTTGAGAACTTTCACTTTCTCGTCGCGCACGCTATCGGCGCCGCTGTCCGCGGGCGGCTCCATCGCCACCAGGCTGAGCAGCTGGAGCATGTGGTTCTGCACCATGTCCCGCAAGGCGCCGTACTCGTCGTAATAGCCCCAGCGATCGCCGACTCCTTCGGTCTCGGCGACGGTGATCTGCACGTGATCGACGGCCAGGTTGTTCCAGAGCGGCTCGAAAAGGGTATTGGCGAACCGCAGGGCCAGGAGGTTCTGGACCGTCTCCTTGCCCAGATAGTGGTCGATCCGGAAGACGCGGTTCTCGGCGAAGACGCGAGAGACTTCCGCGTTGATGGCGCGCGACGTCTCCAGGTCCTTGCCGAGCGGCTTTTCCAGGATGATGCGGCAGTCGTCGCAGGCCAGGCCCGTCGCGTCGAGCCCCCGGCAGACCGCCCCGTAGAGACTGGGCGAAAGGGCGAGAAAATAGATCGCCGCGGCCCCGCCGACAGCCTCGACGACCCCGGCAAAGCCCTCGGGCCGGGAAACATCAGCCTCACGGTAGTCGAGTCGCTCGGCGAAGCGCGTCCATACGGTCTCTTCGAAATCCTCGGCGCGCTCCTCGAGATCTCGGCGGACGCGTTCGACATAAGTTTCGCGGCTCATGGATGTGCGCGCGGAGCCGATGATCTTCAGCGAGCCCAGCAGCAAACCGTCCGCGTCCAGGTGGTAGAGGGACGGCAGCAGCATCCGCGCCGCGAGGTCCCCCGTCGCGCCAAAGATCACCAGGCGTTCGATCGGTCGTGGTTCAGCCATGGGTCCTCAAACATGCAAAACTGCGCTGGCGCAGGCTCTAGGGAGGTCAGCAGTCAAACGATTGTTTGAAAATCGTTGCGCGCGGCGGGGCGAGGCCTGAAGATAGCGTCTGCAAACAAAAGCGGTACCCAGAGCCGAGCGGAGGAAGCCATCATGGCGTGGGATTTCGAGACCGACCCCGAGTTCCAGAAGAAGCTGGACTGGATCGAGACCTTCATGGAGGAGGAGGTCGAGCCGATCTCGCACCTCGGCATGGCGGCGTGGAGCTCCGCCGGACGCGAAAAGTTCATCAAGCCCCTTCAACAGAAGGTGAAGGATCAGGGCCTGTGGGCGTGCCACCTGGGTCCGGAGCTCGGCGGACAGGGCTATGGCCAGCTCAAGCTGGCCCTGATGAACGAGAAGCTTGGGCGCAACGGCCTCGCCCCTTCGGTCTTCGGTTGCCAGGCCCCCGACACCGGAAACGCGGAGATCATCGCCCACTACGGTACACCCGAGCAGAAGGAGCGGTGGCTAAAGCCCCTGCTCGAGGGTGAGATCCGGTCGGCCTTCTCCATGAGCGAGCCCACCGGCGGCTCCGACCCCTTGACCTTCAAGACCCGCGCCGAGCTCGTCGGCGACGAGTGGGTGATCAATGGCGAGAAGTGGTTCTCTTCGGGGTCACGCTACGCCAAGGTTCTGGTCGTCTACGCCATCACCGATCCTGAGGCGAAGGACCCCTACCGCCGGACCTCGATCTTCCTCGTCCCCAAGGACACGCCCGGGGTGGAGACGATCCGCAACATCGGCGTCGGGGCGCACGAGGGCGAAGGCGGCCACGGCTATATCCGCTACACCAATGTCCGGGTGGGCAAGGACGCCCTGCTGGGCGAGCGCGGCGGCGCTTTCATTATCGCCCAGACCCGCCTGGGCGGCGGGCGCGTGCACCACGCCATGCGCACCGTGGGCGCCTGTCAGCACGCTTTCGATCTGATGTGCCGCCGCGCCGTCTCCCGCCAGACGCGCGACGGCAAACTGGCCGACCTGCAGATGGTCCAGCAGCAGATCGCCGACTGCTGGATCCAGCTCCAGAGCTTCCGCCTGCTTGTTCTGCGCACGGCCTGGCTGATCGACAAGCACAAGGACTACAAGATGGTCCGCAAGGACATCGCCGCCATCAAGGTCGCGATGCCCAAGGTCTATCACGACATCGCCGCGGCGGCCCTGCACATCCATGGCGCCATCGGCGTCTCCAACGAGATGCCGTTCATGGGCATGGTGACCAGCGCCTTCGTCATGGGCATCGCCGATGGCCCCACCGAGGTTCACAAGGTCACGGTGGCAAAGCAGGTTCTCAGGGACTATCGTCCGGACAACGACCTCTTCCCCTCCTATCACTTGCCCAAGCTGCGCGAGGCGGCGAAGGACAAGTATGCGGCGGAGCTGGAGGCGGTGAAGCAGGCCTATCAGGCCTCCCGGGCGGCGGAGTCGGAGCTGGCGTGATCGAAGGGTCGTCTCCCTACATCGTGGGCCTCGGCGGCACTGTGCGGCCGGGGTCTTCGAGCGAGAGGGCCCTGATCAAGGCGTTGGCGGCGGCCGAGGCCGCCGGGGCGCGCACCGAACTGTTCGGCGGCGCCTTTCTGGCGCGCCTGCCGATCTACAATCCTCACGCGCCGGCGTGCGAGGGCGAGAGCGCACGCCTGGTGGAGGCCATGCGCCGGGCCGACGGCGTCATCGTCGCCAGCCCAGGCTATCACGGGTCCATTTCCGGCCTGGTGAAGAACGCCCTCGACGTCCTTGAGGGGCTGAGGGAGGACCCACGGCCCTATCTCCACGGCCGCGCCGTGGGATGCATCGTCACGGCGACCGGTCCGCAGGCCTGCGGCTCGACCCTGGCGGCGCTCCGCGCCATCGTGCACGCCCTGCGCGGATGGCCCACGCCCTTCGGAGCAGCCCTCAACGGCGGCAGCCTGTTCGACGACGAGGGCGAGTTCAATGACGCCCGCGACGCCTGGCAGGTGGAAACCGTCGCCCAGCAGGTCATCGACTTCGCCCTGGCCCGGGCCGGATAGGCGCTCCGGGCTTAACCCGCCGTCGCCTCGTCCAGGCGGGGGGCCATGGCGGGGGCGCCGAGGCCGACATCGGGGGCCTGCCCGCGCGGCTGCTCCTTGAGCATCCGCGCCTTCCGCCAGCCGCCGAGGTGATAATAGATCGTCATCATCGTCGCCGACCCGATCGTGCCGAGCGGAAAGCTCCACCAGATGGCGTCCTCGCCAAAGCGCGGCGTCATGAAGGCCGCGAACGGCACCCGGATCAGCAGCATCGAGCAGATCAGGATCGCCATCGGCCCCCACACCGCGCCGGTGGACCGCACGACGCCTGACAGGGCGAAGGTGATCGAGAAGAGGACGAAACCCCACAGGACCATGCGGTTGATGTGGCTGGCGAGCGGAAGGGCCGGCGAACTGGGCCGCAGCAGCAGGCTCAGCACCTGCCCGTTGAAGGCGTAGAGCAACAGCGCCACCACGCCGGTCACGATCAGACCGGAGATCACGCCCGCCCGGGCGATCTTCCCCACCCGGTGCCAGTTCCCGGCGCCGACGTTCTGGGCCGCCATGGACGAGACCGAGGCGCCGATCGCCATGGTCGGCATCTGGACGTACTGCCAGACGATGGCCGAGATCGAATAGGCCGCGCTGGTCAGGGCGCCGTAGCGGTTGACGAATGAGATCATCACCACCGCGACCGCGTTCATCACCAGCATCTGGATGCCCATAGGCAACCCGCGGCTGACCAGCGAGCCCATGATCTCGCCGTCGGGCCACAGCAGCCGAAGCTCGGAGCGACGCAGCAGGATCGGGCTGTGCCGACGGTAGAGATAGACCAGCATGCATACCAGCGAGACGCTCTGGCCGATGAGGGTCGAGGTCGCCGAACCGGCTATGCCCAATCGCGGGAAGGGCCCGATCCCGCGGATCAGCAGCGGGTTGAGGCACACGTCGATGATGATCGCGAGCCCCAGGAACCAGAACGGAGTGTTGGAATCGCCTGCCCCCCGCTGGGCCATCTGCATGAACATGAAGAAGTACATGAAGGGGACTGAGGCGAAGATGACGCGCAGGTAGATGATCGCGTCGGCGCGGGCGACGGCGGGCGTCCCCATCAGATCGAGGATGTGGGGCGCGAGGAAGCCGCCGCTCACCGAGACGAGCACGGAGAGGGCGACGAAGAAGGTGCTCGCCGTGCCCATCACCCGCTTCACCAGCGCGGGGTCGCGCATCCCGGTGGCCTGGGCCACGAGGATGTTGGCGGCCATGCCGACGCCAAAGACCGCGCCGAGCATCAGCATCATGATGATGTTGGCGTTTCCCAGGGCCGCGATCGCCACGTCGCCCAGGGTGTGGCTGACCCAGAACTGATTGACCGTGCCGTTGAGGGACTGCAGGGCGTTACCGCCGAGCAGGGGCAGGGAGAAGACGAGCAGGCTGCGGGTGATCGGCCCCTGGGTGAGGTCGCGGCCCCCGAAATGACGGCCGTGGCCGGGCCCGGCCACGGCGGCGGGAGGTCCGCTTGGGTCCTCTTCGATGGCGGGCGCGTCCATCAGGCGGCCCGCGCAGGAACTTCGGTAACGACAGCCTCTGCGCGTGCGAACACGGCGGGATCCACGTCCAGATTTGCGGCCGCTGCGTTCTCGTCGACCTGGCTTGGCCGGCTCGCGCCAATGATGGCCGACGCCACATTGGGCTCACGCAGCACCCAGGCCAGGGCGAACTGCGCGAGGCTCGCGCCGGCCTCGGCGGCGAGGGGCTTTAGCCGCTCGACGGCCTCCAGCACTTCCGGTCGCATCCAGCCCCGGATCGGTCCGCTCATATCGTCGCTCGCGGCGCGGGACTCCCTCGGCGGGGGCGCGCCCGGCGCGTATTTGCCCGTGAGCACGCCCTGCGCCAGCGGCGACCAGACAATCTGGGAAATCCCGTTGGCGGCGCAGAGGGGGATGACGCTCTTCTCCGGACGCCGCCAGAGCAGGGAATACTGAGGCTGGCTCGACACGAAGCGCTCCACGCCCTTCAGGGCGATCGCGTCCTCGATGTTCTTCGGCGACCACTCCGAAAAGCCGATGTAGCGGGTCTTGCCGGCCTTCACTGCAGCCGTGAGCGCCTCCATCGTCTCCTCGAGGGGCGTATTGGGATCATAGCGGTGGCACTGGTAGAGGTCGACGTGGTCGACCCTCAGGCGCTTCAGCGACGCGTCAAGCTGCTTTTCGATCTGCGTCCTCGACAAGCCCTTGTCGTCTGGGCCCATCTCACCGAACACCTTGGTGGCGAGGACGTAGCTGTCGCGCGGAACGCTGGCGAGCGCCTCCCCCAGGAGGGACTCGGCCGCGCCGCGGCCATAGACATTGGCGGTGTCGATCAGATTGATGCCGACGTCGAGCGCGCGGCGAACGCAGGCGATCGCCTGATCCCTTTCAACGCCAACGCCGTAGGTGAGCCAGGAGCCGAGAGAAATCACCGAGACGTCCAGATCACTGGCGCCCAATCGCCGGTACCGCATGCGAAATCCAACCCTTGAAATTATTTTAGCCGCGGCGAGGCGCGGGCGATTCCCGATTTAGGCCCCCAGGGCGCCAAGTCCAACCGTCCGGCGCAGATAGGGGCGCAAATGTGAAGCGGGCGCGGCCGAGGTTGGCCGCGCCCGCCCTATCGAAGGTCCGGGAGGATCAGAACTTGTAGTGGAACTCCGCGCCGAACTGCCGGGGCGGGGTCAGGTCGTAGAAGGGCACCGGGAAGGTCTGGCCAGGCCCGGCTCCGGTGCCCGGACCGCTATCCACGCCCAGGATGTTGCCGGCGAGGGCCGCATCGTAGCCCAACGTATTGAACACGTTGTTCATGTAGAACACGACCTCGTACCTGTCGTGATTGCCGCTCCAGGTCAGGCGCAGGTTGACCTGGTTCCAGGACGGCGCCTGGTCATAGAACCGCTCGAAGATCGAGCCGAACGACTCCGCCTTCCAGATGTAGGTCGCCGAGAAGATCAGATTCCCTGGGTTGAACGGTATAGTATAGAGCGCGTTGAAAGCGACCTTGTGCGCGGGCGCGTTGGGCAGCTCGTAGCCGTTGACCGCCTGAGCGAACTGACCGGACGCCGAGGGGGCGCCGACCGGCCGCGCGTTCGGCTGCAGGGCAAAGGGATCAAGAGCGTCGATATAACAGGCGCCCACCGCCACGCCGCCCTCATTGTTGCAGGGCGACTGGATTGACGTGTGGTCGAAGCCGTAGGTCAGGGTCAGATCCAGGTGGCGGATCGGCCTCCAGTACGCTTCCATCTCCACCCCCTCAGAGACGGCGCGCGGGACGTTGATGAACTCGGTCAGGGTCACGCTGCCGGCGGGCACGCCGATCGGCACCTGATCGTTGAAGTAGCCGTAGTGATAGGCGTCGATGTCGATCGTGGCCTTGTTGCCGATCGTATGTTTGTAGCCGATCTCGACGTCGTTGACGTATTCGGGAGCGGCCTCGGGATTGAAGCCGACAAAGCCCGCATTGAAAGCGAAAGCCTTGTAGCCGCGATTGTAGCGGACATACGCCAGCGTGTTGTCGTCGGGCGTCCATTCCACGCCTACGGTTCCGGTCAGGGCGTTGGAGTGGTCGCTGAGGCACCGGCTCCAGTCGCCCGCGTTCGGTCCGCTGGTGTTCAGGAAGGGAAGGCCGCAGATGCCCTTGCCCGGATTGGGGTCGATCTCCGCCGTCGAAATGTCGGTCGCCGGCAGCAGACTGCCGTACTGGTAGGGGCTCTCGATGGCGCTGGAGAAGTCGACGTAGCGGGTTTCTTCCTGGCCGTGCTTCCAGTCCCAGGTGTACCTGGCGCCCGCGGTGAACTTGAAGTGCGGGTAGAACTTCCAGTCGACCTGGCCATAGATACCAGCACTCTGGATCCGATCCTGATAGTTCAGAATCAGGAAATTGCTACTGGGATTAGGCAGAGCCAGGGATGAGGAAGGGATCGGTAGCCCCTGCTCCTGCGCTACGATCGCATTGATGAATGCTGTCTGCGACGGCAAGATCGGATTCTGGATCTGCGGCTGGTTCAGCATCTGAAAATCTTCTGGGTTATTGTCAGTTTCCCAGAAGTAATACAGACCACCGATGAATTGGACCGGCTTGTTCCATGTCGTGGCGATCTGCAATTCATGGCTCGACCAGTCGGTCTGGGTCGTGAAGCTGAATTGGTTCGCAGGATTGACGGTCAGCGGCTTACAGAACGGCGAAGCTCCAGCAAAGGCTGCTGGAAAACCAAAAGCGACTGCCGTCGCCGAGCACGCCGCCGGGATCGTCGGCACCTGATAGGACGTGACCGGGGAATCGCCATTGTAGAAGTACGAGGTGTGCAGCTCGTAGTGATACTGGCTGTATCCGCCGATGTACTTCAGGTCGAAGCCATCGAAGTGGTGCGTCCAGTGCAGGACGAAGGTGTAGGCCTTATTGACGGTGATATCCGTCGGGATCGAGTGGGCGAAATTGCGGATGTTCCCCGTCGTGACGATCGGGTTGTTGGTGCCGATCTGGCCGACCGTGGAACCGGGCACCGCCCCACCCCCGTACGGGAAGTTGGGATTGAAGGTCAGCTGCCCGAAGCCCGTCAGGGCCGTGCCATAGTTGCCCGGCGTGGGCGTGCCAAGCAGCGAGCCGGGACCGCCGCGGTCGTGGTTGAAGCCCACGACATAGGTGTCGAACCAGATGTCGTCGCTGTCGTTCTTGTACTCGAGCTGGAAGTCCGCATAGGGGTCGTGCTTGACGCCGCCTTCGCTGGGAGTTCCCGGCACGAAATTCTGGAACCAGCCCTGGGTCTGGTTGTCGTCATAGGCGCTGATGCGGAAGTTCAGGTGAGGCGCAATGGGCCCGGTCACCGTGAACTCGAACTTCGTATAGCCGTAGTTGCCGGCGATCGCCCGCACCTCGCCGCCGAAGGTGTCGCTGGGCCGCTTGGAGATGGTGTTGATCAGGCCGCCGATGGCGTTGCGCCCGTACAGTGTGCCTTGCGGCCCCAGCAGGATCTCGACCTGGTCGATCAGCATATCGTCGCGGCCGACAAGGAAAGTCGAGTTGGAGAAGAAGTCGTCGTAGTAGACGCCCACCGAGGAGTCCGCGAGATAGATGTTCGTGCTGCGCGAGAGCCCGCGCATCGCCGGACGGTCGAGCTGGCTCGAATAGGTGAAGCCGGGGGTGTAGTTCGTCAGGTCCTGGACCGTCTGAATGCCTTTGAGGTTACGGTCCTGGGCCGTGAAGGCCGACACCGCCTCCGGCACCTCCTGAAGGTTGGCCTCCCGGCGTTCGGCCGTGACCACGATCTCTCCGATGGTCGTACCCCCGGCCGAAGGTGCGGCCGGAGCTCGGGCGGGTGGAGCGGCCGGGGCGGAGGGCGCCGCCTGGGCCCACGCACCGCAGGCCATAAGGGTCAGGGCGCTCGTCGCGCACGCTGCCAGAAGGTGTTGCCGTGTCACTTTACCTCCCCGTGCCGGCATCGCCGGCCATTTCCTCCACTCGTCTTTTCGGAGCGGTCTCTCTGTGAGGAGATTGTTGCGCTCCGGTATTTTTCGAAAAGGTGTACGCCTTCGCGCGCTTCGTCAAGCCTTGCAGGGAGATGAGGCCCTAAACGACGACGGGCGCGGCTTTTTTGCCGCGCCCGTCTAAGCTTCGATTGGAGGTCGGAGATTAGAACTTGTAATGGAATTCCGCGCCGAACGTGCGCGGCGGCGTCAGGTCGAACGCCGAGACCTGGGAGTACGGATTGCTCAGATTGCCGACCGGATTGTTGATTTGGTAGCCGGTGGCGGCGGCGTCGTAGCCGAGGGTGTTGAACACGTTGTTCATGAAAAAGACGATCTCATAGCGATCGTGATTGCCGCTCCAGGTGGCGCGCAGATTCACCTGCGCCCAGGACGGCGCCTCGTCATAGATCCGGGTGAAGATGGACGAGTAGGACTTGTCCTTCCAGATGTACGTCGCTGAGAAGATCAGGTTTCCCGGATCGAACTCGAGCGTGTAGAGCGCGTTGAACGCGATCTTGTTCTCCGGCGACTGAGGCAGTTCGTCGCCGTTGACCGCCTGGACTGCCACACCGGTGGGTGTCTTCGAGACCGTGCGGCTGCCCGGCGCGATGCCCAGCGGATCGACCGCGTCCTGGTAGCATGCGCCCGTCGCCACGCCGTTCACCAAATTGCAGGTGGTCTGGATCGCGGTGTGATCGAGGCCGTAGGTGAGGCTCAGGTCGAGGTGCCGGATAGGTCGCCAGTACGCCGTCAGCTCGAATCCGTCAGACACGGCTCGCGGGATATTGACGAACTGCGTCACCACGGTCGAGGCGGCGCCCGACCCCTCGACCACGCCGATCGGCACCTGGTCGTTTGTGTAGTTGTAGTAGAAGGCGTCGGCGTCGATCGTCAGATTGTGCCCGAACGTCGCCTTGTACCCAATCTCCACATCGTCGACGTGCTCGGGCGCGGCTTCAGTGTTCCCCTCGATATAACCGGCGTAGAAGGCGAAGGCCTTATAACCCCGGTTGTACCGCAGGTAGACGAGGGTGTCGTCGTTGGGCGTCCATTCGATGCCCGCAGTCCCGGTCAGGGCCTCGGAGTGGTCGCTCAGGCACCGGGTGTAGTCGCCCGCGAACTCGCCCGAGGTCTGCAATACGGGAAGGCTGCAGACGCCCTTGCCCGGCGCGAAGCTGATCAGAGCCGGGGTGATGTCGATCGCCGGCAAGTCGGACCCGAAGGAGTAGGGGCTCAGGATGCCCGACGAGAAGTCGACGTAGCGCGTCTCTTCCTGGCCGTGCTTCCAGTCAAACGTATAGCGGAGACCACCGGTCAGCTTGAGGTGTGGCGTGATCTTCCAGTCCACCTGACCGTAGGCTGCCGCGCTCTGGATCCGGTCCTGGTAGTCGAGGAAGAAGTTGTAGCGGCCCGGATTGGCGATCGCGGGGACGAACGCTCCTGCCGCCGCCAGTGGACCGACCTCGATTGGGTTGGCCACCTGCGGCTGGTCGAGCTGCTGGCCGGTGACGGGATTGTTGTCGGTCTCCCAGTAATAATACAGGCCGGCGATCCACTGCACCGGCTTGTTCCAGGTGGAGGAGAAGGTGATCTCGTGGCTGGACCAGTCCGTCTGGGTCTCGAAGCCGAACAGCTGGTTCGGATGGACCGTCAGGGGCCCGCAGTGCGTCCCGGCCAACGGCCCCGCGCCGAGCTGGCCGAGCGCGCAGAGCTCGTTCGCTGGGGACGTGGTCGGGCTGAAAGGCGTAATCGGGACCTGGTACTGTGTGATCGGTGAGTTGTCGTTCGCGAAATACGGATCGTGCAGCTCGTAATGGTATTGGCTATAGCCGCCAACATACTTGACGTCGAACCCATCGAAATGGTGGGTCCAGTGCAGAGTGAAGGTGTAGGCCTTGTTTAGGGTAATGTCCGTAGGGATCGCATGGGCGAAGTCCCGGAGATTGCCGCTGGTGACGATCGGGTTGTTGGTTCCGATCTGTCCGACGACGGATCCCGGCACCGCGCCTCCGCCATAGGGGAAGTTCGGGTTGAACACGATCTGTTGCGGATTGCTGCCGGTGAGGGCCGTGCTGTAGGAGCCCGCCGTCGGCGTTCCGAGCAGCGAGCCTGGGCCACCGCGGTCGTGGTTGAAACCCACGACATAGGTGTCAAACCAGATATCGTCGCTATCCGTCTTGTACTCCAGTTGGAAGTCCGCATAGGGATCATGCTTCACGCCCCCTTCGCTGGGCATGCCCGGGACGATGTTCTTTAGCCAGCCCTGGGTCTGATTCTCGTCGTACATCGACAGGCGGAAGTTCAGGTGCGGGGCGATCGGCCCCGTGACCGTACCTTCGAACTTGGTGTAGCCGTAGTTGCCGGCGATCGCCCGCACTTCGCCGCCGAACTCGTCCTGCGGTCGTTTGGAGATCGTGTTGATCAGGCCGCCGATGGCGTTGCGTCCATACAGGGTGCCTTGAGGACCCAGAAGGACTTCGACCTGGTCGATCAGCATATCGTCGCGACCGACGAGGAAGGTCGAGTTGGAGAAGAAGTCGTCGTAGTAGACGGCGACCGAGGAATCCTGCGCGTAGATGTTGGTGGCACGCGAGAGACCGCGCATCGCAGGGCGGTCCAGCTGGCTTGAATAGGTGAAGCCAGGGGTGAAGTCGGTCAGATCCTGTACAGTCTGAATGCCTTTGAGGTTGCGGTCCTGCGCCGTGAACGCCGTCACCGCCTCGGGCACCTGCTGAATGTTCGCTTCGCGTTTTTCTGCCGTGACCACGATCTCGCCGATGGTCGTGCCCGCGTCATTGGGAGCAGCGGCAGTCCTGGTAGCGGGCGCTGTTTGAGCGAGAGCGCCGCAGGCAAAAGTGAGCGCACCGACGGCGCAAGCCGCCATGAGATAGTTTCGTGACACGAATCCTCCCCGTGCCGGCTTGGCCGGCGTTTCCTCCGTAGAATTTCGGGAAGGCGTCCCCTTTGTAGGGATTTTCAGTTCGCTCCCCGTATGGAGTCACAATCATACAGGTTCGTAACAGTCGTCAAGTCTGAACAAATGCGACGAAAAACGCCTAAAAAATAGGCGCGGCTTGCGCCGCGCCTATCACTCTTCATCGCTAGATTGTGCGAATATGGACTTATAGTGGGTATTGGCGCATTCTGTGCGCTTTAGAACTTATAGTGGAATTCCGCACCAAACGTACGCGGCGGCGTGAGGTCGAACGCAGGGACCTGAGTGATCCCGCCGGTGAGGTTCCCCACCGGGTTCTGGGCGATGTAGCCGTCGGCCGCGGCGTCATAGCCCAGGGTGTTGAACACGTTCTTCATGAAGAACACGATCTCATAGCGGTCGTGGTCGCCGCTCCACGTCGCCCGCAGGTCCACCTGGTCCCAGGACGGCGCCTCGTAGTAGCTGCGGGTGAAGATCTCCGCGTACGACTTGTCCTTCCAGATGTAGCTGCCGGAGAGGATCAGGTTCCCGGGCTCGAACTCGAAGGTGTAGGTCGCATTGAACGCGATCTTGTTCTCCGGCGCCTGGGGAAGCGCGTCGCCCTTGACGGACTGCACCGCGACCCCGCCAGTCGTACCCACCACCCGGGCGCCCGGCGCCGCGCCGAACGGATCGAGCGCATCTTCGTAGCAGGCGCCGGTCGCGACGCCGCCCACGAGGCTGCACCCGCTCTGGATCACCGTGTGGTCGAGACCATAGGTGAACGTCAGGTCGAGGTGACGAACCGGCCGCCAGTAGGCTTCCACTTCAATCCCGTCCGACACCGCCTTCGGGATGTTGATGAATTCGACCGTGGTCACCGCACCGTTGGTCACGCCCAGCGGCACCTGGTCGTTCGAGTAGTTGTAGTAGAAGCCGTCGACGTCCAAGGTGAAGTTGTGGCCGAAGGTGCCCTTGTACCCGACTTCGTAGTCGTCGACGTGTTCAGGCGCCGCCTCAGGATTGGCGTAGATATAGCCGGCGTTGAAGGCGAAAGCCTTGTAGCCCCGGTTGTACCGCGCATAGACGAGTGTGTTGTCGTTCGGCGTCCACTCGATACCCGCCGTGCCGGTCGGCGCTTGCGAGTGGTCGCTCAGGCAGCGCGTGTAGTCGCCGGCGAACTGCCCTGCGGTCTGCAGGACGGGCAGCCCGCAGATGCCCTTGCCGGGCGCCATCGAGATCTGCGTGGCGGTGAAGTCGAACGCCGGCAAGGCGGCGCCGAGGTTCGCCGGAGTGAAGATACCCGCCAGGCCAGGCGTTGTGGAATATACGTCGTTTCCGAAGTAGACATAGCGCGACTCTTCGGTCCCGTGCTTCCAGTCAAGCGTATAGCGGAAGCCACCGGTCAGCTTGATGTGAGGGGTGATCTTCCAGTCCACCTGGGCGTAGGCTGCGGCGCTCTGAACGCGGTCCTGGTAATCGAGCAGGAACTCGTCCCGGCTTGGGTTGGGGAGCGCCGCCTGCGCGGGATTCAGCACACTGACGGGATCGGCGACCTGCGGTTGATCCGGGAGATAGTCCGTCTCAGGGTTGTTGTCGGTCTCGTTGAAGTAATAGAGGCCGGCGACCCACTGTACGGGCTTGTTCCAGCTCGACGAGACCGTGATTTCGTGGCTCCACCAATCCGTCTGGGTTGTGAAGCTGAAGATCTGCGTCGGATTGATCGTCAGAGGCGAGCAAGATGCAGCAGCCGGAATTCCCAAAGCCGGACCGACGAATGCGCAAGCCGCGCCCGGTTGGTACTTATACGACGAAATCGGCGAGTTGTCGTTGTTGAAATAGGGGTCATGTAGTTCGTAGTGGTACTGACTGTAACCCCCGACATACTTCACGTCGAACCCGTCGAAGTGGTGCGTCCAGTGGAGCGTGAAGGTGTACGCCTTGTTGAGCGTGATCGTTGTGGCCGTGTTGTGCGCGAAGTCGCGGACGTCGTCGATCGCGGGATTGTTCGTCCCGATCATCCCCACGACGCTGCCGGGAATGATCCCGCCGGCCAACGGGTTGGCCGGGTTGAAATAGTTCTGCGAGCCATAGGGCGCGTTGGGGTTGAAGTTCTGCTGCCCCTGGGTCGTCAGGATCGTGCCGTAAGATCCGGCCGTCGGCGTGCCCAGCAACGACCCAGGTCCGCCACGGTCGCCATTGAAACCAACGACATAGCTGTCGA
The DNA here is from genome assembly GCA_036488935.1 of Caulobacteraceae bacterium. Classification (GTDB taxonomy): domain Bacteria; phylum Pseudomonadota; class Alphaproteobacteria; order Caulobacterales; family Caulobacteraceae; genus Acaudatibacter. The sequence continues at coordinate 2,785 of DASXGR010000128.1, read as the reverse complement.
ACCAGATGTCGTCGCTGTCGTTCTTATACTCGAGTTGGACGTCGCCGTAGGGATCGTGTTTCACGCCGCCTTCGGTCGGCTCGCCCGGGACGACGTTTCGCAGCCACCCCTGGGTCTGGTTCTCGTCGTACATGCTGATGCGGAAGTTGAGGTGCGGCGCGATAGGACCGGTCACCGTGCCCTCGAACTTGGTGTAGCCGTAGTTGCCGACGATCGCCCGGACTTCGCCGCCGAACTGGTCCTGGGGCCGCTTGGAGATGGTGTTGATCAGGCCGCCGATGGCGTTGCGGCCATAGAGGGTGCCCTGCGGTCCCACCAGGACTTCCACCTGGTCGATCAGCATGTCGTCGCGGCCGACGAGGAAGGTCGAGTTGGAAAAGAAGTCGTCATAATACACGGCGACCGAGGAATCCGCCGTGTATTGGTTGGTGCTGCGGGCAAGACCGCGCATCGCGGGACGGTCGAGCGCGCTCGAATAGGTGAATCCAGGCGTGAAGTTGGTGATATCCTGGACGGTCGAGATGCCCTTGAGATTCCGGTCTTGCGCCGTGAAGGCGGTAACCGCCTCCGGCACTTGCTGCAGATTCGCCTCGCGCTTCTCTGCGGTGACCACGATTTCGCCGATGGTCGTGCCGCCGTCCGACGGCGCCGCGGTGCTCCTGGCGGCGGGCGCCGGAGTCGTTTGCGCCAAGGCGCCGCAGCCAGCCGCCAGGGCCGCCGCGGCGCACGCCGCGAACAGGGTATTCTTCCGCATAAGTCCTCCCTCACGCCGGCGATGCTCGCCGGTCGTCATCGTTTCCTACCTGGTCACGGGGGTCTGATGTGTCGGGACCACAGCCCCGCACGCCCCATTTCACGCTTCTTACGCTGCAACGACGCTAACGTCAGCGTCAACACATAACGTGCCGCGGCGTCACGACATTTTCAAGGGTGTGGCAGAGAGGCCGCAATCGTGCCAAACCGAATTGTAAAAGAGTGTTGACAGGGGCAGAATAAGGTCCAAACCCGGCGTCTTTTTATCGGGGCGGTCGGGGAGAAGTCATGAAGGCGCGTCGCGCGGTCATCATTGGGGGAGGCCACAATGGCCTTACCTGCGCCTTCTATCTGGCTCGCGCCGGTTTGCAGGTGACTGTGCTTGAGCGGCGGGGGATCGTTGGGGGCGCCGCAGTCACGGAGACCTTCTATCCTGGGTTCCGAAACTCGACCTGCAGCTACACTGTCTCCCTCCTCAACCCAACCGTGCTGTCGGATATGCAGCTCGCCCGCCACGGGCTGAAGATTGTCGAGCGCCGGGTCGCCAACTACCTCCCGCTTCCCGGCGGCGATCACCTCATGGTGGGCGAAGGGCGGACCAAATCGGAAGTGGCCCGGTTCTCGGCGCGGGACGCTGAGCAGCTCGACGCCTATGGGGAACGCCTCGAGGCCACAGCCGACGTCCTGCGCGCACTGGTGCTCGAGACCCCGCCGAACATGCCGGTGGCGAGCGGCGCCAGGGACATTCTCGACCAGCTCGTCCGAGGCGGCGGCGTGGCGCACCGGTTGTCGAAGCTCGACCTGACCGCGCGCCGCGATCTGCTCGCCCTGTTCTCTCAGTCCGCCGGCGACTGGCTGGACGGATGGTTTGAGAGCGATCCGATCAAGGCGGCGTTCGGCTTCGATGGCGTGGTGGGCAACTACGCCTCGCCCTATACGCCTGGGTCCGCCTATGTGCTGCTCCACCACGTGTTCGGCGAGGTCAACGGCAAGAAAGGCGCGTGGGGACACGCCATTGGCGGCATGGGCGCGATCACCCAGGCCATGGCCGCCGCCTGCAAGGAGGTGGGCGTCGAGATCCGCACCGGCATACCGGTGGCGGAGGTCCTCACCGATGGCGGCCGCGCGGTCGCCGTACTCACCGAGTCCGGCGAGAAGATCGTTGCCGACCTGGTGATCTCCAACCTCAATCCAAAGCTGCTGTTCGACCGGCTGGTGGACTCCGCCGTCCTGCCGGTCGACTTCCGCGAGCGCATCACCCGCTATCGCTGCGGATCGGGGACGTTCCGAATGAATCTCGCGCTCACCGAACTTCCGCGCTTCACCGGCGCGCCTGAGGGAATCGACCACCTCACTGGCGGGATCATCATTGCTCCGTCCCTGCGATACATGGAGCAGGCGTACGCCGACGCCCGCGCTTATGGCTGGTCGCGCCAGCCGATCGTCGAGATGCTGATCCCCTCGACCCTGGACGACACCCTCGCCCCGCGAGACCGGCACGTGGCCAGTCTGTTCTGCCAGCATGTGGCGCCCGAGCTGCCGGATGGGCGCTCATGGGACGGATGCCGCGACGAGGTCGCCGACCTGATGATCGACACGGTCGAGACCTACGCGCCCGGTTTTCGCGAGAGTGTGATCGGCCGGCAGGTTCTCTCGCCGCTCGACCTGGAACGCACCTTCGGCCTCGTGGGCGGCGACATCATGCATGGCGCGCTCAGCCTGGATCAGATGTTCAGCGCGCGACCGGTGCTGGGTCACGCCGACTACCGCACGCCGATCAAGGGTCTCTACCAATGCGGGGCCGGCACCCATCCCGGCGGCGGGGTGACCGGCGCGCCAGGCCGCAACGCCGCCCGCGAGGTTCTCGCCGACGTCCGCCGACGGCGGGTCGCCTAGGTCGTGTGGACTCTAGGGATTCCGGCTGACGGCGAAGCGTGATTCAAGACTGCCTTTTGGAGGCCGTTTTGGGTGTGATGGATCGCCTGGTGCTGAGCGACGCTGATTGGGAGCGGATAGCGCCGCTGATCATTGG
>DASXGR010000114.1:0-7861 GCA_036488935.1 Caulobacteraceae bacterium | reverse complement strand
GCGAAGGCCGGCTGGGCGATGTCGCCGGTGAGCACCAGGCCAACGCCGAGGTCGCGGCCTGACATCCCCTTCATCAGGCTCTCGGCGGAGGCGATGCGGGCTCCAATCCTCAACGAGTCGAACCGACTCCTGGAGAAATCGACGCCCCCGCGGACACGCGCAGCGAAGGTGGTCGAAGAGACGGTCGAGTCGAGTTGGATGGTTTGGTCCGTCGCCGTGGCGGTCGTGACAAACGAGGCGGGAGGCTTCGCCAGATCCGGGGCCGAGGCGCCGACCAGCAGCGAGGGCCAGAACCGCCCGCGGGCGCCAAACGTCCCCGCGCGCGCCGACAGGGTCGTGTCGAGCAGCGGCTTCCCCCCCAACTGCGAAACGGCATACCCGTCCCACGCCTGCCAGCCGCCACGCCCGCGAAGCTCGAAGTGAAGGGGCAAGCTCAACCCCAGCAGTCGGCCCACCGCTCCGCCAGCCGGAGCGTCGAGTCGCGCGGTCATCGCCAGCCGGTCCCTGTCGGGCTCGGCGTCCACATCCATGAAGAGGGCGTCGCCGCCGGGCTTGCCCGCTACGGGCCAGTCGCGCGCCTGCAGGGTGAACAGGAGCTTGGGGCGCAGGACCTCGGCGCTGGCCTGGACCCAAAGGCTCCGGGCCTCCCCCGTCAGCGCAGGCGCCAGTTCCAGGCGCCCGACGCGGAGAGACCGCAGGATGAGGTGGATGTTCGGCACGATCGGCTGGTTCGGCTGCGGCGGCCGGACCTTGAATTTTGGCTCTCGCAACACGCGAACCGTCGGCGCGGCAATCCTCTCCAACTCGAGGCGGCCGTCGAAGAGCGCGCGGGGACGCCAGTCGACGAACACCGAGGGCGCCTCCACGAAGTTCCCATGCGGATCGCGCACCGCCAGGCCTTCGAGGCGCATCCGGCTCCAGATCGAGCCCTCGATCCGGGAAAGGTGGAAACCCATTCCCGTCGGCAGGACGACGCGGTCGACCACGTTCGTGATCACGGCGTGACCTGGGCCGGTGTCGAGCCCCAGGACGAACAGGACGGGAGCGATGAGGACGACCAGAACGGCGACCGCCAGAGCCCGCCACCGGCGTCGCCGGACCGGGGCCTCCGCTTTGGAGGCCGACTGCTCCGAAGGCTCCTGAGGGGGTGGATCCGTCGGCATCAGAAGGCCTGACCGATCGAGATGTAGACCCCCAACGGAATGTCCCCCGGACGCCGGCCGATCGGGGTGGCGATGTCGAGGCGCAGCGGGCCGAAGCTGGTGAAGTAGCGAACGCCTACGCCCGCGCCGACCCGGAGATCGCCCAATTGCGGAGCTGAGCTGTCATAGGCCTGGCCGGCGTCGACGAAGGTGACGAACCCAAGGTCGCCCTTTAGGCGGAACCGCGCCTCGCCTGAGATCAGGGTCGAGGAATCGCCGCCGATCACATGGCCCTGGGTATCCTCCGGGCCGAGAGCTTCGTAGGCGTAGCCGCGCACCGACCCGCCGCCGCCGGCGTAGAAGCGCTGGGAGGGGGCGATCTCCTGCGCAGAGGCGCCGACCAGTGTCCCCAGTTGCACCCGCTCAGCGAGCGTGAGCGCCCCTGTCACTGGCTGGTAGGCGGTGACCTCGAACAGGCTCTTCACATAGGGCTGCACGCCCGAGCCAACGGACAGGGAAGGGCTCGGCCGAATGGTCACGCGGAAGCCCTTGGTTGGGTTCAGCAGGCTGTTGGACCCGTCGTAGGTGAGCATGAGGGGCAGCGAACCCACCTCATAAAGGAGTCGGGTGGGAACAGATTCCGGTGTGAAGCTGTCTTCCTGGCTCACCTCCCCCAGGACACCCACGGACCAGGTCCACTGCTTCTGCCACAGTGGCGTCGAGTCTCGCGCAATGGTGACGCCGAGCTGGGCGGTCGTTGCATTGTAAGGATCGATGGTCTCGCGCGACACCTGCGCCAGGACCTGGAGGCTGCGGTCGCGCTCGCCGTCGTCCGAACGGCGGAACGTGACCCCGACGAGGGACTGCTGCGTGCCGGCGAGCGCGCTGAGCGTGAGGGCGCCTTCCGGCGGGAAGAGGTCCTTGTCGGTCCACGCCACCGAGGCGCTGACCCCGAGGCCTGTGTCATAGCCAACCGTACCGCTAATCACGCGCGTCTTGGCGGGCGAGCCGTCGACCTTCAGGTCGACGATGTTGGTGTCGTCCGGACCGGGACGGCCGGTGTCTACCTCCGAGACTGCGACGGCGCCGTAGACGCCGGTCGCCACCAGCGCCTGGCGCAGGTCGTCGACCTTGCGGCTGTCGTAGAGTTCTCCAGCCCGAAAGCGAGGAAAGACGTTTAGGTGGTTCTCTGACATCACCGGATTGGCCCCGGCGACGACGTGGCCGAAGCTCGCCCTGTGTCCAGGGTCCACCGGAAGGTCGTAGGCGGCTGCGTGGGTCTCGTCGTCCAGCGCGACGTCCCTCTGTCCTAGCTTGACGAAGGGATAGCCTTGCTGGGGCAGTCTCAATCGTACGCGCGCCTCGGCCGCCTCGATCGCCGAGGCGACCAGCGGCTGCCCCTTGGTCAGGGCGAGCGCCTTTCGCGCGATGTCAGGGGGGCGGGTCTGCGGCCCGGTCACGATGACCTCGCCCAGGTGATAGCGTTCTCCGGGGGTGGCGACGATCCGGACCGTGGCCGGGGCGTTCCCCTCCCCTGCTTCCACCTTGGCCTGGGCCGTCCCGTCGTAATAGCCCTCGGACTGGAGCAGACGCTCGGCGAGACCCTGGTCCGCGCGGGCGCGGGCGCCGATCTGCGCCAGTTCGGCGGGCTTTCCCTGGCCCTGGGCCAGGCTGGAGAGCTGCTGGAACCGGCTGCGGAGCCCGACGCTGTCCAGACCCGTGACCTCGACCCGATAGCGGACGGTGGCCACCTGCGCGGGCGCGGCGCCGCCCTGCGGCGGAGCCACCGAGAATTGGTTGAGCGGCTCGAGGGGCCGCAGAAGGTCTGAGTCTGTTTCCGGCGACGGGGGCTGCCCGGCCTGGGCGGGCGGCGAAGCCGACGTGCTCGGCGGGTCCATGGCGAAGGCGGCCGACGATCCGGCAACGAGGGCGCATGCAAGGGGCAGGGCCGCCTTCAAGAATTCCGTCGCCGCTCCAGCACCGGGACGGCTGGCCCATGGGCCCACGCCCTCCTACGTCCCCCTCGCTCATCCCCTCCGCGGCAAGCTATAGCCCGAGCCTCGCACGGAGGCCAACGGTCAGGGCAGGTCGCCTGGAACCCCGCCCATTTCGCTCCCTTAGCCGCGGGGACGAAGACGGATCAGGCCTTCCTGGGCCGTCGTGGCCACCAGACGGCCGTCCTGGTTGTAGAGGAAGCCGAGGTTCATGCCCCGCGAGCCAGAAGCGGAGGGACTGCGCTGAGCGTAGAGGTGCCACTGGTTGAACAGCGAAGGCCGGTGGAACCAGACGGCGTGGTCCAGGCTGGCGCTCTGCAGGCCCGGCGTCTGCCATCCCCAACCGTGCGGGCGCATCGATGTCGACAGGAACGACATGTCCGAGGCGTAGGCGATCACGCACTGGTTGAGCACGGGATCGTCGCCAAGGGGCGCGGTGGCGCGCATCCAGATGTCCTGAACCGCGGGGCCCTTGACCGCTGATCCCAATGTCCCGTTCACCGGCCGGATCTCGATCGGCCGCCGCCACTCGCGGTCACGCGGATCGTCGCTCAGCTCATCCGGGGTCGGAACGGGCGGCATCTCGTCCTGATGCTCCGCGCCGGGCTCGTCCTCCTTGAAGGACGCGGCGAGGTTGAAGATCTGCTCGCCCTTCTGGATGGCGGTGACGCGGCGTGTCGTGAAGCTGCGGCCATCGCGTGCGCGGTCGACGTCATAGAGAATCGGCACGCTCGGATCGCCCGGGCGGATGAAATAGCAGTGCAGCGAGTGGCAAAGGCGGCCCTGGACCGTCTGATAGGCCGCCAGCAAGGCCTGTCCGATCACCAGGCCGCCGAAGATGCGCGGTCCCTGGCTCTGCGGGGCCCGCCCGCGGAAGAGATTGACTTCGATTGGTTCGAGCGACAGCGTCTCGATCAGGTTTTCGGCCTCAGCCATCCCCGCCCCTTTACGCAAAGCGCGCGGTCCTAGCCTCCCTTGACGCTCACGGCAAGGCGGGCGCAGGGCGTGGCGAGAGCGCTAACCCTGACACGACGGATGCCGCCAATGAAGTTTCTGTCCGCCTCGCGGCGGGCCCTCGCCGCCCTCGCCGCACTCTTCGCCCTGGGCCTTGGCGGCCAGGCGGCGCAGGCCGAGCCGGCCCTGTGGAAGGTCCAGGGTCCGCACGCCACGGTCTGGCTGTTCGGGTCAATCCACGCACTGAAATCGCAGGACTCGTGGAAGTCGCCCAGGGTCGACGCCGCGCTCAAGGCCTCGGACGCTCTCTACCTCGAGATCGACAATGCGGACGATCCGTCCGCTCTGCAGCCGCTGATGCTGCAATACGGGCTCGATCCGGCGCATCCGCTGTCCACCAAGCTGGACGCCAAGGAGCTGGCCGCCCTGGATTCAGCGCTCGCCTCGCTCGGACTGAAGGAGAAGGAGTCCGCCATGGAGCTGATGCGTCCGTGGATGGCCGGGCTGACGCTCAGCGTCGTCCCGCTGCTGAAGGGCGGGTACAATCCCCAGGCGAGCGTCGAGCATGCCCTTACCGTCGCCGCGCGCGCCCAGGGCAAGCCGGTGCGCGGTTTCGAGACCGCCGAGGAGCAGGTCCGCTACCTCGCCGACCTGCCCCCGGCCCAGGAAGTCGCCTTCCTCGATTCAGCGGTGGACGACGCCTCCAAGGGGACCGGCGAGATCGACGCCATGGTCGCCGCGTGGGAAGCGGGCGACACGGACAAGATCGCCGAACTGATGAACGCCGACATGAAGGCCAAGTACCCGGACCTCTACCGCCGGCTTCTCGTCGAGCGAAACCAGCGCTTCGCCAAACAGGTGGCGGATCTGGCGAACGGAACCGGCGTCTATTTCGTGGCCGTCGGCGCGGCTCACCTCGCCGGCCCCGATAGCGTCCAGTCCATGCTCGTCCCGCTCCACCTCACGGCGGAGCGGCAGTAGGCCCGATCAAGCCCAGTCGAGGGTTCGCGCCACGGCCTTCTTCCACTGCGCATAGGAGGCGTCGCGCTCTGCGGCCTGCATGTTCGGCTTCCACTCGCGATCGAGCTTCCAGTGATCGCGCAGAGCCTGCTGGTCCGGCCAGAAGCCGACGGCGAGGCCTGCGGCGTAGGCGGCGCCAAGGCAGGTGGTCTCGGTGATGCGCGGCCGGGCGACGGGAACGTCCAGGACGTCGGCCTGGAACTGCATGAGCAGAGCGTTGGCCGTCATGCCGCCGTCGACCTTGAGCGATTCCAGGGGGCGGCCCGCATCGGCGGTCATGGCGTCTACGACCTCACGCGTCTGCCACGCGGCGGCTTCCAGGGCCGCACGCGCGATGTGGGCCCGCGTCACATAACCGGTCAGACCAACGATCACGCCCCTCGCGTCTGGGCGCCAGTGCGGGGCGAACAGGCCTGAGAAAGCCGGGACGAACTGGCACCCGCCCGTGTCGGGCACGCTGGCCGCCAGGGCCTCGATGTCGGCGGCCGTCTCGAACATGTCGAGGTTGTCGCGAAGCCACTGCACAAGCGCGCCCGTGACGGCGATCGATCCTTCGAGAGCGTAGACCGCTGGCGCATCGCCGACCCGATAGCCGACCGTCGTCAGCAGACCGTGCCTGGAGGCGACTGGCGTCTCGCCGGTGTTCACAAGGAGGAAATTGCCCGTGCCATAGGTGCACTTCCCTTCCCCCTCACGAAAACAGGCCTGGCCGAACAGGGCCGCCTGCTGATCGCCCAGGGCGCTGGCGACCGGCACGCCCTCCAGCACGCCGCGCGCACGGCCGTAGACCTCGGAGGACGAGCGGATCTCGGGAAGCAGGGCCCTCGGTACGCCGATCTCGCTCGTCAGCGCCTCGTCCCAGTCGAGGGTCTTCAGGTTCATCAGCATGGTGCGGCTGGCGTTGGTGACATCGGTGACATGACGGCCGGTGAGGTTCCAGATCAGCCAGCTGTCGATGGTGCCGAACATCAACTCGCCGCGGCCGGCGGCCGCCGCCACGCCCTCCACATGGTCGAGCAGCCAGCGGGCCTTGGGCCCCGAGAAATAGGTGGCGAGCGGTAATCCGCAGGCTTCACGGAAGCGGTCAGGACCGGCCTCGCCCCCCAGGCGCGCGATCAGATCGGCCGTGCGCGTGTCCTGCCAGACGATGGCGTTGGCAACCGGCCGTCCGCTCGCCCGCTCCCAGATCACTGTGGTCTCGCGCTGGTTGGTTATCCCCACAGCCGCCAGGTCCTCGGCGCGCGCCCCGGCCATCTCCAGCGCCTGGGCGGTCACTCCTTGGACGTTCGCCCAGATCTCCATCGCGTCATGTTCGACCCAGCCTGGCCGGGGAAAGATCTGCCGGTGTTCCTTCTGGGCCATGGCGACGATCTCGCCGGCGGAGTGGAAGACCATGCACCGCGAGGAAGTGGTCCCCTGGTCGATCGCGGCGACGAAACGGGCCGGCATGCGTGCTTCTCCCCAGCGCGGACGTCAGCTCCGCCTGGGAGACGTCCCTAGCCTTCGGCCAGCTCAGCCGCCAGTGGCCGCCGCGCCGACGAAGCCGAAGGTCAGATCGCTGACGTCGAGCAGGCGCTCCAGCCGCGAAGCCACAGCCGGCGCGCGCGACGCGTCGAGATCGCAGGCCTCGATCCGCACACAGAATCTGCCATGCTCGGGAGCAAGCTCCAGCCGCTGCAGCCGGGCGCCCTGGACCTGCAGCAGGTCGAGCACGCGAGAGACCGCGGCCGGATCCTCCAGCCGCATGAGGAAGACGGAGGCTGGCTCGCTCATCCCCGCCCCCACAGATGCTCGACGTGCACCCACTGCACGCCCGCCAGCCCCGCGAGCCGGTCGGCCAGCCGCTCAGCGGCCGATGCGGGCGAGGCCTCAAATCCCAGCCACGCCTCCACCTGCTCGCCCACGGGCTTGAGGCCGAGCTGGCGCAGCTCATAGCCGCTCGAGGCTGCGTAGTTGAGCGCATCGAGGGCGGCGCGCGCGTGGCGCGCGGCGAAGCGTATCCGGTGCAGGCCGGGTTCGAACTGAGGGTCGGGGTTCATCGTCGTCAGGTCCTTCTGGTTTTGGAAGGCCGATCGACCGCGCAATAAAAAACCCCGCTTCCGGATCCGGGAGCGGGGTTCCTGATCTTGCGATCTGGCCGGCGGGCTTTAAGGCGCGCGCGTTCGCTCCCGGGGGGGATGACCGGTCATAATCATCATTTTGCCGCCGCCCAGCTCGCAGGCGTAGGCGCCCGCCGCGCCACGCGCGTCGGAACGGCCATCCTGCATGGGGTGAAGCAGCGTCACGATCATCTCCAGCAGGTTCAATACACGGACTTGGCGGCGCCGTCACCCTCGGCAGTCGGCTCCGGCGCTGTTCCCTATGTCTGCCACCGGCCGCCCGCCTTCCGATACCACCACGGAGAGTTGGCGCGAGGCTCGGCCGTGAGGTCCGGATCTCTCCATTATTTAACGTGTGGAGATGGACTGCGGCCGCTAGCGTCACCCTGCGAAGTCTAAGAAAGGGCCGGGGGGCGTCATGGGCGATGTGGCAAGCGGCAACGAGGCCCAGGGCGACGCTGGCGACCAGCGAATTTCATCGAACAGCTTCGGCTCGACCTTTCGAAGCAGACTGAAGGCGCTGAAAGTCGGACTGGCGCGCGCCCTTACGCCGTCCGACACAGCCTGGTCTGTGGCGGCCTTCGGCCTCTACGTAGTGTGGGTCCTGTTATTTCTGTCGTTTATCGTAGACCGGATCGCGCGATTCAGTCTC
>DASXGR010000048.1:0-2412 GCA_036488935.1 Caulobacteraceae bacterium | reverse complement strand
TCGAGGCGCAGCTTTACGGCAGCGCTCTCTTGCCGGTCGACGGACACCTTCCGGTTCCCACGGGCCCGGGCCTTGGGCTCGAGCCGAACGAGGACATCATACGCGCTTACACCGTGCGCGATTCTTGATCTCACCGCGCCCATCGCGTGGTCTCTTTCCGCTCAGATAGCGCAGCGGCTAGGATAGACGGGTTCGGGCCCATCGGCCTCGAGGCGACCATGACGACCGCGACCATGGTCTCGTCCATCGGCAGTGTCGTGTTTCACGCCACGACGACGATCGCCTACGTGCTCCATGTCGGCGGCGGGGTGGCGGCCTTTTCAGCGGGGATGGTCACGCTGTTCGCCCGCAAGGGCGGGCGCCTGCACCGCACGGCCGGAACCGTCTTCTTCGCTTCGATGCTGGTAATGGCCGCGTTCGCCGCCTGGCTCGGCGTCGTCCTCCCCGACCTGGTCAATCTCTTCATCGCCGTGTTCGTGGCTTATCTGGTGGTGACGGGTTGGATGACAGTCCACACCAAGCCGGGCGTGATCGGCCGTTCTGAAAAAATCGCCCTGATCGTCGCGGTTTTTCTCTGCGCGCCCTTCGCGATCCTGTCGTTTCAACTCGCGGCCGGATTGCCGCCGTTGCTGAAGAGCACGGTCCCGATCAAGGGGCCTGTCCTCATTGCGATCTATTGCTTCACCGGCGTGCTCGCCATCGCGGCGGTCTCCGACGCCCGGCTGGCGCTCGCCGGCGGTATCTCGGGCGCGCGGCGCATCGCGCGGCATCTGTGGCGGATGTGCCTGGGGCTGACCCTGGCCACGGGATCGGCTTTCACCAACGGGCTGCCCCGGCTCCTCCCGGCCCTCAAGCATGCGCCGGACGCCCTGCTGCTCTTCCCCCAGTTCCTGGTGCTGGGCGTGATGGCCTTCTGGCTCTTCCGCGTTCGCCTCACCCCCTGGCTCAAGCAAAAGCACGCCACACTTGCCTACTCGGGGTGAGATTTTACCGCGGAGGCGCAGAGGGGTGTGGGCCGTCCTGCGAAGTGTTCGTGGTTGAGAGGTTAGATTTTTACCACAAAGCGCACGAAGTACACGAAGGACACTAAGGTCAACGAAAAGGCGCCGCGAGTTCTCCTGAGCAGGGAAGCTGCGCTCGGAATTTATTGCGCCTTCGGCGCGGCGTAGAGGCTCGGCCCGTGGGCCATGATCCGCGATATCTCGGCGGATAATGCGCCGAAGGCGCAATCATAAATGCCGCGGATCGACACCCGACTCTGGGATAGTTTGGCTTGGTGTCCTTCGTGTCCTTCGTGCGCTTCGTGGTAAAAACTCCATCTCTCAATCTCCGGTGGCTTGCAGAACGCTCTCGAAGTGCAGCGCCGTCTGTCTCTGCGGTAAAAGCTGAAGCCCCGCAGGCCGAATGCGACTCGGCGTTTGGGCGGCGCCGCGGCAGGCGGTAAGCCAACCCAGAGTCGGGAGGGACACACGTGGCGATCATCGAACTGGCGCGCGAGGGGCATGTCGCGACTGTGACCCTCAACCGGGCGGAGCGGCGCAATGCCGTCAACCTGGAGATGATGCAGGCGCTGGAGGCGATCAGCCGCGAGTTCATCCAGGATGAGGAGACGCGCGCGGTGATAATTCGCGCCGCAGGGGCCGACTTCTCGGTGGGCGCTGACCTCGCCGCGCCGCCCAGCGCGCGTCCGGCGGCCTCAGTCCTGATGCGCCGCCGCGGCGCGGCGTTCGGCGCTCAGCTGATCCGCTCGCTGCAGGAAATTCCCCAGCCGACCTTCTGTGCGGTCCAGGGCGTCGCCACGGGCGCGGGCGCCTGCATCGCCTCGGCGTGCGATTTCAGGATCGGCGCGGACGACGCGCGCATCGGCTACGGCGAGGTGAAGCTGGGCATGAACCTGATGTGGCAGGCCCTGCCGATCTGCGTGCGCCTCGTCGGTCCGGCCCGCGCCAAGCAGATGATCATGACCGGCAAGCTGTTTGACGCCGCTGTGCTGGAGCGGTGGGGCTTCCTCGACCTCGTGGCCCCGCGCGAGGAGCTCGACGCGGCGGCGCGCGCCATGGCTGAGGAGTACGCGGCCCTCCCACCCAACGCGGTGCAGATGATCAAGAAAAGCATCGACCAGGTCGCCGGCGCCCTGGACCGCGCCGTCATGCACATGGACGCCGACCAGTGGCTCCTCAGCACCATGACCGAGGACTACCGCGAAGCCGTCAACGCCTTCTTCGCCAAGCGCAAACCAACGTTCACGGGGAAGTAGAGAGCGAAGAAAAGTTCAACGCAGAGACACAGAGGCGCAGAGACGCAGAGAGGGACTCACAGACGAGCATCGGGGTGCGACATTGGAGGACTGCGCCTTCGGCGCGATATTGCTGATCATGACCCGCCCAATGAGCCGCTGCGACGCGCCGAAGG
>DASXGR010000016.1:0-4417 GCA_036488935.1 Caulobacteraceae bacterium | reverse complement strand
GGGCCGTCGCCCTCGCCATCGTCGCCCTGTGGGGCGGCGCCGTATTCGCTCAGAGCGCGCCTGGCTTCGACGCTGTAACGACCGCCGTTCACGCCGGGACGTACAAACAGATCACCAGCGTCCTTGTCGCCCGCCACGGGCGCGTCCTCTACGAACAATACTTCGACCCTGACGGCCCCACGGCCCTGCGCAACACCCGCTCAGCGACCAAGACCATCACGGGCATGCTCGTGGGCGCGGCCGTGGATCGTCATCTGCTCACGCCCCAGGCTCGCGTCCTCGACTACTTCCCGGACCGCCAGCCGTTGGCCAATCCGGACCCCCGCAAGGCCGCGATCACGGTCGAAGACTTCCTGACCATGAGTTCGCTCCTTGAGTGCGATGACGAGAACACCTTCTCCAGCGGCAACGAAGAGCGGATGTATCTCGTCGAGGACTGGGTGAAGTTCACCCTCGACCTTCCGATCAAGGGTTTCCCGGAATGGAACCCGACGCCCGCGCAATCACCCTACGGTCGGGCCTGGAGCTATTGCACCGCCGGGCCCACCACGCTTGGGCCCCTCATCCAGCGGGCGGTGAAGGCGCCGCTGCCCAAATTCGCCCAGCAGGTTCTGTTCGGACCACTCGGGATCACCGACGCCAAGTGGCAGTTCACGCCCCTGCACGACGCCATGACCGGCGGCGGCCTGCAGCTCACCACCAGGGACCTCTGGAAGCTCGGCCAGTTATACCTCGACGGCGGAAAGTGGAGTGGGCGGCAAGTCATCTCGGCGGCCTGGGTCCGCGCCTCGGTCACGCCCCACGCCAACGCCCGCGAGGACACCGACTATGGCTACCTTTGGTGGCTGCAGACCTTTCATGTCGGCGGCCGGCCCGTGAAGACCTGGGGCATGTACGGAACAGGCGGCAACAAGGTCTATGTGCTCCCCGACGCCGACGCCGACGCCGTCGTGGTCGTGACCACGACCAATTTTAAAGTTCCCCACGCGAGCGATCTCACCGACTCCCTGTTCGTGACTCTGATCGCCCCAACTCTGGCGCCGTGAGGCATGCGTGGAAGGAGCCTGGCGCTCAGGCCGGGCCCGGGCCGGCAGGAACCTTCGCAAACAGCGCCGCCGGCTCGATCGGGAGCTCGACGTCGAAGTCGGTCTCGAGCGCGCGGGCGAGGGCCTCCGCGCTGGTCAGCTCCTCGACCTCGGCGCCGCCGTCCGGATAGCGGCGCGTCAGGCGCCTGTTGAGCAGGCTCAGCCGCACCTTCGGCGTCAGCCGCTCGGCGAGCAGGTTGTTGGTAAAGAGGGACCGCGGATGGGTCGACGTGTGCCAGTTCGACACCTCGTAGTCCGCCAATTCGGCCGGCTCCAGCGTGAACCGGTACATCGGCGCCCACCCTGTCGGCAGTTGCGTTTCCGTGGCCAGGGCGTCACCGGCAGGCGCAATGCGGAGCATTCCCTCGGCTGTCCGCTGCTCGATTCCCGTCTCCAGCCTCAGCGGCGCCGAGAAGATCTGCCCGCCGAACCCGACATCGGCGATGTACGGCCCCTCGGTCAAATCGACCCTCAGCAGCATGTGGCTGCGCGGTCCTAGCGGCGTCCCGGGCGGCGCCATCCACACCACCCGCGCGATCAGCGGCGTGATCGCAAAGCCCATCGCCTCGAGCACAGCCCGGAACAGGGCGTTCTGCTCGAAGCAATAGCCGCCCCGCCGCCGCCCCACGAGCTTCGCCTGCAGCGCCTCGAGGTCGAGCGACACCGGGCGGCCAAGCAACGGATCGAGATTCTCGAAGGGGATCGCCGCCGGGTGCAGCACATGAAGCGCCGAAAGCGCCTCGAGCGTCGGCTCACGCGGGCCGTCGTACCCGATGCGGCGAAGGTAGGCGTCGAGGTCCAACGTCATCGAACTCGCCCCGGGATAGGAGTCGCTATGAGGTGGCGGATGCCCCTTCCGCACACTCTACCCCACCCGGGGCCGAAGCTGCAGGATCGTGCATCTCGCTGTGGATCCTCCTCCGCGAAGGGGGCGGCAGCATTCACGCAACTTGCCCCTTAACCTCGTCATCCCGCACGCAGCGAAACGCAGTGGAGCGGAGATGCGGGACCCAGGGGCCACGCCCGTGAAGCTGCGACTCGCGAAACCCGCTCCCCGTCACAGTCCCCTAGGTCCCGGGTCTCCACTCCGCTCCGCTTCGTGTCGCCCGGGATGACGGGGTTAAGGGGGCATGGGGCGCGGGTCGGCCACGGGAGATGACAGCAACTCTCCCACGGCGTAGCTTCTCCCGATGACCTTCGACGCGCGCCAGCAGGTAGCCGGTCCCTTCTCGGGGATCAGGAGTCGCGCGCGCTTGTAACGTCCTCTCGCGCCACCGATCCCCGCAATAAGCGGATGGGTCGGCGCGCTCTCCATCCGCATTCAGATGGAGACTCTTCAATGCAGCAGTACGACTGGTGGTACGACGACCGGCGTCAGGTCGGTCTCGACTTCGAGGACGAACAACAGGTCGCGACTTACGATGCTCGCCAGGGTGGTTCGGCCGACTGGGATCGGTCTTTACTGCAAGGTCTCGGCCTTGGATCCGAGATGCGAATGGCCGACATCGGCTGCGGCACAGGCATTCTCGTCTGCGAAGCCGCAAAGATCTGCCGCGAGGCGACGGGGATTGATGTCTCCAAAGCGATGCTGAGGACCGCTGCGGCCCGCGCTTCGGGGCTGGGCCTCAGCAATCTGACCTTCCAGAACGCAGGGTTCCTGACCTTCGAAGCTGCGGAAGGCGGGTTCGATCTGGTGACCAGCAAGGCCGCGCTGCACCACCTGCCTGACTTCTGGAAGGCGCTGGCCATCGCGCGCATTCGCGAGGCCCTGCGGCCCGGCGGTCTCTTCTATCTGCGGGACGTCATGTTCTGCGAGCCGCCGCAACACCTCGCGAGCGCGGCCGAGACCTGGATCAGCAACCTCGTTGCGCGTTCCGGATATGCGAGGGAGGACGGCGTCTCTCACATCCGCGACGAGCACACGACCTTCACCTGGGTGATCCAGCGGATGCTCGTCGAGGCTGGGTTCCAAGTGAGGCGGCACACACACGAGGGAAACTCGACCGGCGTCTTCGTGGCGGAACGGGTCGGTTAGGGGGGCGATCTCGATCACAGACGGGGGGAAGCTGACGTTGGCGGCCGCGCGCGTCTCGCACGAAGCGGAAGTTCCGATGGACCGCGACGGGTGGGAAGCGGACTTAAGGCTTTTCGCCCCAGCCGCGAATACGTGGGCGCGATTTCCAGTCTACAATCTGCCTGAGCGCCGCTTCGAGGGTCGGGTCCAGGTCGCCTAGCGCCACTCGCCATTGCCGATGGAGTTCGGCGTCATCCTGCGTCTCAACGTCCCAGGCGTTGACCGTGACAGCCCCGTCTTCGGGCGGCTCGATAGAGACTTGAAAGCACTCATGCTCGCCACCGCTGACGTAACAAAAGCGGCGAGGAGCGCCCGCAAACTCGGTGCACACCTTCAGGCCGTGTCTTTCGGCCCAAGCATAGATTTCGGCGTCAACAATGGAATAGGTCATGGCTGGCGATCATCAACTTTAGGCGGCGAAGCATGTCAGAGCCAGGGCGATGTCTTCAACGGGTCGATTCCCCGCCTTGGTCCTGATCCGACAAGTGGACGCCCATTTTAACCGACGTCAGTCGCCCGCATCGAAGAAGGCCCGGATCGCGGCCCTGGCGTTCGCCGGCGCTTCCACCACAGGCGTTGCATCCGTCACTTGGTCCAGGGAGCCGACCAGCGGCAGGGCGCGTAACTGGCCATCCGCGATCTGCTCTCGGATTCTCGAGGCGATCTCATCAGCGTTGATCACACTGAATGGACGACCATGGTAAGGGCCGATCGTTGGCGCCCTGGCGCCCGGTATTCCCATCGCAATTTGCAGGCGACCGACTGCCAGATACACCTCAGCAAGTAACGCCTCGCGCGATTTCCAATCGTCCGCGGCAAGGACCTGCGCCAGAACCGGCGAAAGCTGATGGGCGCAAGCGAGCCTTGAGAATGCGCTGCCGAACCATTTGGGATAGGGCGCGTAACAACCCTCGATCAGGAACGCCAGGCGCATGACGTCGCGCGCCAGACGCGCCGCGATGATCCGCGAGCCCAGGTCGTCGCCGGCGAACCCGGCGCGGCCAACGAAAGCCTGCTCTTCCGCGATCCGCCGCCACTGAGAGGCGAGTTTGTAGAGCCAAACATCGCGCGGGAACCAGGCGAGCCGCCGACGTAGCGCTGTCAACTCGCCTGCATCGTCGTGAAACACCGCGCCCGCGGTAAGCGCGAGCAAACGTTGCTCAGCAAGGCCAAGCCAGTCCTGAGCCGAGACTGGCTCAACTCCGCCCAGCCAGTAGGCGACCGCCTGCGAAACGGTCCAGACCTCCACGCCATGCCG
>DASXGR010000006.1:0-20332 GCA_036488935.1 Caulobacteraceae bacterium | reverse complement strand
TCAACGGCAAGCGCCGCCACCCGACCTCGAATCTCGCCGTTGACCCCGGCAGTCCCTACACCGGCTCGGCCACGACCGACCTGTCGTGGATCCCGGTCGACTCGATCGACCACGTCGAAGTGCTCACCGATGGCGCGGCCGCCCAATACGGCTCCGACGCGATCGGCGGGGTCATCAATATCATCCTCAAGTCGAACCCGGGCGGCGGCCTGCTCGACCTCACCGGAGGTCGCTACTACAACGGCAACGTCGATGGGCAGGGCGCGACGGGCCAGATGTCCCTGAACAAGGGCTTCAATCTGGGCGACAAGGGCTTCATCAATATCACCCTGGAAGAGCGGTACCACAACTGGACTACAACCGGTATCGGTGACAGAAGGTTCACCAATTCGCAAGGACAGCCCCTGAGCGGGCTGGGAGATAATGCCGGTATCTTAAGCAATCCCACTTTTCCTTACATCAACCGACTGAACGGCGATCCGCAGTTCAATATCTATAACGCGATCGTCAATGGCGCGTACAAGATTACGGATAACGTCGAATTCTACTCATTCGACAGCTTTGGTTATATGGAATCGCAGCACTTCGAGAACGTCCGTCCGCCCAACCGGGTGACAGGGTGCACCTCGAACTTCGTCCCGGTGGCGCCATTCACCTCGTGCGTGACAGGTGAGAATGGTGGCGTCTTCAACCAGAGCTACAATGTCATGCCCTTCCCGCAGGGCTTCGACCCACGCGAGAAATTCGACGAGACCGACTATTCGATCACCGGCGGCTTCCGGGGAGACATCGAGGGCTGGCATTGGGATCTGTCCACCACCTGGGGTGGCAACCGGACCAATGTCTATGTCGTCGGCTCGGGCAACGCCGAGTTGTTCCCGCTCCTGCAGGCGCAGTCGCCGACGCCGGTGGCGCCACAAAGGAGCTTCTACGACGGCCAGTATAATGCGACGGAGTGGACCACCAACCTCGACATAAACCGCGACTTCAATGTGGGGTTGGCGGCGCCTTTGAACGTCGCCTTCGGGGTCGAGGAGCGGCGCGACACCTTCGGGATTCAGGCAGGCGAGCCCGCGTCCTATTTCGGCGCCGGCGCGCAGTCCTTCATCGGTTACACGCCGCTAGACGCAACCGAACAGTCGCGCACGAACACAGCCGTCTATGTCGACTTCGCCACCGACCCGATCAAGCACCTGCATGTGGATCTGGCGGGGCGGTTCGAACACTACAGCGATTTCGGCAGCGTCGAGATTGGCAAGGTGACGATGCGATACGACTTCACGCCTCAGTTCGCCATGCGCACGACGATCAGCTCGGGCTTCCGCGCGCCTACCCTCGCCGAGGAGTTTTATTCGGGCACGAACGTTGCGCCCAGCTTCGCCTTCGTTCAGCTGCCGCCGGACTCGGCCGCGGCAAGGCTGGCGGGCTTTGGCCCGCTCAAGCCAGAGCTTTCGCACAACTACAGCGTCGGCTTCGTGATGCATCCAATCGATCGGATGCAGGTCACTGTCGACGCCTATCACATCATTCTTCGCGACCGAATCCTCGATACCGGCGAGATCTACGGCTATTGCTGCTCGCCCGGGCCGAACAACACCCTGCCCCCTCTCGTCTCCCAGGGTGTCGTCAACGCCCTCAAATTCCGGGGCGTGACCCTCGAGCCCGGCATCAGCTACGCCGGGATCGAGCTGTTCACCAACAGCGCCAACACGACGACCAACGGGCTCGAGGTCACGGTCGACTACGCGAGCGACTTCGGCGACTACGGCCACGTGGACTGGTCGCTGGGCTACAACTGGAACAAGACCCACATCACCGCGCTGGAGCCGCTGCCCGCAGTCGTTTTTTCGCCCCCGCTCAACGTCTCGCAACAGTCGCTCAACGCCGCCAGCGCGCTGACCACCGGCACGCCCCGCAACAAGCTCATTCTTCAGGCCTATTGGTCCAAGGGCCCCTGGTCGTTCAACCTGCGTGGCACGTTCTGGGGCAGTACCGGTCAGTTCACGGCTACGGGTAACCCGGTATTCATCACGAACCCTGCCGCGTTTCTTGTGGACCCGGATCTTGGCTACCGCTTCAACAAGTGGGTGAAGCTCGATATCGGGGCCAACAATGTCTTCAACCACAAACCGCCGGGCTTTCCGAACTTGAACGGCAACCCCATCCAGGGGGGCAACGTGTTCAACGTTCCAAATACGACGGCGCCCTACAACCAAAATGGCGGTTATTACTACGGCCGCGTGACCGTCAACTTCTGACGAGCCAACCGACCCGGGTGATCCGCGGGAACATGGCGATCCAGCGTCGCGTCGCGCAGCCTGAACAGGCTATCGGCGCGGCGCGGAGAGCTGTGCTCTCGCGAACTCCGAGCATGAATGGCAGGCGGCGCCTGACGAGTTGAATCATTCCAGGCTCGGCCGGGCGAGACTTCCTGATGTGGGGGCGCCATAAGATGGGTCGGAATATGTCGACCACGCCTCTCCTGTCGCTCAACGACGCCGTCGCGCGCGCCTCCGACATTCTGGGCCGCGACCCGCGCGCGGCCCTCAATCAGGCCAAAGCCATCCTTGCCCGCGCGCCCAATGACCCGCGCGCGAGACTGATCCTCGCGTCCGCCCACCGGCGACTGGGCGAGACCGACTCGGCCCTGGCCATCTTGCGCCCGCTGGCCCGCGCCTTTCCGGGCGCCGCACGCACTCAGTACGAGCTCGGCCTGGTCCTCGCCGCGCGTGGCGACCATGGCGGCGCGGCCCAGGCCCTGCGACAGGCTATCACCGCCCGTCCTGATCTGGCCGACGCCTGGCGTGCTCTGGGCGACGTCCTGTTCTCGGCGGGCGACGTCGCCGGGGCCGAGCGCGCCTTTGCAGAGCACGAGCGGGCGAGCGTGACCGACCCGGCCTTGCGCGCGGCTGCAAACGCACTTTTCGAAGGCCAGCTTGCACGCGCCGAGGCCCTTCTGCAGCAGCGCCTCGCGGCCCGACCCGCTGATGCGGAGGCGTGGCGCCTGCTGGGCGATACTTATTTGCGTCAACGGCGCTTCGTCGGGGCGGCCGGCGCCTTCGAGCAGCGGCTGGCGATACTGCCGGACGATCCGGCTGCCCGTTTCGGCCTGGGCGCCGCCCTCTACAATCAGCAGAAACCGGCCGAAGCCCTTCCCCACGCACGCGCGCTCGTCGCTCGGGATGGCGCCTTTGCGCCCTACCAGAACCTGCTTGCGGCGATCCTCGCTCTCCTCGGCGATTTTGATGCGGCGATCGCGATCAACGCCGAGCTCACCGCGCTCTACCCGCTTCAGCCGAGAGTCTGGCTCAATCACGGTCACTCCCTGCGCACTGTCGGCCGGCAGGCCGAGGCGGTGGCCGCCTACCGGCGGGCGGTCGATCTGACGCCGGAGTTGGGCGAAGCCTGGTGGTCGATAGCCAACCTGAAGGTGGCCCCGCTCTCGGAAGCCGACGTCGAGGCGCTTCAGGGACAACTACGGCGGACTGCCCTGGAAGAGGACGATCGGCTGCACCTGCACTACGCCCTCGGAAAGGCTCTGGAGGACCGGAAGGCGTTCGAAGCGTCCTTTGCCCACTATGCGCAGGGCGCGCAGGCCCGCCGGCGCCTCGAGCCCTATGACCGGCGCCTCGAGTCTGACCTCGCCCGCCGCTCGATCGCCTGGTTCGCCTCTCCAGCCGGTCGCGCGCCGCCGCGCGGCGGCGATCCGAGCAACGATCCGATCTTCATCGTGGGCCTGCCACGCGCCGGCTCGACGCTTGTCGAGCAGATCCTCGCCAGCCACTCCCACGTGGAGGGCGTGATGGAGCTGCCGGAGCTCGGCGCCCTCGCCGAGTCGCTGATCCGGACCCGCGGCGGAGGCGCCGTCGAGGCCTATCCCGCCCTCCTCGGCCAACTCGGGTCGTCCGATCTCGCCGCGCTCGGAAAAACGTATCTCGAGCGCGCCGCGATCTGGCGCAAGACCGCCGCACCGCGGTTCGTCGACAAGATGCCCAACAACTTCCGCCATCTGGCGCTGATCCGGGCGGCTCTCCCGGGAGCGCGGGTGATCGATGTTCGGCGCCATCCGATGGCCGCGGGATTCTCCGTCTTCAAACAACACTTCAACCAGGGTCAGAGCTTCTCCTACGACCTGGGCGACATCGGCGCGTACTATCGCGATTACGTGGAGCTGATGGACGCCGTAGACGAAGCCGCCCCTGGCCTGGTCCACCGCGTGATCTACGAGGACCTGATCGCCGACACGGAAGGCGAGATACGCCGCCTGCTGGACTATTGCGGCCTCTCTTTCGAGGAGGCCTGCCTGCGCTTCTGGGAGACCGAGCGGGCCGTGCGCACGGTCAGCTCCGAACAGGTTCGCCAGCCGATCTTCCGCAACGCCCTTGAGCACTGGCGCAACTATGAGCCCTGGCTCACCCCCCTTCGCGACGCCCTTGGTCCGGCGCTCGAGGTCTGGAGGGGGCGAACGGACGCCTGATTGGCGTTCAGAGCGCCGGCGGAGATCGTGACCGCCCGCGTCCTTGCCCACACCCCCTATCCGGGATTGACAGCAGCCCTCGGCGCGACCCCGCCTGTACTCAAACGCAGCAGTCGGATGGCGGAAACGCCTGCGCGGCGCGCGCTGCGCGACCGCTCCTGATCGTTTTTTATTCACCTCCGAAATCTTGCGCCCTGAATCGGCCCCGGTTGATGGAGGGGTCCGATCTGTCATGCATTGTTCATTCGACGGTCGTTTCGAGCGAGACACGAGTCATCGTGTTCCCGCACCGCCGACAGATTGAACATTCGCGCCATCCAGAGCAGTCCGCTCTGGATGAATGGGGGAACATGTTTATGCGAAAACGCCGAATTAAGAGACTCGTCCTCGACTGATCGGGGCGATTCGCTCTTCGTGTCTTGTCCACGAAGAGCTCTGACTCAGTCTTACTGGTTAGCAAAAATCAAACTGGCAAAGCCAGGACTGAATGCGACCGACCCGAACGGCGGCCGTGCAGGGGGATAACTGATGAAATTCGTACTTACGCTCGCCACTGCGGGGGCCCTTGCGGCTGCGCCGACCAAGCCGGCGCTCACCACCACCCACATGGCCAACCTCGCCTCACCTGGGTCCCTCGCAGAAATCGAGACCAAGGTGATCAAACCCCGCACATAACAGATAAACGAAGACAGGAAGAACGGGACTGGAAAATCCAAGTCCCGCGCAGGGAGGTAGTTGAAGTTCAGTAGTGAGGTAATTCGGATCCACTTAAGAACAGAAGGTCTCGTGCAGATGAACAACCTGTTGGCGGGCGCGAGCCTGCTCGCCCTCCTGGCGTCAACCACAACTCTCCATGCAGAAGAAGCCGCAGCAGCGGCGGCGGCCGCAGCGGCGCCCGCTGCGTCAGCAACATCCGACTCCGCCTCCAGCGACGTCGAAGAGGTTGTCGTCACCGGCACCCGCGAAACCGGCGTCAAGGCGGCCGACAGCGCCGCTCCGATCCAACTGGTCGGACATTCCCAACTGCTGCGAACGGGCAATCCGGATCTGGCAGGCGCCCTGACGGTCGCCGTACCATCCCTCAATATCGACACCCAGGGCGGCGACGCCGCCGCTGTTCAGGTGCTTGCCGCCCTGCGGGGCCTTAGCCCGAACGACACCCTGGTCCTGATCAACGGCAAGCGCCGCCACACCACCTCGAACCTCGCGGTCGACGGCGGCAGCCCCTATTCCGGCTCCGCGACCACCGACCTGTCATTCATTCCGATCGACGCCATCGACCACGTCGAGGTGCTGACGGACGGCGCGGCGGCCCAGTATGGAACGGACGCCATCGCCGGGGTCGTCAACATCATCCTCAAGTCCAACCCGAGCGGCGGCCTGCTCGATGTGACCGGCGGTCAGTACTACGACCACCAGGGCGATACCGGCGCGATCTCGTTCAACCACGGCTTCAATCTGGGCGACAAGGGCTTCATCAATGTCACCCTGGAGGAGCGCTACCACGACTTCAGCGTCCTCGGGATTGGCGATCGCCGCGTCACAGACTCCAGCGGCGCCCTCTTGCCGGGCCTCTCCTATCCGACTTCGAACGCCAGCAAAGCGGCGAACTTCCCGCAGCTGAACCAGCTGAACGGCGATCCTCAGTACAATCTGTACAACGCTCTGGTGAATGCGGCCTACAATATTACCGACAATATCCAGTTCTATACCTTCGACACATTTGGGTACATGGAGTCCCAGCACTACGAAAACTATCGGGTGCCGACAAAGATTTCGGGCGTAACCTCGGATGGCGTCACTGTCTATCCGTTCCCGAACGGCTTCGATCCGCGCGAGAAGTTCGACGAGACAGACTACTCCATGACGGCGGGCTTCCGCGGAACCTTCGAAGGTTGGAACTGGGATCTGTCGACCACCTACGGCGGCAATCGCACGGACGTCTATGTCGTCGACTCAGGCAACGCCCAGCTCTTCCCGGTTCTGCAGGCGCTCTCTGTGACGCCGGTCGTTCCACAGACGAGCTTCTACAACGGCCAGTTCAACACCACCCAGTGGACCAACAACCTCGACATCGACCGCAGCTTCCCGGTGGGTCTCGCCGCCCCGCTGAACGTCGCCTTTGGGGTCGAGTACCGGCGGGATACCTATGGCATCGCGGCGGGCGAGCCGTCGTCCTACTACGGCGCCGGCGCCCAGTCGTTCGACGGCTACACGCCGCTCGACCAGGGCGAATACTCACGCACTAACGTCGGCGTGTACGTCGACTTCGCCACCGACCCGATCAAGCACCTGCACATCGATCTGGCCGGCCGCTTCGAGCACTACAGCGACTTCGGCAGCACCGAGATCGGCAAGGTGACCTGGCGCTACGACTTCACCCCACAGTTCGCCATGCGCAGCACAATCAGTTCGGGCTTCCGCGCCCCGACCCTGGCGGAAGAACACTATTCGGGCACCAACGTCAGCCCGACCTCGGCGGACGTGCAATTGCCCCCGAACTCGTCCGCCGCCGCTCTTGCCGGCTTCGGGCCTCTAAAGCCCGAACTCTCGCACAACTACAGCGTCGGCTTCGTTTTCCACCCGATAGACCGGTTGCAGATCACGGCCGACCTGTATCACATCATCCTGCGTGACCGGATCCTGACGACCGGCTTCATCTACGGCACATGCTGCTCCTCGCCCGGCGCCGCAGTCATTTCCCAAGGCGTGCTCAACGCCATCGCCGCGCGGGGCGTCACTCTGGACTCGGGTCTGAGCTACACCGGCATTTCGCTCTTCACCAACAGCGCCAACACCGTCACGAACGGCGCCGAGGTCACGGCTAACTATGCCTCCGACTTCCAAGAGTATGGCCACGTCGACTGGTCGCTGGGCTTCAACTGGAACAAGACCCACATTACCGAACTACAGAACCTCCCCGAGGTCGTTCAGAACATTCCGTTCGGCCAGGTCGCGGAGCAGAGCGCGGCCGCGGCCAGCGCCCTGACGACCGGCACGCCCAGGACCAAGACGATCCTGCAGGCGTACTGGACCCTGGACAAATGGTCGGCCAACCTGCGCGGTACGCTCTGGGGTAGCACAGGACAATATACGGCCACATCTACACCGGTCTTCCTCTCGGTGCCCACCGTGTTTCTGGTCGACCTCGACATCGGCTACAAATTCACCAAGTGGCTGAAGCTCGATATCGGTGCGAACAACCTGTTCAACACCAAGCCGCCGCCGGTGCCGATCGTCTCCGGACGGCCCGTCGACGGAGCTCTCGTGTTCGACGTGCCGATCGGGTCAGCCTGGAATCCCAACGGCGGCTACTACTACGGCCGTGTGACCGTCAGCTTCTGATCCACCTGCGCCATCCCCTCCCTAGGGGGAGGGGATGGCAGCTCCAGTTAAGCCTTTGCGCCGGAAGCGGATTATGCGCGTCCTGGCGCGATCCAGAAAGCCATCGCCTGCCCCAAGCGCGACCGGTCGATGGCGAAAACGCCTGTGTGGCGCGCGAAGCGCGACCGCTCCTGATCGTTTTTTATTCACAACCGACATCTTGAGCCCCGATTGCGACCCGATTGATGGAGGGCCCATGCCCGCCATGCATTGTTCATTCGACGTCGTCGCGTGCGTTTCGTGAGTCATCGCGACCACTAGACGACCGACAACTGAACGCATTTGCCATCCTGAGCATCGCTCTCCGGATGACGGGGAGGTTTGCAAGCATGGCGCGCTGAAAGGGACTGTATCCGAATTTATCGCAAGGGTTGACCCTGTCCATTCAGACGATACAGATGGGTTGGCTCCACGTTACTGACCTTTACCAAATAGACTTGCAAAGTCAGGGATAGAAAAGACCGGCCACAGGTCGGTGCAAAAGGGGGATATAACTGATGAAATTTGTACTTGCGCTCGCTTCCGCGGCGGCCATCGCGGCTGCGCCAATGGGCGCCGCCATGGCGGCGCCGCAGATCACTCGGGCCGGACCTGCCGCCGCTCCCATCTCGGG
Organism: Caulobacteraceae bacterium; assembly: GCA_036488935.1. Lineage (GTDB taxonomy): Bacteria > Pseudomonadota > Alphaproteobacteria > Caulobacterales > Caulobacteraceae > Acaudatibacter. Next base: position 11,858 of record DASXGR010000006.1, on the reverse strand, counting down.
CGTGGTCGTGGTGCGAGACGTCGGTGGCGTCGACATCGCCTATGCGAGCGGCGTGCCCGGATCGGCCAAGGCCGGCGACACCAAAGCCCAGACGATCGACTCGCTCACCAAGTTGTTGGCAGGCCTCAAGGCTCAGGGCTTTGGGGCCGGCGATGTCGTGATGATGCGCGTCTACCTCGTCGGGGATCCCGCCAAGGAAGGGAAGATGGACTTTGCCGGCATGATGGCCGGCTACTCCCAGTTCTTCGGCACGCCCGATCAGCCGAACAAGCCCTCCCGCACGACCGTACAGGTCGCCGGGCTCGCCTCGGCCGGATCTCTAGTCGAGATCGAGGCCCAGGCGGTCAAATCTCACAACTAATATAACTGAATAACAGAGAGCGGGACTGGGGAAACCAGGTCTCGCTCCACGCCACGGGACTCAAGTCCCGTGGCGAGATAACTCAACTCCATTTACAATATAAGGTCTCGTGCAGATGAATAACCTGTTAGCGGGCGCGAGCCTGCTTGCCCTCTTGGCATCGACCACGTCTCTTCATGCCGAAGCTGCGGCTGCAGTTGCTGCTGCGGCGCCCGCTGCGCCAGCAGCGGCGGACTCTGGCTCCAGCGACGTCGAAGAGGTCGTCGTCACCGGCACGCGCGAGAGCGGCATCAAGGCCGCGGACAGCGCCGCGCCTATTCAGTTGGTCGGGCATTCCGAACTGCTGCGGACGGGTAATCCGGATCTGGCGAGCGCCCTCACGGTCGCCGTCCCGTCCCTGAACATCGACACTCAGGGTGGCGATGCCGCCGGCGTCCAGGTTCTCGCCGCCCTCCGCGGCCTCAGCCCCAACGACACCCTCGTCCTGATCAACGGCAAGCGTCGCCACACGACTTCGAACCTCGCGGTCGACGGCGGCAGTCCCTATTCCGGCTCTGCGACCACCGACCTGTCGTTCATCCCGGTCGACGCGATCGACCACATCGAGGTCCTGACCGACGGCGCGGCAGCCCAATACGGCACCGACGCCATCGCCGGGGTCGTCAACATCATCCTGAAGTCGAACCCGAGTGGCGGCCTGCTGGATGTGACAGGCGGTCAGTATTACGACGGCCAGGGCGACACCGGCTCAGTCGCGTTCAACCACGGCTTCAACCTGGCCGATAAAGGCTTCGTCAACGTCACCCTGGAAGAGCGCTACCACGACTTCAGCACCCTCGGCATAGGCGACCGCCGGGTCACCAACTCCAGCGGCGACTTGTTGTCCGGACTTGGCGCTCCGAACTCGGGGGCCGGCAATGCAAGCGGCTTTCCCAACATCAACAGGCTGAACGGCGACCCGCAATACAATCTGTACAACGCCCTGGTTAACGCCGCCTACAATGTTACCGATAATATTCAGTTCTATACGTTCGACACGTTTGGGTACATGGAGTCTCAACACTACGAGAATTACCGCGTTCCTTCGAAGGTCTCAGGCGTCACCTTGGACGGCGAAACCGTCTACCCCTTCCCGAACGGCTTCGACCCTCGCGAAAAGTTCGACGAGACCGACTACTCAGCGACGGCCGGCTTCCGCGGGACCTTCGAAGGTTGGCACTGGGATCTCTCGACGACCTATGGCGGTAACCGCACGGACGTCTACGTCGTCAACTCCGCCAATGCCCAACTCTACCCCGTCCTGCAGGCCCTCTCGGCGACGCCGATCACGCCGCAGACGAGCTTCTACAACGGCCAGTTCAACACCACGCAGTGGACCAACAACCTCGACATCGACCGGAGCTTCCCGGTGGGCCTCGCCGCCCCGCTGAACGTCGCATTCGGTGTTGAGTATCGGCGAGACACCTATGGCGTCGGGGCGGGGGAACCGACCTCCTACTATGGCGCCGGCGCCCAGTCGTTCGACGGCTACACGCCGCTCGACGTCGGCGAATACTCGCGCACAAACGTTGGCGTCTACGTCGACTTCGCCACCGATCCGATCAAGAACCTGCACGTCGATCTGGCAGGCCGCTTCGAGCACTATAGCGACTTCGGCAGCACCGAGATCGGAAAGGCGACCTGGCGCTACGACTTCACACCACAGTTCGCCATGCGCAGCACCATCAGTTCGGGCTTCCGCGCTCCGACCCTCGCGGAAGAGCACTACTCGGGCACCAACGTCACGCCGACGTCCGCAGACGTGCAGCTGCCGCCGAACTCGTCAGCTGCGGCTCTGGCCGGCTTCGGCAACCTGAAGCCAGAACTCTCGCACAACTACAGCGTCGGGTTCGTCTTCCACCCGATCGACCGGTTGCAGATCACGGCGGACCTCTATCACATCATCCTGCGCGACCGCATCCTGACCACCGGTTTCATCTACGGCACCTGCTGCACCTCGCCGGGCGCGTCAGTCATCTCCCAGGGCGTGCTCAACGCCATCGCCGCGCGGGGCGTCAGCCTGGACTCGGGCCTGAGCTACACGGGTATCTCGCTGTTCACCAACAGCGCCAATACCGTGACCAACGGCGCCGAGATCACATCTAGCTACGCCTCCGACTTCCACGAGTATGGTCACGTCGACTGGTCTTTGGGTTTTAACTGGAACAAGACCCACATCACCCAGCTGGATGAACTGCCGGGAGTCGTCCAGAACGTCGGTTTCGGGCAGGTCGCGGAGCAGAGCGCGGCCGCGGCCAGCGCCCTGACCACCGGCACGCCCAGGACCAAGACAATCGTTCAGGCCTACTGGACCCTGGACAAGTGGTCGGCCAACCTGCGCGGAACGCTCTGGGGCAGTACAGGCCAGTATACGTCGACCTCGACGCCGGTCTTCCTAACCGTGCCGACGGTATTCCTGGTTGACCTCGATATTGGATACAAATTCACGAAGTGGCTGAAGCTCGACATCGGCGCGAACAACCTGTTCAACACCAAGCCGCCGCCGGTGCCGATCGTGGAGGGCAAGCCCGTCAACGGGGCCCTCGTGTGGGACGTCCCGGTCGGCTCCGCATGGAACCCGAACGGCGGCTATTACTATGGCCGCGTAACAGTCAGCTTCTGATCGACTTGCTTCGTCCCTCCCCGACCCGGGGAGGGACTTGCCCGCGTCAGCCGAGCAGGGCCTGGGCCCTCGCCTGTTGATGCGCCAACTTGGGCAGGACACGCTCGATCATGGGGGCGTGGACCCGCCACTTTCCGGGATCCGGCGGCGTGAGGGTGTAGCGGGACAGCGGCAGGTTTCCATCGAGGGTCCTGTCCCACTCGAATTCGAGCCGTCCGCATAGGCGCAGGATCTCCGCCTGGGGCGCAGCGACAAACGACTCGTGCCGGATCGCGGTCCATCGCTCACGTGGCAGCGCGGCCAGATCGTCCAGCAGGATTTGCGTGGTCGTCGCCCACTGCGCCGCGACGATCTCCTCGAGGGGCGCGTCGACGAGGGCGCGCCAGCCCGGGGTGAGCAGGAACGACCAGGGAAGCCCGCGCCACCCCGGCAAATTGGGATAGGTGCGGAACCCTCCCGAACGCCATCCCTCGATCATGCTCGCCAGGGTCGGCGCGGGATCGCGATGCAGATAGACGAACCGCGCCTCCGGGAAGGCGGCGGCGAGGAAGGGGATGCGAAGGGCGTTCTTCGGCGTCTTCTCCAGCATCCGCACCCGCGCGCCGCCGACTGGCGCGCCGTCCCTGTCATGAAGGGCGGCACGGAAGCGCTCACGCAGGGGCGCAACCGTGCCCGCATCAGCGTCCGCAGCCGTCATTCGGTTGGACGTCCAGGCGCGCGTCGCCGGATTGAGCGCCGGGATCGTCTCCATCAGGCGGTGCGACTCTCCACCGGCGGTCGCGAGGCCCGGTGCGCCTGCAAGGGTTTCGAACAACAGGGTGGACCCTGATCTCGGAGGGCTGACGATGAAGATCGGACGGTCGAACACCGGATCCTGGCCTGGAGCAAACTCCGACCAGACGGAAACGTCTGGTCGGAGATAATTTGCTCTAGATTCAAAATCTTGAGCGCCATCTTGTCGCCCAACCGGTTCCCACTTGGGCGGATGGCGCTCTGGCGGACTTCGCGAAGCGGAGGGCGCAGGGGGCGTGGCGCGCAACGCCACCGCGACCGGCGCCGCGCGAGTCTCCGCGTCCATCGCGCGCGAGTCGGCGCGCAGGGCCGACTCGAAGATCAGGGCGCGAAGGCATCGTCCCAGGTACATGCCGTTGCGAAGGGGGACCTGGTCCACGCCGAGCGCCTGGAGGCGGCTCCAGGTCGTCGTTAGCAACGCCGCGTATTCGGGCCGCGCCGACTTTTCCTCGCCGGACCGCGCCCACAGGGCGTGCCAGTTGGCTCTCAGGCGATTGAGGGCCTGACCGATCTGGGCGGCGCGCGCGTCCCCCTGAGCCACTTCGCTCATCAGGAACCCCATGTGGTCGCGCAGCTCCCACGGGCTCATCACGTCCGGCGCGTTGCGGCTCTCGTAGGCGAGGGCAGGAGGCGGTCCCGCACGCGGCGGCGCGAGACGCGCCGACCAGCCGGGTTTAGCCTCCGCCGGCGATCGACCCTGCTCGATCAGGGTCAGCAGGCCATCGCCGCCCACCGTATCGGCGACCAGGTGGATGCGGGCCTTCTCCGAGTCGTTGTGGACGCTGTGCAGGCTCCAGGTGTCGAAGACCCAGGCCTCGCCGGCGGCCATGTGCGTTTCCTCGCCTCCGCAGCGGAAACGCACGGTCGGCTGGGTCACGATCGGGACGTGCACCCGCATGCGGTCACGCCAGTAGTAGTCGGTGTCGACATGCGGGGTGACTTCGGCGGCGCCGGAGAGACGCATCAGCCGCGACCGGCCCCAGGTGGCGCCAAGCTCACCCAGGACCTGCATCAGATAGGGGCAGGCCAGCAGGCTGGGCGTGGGCCCCATGGCCCCTTCACGCGCGTCACTGGCCGGGTCGCCATTGGTGGTGATCAGCGGCAGGGCGTCGTTTCCGGGATAGCCCTGGGGGTGCGGCCGCCAGGCCTGCGTCGGCAGGGCGGCGATCTCCTCGGTGAGACGCACCGCATCGAAGCGGATGGGCAGTTGCTGGAACCGCATCCGAAGCTTCATGCTGCTTTCACCCCCCGTTCTCGCGCGCCGAATGGGACTCTCGGAACCGGATCGGTCAAGGTAGACGCATGACCGCAGAGTCAATCGGATCGCTCAACGGGGCCGTCGTGCATCCCCCTGCGCCGCTCGTGCGCGATCAGCGGGCGATGGGCCGCGATGAGGACCTGGAGACTTGGCGCGCATGAGCCTGCAAGCCCGGACCGAACCGGTGTTCGCCCACCGCCTGGCGACCGAGGACGACCTCCCGGCCCTGCGGGAAGTAATGGACCTCGCGATCGCCGAACTGCAGCGCGGCTTCCTGGACGAAGGGCAGATCGCCGCGAGCCGTCTTGTCATGGGGCTGGATACACAGCTCGTGGCCGACCGAACCTATTTCATCCTGGAGGCGCAGGGCCGCATCGCCGGCTGCGGCGGCTGGAGCCGGCGCGCGACCCTCTATGGCGGGGACCATTCCACCTCCCTTCGCAACGCCGCCCTGCTCGACCCGGCCTGCGACGCCGCCCGGGTGCGGGCCATGTACACCCACCCGGATTTCAAGCGCCGCGGTGTCGGCCGGCAGATCCTGGCCCTATGCGAATCCGCGGCGGCCGCCGCCGGGTTCTCGCGCGTGGAGCTTATGGCCACCCTCGCGGGCCATCCGCTCTACAGCGCCTGCGGCTATGTCGAGATCGAGCCGGTCATCTCGGAGACCGAACTGGGCCCGGTCCCCCTGATCCGCATGGGCAAGCCGCTTGCGTCACCTCCCGTGGACATCCCCCGAAGCTGAGCCAGCCGCCTCCCTACGACATCGACGGCGGCTTATACTTCGGCGGGAACACCTGATCGGACTCAATCCGACTTGGTCGGTGCGGAGCGATCCCTCCGACACAGAGAACACGGAGGAAGAGGAGAACACAGAGAAGAATTATTGCGCCTTCGGCGCGACGAAGCTCCAACCTCTCCGGGTGAGTGGCGCGAAGCGCTCAGCATTTTCTCCGCGCCCTCCTCTTCCTCTGTGTTCTCTGTGTCGAAATCGACCTCACGGCCTCGCGACATTTGCGGATCGAGCCCTCCCCCCAACGGACGCAGCGATTGAGCGGCGCCGCCAGCCCGGCTAAGCCTTGAACGATGCGATCTAACCGGAGTATCGGCTTGAATCGGCGCGCGCTTCTTTCTTCCCTGGCTGTGACGGCCCTCGGCTGGGCGGCCCGTGGGTACGCGGCCGCTCCGGCGCCGGAACTTCCCTCCGCTGCGCCCGGCGCGCCTGATCCCTTCGGGTGGCTGGAGGAGATCCACGGCGAGCGCGCCATGGCCTGGGTGGCGCAGCAGAACGCGCGCACCGCCAAGGTGCTGGAAGACGATCCGCGCTACGCCGAATTCCACCGTAAGGCCCTGGCGATATTCACGACCAAGGACCGCATCCCCACCCCTCAGCCCACCCTTCTGGGCGACCAGGTCGCCAACCTGTGGCAGGACGCGAGCCATCCGCACGGGATCTGGCGCGTGACGAGCGCCGAGGACTACCGGAGCGCCGATCCTCACTGGCGCACCCTGATCGACCTCGACGCCCTCTCGAAGACGGAGGGGAAGAGCTGGTTCTTCAAGGGCGCGATCTCACTTCCGCCGGATGACCGCCTCTGCCTGGTGAGGCTCTCCGACGGCGGGGGCGACGCGATCGAGGTCCGCGAGTTCGACACGCAAACAGGCGCCTTCGTCGAGGGAGGTTTTCACTTCCCGCGCGCCAAGCTCGACGTGGAGTGGCTCGATCCGGACACGGTGCTTCTCGCGACCGACTTTGGTCCGGGAACCCTCACCTCGTCCGGCTACCCCTTTGTCGTGAAGGTCGTGAAGCGCGGCCAGAGCCTGGACCAGGCGAAAGAGGTGTTCCGCGGCGTCCCGACCGATGTGCGCACCGCCGCTCGCGTCCTGCGCGACGGCGAGGGCCGCGTCACCGATGTGCTGATCGACCACGGCGTCACCTTCTTCCAGACCGTCTTCCTGCAACTTCGGCCTGACGGCTCGACCCGGCAGCTCGACCTGCCCCGCAAGAACGAGCTCTATGGCGAACTGGGCGGACGGCTGATCCTGTCGATCAACGAGGACTGGCCAGCCAACGCCGTCCACGGAACATTCCGCGCCGGCGACCTCGTCACCTTCGATCCCGCCAGCGGGGGCGCAGAGCTAATCTTCCGGCCGAGCCCGGTTCAGACCATCCAGGACGTTGCGATCACTCGCGACGGCGTGCTGGTGCAGATGCTCGACAACGTCATCGGCGCGGTCGAAGTCTACCGCCCGCAAGGCGGCGCCTGGAGCCGGAAGCGACTGGCCCTGCCCGGCGGTTCGACCCTCTCCATCGTCGCCTCCAGCCGACAGTCCGAGCGCGCCTATGTCAGCTCTGAAAGCTTCCTAGAGCCTACAGCACTGTGGGAGATCGGAGCGGCGGACGGCCGGACAGCGCGGGTCAAATCGCTGCCGGCGCAGTTCGACTCCTCGCGCAATGTGATGGAGCAACGCTTCGCCATTTCGAAGGACGGCACGCGGATCCCTTATTTCCTGGTGCGGCCGAAGGACATGAAGCCGGACGGTTCGACCCCGGTCCAGATGTTCGGCTACGGCGGCTTCCAGCTCTCCGAGACACCGCAATACCGGCCCGAGATGGGCAAGCTGTGGCTCGAGCGCGGCGGCGCCTATGTGGTGGCCAATATCCGCGGGGGCGGCGAGTTCGGACCGGCCTGGCACGAGGCGGCCCTGCGTGAGCACCGTCAGCGCGCGTTCGATGATTTCGCGGCGGTGGCGCAGGACCTGATCGCGACCAAGGTCACCTCACCGCGTCATCTTGGCATCTACGGGCGCTCGAATGGAGGCGTGCTGACCAGCGTCTCCATCACCCAACATCCAGACCTGTTCGAGTGCGCGGTGATCGAGAGCCCGCTGGTGGATATGTTGCGCTATACGCATCTGCCGCCGGGCGCTTCGTGGATGGCCGAATACGGCGATCCCGACGTTCCCGCGGATCGGGCCTTCATCGCCAAGTATTCAGGTTACACCAACGTAAAGCCCGGCGTGAAATACCCGGAGCCCTACATCACCACCAATACCGAGGACGACCGGGTCAATCCCGCCCATGCCCGGAAATTCGCCGCCGAGTTCGCGGCCCTGGGCTATCCGTACCTCTATTACGAGAACACCTTCGGCGGCCACGCCAACGACGCCGACCCCGAACTCAACGCCCGCCGCTGGGCCAGGCACTACATCTTCCTGACCCAGAAGCTGATGGATTGAACCACGCCTTCTCGCTCTCCTCCCCCAGGAGGAGAGCGCGCGACGAAGATCAGACTCTCATTGGGGCGGAGGCGGCGGGCCCATCGGGCGGCCGCCGTCGTGGCGGCCCATGCCGCCAGCCATCATGTGGCCGCCATGGTCCATGTGACCGCCGAAGCCGAAGCCGGGCCCCACCAGGGAGGGCAGAGCGTCGAACGCGCGCTTCTGTTCCGGTGTCAGCGCGGCATAGAGCGTCTTCACTGCGCCGGACACGCGCTCGAAGTGAGCCCGCCGGCGCGCCTGGTGGGCGTCCATCATCTTGGCGATGCGGTCGAGGCGCTCGGGCGTGGTGAGCGAGCCCATCTCCTGCGGCGCGGACGGTTGCATCGGCTGAGACGACGGCTGCGGCTGCATGGCGGTCTCGAAAGCCTGGAACGCGGCTTCCTGGTCCGGGCGGATCTGCAACATGTCGTGCAGCGCCTTCAGCTTTCGCGCCTCGTGGGCCTGACGGGCCTGGCGCCAATCTCCGCCGCCCGGACCACCCGGGTGATGAGCGTAGGGCGGAACAGACGGCTGGTTCTGCGCAGCGGCCGGCGCCGCGAGAGCGGCGGCCGCGATCAGCGCGACAAAGGATCTGGCGATCATGTGACCTCCGCAGGTTAGGATCGGAACATCGAAAGTATTAGGCGCCCACTTTGCGCCCCGTTTGCGACCCGGCAAAGCTGCTCCGCGACAGCACGCCGCAGAGGGGCCGCGGCGTACGCGAGATCCTGATTTCGTTGGAGCTTGTCGAACCCGGCGCTAGAACCGCGACAGTTCTGACCGGGGGAAGCTCCATGCGTTCTTTTATCGGCGTCGCCGCACTCGCCGCCGCACTCTCGCCCGGCCTCGTCGCCGCGCAAACCGCGCCGCCAAAGGCCGCCACAGCGCCGCCGCCCGCGGCGGCTCCAGCCCCCGCGGTGTCGCCGACTCTGCGCTCCGACCAGCAGGCCTTCCGCGCCCTCTACAAGGAGCTGGTGGAGACCAACACGACCCTCTCCGCCGGTAGCTGCACCGTGGCGGCCGACCGCATGGCGGCGCATCTCAGGGCTGCAGGCTTCGCCGCTGCGGACCTGCACCCCTTCGCCGGGCCCGGCCATCCCAAGGAGGGCGGCCTCGTGGCCGTGCTGCACGGGACGGACCCCAACGCCAAGGCGATCCTGCTGCTCGCCCACCTTGATGTGGTGGAGGCCAAGCGCGAGGACTGGACGCGCGATCCGTTCACCATGGTCGAGGAGAACGGCTACTACTACGGACGCGGCACGAGCGACGACAAGGCGCAGGCCGCAGTCTGGGTCGACACCCTGATGCGCCTCAAGCAGGAGGGCTTCCGGCCCCGCCGCGACATCAAGATGGCGCTGACCTGCGGAGAGGAGACGTCAGGAGCCTTCAACGGCGCCGAATACCTCGCCAATCACGAGCGGCAGCTCATCGATGCGGCCTTCGCGCTCAACGAGGGCGCTGGCGGACGTCTGGACACCAACGGCAAGCCGATCGCCCTGAACGTGGAGGACGGGGAGAAATTCCCTCAGGATTACATTCTGGAGTCGACCAATCCCGGCGGCCACTCCTCGCGACCGACTGTCGACAACGCGATCTATCACGTGGCGCTCTCCCTGCTGAAAGTCGGCCGCTACAGCTTCCCGCTCGAGTTCACCGACGCCTCCAAGGAGTATCTGGCCAAGACCGGCCCCTTGATCGGCGGCGAGACAGGCGCGGCGATGATCGCGCTGGCCAGTGATCCCAAGGACGTCGACGATGCGCAACTCGTCGAACGGGATCCCGGCTACAACGGCATGCTGCACACCACCTGCGTGGCGACGATGATCGCGGGCGGCCACGCGACAAACGCCCTGCCCCAGCGCGCGACGGCGAACATCAACTGCCGAATCTTCCCCGGCACGACCCCCGAGCAGGTGCGCGAGGTCCTGGTGCAGCTCGTAGGTGACCCGAAGGTCACCGTCACCATGGCGAGCGCCCGCAGCCCGATCGCCAAGGTCCCGCCGCCGCTGACGCCGCAGATCATGGATCCCATCAAGGCCGAGGCGGCCAAGATCTGGCCGGGCGTGCCGGTGATCCCGGTGCTCACCGCGGGCGCAACCGATGGGGCCTTCCTCACCCCGGTGGGCATCCCGACCTACGGCGTCACCGGCATGTTCGGCGATCCCGACGGCAACGGCGTCCACGGCCTCAACGAGCGCATCCGCATCACCTCGCTGATGAACGGCCGCGACTTCCTCTACGACCTGGTGAAGACCTACGCGATGCAGGATTAGGATACGGACTGCGCCGTCCGGAGCGCGGACGTCCTCGTCCGCGCTCCGTGGGTGGCCCTCGCCGCCGGCCATCCACAACATTTCGGGCCGGCAGCTGCTCAACCCACTAGATGTGGGCGTCGAGCGCACTTAGATTCCTGATTCCGCACGGCATCACCTCGCCGCTGCGGAAGGAGCCGCCATGACCATCGCGAGCCTTGCCCAACCCGGACTGCTCACGCCGTCGCGCGGCTACAAGCCATTCCGCTATCCCTGGGCCTATGACTTCTGGAAGCGCCAGCAGCAGGTGCACTGGATGCCCGAAGAGGTCCCTCTCGGCGAGGACTGCAAGGACTGGGCCACCAAGCTCAACGACAAGGAGCGCAATCTCCTCACCCAGATCTTCCGCTTCTTCACCCAGTCGGATGTCGAGGTGAACGAGAACTACATGGAGCGCTATGCCCGTGTGTTCAAACCCACCGAAGTGAAGATGATGCTGGCGGCCTTCTCCAACATGGAGACGATCCACATCGCCGCCTACGCCCTGCTGCTCGAGACCATCGGCATGCCGGAAACCGAGTTCTCGGCTTTCATGGAGCTGGAGGCGCTCAAGGCCAAGCACGATTATATGCAGCAGTTCGGCGTCGACTCGCACGCGGACATCGCGCGGACTCTCGCCATGTTCGGCGGCTTCACCGAAGGTCTGCAGCTGTTCGCCAGCTTCGCCATGCTGATGAACTTCCCGCGCTTCAACAAGATGAAGGGCATGGGCCAGATCGTCTCGTGGAGCGTGCGCGACGAGAGTCTGCACTGCGAGGGGATGGTCCAGCTCTACCACGCCTTCAACGCCGAAACCGGCGCGGTCACCAAGAGCGTCGCCGACGACATCGTCGACTGCTGCAAGACGGTCGTGGGTCTGGAGGACCGTTTCATCGACCTGGCCTTTGAGGCGGGCGAAGTGCAGGGCATGACGCCGGAGGACATCAAGCGGTATATCCGCTTCGTCGCCGACTGGCGCCTGGGCCAGCTCTCTCTACCCGCCGTTTACGGGGTCAAGGAGAACCCCCTGCCCTGGCTGCAGAGCCTGCTGTCCGGCGTCGAGCACGCAAACTTCTTCGAGGCCCGCGCCACCGAGTACTCCAAGGCCGCCACCCGCGGCGAATGGCACGGCGAGGCCGGCGTCTGGTCGGCCTTCGACCAGATGATGACCAAGCGCCAGGAGTCCGCTCCGGCGCACTGATCCCTGGTCTTCTCGAAGCCTTCCCCCAACTTCCG
>DASXGR010000169.1:0-31995 GCA_036488935.1 Caulobacteraceae bacterium | reverse complement strand
CTTCTCGATCACGGCCGCCGCATCACCGGGGACGCGGACGGTGAATTCATTGAAGAAAGTTTCGTTGAGCACGCGTACACCAGGTACCGCCGCCAGCGTGTCGGCCAGCGCCACGGCATTCAGATGGTTGAGCGCGGCCAGCCGATGCAGACCGGTCTCGCCGAGCAGCGACATGTGGATGGTGAAGGCGAGCGCACAGAGGCCCGAGTTGGTGCAGATGTTGGACGTGGCGCGGTCGCGGCGGATGTGCTGCTCGCGCGTGGACAGGGTCAGAACGAAACCGCGGCGCCCGTGGGCGTCGACGGTCTCGCCGCATACGCGCCCCGGCATCTGGCGAACCAGTTCGCTGCGGCAGGCGAAGAGGCCGACGTAGGGACCGCCGAAGTTGAGACCGTTGCCGATTGACTGTCCCTCGGCCACGGCGATGTCAGCGCCCATCTCGCCTGGCGAGCGGAGCAGACCGAACGACACCGCCTCGGTGGTGACCACAATCAGCAGGGCGCCAGCGGCGTGGGCGGCGCGGGCGATCTCGGTGACGTCGGTGACCGTCCCAAAAACGTTCGGCGTCTGGACCACCACGCAGGCAGTGTCGGAATCGATCGCCGCGATCACCGCGGCTTCATCATCCACCGCCGCGGCAAGCCGGCGGGTCTCAACCCCCGAGGTATGGGCGAGGGTGTAGGCGCTGGCCGCGTAATGGGGATGCAGTCCGCCGGAGAGCACCGCCTTGCGCCGGCGTGTGACGCGCGAGGCCATCATCACCGCCTCGGCGCAGGCGGTCGAGCCGTCCCACATCGAGGCGTTGGCTACGGGCAGGCCCGTGAGCTCGCTGACCTGGGTCTGGAACTCGAAGAGGACCTGCAGCGTGCCCTGGGCGATCTCGGGCTGATAGGGCGTGTAGCTTGTGAGGAACTCAGAGCGCTGGATCAGATGGTCGACGCTCGCCGGCACATGGTGCCGATAGGCTCCGGCGCCGAGAAAGAACGGCCCCGCCCCGGCCGCGCGGTTACGCGCCGCCCAGGCGCTGAGGGTCCGCTCGACGGCGGCCTCGCTGGCCTGACGCGGCAGGTCGACCGGACCGGCAAGACGCGCGGCCGCCGGGACGTCGACGAACAGGTCCTCGACCTGGCCGACGCCAATGGTCTCCAGCATCTCTTCGCGGTCGGTGCCGGAGAGGGGCAGGTAGCGCACGCTCAGAGGGTCCCCAGGAAGGCTTCGTAGGCGGCGCGGTCCATCAGTTGGTCCATCTGCGCCGGATCGGCGACCTTGATTTTCACCAGCCAGCCCGACGCCTCGGGGGCGTCGTTCACCGTCTGTGGGTTGTCCGAAAGCTCGGCATTTGCGGCCGTCACTTCGCCGGTCAGTGGCGCATAGACATCCGAGGCTGCCTTGACGCTCTCGACCACCGCCATCTCCCCGCCCGCCTCGACCTTGGCGCCCGGGTTGGGGAGTTCGACGAACACCACGTCGCCCAGCTGTTCGGCGGCGTAGGCAGTGATGCCGACAGTCGCGGTGTCGCCGTCGAGCTCGACCCACTCGTGGTCCTTGGTGAAGCGCATGGAAGGCCCTTTCTCTTCTCAGGCGGCGGGGCGGTGATAGCGATGGGGAACAAAGGGAAGGGTCGCGACCTCGGCCGCCTGCGGACGCCCGCGGACCACGACCTGAAGCGCGGTCCCGGCCTCCGCGAATGCGGGCGGAACATAGCCCATAGCGATGGGCGCCCCGAGCGATGGGGAGAAGCCGCCGCTAGTGACGACGCCGATCTCGCGGCCCTCGGCGTCGGCGATCGGGGCGCCTTCGCGGGCGGGTGCGCCCTGGAGGACCTTCAGGCCGACGCGCACCCTGGCCGGACCCTCGGCCCGCTCGCGGGCCATGCGGGCGGCGCCGCGCAGGGAGCCGGCCTTCAGGCGTTTCTTCGCGACGGCGAAGTCCAGCGCCGCCTCGATGGGAGAGGTGGTCTCGTCGATGTCGTGGCCCCACAGCGGCAGGCCCGCCTCCAGGCGCAGGCTGTCGCGCGCGCCAAGGCCTACGGGCTCGACCCGCGGGTCGCCCGCCAGGCGATCCCACAGCTTCACCGCCATCTCCGGCAGGGCCAGGATTTCGAAGCCGTCTTCGCCGGTGTAGCCGGACCGGGAGACCAGAAGGCGGCTGCCGTCGAGGTCGAAGCGGGCATGGCGCATGAAACCCAGAGCGCTCGCCTCGCCAACGACTCCGCCCAGGACCTCCGCCGCCTCAGGGCCCTGGATGGCGATGAGGGCGCGGTCGTCCCCCCGATCGAGTCTCGCGCGCCCGGCGACGGCCTCGGCGATGAGGGGGAAGTCGACCGCCTTCCGCGCGGCGTTGACCACGAGGTACAGCATGCCCTGGCGGCTTTCCCACAGGGGCCGGCCGATCATGAGGTCGTCGATGATCCCGCCATCCTCGTTGAGCAGAAGCGAGTAGCGGAGCTGGCCGGGCGCGAGACCGGCGATATCGCCACACACGAGCGGCTCAATCAGGGCGCTGATCGCCGCATGATCGGCGGCCGGATCGCCGCTGCGTGTCTCCACAGTGAGGAACGCCGGACCCATGTGGGAGACGTCGAACAGACCCGCATGAGCGCGGGTCCACAGATGCTCCTTGAGCACGCCGGGCGCGTACTGAACGGGCATGTCGTAGCCGGCGAAGCCGACCATGCGGGCGCCCGCGCGCCGATGGGCCTCGGTGAGCGGCGTTGGAAGGAGGGTCTCGGCGGACACGGGTCTTAAACAGCTCCTGGCGGCGCGGTGGGGCGGATAGCGTCCGCCCGCTTCATTCGCGCCCCAGCTGTCTTCGAGCCTGAGAGATTCCGGACGCGCGAGGCGTCCTTGCTCCGTCGGCGAGACCAGGCGCCTGCCCGTCGGGCCCGGCGACACGTCTCTTTCCAGCGTCCTAAGCTCGCGCGGTCCTTTTGCCTGAGCGTTTCCGGGGCGGTTGCGCCTTCGGCCCCGAATCCCCAAAAGGATTCGGCGTCTCCCGCGAGAGCGCGCGGAAACTGGGCGAGCCCCCGACGGGAGTCAAGCGGCGGCGGCGCCGACCGTCGTCGGCGCCGCTACATGCGCGCGGGCGCCTCGAGGCCGAGCAGGTCCAAGGCGCTCTCGAGCTGACGAAGCGCAGCCGTCGAGAGGGCGAGGCGCGAGGCGCGGCTTTCCGGGGTCGGAGCCGCCAGGACCGGGCAGGCGGCGTAGAACTTCGAGAATGCCTGAGCCAGGCGATAGGCGTGGTCGGCGATGAGGTTGGGCGCGCTCTTGTCGTAGGCCTCGAGCAGGGCGTGCGGATAGGCGTCGAGGACGAGCAGCAGATCACGTTCGGCCGGCGCCTCGATACGGATCTCCCCGGGCCCGGCGCCCTCCGCGGCCTTGCGCAGGAGCGATTTGATCCGCACCGCCTGGTACAGAAGGTAGGGACCGGTGCGGCCCTCGAAGCTGGAAAAGCGATCGAGGTCAAAGACGTAGGAGGTGCCGCGGAAGTTCACGAGGTCGGCGAACTTCAGCGCCGCCACGGCCACCTGGTGGGCGGTCGCCTCGAACTCGTCTGGCGGCAGCTCGGCGCCGAGGTCCGCCTCGTGCAGCCGCTGGCGCGCCTTGTCCTCGGCCATTTCGATGAGGTCGCGAAGCTTCAGCACGCCCCCCGCACGAGTCTTGAAAGGCTTGCCGTCGGCGCCGTTCATCGTGCCAAAGCCGACGTGGCGCAGCGTCCCCTCCCGCGCATAGCCGGCGAGATAGGCCGCGCGGAATACGGTCTCGAAGTGATCGGCCTGCCGCTGGTCGACCACATAGAGCACGAGCTCAGGATCGAAGTTGCGCCGACGGTCGAGGATCGTCGCCAGGTCCGTCGTGCCGTACATGGCCGAGCCCTCGGACGAGACGACCAGCAGGGGCGGCACATCACGCTTGTCGTCGTTGCGTGCGACGCGGACGATCTGGGCGCCCTGGTCCTCGAACAGCAGACCCGTCTCGCGCAGCTCCTCAACCATATCGGGAATCAGCGGGTCGACGTCGCTCTCGCCGCGCCACAGGTCGAAGTCGATGCCCAAGGCGTGGAAATCCCGCTCCAGGGCGGCGCGCGTGATGTCGTGGAAGTGGCGCCACAGCAGCCGGTAGCCCAGGCGTCCGCGCTGCAGGTCGGCCGTCGCCCGCCGTGCACGGTCGCGGTACTCTGGCTCCTCCCGCGCCCGGGCCGCCGCCATGGGATACAGACGATCCAGGTCCTCCAGGCCGACCCGCGGAGCGACGGCCTCGAAGAAGCGGGCCATCATGGGCTCGTCAGCCTCTTCGCCCTGCAGATCAATCCAGGGCCGAAGGTCCTCGTACTCATCGTGACAAGCGACGATGAGCAGGCCCATCTGGAAACCCCAGTCGCCGAAGTGGGCGTCCCCGAGAGTCTCATCGCCCAGGGCGCGATGCAGCCGCTTGATCGATTCGCCGATGATCGAGGCGCGAAGGTGCCCGACGTGCATCTCCTTGGCGACGTTAGGTCCGCCGTAGTCGATGATCACGCGCCTGGGCTCAGGCAGATAGGGGACGCCGGCGCGGGAGTCGTCGGCGAGCTCGCCGGCTCTGGCGGACATCGCCGCCTCGCTCACCTTGAGATTCACGAAGCCGGGCCCGGCGATCTCCGCCGCCGCGATCGCCGGATGCCCAGCGAGCGCCTCGACCACCGCCGTGGCGATCTCGCGCGGATTGCGCTTGGCGGCCTTTGCGGCGGCCAGCGCGCCGTTGCATTGGAAGTCGGCGAGGTCGGGCCGATCGGACGGCGTGACCCGGCCGAGCGATTCGTCGAGGCCTGCTGCGGAAAAGGCGGCGCGCACCGCTTCCCCGAGCGTCGCGCGCAGGTCGGTCATTGCTTGGCGGCGGCCACCTGTGCGGTCTCACCCGCGTCAGGGCGGAAGCGCTTACCCTGGCGGTTGAAGTCCGCCATCTCCGGAGTCACGTCGAAACCGACCAGCAACTCGAAGTTGGTGCCGCTCACCTTCGCGTCCTTGCGAGGGATGACGATCTTGTTGAACGTGTCGGTGACCGAAACGCGATCCTGACCGGCGGGGAAGGTGACCGGAATTTCGAACCAGGCCTTCTGCAACACGGCATGGTTACGGTCGGTCACCGCGACCCAGTAACGAAAGGTCTTCTGACGTCCCGACGCCTGGGGCCCCCGGCCGAACTCGAACAGGATTCGGGCGCCGACAGTGATCGGGTCATCGGCCTTGTAGGCGCAGCCCGAGGAGATGTTCTCGATCTCGCCGGTGTAGCCGACGTCGGCGAACGCCTCCTGGTTCTGCTTGAACTCGACGTAGCGCCCCGCGTCGTACAGCACCTTCACGAAGGGGCAGGGACCGGCGTTTCGGATTTTCGGCAGAGGCGCGATCAGGGCGCCGAATTCCTTTTCGCGCTTCTTCCGCTTCGCCTCGTCGTCATCGCTCGAGCCGCCGCCCCCGCCACCCCCGCCGGGGCCACCCCCGCCTGGTCCGCCCGGGCCGCCGCCGTATTGGGCGTACGCCGTTTGCGGCGCCGCGAGCGTGAGGACGGCGGGAGGGCCCACAAGGGTGAGGGCCGAGCAGGCGGCGAAGAGGACGTTTTTGATACGCGACATGGCGGTTCGGGTCCGGCTCTGGGTCGCCCCCGCGGATCTGGGCTGGGCGAGGGCGAAAGGCACGTCGAATGGTGATAAAGCCTCGCGGACGCCGCCGCAACGCGCGCCCTTGACGCTGACGGCGAGCCCGGCGATGGCCCCTGACGTGGCCGTTTACACCGACATCGCTGAACAGGAGCTGGAGGCCTTCCTCGCCGGCTTCGACGTAGGACGCCCGATCAGTTTCAAAGGCATCGCCGAGGGGGTCGAGAATTCCAACTTCCTGCTCGAGACCGAGACGGGACGGTTCATCCTGACCGTCTATGAGCGGCGCGTGCGACCGGGCGAGCTGCCGTTCTTCCTCGACCTGCTGAGCTGGCTGGCTGCGCACGGATTTCCCAGCGCCACGCCGATCCCCGACCGGCAAGGCCGGACGCTCGGCAGCCTCAAGGGCAAGCCCGCGGCCCTGGTGAGCTTTCTTCCCGGCCTCTCGGTGCGGCGGCCCGATACCGCGCGTTGCCGCGAAGCGGGCGAGGGGCTCGCCTGGCTGCACCGGGCGGCGGAGGGTTTCCCCGGCCGGCGGCCTAATGATCTCGGCCAGGAGAGCTGGAGCCGGTTGTTTGCCCCTCACGCGGCGGCGGCCGACGCCCTCAAGCCCGGCCTGGCCGCGGTGATCCGATCCGACCTCGCCGAACTTGAGTCCCTGTGGCCGCGCGACCTGCCCCATGGGATCGTCCATGCCGACTATTTCCCGGACAACGTCTTCTTCGTCGGCAGTCGGTTCGCAGGCGCGATCGACTTCTATTTCGCCGCCTGGGACGCCCTCGCCTATGACGTGGGCGTGGCCCTCAACGCCTGGTGCTTCGAGGCGGACGGCGCGTTCAACGTGACAAAGGCCGGCGCCTTCCTCTCCGGTTACAGTCGCCGCCGTGCTCTGGGAGAGGCGGAGATGGAAGCGATTCCGATCCTCGCTCGTGGCGCGGCCATGCGGTTCTTCCTCACCCGCCTGGCTGACTGGGGCGCAACCCCGCCCGGCTCCCTGGTCCGGCCGAAGGACCCTCTCGAATACGAACGCAAACTCGCCATCCACCGCGAAGGGCTGGCCCTGCTTGGACTTGGCGCATGAACGACGAACGTCCCGGCTCGAAGGTGGTGATCTTCACCGATGGCTCATGCCGCGGGAATCCCGGCCCGGGAGGATGGGCCGCGGTGCTCAGTTTCAACGGCGCGGAGAAGGAAATCTCGGGCGGAGAGCCTGCGACGACCAACAACAGGATGGAGATGACCGCGGCGATCGAGGCGCTCAACGCCCTGACTCGCCCTTGTACGGTCGAGCTGCACACCGACAGCCAGTACGTGAAGAACGGAATCACCCAGTGGCTGCAGATGTGGAAGGCGCGCGGCTGGCGCACCATGACCAAGGGCGCCGTGAAAAACGAGGACCTCTGGCGCCGGCTGGACGAGGCGCGGACGCGCCATCAGGTCGACTGGCGCTGGGTCAAGGGTCACTCCGGCCACGACATGAACGAACGCGTCGACGCTCTTGCGCGCCAGGCCATGGAACGCGCCGAGGCTGCGATGAAGGCTTGACCCCTACTCGGCGGCGACGGGCTTGCTCGGCCGCGGCACGGGGACCGCTCCGGCGGGCGCCTCGCGCGGCGTGACGAGCCGGGCGAACCACGGCGCGAGCCAGTGCTCGATATCGTCCACCAGAGCGTAGACCGCCGGCACCAGCACCAGCGAGAGCACGGTCGAGGTGATCAGGCCGCCGATCACGGCGACGGCCATTGGCTGGCGGAACTCCGAACCCTTGCCGAGCGACAGGGCTGTGGGGAGCATGCCGGCGGCCATGGCCATGGTGGTCATGATGATCGGGCGCGCCCGCTCGCGGCACGCCTCCATCAGCGCTTCGCGCTGGGAATGGCCTTCCCGCTCGCGCTCGATCGCGTATTCGACGAGCAGGATCGAGTTCTTGGCCGCCAGACCCATCAGCATCAGGAAGCCGATCAGCGAGGGTATCGAGAGTGAGAGGTTGGTCGCCAGGAGGAGAAGCAGAGCCCCGCCAATGGCGGTCGGCAGGGCCGAGAGGATGATCACCGGTTTGAAGAAACTGCGGAACAGCAGAACCATGACCGCATAGACAAGACCGATCGCCGAGACGATGGCGACGGCGAACCCGCCGAACAGCTCAGCATAGGCCTTCTCCTGGCCCTGGGAAGCGACCTCCACCCCGGGGGGCAGGTGCTGCAGGATGGGAAGCTTGTGCACGTGGTTGATGGCGTCGCCGACCTGGGTGTCGCCGGTCGTGTCGGCCATGATGATCATGTTCCGCTTACGCTCGAACCGGTCGATCTCGGCCGGGCCAGCCTGGAAGGCGAGTTGGGCCACGCTATCGAGCGTCGTCGTGCCTCCCGAGGCCGTGGGCAGGCGAAGGTTCCGGATGATCGACAGGTTCGTCCGGTCCGCCTCCGGGAACCGTACGCGGACGGGGATCCGCCGCTCGCCCTCGTCGAGCTTCGAGACGTTGGCGTCGATATCGCCGATCGTGGCGACGCGCGCTGCGTCGGCGATCGCGGTGACCGACACCCCGAGCCGAGCCGCCTCCTCCACCTTGGGCCGCACGATCAGTTCGGGTCCGCTGGGCGGAGTCGAGGGCCGCGGGTCGGCGATGCCCGGCACGGTGCGCATCTCGCGTTGCAGCTCAAGCGCCGCATCCTCGAGACCCACTCCGGTCTCGCTCGTGAGGATCACCTGCACGCCGCCGGATCCGAAACCGGAAATATCGAACGAAGTACGGACGTCAGGGATCTGACGCAGCACGGGACGCAGGCGATCGCGGATCTGCGCCACCTTGACCTTCCGATCCGGCTTGAGGATCGCAAGGACCGTTCCGTTGTTCACGCCCGAGCTGTTCGTGATCGTGCCGAAACCGCCCGATATGCCGCCGCCGCCGACCTGGGCGAACACGTCCTGCGTCTCGGGCTGCTTCGCCAGCAGGGCGTCCACCTGGGCCACAGTGCGGCGCATGTCCGCCAGTGTGGCGCCCGGCGGAGCCTCGATGTTGATGTAGTAGTAGTTGGGGTTGCTCTCCGGCTGCACGCCCTTCTTGAGTGGCAGGAACAGCGCCATCGAGCAGACAAAGACGACAAAGCCGATCGCCACTGCGTAAATCCGATGGTCGATCACCCAGGTGAGGACGCGCGTATAGTACCGCGGCATTGGCCTGCGGATCTTGGCGACCTTCGGTATGAGCAGATAGGCTGCCATGAGTGGCGTGAGCAGCCGCGCCACCACCAGGGAGAAAAGAACGGCCACCGAGACCGTAATACCGAATTCGCGGAAGAACTGGCCCGGGATGCCGGGCATGAAGGCGACCGGCAGGAAGACGGCGACGATCGAGAAGGTGGTGGCGACGACCGCCAGGCCGATCTGGTCTGCGCCCTCGATGGCGGCGCGGAATGGCCGCAGGCCGACATAGACTCGCTTTTCGATGTTCTCGACCTCGACGATGGCGTCGTCGACGAGGATTCCGATAACCAGGGTGAGGCCCAGCAGGGTGACCACGTTCAGGCTGAAGCCGAACATGTTCATCAAGGCGAAGGTCGGTATCAGCGAGACAGGCATCGCAATCGCTGTGATCGCTGTGGCACGCCAGTCACGCAGGAACAGCCACACGACCAGCGCGGCCAGGGCCATGCCTTCGAGCAGGGTATGAGCGGTGGCCGAGAAGGCGGCGCGGGTCTGGTCGACCTGGGAATTGACCTTCCGGAAGGAGACTTGGCCATACTGCTTGCCCAGCCGCGCGATCGCGGCGTCCACACGATCTTCGGTAGAGACCTCGCTCGCGAGCTTGGTCTTGAGCACCGAAAAGGCGACGACCGGGCGGCCGTCCAGGAGGGCGAAGGCGCGGGGTTCGGCGGCCCCGTCCCCGACGTCCGCAACATCCGACAGCCGCACGAACCGGCCGCCACTGGCGGGAATGGAGAGGTTCCGTATCCGGTCGACCGTGACGGCCGCCCCCAGCACGCGCAGGACCTGCTCGCGCCCGCCGATGGTCACGCGGCCCCCCGGCGCGTCCACGTCCGCCGCCGCCAGGGCGTCGTTGACCTGCGAAGCCGTCAGCCCCTGAGCCGCAAGCCGGTCAGGGTCGATGAGGACATTGACCTCGCGATCGAGCCCCCCGAGCCGCTGGATCTGGGAGACGCCCTCCTGCGCCTGCAGGTCGCGGGAGACGGTGTTGTCGATGAACCACGACACCTCCTGCTCGGACATCGACGGCGAAGAGACCGTGTAGGTGACGATCGGTGCGTCATCCGCCTCGAGCCGCTGGACGATCGGCGGGTCGATCTCCTTGGGCAGGGTGTTGCGGATCTGGTCGATCTTCGCCTTGACGTCGTCGTAGACCTTCTGGGTGTCCTCACCCAGTTTGAACTGGATGATGGTCACGGACGTGCCCTGGGTCACGTTCGAGCCGATCGACTCGACGTTGGGGATGCCAGCGAGGGCATTCTCCACGGGCCGGGTGACCTGGGTCTCCATCTCCGCGGGCGCCGCGCCGCTACGGGTGACCTGGATGAGGACGGCTGGAAAATTGATGTTCGGGAAGTTCTTGATCGGCAGCGCTGAGTAGGAAATCAGCCCCGCGATCACCGCGCCGATAAACAGCACCGCAACCGGCACCGGATTGCGGATACCCCACTCTGAAATCCGGAAGCCGCCCCGGCGGGGGCTGTCGGAATTCATGACGCCACCGGCCGGACGACGTCGCCGGGAACCAGCATGGCGCCGGCGCGCTCGACCACGTGCGAGCCCGCCGCGGGACCGCTCAGCAATTCGACATAGCCGCCGCCGCGCTGGCCCGTGGTTACCGGCACCCTGGTCACCTTGTCATTGGCGCCCACCACCATGACCGAGGCGCCGTCTGCATCATAACGCACAGCCGTTTCGGGCACCGCATTGGCCGAGTGACTGATTCCCAAAAAGTTCGCACGCGCGAATCCGCCGGCCCGGATGTCCGGGCGCACCGGAAGGCTCACGCGCACGCGGCCAAGGCGCGTATTGGTGTCGACTCCTGGGCTCACCAGACGAACAACGCCCATCACCTCGGCCTGGTCGGCGAGCATTACGCGCACCGGCATTCCGGGGCGAATCTTCTCGATATCCTGCTCGCTCACGTCGGCGGCGAGTTCGATCTTGCCGTCACGGGCGATGCGGAACCAGGGCGTGGTCCCTGCGCCCATGTCGCCGACCTTGACGTTGCGCTCGAATACGAGACCCGCCTCGGGCGAGCGAACGGTCATCAGGCCTTCTCGCGTGCGCATGTCCTCCGCGGCGTCAGCCTGGGCGATGGCCTGGGCGCGGGCCGACTGAGCGGCATACCGGCGCTCGTCGATCTGCTCCTGGGAAAGTATGCCTTCCTTGTCGAGACCCTTCACCCGCTCCGCCTCGGCGTCCGCGCGATCGGCGATGACGTTCTGCTCCTTGGCAAGCGCTGCCTGCTGTTCGAGCTGCGCCCGCAGCAGGGTGTCGTCTAGCTTGAGCAGAGGCTGGCCGGCCTTCACCCACGTGCCTTCGTCCGCCATGAGCTCCTGGACGCGGTAGATCGTCAGCTGGGGATAGATGTCCATTTCCTGGAAGGGGACGAGCGGACCGGAGGCGACGATGCTCCCCTCGATCTCATGCGGTCCCACCGCAACGACGCTCACCGTGCGCGCCTGAGCGGCCGGCGACTCGGCGATCTTCTTCTCGCATGCGCCCAGCGCCAGCAGCGCAAAGAGACCAAGCGCCAGGCGCGCATTCGTCACGGCCACCCCCTTCATGGATTTTTCACAGTCTCGACCTGCGCGACCTGCGCCGGCCAACCGCCCCCCAGGGCCTTGTAGGTCGTGACCGCCCGCTGCAGCGCCAGCACCTGTTCGGCGCTGAGCGCCGAGCGGGTGGTGCGCCAGGCCTCCTCGGTGGTCAGGGCCGTCGTCAGATCGTCCAGCCCCATGGCGTAGCGCCGCTGGGCCGCGTCGTAGGCCCGGTGGGCGCGCGCCTCGCCATCAAAGAGGATCTTCGCCGCCCGCTTGCTCGCGTCCAAGGCGACCAGGGCGTTCTCCGCCTCGCCATAGGCGGTCTGCACCGTCTTCTCGTAGGCGATTACCGCCTGTTCCATGCGGGCGTCTTCGGACTTCGCGTTGAACAGGAGCCGGGGAATGTCGAGCACCGGCTGGGACACGCTGCCCGCGAGGGTCCAGTAGCCCACGCTGGTGGTGATCGATTCGGGAATCAGCGTCGCCGGCGGAATGAAGCCGACGCTCGGCTGCGTCAGGCTTTGCGCCCCCAGGGCAGGCAGCATGGTGAAGGTCGGGAAGAGCGCCAGATGACTCAACCGGTCCGTTCCCGCCTCCGACCGCAGACGGGCTTCCGATTCGCGGACGTCGGGCCGGCGTTGCAGAAGATCGCCCGGCACAGCCGCCGGGACATCCGGCGCCTCGTCCGCCTCGTCGCGCACGGGAATGGTTTCAACAGCGGCGGCATTTCGCCCGATAAGGATCAGCAGATTGCGCCGGGTGGCGTGAAGCTGCGACTGAAGATCGGTCAGCGTCGCCAAGGCCTGAGAGAGGTCGCCCGCAACCCGATCGGCGTCGGACAAGGCTCCCAGCCCCCGATCGGCCTTTTCCTGGGCGATCCGCGCCAGGTTGGTCTCGATTCGCACGGTTTCCTGCGCGTCGTCGATCTGGATCTGCAGGCCCTGGGCCTGAAAATAGTCGCTCGCCACATTGGCGGCGAGACTGGCGAAAGCCCCTTCCACGTCGAACTCGGTGGCGACAAAGTTCGCCCTGGCGATCTTTCGTTGCGTAGCGAGGCGTCCGAAGACGTCCAGCTCCCAGGAGACGTTCAGGCTGCCGCTGCGCGTGATGAAGTCGCCGCCGATCGGGAAAAGGGTGTTGGTGGCAGGGCCGATGTTCACCTCATGCTGCTTCGAGATATTCCCCCCGGCGTTGCCGGTCGGGAAAGTGCCAGCGATGAGGCTGTTGCGGGTGGCGCCGGCCTCGACGAGCCGGGAATAGGCGGTCTTGGCGTCAGGCGCGGTGCGCAACGCCTCGTCCTCGAGCGCGGTGAGCGCTGGGTCATTGAAGATGAGCCACCAACGATCGAGCTGCTGGGTCGTCAGCTGCGGCGCGGAGGCCGGCGCTTCGTAGGCGCGCGAAAGCGTCAGGTCCGGCGCGCGCGGGTGACCGCCCACACAGCCGGCGAGCAGCATGGCGAGAAGTCCAGGTCCAAGGAAGCGTCTGAAGACTTGCATTGGCGCCCTAGCGACCGTTTCCCCCAAGAGCCGGGCTCGCCAACCGCCACGACCAAGCTCATCCCGTAAGGGCGCAAATGTCTCGCACAAGTTAATATTCGTTCACGGCGCCTTGTCGCCGCAGGAGAGCTTCCGATGAAACATGGCATTCGGATCGGCGTCGGCGGTTGGACTTTCGCCCCCTGGCGAGGCGCCTTCTATCCGCCCGAACTGCGTCAGGCCGACGAACTGAGGTACGTGAGTCGTCGTCTCGGCGCCTTGGAGATAAACGCCACCTACCATTCCCTACAGTCCGCCGAGAGTTTCCGTCGCTGGGCGGACCAGGCGCCGGAGGATTTCGTCTTCACGGTGAAGGGTTCGCGGTACTGCACGAATCGCCATGCCCTGGGTGAGGCCGGAGAGTCGGTCGAGCGGTTCATCGGCCAGGGCCTGGCGGAGCTGGGCGGGCGGCTCGGGCCGATCCTCTGGCAGTTCATGCCCACCAAGAAATTCGACCGGGAAGACTTCGGCCGATTCCTCGACCTGCTCCCTGCCACGATCGGCGGGCGCGAGCTGCGTCATTGCATGGAAGTTCGCCACCCAAGCTTCGCGGACGAAGCCTTCGTTCGGCTCTGTCGCGACCGCGGCGTGGCGATCTGCCTCGCCGACCACCCGACATACCCTCAGATCGAGGAGGCCACCGCGGACTTCGCTTACGCGAGGCTGATGCGCCTGGAGGAGGAAATCCCGGACGGTTATCCGGCCGACGCCCTCGATGCATGGGCCGGCCGGCTCGGGACCCTGGAGGCAGGCGGGCGCCCGGTTTTTGCGTTCTTCATCGGCGCCGGCGGGGAGGGAAAGGTCCGCGCGCCGGCGGCCGCGGAGGCCCTGATGTCGCGCCTGGGGCAGTCGCCCTCTCCGGATGCGCTTGACCTCCTGAAGGGAACGCCACGCAAATCCGCGAAAACCTAAGGAAAGGATGCACGGTGACCCCGGACGATCTGATGTTCAAGCCAGGCCTGATGAAGGGCCACCGTGTGCTGGTGACCGGGGGCGGCACCGGACTCGGAAAGGCCATGGCCGAGGCCCTGCTGATCCTGGGCGCCGAGGTCTACATCTGCGGGCGCCGGGGTGGCGTGCTGGACGCCACGGTCGCGGAGCTCACCGGCGCGCACGGCGGCAAGATGGTCGGGATCCCGTGCGACATCCGGGTCCCCGAAGCGATCCACGACATGCTCGACCAGATCTGGAGCGACGGCGGCGCCCTCACCGGTCTGATCAACAATGCGGCGGGGAATTTCATCAGCCGCACCGAAGACCTGTCGACCCGCGCCTTCGACGCGATCGCCAACATCGTCTTCCGCGGGAGCTTCTTCGTCACCCTCGACTGCGGCAAGCGGTGGATCGCCGAAGGCAAGCCGGGTTCGGTCATCTCGATCCTGACGACCTGGGTCTGGAGCGGGGGGCCTTTCACCGTGCCCTCCGCCATGTCGAAGGCCGGCCTCAACGTCATGACCCAGTCCCTGGCGGTGGAGTGGGGGCCGAAGAACATCCGCTTCAACGCCATCGCCCCTGGCCCCTTCTACACCGAGGGGATGACCGCGCGGCTGAACCCGGGCGCAAGCGCCGACTCCTACAGCTCGATGCGGGGCAACCCCATGGGACGGGCGGGAGATGTCCGGGAGCTGGCCAACATGGCGATCTGGCTGCTTCATCCGTTCTCCGCCTATGTGAACGGCCAGACGATCGCGATCGATGGCGGGTCCTGGAACGCCGGCGGCGGCGGCTTCTCGGCCCTGCGGGACTGGACCGACGACGACTGGACGCGAGCCCGGGCGGCGATCCGCGAGACCAACGAGAAGGACAGGGCAAGCCGCACCGTCTGATCCGGCGCGGCGCGGTGCTGGACAGGCGGCGCCCTTGGGCCGATCCTTCGTCAGCGGGCGCGATCCAAGCGGCGAGCCGAGCGGGTTTCAGGAGGTACATGTCCGAAGTCATCTATATCGGGCCCGGCAAGCGCGAGCAGACCAAGGCCGCCAACCGCACCGCGATCCTCGAAGCCGCGCGCGATGTGTTCGGAGAGATGGGATTCGAAGCGGCGACTGTGCGCGACATCATCCGTCGCACGGGGCTCTCCGTGGGCGCCTTCTACAACTACTACCGCTCCAAGGAGGAGGTGTTCGACGCCCTTGCCGATGACGGAGCGCGTCGCTTCCGTCCGATCCTGCAGGCCCAATCGGCCAAGGCGACCGATTTCGAGTCCTATTTGCGCGCCGCCGTCACCGCCTATTTCGACTTCATCGCCGCCGAGCAGGATTCCTGGGGCCAGAGCGCCGACACCATGCCCCACGCACGTAACACGCCGGAGATGCTGGCGGTGTTCGAGGAGGTGCGGGCCGCCTTCGCCGCCACCATGGATCGCAATCTCGCCGCCGAGGTGGACCTGGATTATCTGGCTGGCAGCGCCATTGCGGTTGCCAGGGAGGTGGGGGAACGGATGATGGCGCGAAGACCGGTGGACGTGCAGAGCGCGGCGGACTTCGTCGTGCGCCTGATAATGGGCGGCGTGCCCCATCTCCCGCGACTGGAGCGCTAAAACGCTGTGAAGGCCCTCTTCGTCGAGCGGCTGGCGCCCGACTACGCCGGCTGCGTTCTGCGCGAGCTGGAGACGCCGGAGCCTGGTCCCGGGGAAGTCAGGGTCCGTGTGCGGGCGGCGGCGGTCAATTTTCCCGACCTGCTGATGACGCGGGGCGAATATCAGCACAAGCCGCCCCTGCCCTTCATTCCCGGCCTCGAGATGTCCGGTGAGGTCGAGGCGGTCGGGGATGGCGTGACTGCGTGGAAGATTGGCGACGCGGTTGTCGGCGGCGCGAAGTTCGGCGGCTTCTCGGACGTGGCCATCGCCTCGTCGGTGAGCCTGCGCCCCAAACCCTCGCCGCTCTCCTTTGCCGAGGCGGCAGGCTACGGGGCAGCCTATCTGACCGCCTATGTGGCCCTGGTCCGTCGCGCGCGGGTCGAGCCGGGCGAATGGGTCCTCGTCCACGGCGCGGCGGGCGGGGTCGGCCTGGCCTGCGTCGATCTCGCCAAACACCTGGGCTGCCGCGTCATCGCCGCCTCGGCCTCGGACTCGAAACTGGCCGTCGTGAATGAAGTCTACCGGCCCGACGCCTGCGTGAACGTCAACGGCGGCTTCCGCGAGGCGGTCAAGGAGATCACCGGTGGGCAAGGGGCCGATGTGATCTATGACCCTGTCGGCGGCGATGTGTTCGATGAAAGCGTGCGCTGCATCGCCTTCGATGGGCGGTTGCTGGTGATCGGATTTACCTCAGGCCGCATACCGACGATCGCGGCGAACATGCCGCTGATCAAGGGATTCTCCGTCATGGGGGTCAGGGCGGGCGAATATGGCCGCCGGTTTCCGCAGAAGGGCCGCGAGAACAGCGAAGCGATCTGGCGACTGGCCGAGGAAGGGAGCATCCGCCCCCGCGTCCACGCGACCTTTCCGCTCGAGGACTGGCGGTCAGCCTTCGACCTGCTCGCAAACCGAGAGGTCGTCGGAAAGGCGGTGGTCGTCCCCTGATTCGCCTCAGACGAACCAGCGTGAGCGGAAGCCTGCGGCCTGGTGGAGCTGCTCGCGGTGCGTGCGCCGCGCCGCGCGGGCGCGGAGGTTTGGGGGCAGCCGTTGGGGACGCATCGTAATACTCGTGCGTCCGTCAACGAACGCCCGCAGGCTGCAGCCGGTGGGCAGGCCGAGATTGCGCAGCGTGGGCGCGTTTGAGGCCTCGGGTCGCAGGACCTGGCGCACCTCATCGGTTCTGAGATCGATCCAGCTGAGCCGGCCGCCCGGAAGGACCTGCCGCGGGGCGCAGATCGAGCCGGCAAAACTGTAGCGGACGCCAGCGGTCGCGACCCTGTCGAAGTAGCGGGCGGAGATGAAGTCCGACACCATCACCCCGTCGATCTCGTACGCAGCAGCGGCCGAAGCGCAGGGTTCGCAGGGTTCAACCAGATATTCGACCGCCCCCTGCTGATCGCGCAGGACGCCGTCCTCGAGACCGACCGGCGGCGAGGCCTGCAGCGCATTGCCATATGGATCGACGAGCATCTCGCAGATCTCGTGGCTGGCGTCCAAGGTCCACTCGTCTCCACCTGGCGTGTTGACCACCCTGGCGAAGGGCTGGTTGTGGGCCCCGACACAGCAGCCGCCTTCCCCGGGGGCGAGGCTGTGGACGATTCTGACGGGCCACATGCCTGGTGCAATCAGAGATGGATCCGCCAGATAGGTGACGCTGGCCTTGACCGGCCAGAACTGCGGCAGGTCTCGGGTCACCTGGACGTTCAGGGCCGAGGCCGCAGCGGCCATCAGACGCGGGTCGATGGCGCCTGTCAGGTCCAGAAGTCCGATCCGTGCTGTGAGCATGGGGGCTTGTCTCCGGCGCGCCCTGTGAGCGGCCGTATCCGCACTAGAAGGCGCGGGACACTGGTGATCTCTGCGTCAACGCAAGCGTGAATTGAGCGTCAGCAGTTCATCAAACCGTCGCGCGGGCGTCCGGTTTGTCTGGATACGGATATGGAAAACCGTCCGGCCGAGGGAGCCTCAGCCCGCCTGGGCCACGTCGCTCAGATCGCCAGAGAACGGCGCCGGAACGCCCACGACGATGGCGTAGAGCGCGGCGCGTGTCGGACCCGAGACGCCGAGCGCCGCCTCGGTGACCGCAGCGTTGATCAGACCGGTGGGATTGCCCACGAGCCCATGGTGAGTGGCGACAAGCAGCATGTTCTGGGCGATGTGGCCCGCCTCGATGGCGATGACCCGGTAGGTCATGGGGTCATGGTATTTCCACATCGACCGCTCGAAGTTCGCCACCAGGAACACCACTGCAGCCGCATTGGCGGTCCACGCCTGCTCTCCCAACATTGAAGGAAACGGCGGCGGCGGACCCTCGCGCACCAGGCCGAAGGACCGGTCAATCGCCGCGTAGTGGTAAACGCCAGGATCCATCCCCTCGACGTTCCTCACGCACACATAGCTCTCGAAGGGATTCCGGGCGCCGCCGGACGGCGTCATTTTGAGCGGAAGCTCGCCAATCCCAGGCAGGTCCAGCATGGCCTGGATGGCCATGGAGAACAGGAAGCAGTCGGAGAGAGGTTCGAAACCGATCGGCTCGTCGAGCATGATCCGGTTCGTGCGTCGCCGGGACATGGTCTTCAACGGCTCGTCGTACGACGGCCGCAGCGGCACGGTGATCTTGGGCTGGTCGTCGGGATTGCGTTGATAGAGAGGTGGCGACGGCGAGAACTTCGCCATCTCGCGCAGCATCGTTTCGCTGTCCTCGTCGGAGACGAACACTCCGCCTCTCGTGCCGAAGTGGAAGGCCCCCGCGAACGGGCCCCAAAGCCAGGACCTCTCGAAATCGGCTTCCTGGCTGGCGGCCGGAGACCCTTCGGTCACCACGGCCCCAAGCTCAACGAGCTGATCTAAACCACGCTCGATGGACGAACGACTATAATCCGCCAGCGAATCCCGCAGGCGGTCAAGATCTGTCCATGTGTGGAGGCGTCGTACGATGTCGAGCGCTGTGGCATTCGCGACGAACGTCGATTGCGCAAGAAAGTTATGGAAGACGAGCTGGTCGTGTTCCAGCAGCACCACAAGGGCGCTGGAGCGCTTGAACCTCATAGATCAGCTATGAGGCGCCAAGCGCTCCAAGACAACACCCGCGTCTTAGATGGACAGCAGGGCCTTCGCGCCTTCGGCGTTCGCCTTCAGCGAGCAGAAGGGGATGCGGCTGGTGGCGCAGAACGGAATGCGCACGGCCATTTCGTCGATCATGGCGACGCCAAGATCCAGTTCAGCTTCGACGCGGTCGATAACCATGTCGGCGGCGGTGTTGTACAGATTGGTCATGTCTAACCCCTGGTTGTTTGAGAGCCCACCCTCTCATTCCAGAGCGGCGGCGTTGATGAAGACTTATCACAGACTGCTATGGAGGCAACATGCAAATTGTGCGTGAGCACAAAAAAAGATGTGCTATCCATTTGACTCAAAACTATAGAGAACACGCAATTACTCATCGACCAGTCTGCTTGCAGACTGGCGCCGAATTCTGTTCTGAAACGCTTATCTGACTTACTAACCTTTACAATTTCACGCAAATGCGAGCTTGTCAACGGGCAGGCTGACACATTCAAGCTAAACTTTTACTCATTCCGCGTGAGCGGAAGCGCGCACTCGGAACTGCACAGGAAGCGAACGCGGTCCGGAGATGAACGTCGAAGCAAGCCACTCCGGCTCGCCCACCACTTCTATGGACTCGAGACGCGACAGGACTTCCGTCAGGACGGCGTCGATCTCCAGTCGCGCGAGATGCTGGCCGAGGCAGACGTGGGGCCCACCGCCAAAAGCAATGTGTTCATTGGGAGATCGCGAAAGATCGAGATCGTCGGGTCGCGCAAAGTGTTCCGGGTCGCGATTGGCGGCCCCGAAATACATCACGACCTTGTCTCCGCGTGCGATCGGCATGTTTCCGATCGTCACGTCTCGGGTCGCGGTCCGACGCATGTAGATGACCGGGCTGGTGAACCTCAGAAGCTCTTCCCGAGCCGAGGGAAGCCGCCCGCTCAGATCTTCGGTGAGCCAGGCGAACTGGTCTGGCCGTTCGCAAAGGGCGAGCACGCCGCTGGCGAGAAGGTTGCGTGTCGTATCTCCGCCCGCGTCGACAAGCAGAAGGAAATAAAGGAGAAACTCGACCTCGGTGAGGGGATGCCCCTCGACCTCCGAATTGAGCAGCTTGGTCGCCAGGTCGGGCCCCGGACGAGCGCGCTTTTCGCCGATGAGATTCATCGCGTAGGCGAACATGGCGCGCACCGCTTCCCGGCCGGCCCCAGGGCCGACCGCTTCGGGCGCGGAATGGATCGTTTCAGTGAGCCGATAGAGTTCGCGCCCATCGTCCAGGGGCAGTCCCATCAGCTCGGCGATCACGTAGGACGGCATTTCGCCGGCTACGTCCGCGACAAAGTCGCACTCGCCCCGATCAATGATCTTGTCCACGATCTCGCGTGCGAGCTGGCCAAGCCTGTCGCTTCGACCCTCGGATGCAGAGGCGGTGAATTCAGCCCGGAGCAGTTTGCGGAACGCCGTCTGACGCGGCGGATCCATCATCAGCATCATCTGGGCGTTGCCGAAGATATTCCCTTCCTCCGGCGACGGATCCGCGATCATGATGGTCGGTTCGGACGAGAAGGTGCGGAAATCGCGGTCGATCGCGCGCACGTCCTCGTAGCGCGTGAGGGCCCAGAAACCGGGGCCATCGCTCTCCGGGTTACGGTAGACCGGGGCCTCTGCGCGCAGTTGCGAATAGAGGTGAACCGGATGCCCGTTGGAGAACGTGGCGGGGTCGAGAAGGTCGATCATGCCTCCAGCCTTGGACCAAACGTGCCTGCGCGCCGGCCGATGAGCGGGAAGGCTGCGCGAGGAACGCCATCGGTTGACGCCTACGAACGCTGACAAACTTATACATATCGTGGAAAAATTTAAATCAACGCTTAAGGTTCTATCGTCAAGCGGTTCCATCGCAAAGCGCGATGATGACGCAGAGCGCGCGCGGGGTGTGGCAGCAATGCGTCAGTTGGCTGGCGCGCTGCTGGTCCTGATGAGCGTCATCTATCTCACGGGCCGGCTCGCGCCCGCCACGTGGAAGCCCGGGCCTTATCTCGCCGCCTTCGGGGAAGCGGGCATGGTGGGGGCGATCGCGGACTGGTTCGCCGTGACCGCGCTATTCCGCCATCCGCTCGGTCTGCCGATCCCCCACACCGCCATCATTCCTCGGAACAAGGATCGTATTGGCGCCGCCCTGGGGCGCTTTATTTCGCACAATTTTCTCGAGCCCCGGCTGCTCGACCGACGGCTCCTGGAGCTGGAGCCGGCGCGACGGATCGCCGAATGGCTGTCCGACCCGCGGATCCGCGACATTATCGCACGCCGCATCGCCGATCTCGCGCCCGAGATCATCAAAGCCGGGCCGGCCCTCGCCGATCTCGCGGCGGAGGGCGTGCGACGTCTGGCGAGCGCCGGTCCCCTGGCCCCCACGGCGGCGCGGGTCCTCGACTACCTCTGGCGGGAGACCGCGACCCCCGCTCTTATCGACCGCGCGATGGTCGCCCTGGGCGAGTTCGCCGCCGCCCGTCCCGAACTGTTCGAGGCGGCCGTTGAAGCGAGGACCTGGGCATGGCTGCCCAAATGGGTGGACCGCGCGGTGGCCGAGCGACTCAGGGCGGGCATCGTGTCGACCCTGGAGGAGATGCGCTCGCGCGACCATCCGCTACGCGCCGCCCTCGACACGCAGGTCGAGGCCCTCATCTCGCGTCTGGCGACCGACCCCGACTATTTCGCCAAGGGCGAGGAGCTCAAGGCGCGCCTGCTAGCCGACCAGGGCCTCGTGAGGTCCATCTCTGAGGCCTGCGCGGATGCGGCGCGCCGCTGGGCCGCCGAACCCGATTCCGTTCGCGAGCTGGTCGAAGAGGCTGCCGGGCGAAGTCTAACTGCGGCAGGCCGTTGGCTCACCGATGATCGGGGCGCCCGCGAGCGCCTGGACCTTTGGATCCGCGCCGCCCTGCGCAGGACCGTGATCCCCGGCCGTCAGGCGATTGGGGAGTTCGTCGCCCAGGTCGTCGCAGGGTGGGATGCGCGGGCCGTGGCCGACCGGCTCGAACTTCAGGTCGGCCGCGACCTGCAGTTCATCCGCATCAACGGCGCCCTCGTGGGCGCCCTGGTCGGCCTCGCCATATTCGCCGCGTCGCGCCTGCTGGATTGAGCGCAGGCCAGCTTTCCAGCGGCGCCGCACGACCCTATCTGCCGGCCACCTCAACAGGCGGAGCAGATGGATGCGATATAAACAGCTTGGACGTACGGGACTGTTCGTCTCGGAAATCTGTCTTGGCGCCATGACCTTTGGCGGCAACGCCGACGCCGGGATCTGGCGCGCCATCGGCTCCCTTGAGCAGGGAGTCGTCGACGAGATCGTGGGCCGCTCCCTCGAGGCGGGTGTGAACTTCTTCGACACCGCCGACGTCTACTCCTTCGGGGAGTCGGAGCGCCGTCTGGGACAGGCGTTCCGCAATCTCGGGGTCAAGCGCAGCGACGTCGTCGTGGCGACCAAGGTGTTCGGACGCATGGGGCCCGGCCCCAACGACCAGAGCGCGTCGCGCGGTCACATCATGGACAGCATCAAGGGAAGCCTCGAACGGCTGCAGATGGAGCACATCGACCTCTATCAGATCCACGGGTCCGACAGCGTCACGCCGATAGAGGAAACCTTGAGGGCTCTCGATGATCTCGTGAGCCAGGGGCTGGTGCGCTACGTCGGCGTCTCCAACTGGGCGGCCTGGAAGATCGCACGGTCGCTGGGCGTCAGCGAGGCGCGCGGCCTGGCCCGGTTCGAGACCCTGCAGGCCTACTATTCCATCGCCGGGCGCGACCTCGAGCGCGAGCTGGTCCCGATGCTGACGACGGAGGGTCTGGGCCTGATGGTCTGGTCGCCCTTGGCCGGCGGCCTGCTGTCCGGCAAGTTCGGGCCCGGATCAGCCGCCCC
Organism: Caulobacteraceae bacterium; assembly: GCA_036488935.1. GTDB lineage: Bacteria > Pseudomonadota > Alphaproteobacteria > Caulobacterales > Caulobacteraceae > Acaudatibacter. The sequence goes on along the minus strand of DASXGR010000169.1, from coordinate 9,549 downwards.
CAACGACGCGCGGCGTGCGAACTTCGATTTCCCGCCAGTCGAACGTGACCGCGCCTGGGCCTGCGTTGCGGCCATGCGTGAGATCGGCGATGCGCGCGGCGTGTCGGTGGCGCGGGTTGCCCTCGCGTGGTTGCTGGCCAAGCCGCATGTGATGAGCGTCATCATCGGCGCCAAGACCGTGGAGCAGCTGGACGACAACCTCGCGGCCGTGGGTCTCAGCCTTTCCCCCGAGGAAGTGGCGCGCCTGGACGAGGTCAGCGCCCTGCCGCCGGAGTATCCGGGTTGGATGTTCGCCCGCCAGGGAGCGAGCCGGATTCCGGAGCCCTTCGTCCGGAAGAGCTGATGGGTCAGAGCGCTCTTGCTCACTCCGCGGCGGCGAGGCTCGCCGCGGAGGTCGCGTCGTCCCCTTTGGCGTCGTCCTCGAAGTGGCGCGGCAGCTTGAGGATGAAGACCGATCCCTCGCCCTCGACGGTTTCGACGCTGATGTCCCCGTTGTGGCGCGTGATCACCGTGTGAACCAGGGCGAGGCCAAGGCCGATGCCGGTCGGGGCGTGCGCGCCATCGCGGAAAGAGGCGAACTTGCGGAACAGGCTCCCCGCATTGGCCTGACTCATCCCGCCCGCGCGATCGGCGATGCGGCACTCGATGGCGGGTGTCCCACCCTCGAGCGTCCCATAGCCGATTGAGCAGACCACCTTCTCTCCGGACGGGCTGAATTTCACGGCGTTGTCCAGCAGGTTGACCAGGGCGCGCGTCAGAAGACCCCGGTCAGCGAGGATAACGTACTCATCCTCGTCGTTGGCGACCGCGACCTCGACCTTCACCCCTCCCGCCTGGGCGAGGCCCCAGACGGCGTCCGCGGCGTCCTGCGTTACATGGGCGAGATCGATTGGTTCGAGCACATATCTGGCCGACTCCGCCTTCGCCAGGCGCACGAAGGCGTCGGCGAGTTCCAAGGTGCGGCGGGCATGGCTCTCGATCCGCTGACGAAGCGCGGGTGGCGCGCCCTTGAACTCCGGATGGCTGAGCGTGGCGAGGATCGCCGACTGCGGCGATCGCATGTCGTGCGAGAGAAGCTGGAGCGCCTCCTCGCGCTGCCGCATAGCCGCCATCAGCGAGGTGATGTCGGCCAGATGAACGATCCAGCCGGTCATTTCGTCGCCGGCGCTGCGGGTGGGCGTGAAGCGCACTTCATAGGCTCGCCCCCCCATGCCCATCCCACTGAACGGGCGAGTGTTGATGGCGTCCCGATCCGGCGGCGGCCAGGCGGAGCCGCCATTGGGCGAATCGGGAACGATCCGGGACAGAATTGGCTGGATGGGCGAGTTGGGCGTGGTCGAGAGGCCGGCTTGCTCGGCAAAGTCGGCCGCAGCCTGGTTGACGGTCAAGATCCGGCCGTCTCGATCGACGACGAGCACCGGGTCGGGGAAATTGGCGAGGATGTCCGCCACGAACCGGCGCAGATCGGAGACCCGCGCCTTGGCCTCCTGCAACAGGGTCATCTGTTGCAGGACGAGGTCACCGCCTGGCGGCGGCGCGCTGGCCGACCTGGCGAGGACGGCGCCACCGGCGCTGCGTTCGAGCGCCCGGAGCTCCTCGGCGAGATAACCGCTGGCGGCGTTGAGCCGGCGCCAACCCCAGTATGGGACGATCATCGCCTCGGTCACGAGAAATGCGGCGGGAGGAAGCCAGACCTTGAAAGCGGCGACGGCGACGACCGAGCCCGTCACCGGCAGGGCCGCTAGCCCCGCGGCGACGAGCAGGTTGTCGGTGGGGCCGAGCCGCACGAGGGCGACAAGCAGCAGCCACATCATCATCAGGGAAACGATAAGGACCGTGAGTTGGGACGCGGGGGTGATGGCCGTCCCTGTCAGGAGCGCATTCAGGATGTTTGCTTCCACCTCGACGTTTGGCATTCCCGACCGGCCGGAGACAGGGGTCGGATAGTTGTCGAGCAGACTGGGCGCCGAAGCGCCGATCAGGACGAACTTGCCCTTGAACTGATCTGGCGAGACTTTGCCGTCCAGCACCGCAGCAGCCGACACGTGCTTAAAGGTGCCGGGGGGGCCTACGAACGGGATGAGCATCTCGCCGGCGCGCGTTATTCCCTTAGACTGGACGAGGCGTCGGTGGTCTGCGCCAACAGGCGGCGGCCCTCGACCTGCCAGCCGCGCCAGCTGCAGCACTAGCCTCGGCTTGGGGACACCCAGACCCTCGAAGAGATAGGCCCGGCGTACGATGCCGTCGTTGTCGCCCTCGGAATCCGCGTCGCCTGCCCCCGCGGCCGCGGAAGTGGCGTTCATAGTTTTCCTGATACCCTCATAGGCGATGCTTACGAGCTGTCCCAGGTAGGTGGGCGTCCGCGCCATAGCGTCATGGACAGCCTGGTCGTCAGCCGGATCCGTCGGCGCGGCGAAGACGAAATACCAACCGAGCGCTCGAGGAGCGCCGCGGCCGATGTCGTTGATCATGTCGGCGAAGAGCCGGCGACGCCACGGCCACTCGCCCTTCTCGTTCAGACTCGCCGAGTCGACCGAGACAATAACGATATCCTTGCTCGGCGCGGCGGGACGGATCTTTAGCGCCATGTCATAGATGGCGTTGTCCAGTCGGGTGGTCGCTCCCGTGAGGACGAAGGTGGCCAGCAGAGCCGTGGAGAAGACCGCGGTCGCAAACCACTCCACCCACAGGCGTCGGTGACGCTCGGCCTCCGGTGAACGGCGGCCCGGAAGAGAGCGCTCCGCCTTTAGGGGTTCAAGCAGGTGCGGCGTCCAGCGCCGGTGCGGGGGTCCGCTCGAGGCGGTAGCCGAAACCGTAGACGGGTCCGAAGTTGAAGCCGCGCTCCGGCGTAAGGCCCAGCTTGTTCTTCAGGCGGCAAACGTGTGTGTCGAGCGTGCGTGACGAGACGTTCGCCCCCACGCCCCAAACCTCCTCCATCAGGTAGCTGCGCGCCAACGGCCGGTGCATGTTCCGGAACAGGGTGAGGGCCAATGCGAATTCCTTGGCCGTAAGCGACTGTTCGTCGGATCCGGAAATGACGACTTCGCGCGACCGATCGAAGGTGAATTCGTCGAACGTCTCGAGCACGTCGTCATGCCGGGGGGACACGCGACGCAGCAGCGCCTCGACCCGGGCGGTGAGGACGGGCTCGCGGACGGGCTTGGAAATGAAGTCGTCGGCGCCGGCCATCAGGCCGGCGACCAGATCCTCATCGCCATTGCGCGCTGTGACGAGAATGATGGGTATGGTTTTGGCGAGGGCTCCGGCGCGAACGCGCTGAACGAGCTCCAGGCCGGTCACATCAGGCAGCGACCAGTCGAGACAGGCTAGATCGAACGTCTCGCGGTGGAGGGCCCTCAGGAAAGACGAGCCGTCGGAGAACACGGCTGGACGGTGCCGAGCGCCAACGATCGTCGAAATGTGCGACCGTTCTTCCGCGTCGTCCTCAACAATGGCGATGCGTCTCAACTCAAACCCCCATTCTGCGCTCCCGCCGGTGCGGGAGTGCGACAGATCGTAGCGATAGCCGAATCGCGGTCCCCCGGACGTCTCCTTCGATCGGTTCTCCCCCTCCTCCGATCGATAAACGCCTCTACCGCGCGTGGCGCAACGACCTTAGCCGTCGCGACGCACATCACCTAGGCCCCCGGCTGGGCCGGTCTCTAAGGCAGCGCAGTCTGCAACTGCCATCTCAATTCTCATCGCGCCATCTCCACACCGTGCGCGCACACGCTCCCGAGTCCCGGCGGAAAGCGCTCCACTGACATTTCAATCGGGTGTTTGATGCCATTGGCGCCTCATCTTTTCAAGAGTTGGCGCCGTGTCGTCCACAATCACCCCTTGCCATTTTGCATTGCAGCGCTCATTTCGCGTCTGCGTCTTCGCACTGCACAATGGAGTTGACGATGCTGCAAGCCCTCGAGTTCTGGCTCGCGCGCGCCTTCGCGCCCGTGTTCGCCATGCTTCAGGACGTGCCGGCGCGCGCAATGCCGCGCCTGTTCGCGCCCTTCTGATTTATTTGAGAGACAGCCCGGGGAGGCTCCGTCAGGCATGGTCCAGCACTGGCTTGGACCTGTACGGGGCCTCCAGGGTCTTCACCTCCTCGTCGCTGAGCGAGATCGAGAGGGAGCCCACCGCGTCTGCGATGTGGTGGCTCTTCGATGCGCCGACGATGGGCGAGGTAATCGCCGGGTTCCTCAGGACCCACGCGAGCGCAACCTGCATGTTCGGGACCCCGCGCGCCTTGGCGACAGCGCTGACCGCCTCGACGACCGCAAAATCCGCATCGCGATAGTAGAGCCTGGAGGCGAACTCGTCCGTCCGGGCGCGTTCGGTATTGCCTTCCCCCGGGTGAGCGCGGCCGCCCGCAAGGAATCCCCGCGCCAGGGGAGACCACGGGATCAAGCCAACGCCCTGGTCATGGCACAGCGGCAGCATCTCCCGCTCTTCCTCCCGGTAAACGAGATTGTACTGGGGCTGCATCGACACGAAGGGCGTCCATCCGTGGGCGCGTGACGTCGCCAGCATCTTCATGAACTGCCAGGCGAACATGGACGAGGCGCCGATGTACCGGGCCTTGCCCGCACGCACGACGTCGTTGAGGGCCTCCAGGGTCTCCTCGATCGGGGTCGCCGGATCGAACCGATGGATCTGGTAGAGATCCACATAATCGACTCCCAGCCGCTCGAGGCTGCGGTCGATCCCGTCCATGATGTGCTTGCGTGAAAGGCCGCGGTTGTTCGGGTCCTGGCCCATGGCACCGTTGACCTTCGTGGCGATGACCACCTCGTGGCGCTTGGCGAAGGTCTTCAGCGCCTTGCCCGTCACCTTCTCGCTCTCGCCCAGCGAATAGACATCCGCGGTGTCGAAGAAGTTGACGCCCGCCTCGATGGCCTCGCGGTAGAACGGCAGGGCCTGCTCCTCATCCAGCACCCAAGACCGCCACTTCGAGCTGCCATACGTCATGCAACCAAGGCACAGGCGAGAAACCTTCAGGCCGGTCGCGCCAAGTCTGACATAGTCCATCGCCACATTCCCTCTCACGCCATCCTAGGTTCGCGCCCGTCCCACGCTGAAAGGCCCGCCGCAGGGGGTCCGCGGCGGGCCTCGAGCCGGCATTCTATGGCCGGGCGTTTCCTCCGATCCGCGAACCCGGGGTACGGGACGCGGCGAAATCGAACAGTCTAAGAAATCGGATGGTTGTCAACACCCGTCGCACCTGCAGCCAGGACCTCGTCGAGACCGTCGGCTGCGGCGCACGAGGATTCAAACAGGTATTCGGGCCGGGTGACGCTGATCGGGCCAACCCCGGCGCAGGCGAGTGCGTCTGCGGCGTCGAATAGGCGCGAGCGGGCGATGATGGCGCCGTGTGCGCCCGTTGCATCAGCCTCAGGGCAAGGGCCGGCGAGCGCGGCCCGCGCCGCGGCATCATGGCTGGCCGGCCAGGCCAGAACGGCCGTGCTGCGGCCCCGCGCCCGCGCGCTCGTGATGGACAGAAGCCGCCGGCAGGCGGCCCTCTGGCCCGGCGACCACTTGGCCCCAAGAGCCGCAGCAAGGTGCGCCTGGCTGCGCAGAATCAATCCGTCCGACAGGATTTTGAGGCCGTTGGCTGCGAGGGTGGCGCCGGTTGTGGTGATGTCGACGACGAGTTCGGCCGCCCCCGCCGCCGGCGCGCCTTCCGTGGCGCCGCCGGACTCGGTGATCCGGTAATCGACAATGCCGTGGCGGGCGAAGAAGGCCCGGGTCTGGGCGAGATACTTCGTCGCCACGCGCAGGCGCCGTCCGGTCCGCGCCAGATAAAGGTGGGCGACGTCCTCCACGTCGGCCATCGTCTCGACGTCGATCCAGCTCTTGGGCGCGGCGACCACCAGGTCCGCGCGGCCGAAGCCCAAGGGCGTCAGCAGGCGGAATCTCTCGGCGCCGTCCGCCGGCTGCTCGCGCAGCAAATCCTCGCCGGTCACGCCAAGATGCACGTCGCCAAGAGTCAGGGAGGCTGCGATATCGCCGGCTGAAGCGAGCCGCACCTGCACGTCGTCGAGACCTTCCAGCGCTGCGGAATAGCCGCGATCGCCGCCCGAGGTTCGCACCGGCAACCCGCAATCTGCGAGCCAGGCGTCTACCTGTTCCTTCAGACGACCCTTCGACGGGATCGCGATGATCAGCGGATCGCTCATGGCCGCCCCTCGATCCAGGCGCGGCCCGGCCGGACCATGCAGCCTATCGAGCCGGTCGGCACGCTGGCGCCCAACCGTGCGGGCAGACTGTCGTATCGGCCCCCCGCAGCCACCGGTTGCTCATCCCCGAGGGCGGCGCTGCGCACCTCGAAGACCATGCCATCGTAATAGCCGAAGGCCCGGCCAAAGGCGGCCGAGAAGCGCAAGCGATCGGAAGGCACGCCGGCGCCGACCATGACCTCGACCCGGCGGGCCCACTCCTCGCGTGCGGTCGACAGCTTGTCCGACGCGGCGCCCGCGAGGCGGGACACCGCCTCCAGGGCTGCGTCCGGCTCGCCGGAGATGCGGAGGAAGGCGCGGAACAGGTCCGCCTGGTCCGGAGTCAACCGGCCGGCGCGGGCCAGGGCGGTCCGCTCGACCAACCGATGGACGATCTCAGCCGCCGAACGCCCGCCGACGGGCTCGATTCCAGCGAGGGCCCAGATCTCCTCGAGCACAATCACCGCCTCCGGCTCGGGAAGCTGGGCCAGCAGGCGGGCAAGGCCGTCGCCGCCGCGCGAGGTTTCGCCGCCCCCATTCACCGCCGCGTTCAGCTCGGCGTGAAGACGCCGCGGACTGGAGAACGCCCGCTTCAGGCGGGCGGAGAGCGGCGGCGCCAGGTCCAGAGCGTCCACCACGTTTGCGAAGAGCCCGACGTCGCCCAGGACCAGGGTCAGGTCGTCCCGACCGCCGGCGCAGGCCGAGCGCCAGGCGAGGGTCGCCATTTCAGCGTCCGCCCGGGCCGGATCACCGTGCTCGAAGGCTTCGAGCCCGAACTGTGGGAACTCCTCGGCGCGCGTCGAGCCCGCCGGAGCGACGCGGAAGGCGTGACCGCTGTAGAAGTAGCGCCCCTCGTTGCGACCGCTGGAGATGTGCGCGCGCAGGGCGGGGATCGTGAAATCTGGGCGCAGGCACTGTTCGGGGCCGCCATCGGGCGTCTGAACAACGAACAGGCGCTCGCGCAGGGTCTCCCCCGCCAGGTCGAGCAGCAGGCCAAGCGGCTGCAGGACAGGGGCGTCCAGCAGATGGACCGGGCTCTCCAGCAATGGAGCCTGGACCGCCTCGCGCACGCCCACCGGGACCGGCGCCTCCAGCCTCACCCGGCGGCCTCCACGATGCGCCGGACATGCGAGACCCACTCGCTCCGCGGTGCGCTGATCTGGCCCGGCCGCTCCTCACGCCAAGCTCGGTTGTCGGTCACGCCTTCCGCCAGCCGTCGGCCAAGATCGAGGTCCTTGATGGTGACGACGCCCTGGGCGATCTCGTCACCGCCGACGATGATCGCAGCAGGGGAAACCCGGCGGTCGGCGTATTTCATCTGCGCGCGCATACCTGAGCCGCCAAGATAGACCTCGGCGGCGATCCCATTGGCCCGCAGCTCAGCGGCCAGGGCGAAGTAGTCCCCCATGAGGGTCTGATCCAGGGCCAGCACCACGACCGGTCCGCGCGGCGCCGCTCCCGCTGCGCCGATGGCGGAGAGCGCCGCGGCCAATCGGGACACCCCGAACGAGAAACCCGTGGCCGGCGTCCGCTCGCCGGTGAACCGCGCCACGAGATCGTCATACCGCCCGCCCCCGCCAATGGAGCCGAAGCGCGCCACCTCCTCGCCCTGGCCATCGAGCTGAAGCTCAGCCTCGAACACCGCGCCCGTGTAATACTCCAGGCCGCGCACCACCGAGGGTTCGAATGCGGCGGCGGCGTCCTCCACGCCAAGGCGTGCGAGCGCGTCGCCGATTCCGGAGAGTTCGGCCAGGCCCTCGTCCCCCTCGGCCGAACCGCCGATGACATTGGAGAGACGATCGAGCACGGAGGTGCGCGACCCGCCGCCCGCCTCAACGAAGGCCAGCACCGCCTCGATCGCCGGAGCCTCGAGCTGGGCGCCCCGGGTGAAGGCGCCCGACTCGTCGCGCCGTCCTGGGCCAAGAAGCGCCGCCACGCCCTCGACGCCCAGGCGATCCAGCTTGTCGACGGCCCGCAGCACCGCCAGTTTCTGCATCGGATCGGCGACCCCTGAGGCCGTGAGCAGGCCGTTCAGGAGCTTCCGGTTGTTGATCTTGAGGACGCACGCGCCCGGGGGCAGGCCGGCGGCGGCGTAGCCCTCGACGGCCATGGCGATGATTTCGGCATCGGCCTGGGGCCTTGAGGAGCCCACGGTGTCGGCGTCGCACTGGATGAACTGCCGATACCGGCCAGGCCCGGGCTTCTCGTTCCGCCACACGGGTCCGAAGGCGTAGCGCCGGAAGGGCTTGGGCAGGGTCTCCCAATTCTCGGCGACAAACCGCGCCAGGGGCGCAGTAAGGTCGTAGCGAAGCGCCATCCACTGCTCGTCGTCGTCGCGCAGGGCGAACACGCCTTCGTTCGGGCGATCTGCGTCAGGCAGGAACTTGCCCAGCGCGTCGGCATATTCGAAGGCCCCGGTGTCCAGGAGCTCGAACCCGTAGCTCTCGTAGACGCGCGACACGGCCGTCAGGATCCGGCGCTCGATCTCCAGCGTGCCAGCGCGGCGATCCTGAAAGCCGCGCGGCGCGCGGGCGAGGGGCCTTGGCGGTGTCTCGAGGGTCATGGCGCCCGGCGCTTACGGCGTGGGGGGCCGCGGAGCAAGCCGCTCAGAGCCGGATGCGTTTGCACGAGACAGATGCAAATGCTGAATCAGGCTCTGCATTTTTGATTCCAGAGCAAACCAACCCTGTTCAGACGGATATGTCTGAATGGGGTTTGCCCTAGCTCAGGCCTTGCCCGACGAGGCCCGTTCGAGCGCCTGGGTCACCGCCTGTGGCGTGAGCAGCTGCGGCAGCACGGTCGGGGCGTCGCCCTTAGCGTCATAGAGCAGATAGAGCGGTACGCCGATCCGACCCTGGGCCTGCAGGGCCTGGCCGATCGCCGCGTCGCGGTTGGTCCAGTCGCCGACCAGATAGACGGCGTTCGCCTTGTGGAAGGCGCGGGCGACCGAAGGGGTGGAAAAGGCCACGCGCTCGTTCACCTGGCAGGTGACGCACCAGGCTGCGGTGAAGTTGACGAGCACAGGGCGTCCCGCGGCGCGGGCCTGGGCGACGGCCTGGGGACTCCACGGCTGGGCGGTCAGGGCGCTAGCCCCGAGCGGCGCGGCGGCCACCAGGCCCGCCCCGATCAGGCTGAGGAACGCCGCGCCCCCTAGGACCGGCGCCGCGAGTCCCGCGGCGCGCCTCTCCTGCGCCAGGCCGAACAGCCAGGCCGCGAACGCCAGAGCGACGGCAGCCGCCAGCAGGCGAGCCAGGCCCGTAGCGCCCGACTGCTGGGCGAGCACCCAGGCGAGCCAGGCGGCGGCGGCGTACATCGGAAACGCCATCGCCTTGCGGAA
>DASXGR010000158.1:0-3285 GCA_036488935.1 Caulobacteraceae bacterium | reverse complement strand
GGGCGCCGCCTATCAGGTCGAGGGCGGCAACGTCGCGAGCGACGTCTGGGTGCTCGAGCACCTGAAGCCCACTCAGTTCAAGGAGCCCTCCGGCGATGCCGACGACGTCTACAACCGCGTCGAGGGCGACCTCGCCCTGGCGGCTTCGCTGGGCTTCAATTGCCATCGGCTCTCGATCGAATGGTCGCGCGTCGAGCCTGAGCCTGGCCAGATCTCGCTCGCCGCTCTCGCCTACTACCGGCGCGTGCTGGACTCCTGCGTCCGACGCGGGCTGGCGCCGGTGGTCACCTACAACCACACGACCGTGCCGCGCTGGTTCGCGGCCGGGGGCGGTTTCGAGACCCTCGACGGGATCTCGCCCTTCGTGCGCTATTGCGAACTGGTGACCCGCCACATGGGCGACCTGATCGCCGCGGCGGCCACGTTCAACGAGCCCAACGTCAACGCGCTCCTGCACTGGGTGCCGACGTATCGAAATTTCGAACCCCAGCTGCCGCGGGTCCGTCAGACCATCGCCGCCGGGACGGGGGCGCCGAAATGGTCGAGCCCGATCTTCGGCGATTTCCGCGTGCAGCAACCGATCATGATCGAGGCGCACGCGCGCGCCTTCGACGCGATCAAGGCCGCCTCCAGTGACCGCTACCCGGTCGGCGTCACGCTGGCGCTCAATGACGACCAGGCGGCGGGGCCCGACAGCGGGCTCGCCGCCAAGCGCGCCCAGATCCTCATCCCCTGGTTGCAAGCGCCGGGAGACTGGGTGGGCGTCCAGAACTACACGGTCGCCCAGGTCGGCCCAGACATGGACCTGCCGCCGAGGCCCGGCGTCGAGATGACCCAGATGGGCTATCCCTATGCGCCCGAGGCGCTGGAGGCGGTGATCCGCACCGTCGCGAGCCTTACCAAGAGGCCGATCTATGTCACCGAGAACGGCGTCGCCACCGAGGACGACAGCCGCCGCATCGAGTTCATCCGCCGGGCGGTCGCGGGCGTCGGACGTTGCCTCACCGACGGCCTGGACGTGCGCAGCTATCTCCACTGGTCGCTGCTCGATAACTGGGAGTGGACCAACGGCTTTGGGCCGAAGTTCGGGCTGGCGGCCGTGGACCGCGCGACCTTCGAGCGCAGGCCAAAGCCCAGCGCGGCCTATTTCGGCGGAATTGCCCGGACTGGCCGGGTGGGCTGAGCCTAGGACCCAGGGATCAAGGACGTGGAGCCTGCCCGGACTCGATTGTTTAGACCGGAAACATCCCTACCAGGTGATCGGTGACAGGTCCGGCCGCGCGCCCCGTCCTGATTTCGAACCGCTCCCTCAATGCGGCGTATACGGCCCCGGAGTGACAGGCAGCGGATCATTCGCCCCGGACGATGACGGCTCGTAGCCGTGCACTTGCGGCCCGTCATCACAACCCACCACGGCGCAGGCGGTGGCGGATCGGGCATAGCCGAGGATCACGGAGGGCAGGTAGATTCCTGGCGCGCTATCGGGCGGCGGACTTGCGGAATAGGTCGGCTGGCCTGCGATCGGATCCTGGTGTTGGATCGTGGACGTATCGGACTGCACCGGGGGCGTGGACTGCGCCGGCGGTGGCGCGGGCCGCGCCGAGGCGGCCGGCGGCGCCGCGCTTCCAGTTTGAGATTGGGCTGCCGCCACCCCGGCCGCCATCAATCCAGCCCCCAGGGCGAGCGCCGCTGCAAGGCGCGTCTTTCCGGTCATGTATTCGCCTCCCTGCGTCGCCACGCAAGGCCGACCCTTGGGCGACCGCAACTCCCATGTAGGCGCTGCAGACGACGTTTTCAGTGGTCAGGGTCGATAGCGGTCTTGATCCCGGTCGTCCGCGCCACGAATCTTGGGGCGCGTCCCCCACCGAGCGCGGCGGCGGGATAGCGGGCCACGGTCCCCGCCTTGTAGTCGGTCAGCCAGATCGCGCCGGAGGTCCAGGCCAGCGAGTCGCCGCCCGGGCCGACCCACTGGCGGCGCAGGGTGTTGGTCTGCGCGTCGATCTCGCTCAGCGGAATGCCCGCCAGGGTCGGCCAGACCCGCCCTCCGCCGAAGCTGATGTCCCCGCCCCTGCCGGCCAGGCCGGCCGCGATCCGCGCCGAGACCCTGCGCGTGCGCGCATCGATGCGGACGACCTCACCGGTCCCCTGCAACAGGATCCAGATCGACCCCGCCCCCGCGGTCAGGAACCGCGGGCCCGCGCCCACGGGAAGGGTCGCGAGGACCGCTCCCGAGGCGGCGTCGACCGCGGTGACGACGCCCGCATCGTGTCCGGTGACCCAGACGACGCCGTCGCGGTAGAGCGGATTGTAGGACCCGGGCGGAACGGCGACGGTCTGGCGCACGCGCCCGGTCTTAGGGTCGATGCGGGCCAGCACGCCGTTGGCGTCCGTGACCATCCAGACGCTGCCGCCGCCCGCCGCGATCCCGCCCTCCGCCGCGGCGGGGCCGATCGGCAGCACGGCGATGAGGCGGTTCGTCTTCAGGTCCACCCGCGCCAGGGAATTGGGCTTGCCGCAGAGGGGAACCCACAGGCTTCCGAAGCCAGCCGCCAGGCCCGCACAAGGTTCGCCCGGCAGCTCGACCAAGGCAGTCACCCGGTCCGTATGCGGATCGATCCGGTGAACCGCGAACGGCCCCGTGCTCCCAACCCAGACCGCGTCGCCGCTCGCCAGAACCCAGTCGGCGGTCTTGCCCAGATGCAACACCGCGGCGGGATGCAGGTCCGCGAACGGCGCCTTCAGCCGCTCGGGCGTGGGCGCCGCAGCGGCGAGGAGGACGGCGAGGGCGGGAAGGAGCAGGCGCATGCCGCCGAGCTTCGCGAGGCCTGCAGGCGCCCGCAAGTCGGCGAGCCGCCCCACCCTTCACCGCTTTTTCGCCACCCAGTCGCAGAGCAGCCCCGCCATCCCCTCACGTTCCTCGCGGCTGTCCTCGAAGTAATGCGCGCCGGTGATCAGGTGGAATTCCTTGTCGGCGCTGCCGATGTTCTGGAAAATCTTCCTCGCATCACTGGGGAAAACGCCGGTGTCGGCCAGGCCCTGGACCACCAGGCAGGGCAGGTCGAACTTGGCGAGTTGTTCCGCCCCCTGGCATTTCGAAGTCTCCAGACTCCACATCGAAAGCCACGTGCCCAGCGTATTCGCCCTGCCGATGCTGGGCCTCTTGTTGGCGTCCGCCGGGTGGCCGGCGTAGCACATTGGCGTCTTGCGCTCCGACGGATCGATCGCGCCATCCATCATCCGCAGATCCCCCCAGCAGCGGAACAGCGGAAACAACCGGTCGGGAAT
>DASXGR010000194.1:0-16805 GCA_036488935.1 Caulobacteraceae bacterium | reverse complement strand
GCGAAGTCCGCCGGGGCGGCGGTGTGCAACATGCCGGGCGTCAATTCGGTCGCCGTAGCGGAGATGGCGCTGGCCCTGATGCTCGCGGTCATGCGGCGCCTGCGCTACCTCGACTCCGCCACGCGCGCCGGTGAGGGATGGCGGCCGGACCTGGATGTGCTCGACACAACCGGGGAGATCGCGGGCCGCACGGTAGGTCTGCTGGGCTTCGGAGGCTCGGCGCGCAGGGTCGCAACGGTGCTGGACGCCCTCGGGGCGCGCGTTGTCTATCACGCCCGCTCCGCCAGGCCGGACGTTCCCTACGCCTTCCTCCCGCTGCACGACCTCCTCGCCGAGGCCGACATCCTCTCGATACACATGCCGGTGGAAGAGAGCACGCGGGGCCTGATCGGCGAGTCCGCCTTCGCCCGGATGAAGCCGGGGGCCGTGCTGATCAATACGGCGCGGGGCGAGTTGGTTGACGAGGCGGCTCTCGCGCAGGCGCTGGCGAGCGGGCGCCTGCGGGGCGCCGGACTGGACGTGTTCGCCGGCGAGCCGATCGGCGCGGACCATCCGTTGCTGGCCTTCCCGCAGGTGATCGCCAGCCCCCACGCCGCCTGGCTCACCCCTGAGACGCTGCAGCGGAGCCTGGTGGCGGCGAAGGAGAACTGCCGCCGGCTGGCGGCCGGCGAGCCCCTGCTCAACCAGGTCGTCTGAGCTTCACGACTTTGCCGTCTGGGTCGCGCGCGCAGCGCGGGCGCTCGCCACGGCCGCATCCAGGGCCTTCATGTCGTCGCCCAGGACGAACTGATTGCCGACTATGAAGGCGGGCGTGCCTTCCAGGTCGAGCTTGTTGAACAGCGCGGCGTTGGCGGCGAGGTGGGCGTCGTCCTGGCGGGCCGCGGCGGGCGCCAGATCGGCCGGGTGCGCGCCCTTGGCCAGGGCCAGCCGATCGATGGTCGCATCGTCCAAGGCGTGCGCCGACATGTAGGCCTGGTAGAGGCCGACATAGTCCCCGCCGGCCTTCTTCACCGCCAGGGCGGCGCGCGACGCGTGCTCGGAGACGGCTCCGAAGATCGGCATCTCCTTGAAGACGAACCGAACGTCCGGGTGCTGGCGGATCAGGGCGAGGACGCTTGTCGCGGCGTTGATGCAGTGCGGGCAGCGGTAGTCATAGAACTCGGTGACGGTGATCGTGCCGTTCGGATTGGCGACGAAGTCCCGCGGATCGTGTTCGAGCGCTGTGCGGACAGAGGGCAGGGCCTTCTGCGCCATCCGTTGTTCCGCCTCTTCCTGCGCGGCGAGTTTGGCCTCCAGGCGCTGTGTCGCTTCCTGCAGTACTTCGGGGTGAGCCAGCAGATAGGCGCGGACGCGCTCGCCGAAGGCCTTGTCGTCGTCGCTGGCGGCGAGGGACTTCTGGCAGCCGGCGAGGCTCAGGGCGCCCGCGAGGGCCAGAACGGGCGCGAGGCGCGTCAGCCGGTGATTCCGAGCTGCTTCAGCTGATCGGGCGTGGGCTTGGAGGCGAGGATGATGTCGGTCGCGCGGCGCCACTCGGGCGTTCCCTTCTTCAGGAGTTCACGGGCGTTGTAGGCAAATGTCCGGGCCTGCAGCAGCTGGCCGAGGTAGAAGTTCTGTTCGGCCGACGCCAGGCGAGCCATGCCCGGGTCGCCCTTGCCGTCATACGCCTCAGAGAGCAGGCGCCAGGCCAGCGGATTGTCCGGTTCCTCCTGCAGGGCGTGGCGGATGTGCAGGATCGCCTCGTCGAACTTGGGCGTGGTCCCCTCGGCGTTCAGCGCCTGGGCGAGGTTTATCCGCAGCAACGGCGCCTCCGGATCCAGCTCCACCGAACGTCGGTGCGCCGGTTCGGCCTCCTTGGTTCGCCCGGACTCGAACAGCACCTGGCCCTTCAGCTCCCATAGGAACGGGTTCTTCGGATACTCGGCGAGGAGCGCGTCGATCTGCTTGAGGGCGGGTTGGACCTCCGTCGCCCGGTAAAGGGCGATCGCGCGGGCATAGCGGGCGGGGAATGACTCGTCCTCGGGCGGGTAGTCCGTCATCACCAGACCGCCGCCGCCGATGAAGCCCTCGAGCTTGGCCTTCATGATCTCGAACTTGGCGATCGTCTGGGGCGAGTCGGTGACGTTGTAGTGCGGCTGGTGCTCGACCCGCACCTTCAGCGCCTCGATCCGGTCGTCCGACAATGGGTGGTCGCGGAAGAATGGGAACTTCCGTTCGTCGTCGAACACCTCCTGATACCGGTAGGTGTCGAAGAACGAGACCAGTCCCCGCCCGGACATCCCCGCCGCCTCGAGATAGGTCGCTGCCGCCTGGTCGGCGCGCGACTCCTGTTCGCGTGAATAGGTGAGGACGTTGAGCTCGCCGAAATAGGTCGAGGAAAAGACGAGCCCTGCCGCGGCCTCCGGCGCGCCGGCGAGGGCTGCGAGGATCCCCAGGCCGATCGTCAGCAGCATCGGCGCCATGCCGGCCTTGGTGAAATCGCCTGAGCGCGCGAGGTGCCCCCCGGCGATGTGGCCCGTCTCGTGGGCGATCACCCCGATCAGCTGATTGGGGTTGTCCGTCTTCTGGATCAGGCCGGTGTAGAGGAAGATCTGTTGACCGCCGGCCGAGAAGGCGTTGACCTCGTTGCTCTCCACCAGGTGGATCTGCACCGCCTTGGGATCGAGACCGGCGGCCTTGAAGATCGGGTCCGCCTCTTCGTGCAGGATCTGCTCGATCTCCGTATCCCGGATAATCGAGATTCCCTCGTCCTGAGCCATGGCCTGACTGACCGGCGTGAGGATCACGCCGGTCATGGCGAGGGCGCTGATGGCGAGCCGACCGGCAGCAGGGAGTCGGGGCATGATCAGGCGTTTCGCGTCATGATCTCGTCCCGTGCTCCCTCCTACGGATCAGGGGCGATTTGAGGGCTTCAGGTCCCCCGACGCCACCAGCCGCGACGCGGCGCCGTTGGCGGGGCGACGATCTCGGCCGGATCGAACACTGGCTCTGGCGCGGGGACCGGTTCAGCGGCTACAGGCTCAGGTCTCAGCTCCACCACCTCTGCCTCCGGAGCAGAGTCCACCATCGCCAGCTCGGCTTCCACTGGCGCGACGAGGGCGGGTTCTGCAGCCTTGAGAGGTGACTCACCGCCCGCCGGGGGTTCGATCGGCGGCGGGATTTCCAGAGGCGGCTCCTGGACTGGCTCCTCCTGCGGGGTCTCCGGTCCCGGCTCGGGTGTATCCGGGGTCGCATCCGTGGCCGGTTCGGCGCTCGCCTCGGCGCGGGCGCGGCTGGAGGACCGCCGCCGGCGCGAGCGGGCCGGCTTTTCCTCTACGGGCGGCAGCTCGACCCAAGCGTCCTGCAACGGGCCTTCGCCGATTGGCGTCGTGGTCAGATCCGCTGGCGGTCCGTCGGAGAGCGCGACCGGCTCCTGAGTTTCGACCGGCGCTGGAGGAGGAGCTTCGGCGACGACAACCGCCGCGGGCATCGGCGTCTCCGCGAGCGCAACCGAGCGCTGGGAGGGGCCGCGCCACTCGTAGGGGTTGTCGCCGCTGAGGCGAGCCGGCCAGGCCCAGGCGTACACGTCGTGCGTCTGACCCTCTTCGCGGGCGCGCCGGCCCCCGCGCCGGCCGCGCCGGCGGCGCCGTCCCATCGGGTCGGAGTCCAAGTCTTCGGCGTGCGCAGGCGCGGCGGATCCGCCTTCGACGCGACCCTCGTCCCCCCGGCGTCCTCGCCGGCGCCGGCCGCGCCGCCGCCGGGAGCCGCCTTCGTCGTCTTCGCGCTCCGCTGCGACCGGGACGACCTCGCCGTCGAGATCCTCGTCCGCCTCTTCGTCATCGAGGTCGGCTTCCACGTCCTCGAAGGATTCGGCGAAGGCCTCGTCCTCTTCCTCTTCTTCGAGCTCAATCTCGGCGTCGACCTCTTCGTCCGTGAGGTCCTCCGTCGTCGGCGCGCCCCAGGCGTGTTCGGCCTGGTAGGGCGTGTCGGATACCCGCTCGACCTCGTGGTCCGCATGGGCCAGGGCGTCGTCCAGCGTCACGTTGACGTAGACGCCGCTCATCACGGCCAGGCGGGTGAGGTATTCGCGCTTTGCGTTGAGGATGTAGAGGCCAACGTCCTTGGGCACGCGAAGGCTGATCTCGCCGCCGCCGCTGAGGCCCTCGATTTCCACGGCCCTGAGCGCGGACAAGGCGCTCGACTCCACCGAGCGCACGCGTCCTGCGCCGTTGCAATGCGGGCAGACGTGGGTGGTGCCTTCGAGGATGCCCGTGCGCCGCCGCTGCCGGCTGATCTCCATCAGGCCAAAGGCGGAAATCTTGCCCATCTGGATCCGGGCGCGGTCCCTGGCCAGGCAGTCCTTCAGCGTCTTCTCGACCGCCCGGTTGTTCTTCGACTCCTCCATATCGATGAAGTCGATGATGATCAGGCCAGCCAGGTCGCGCAGGCGAAGCTGACGGGAGGCCTCCTCGGCGGCCTCGAGATTCGTCTTGAGCGCGGTCGCTTCGATGTTGCGCTCGCGTGTGGCCCGGCCGGAGTTCACGTCGATCGCCACCAGCGCTTCGGTCTGGTTGATGACGAGATAGCCGCCGGACTTGAGCGGGACGACCGGCGAGTAGATCTGCGAGAGGTGCTCTTCGATCCTGTTCGCCACGAACAGGGGCGCTGCGCCACGGTAGGGTTGGATCTTGCTGGCCTGCGACGGCATCAGCATGCGCATGAACTTGCGCGCCTCGCGGAAGCCCGCCTCTCCCTCGACCCAGACGCCGTCGATGTCCTTGTCGTAGAGGTCGCGGATGGCGCGTTTGACGAGGTCTTCCTCCTCGTAGATCAACGCCGGAGCGATGGAATGCAGGGTCGTGTCGCGAATCTGGCCCCACGCCCGCGATAGGTATTCGTAATCGCGCTTTATCTCGGCCTTGGTGCGCTTGGCGCCGGCCGTGCGGACGATCAGTCCCATGCCCTCCGGCACATCCAGGTCCGCAACGATCGAGCGCAGGCGCTTGCGGTCCGAGGCGGCCGTGATCTTGCGGCTGATGCCCCCGCCACGATCGGTGTTGGGCATGAGGACGCAGTAGCGCCCGGCAAGCGAGAGATAGGTGGTCAGGGCCGCGCCCTTGGTCCCACGCTCTTCCTTGACGACCTGCACCAGCATGATCTGCCGGCGCTTGATCACCTCCTGGATCTTGTAGCGGCGCATCAGGCGCCGGCGGCGACGCGCGATCTCCTCGTCGACCTCGTCTTCATCCTCGCCGCCGAGGGAGTCGGTCTGCTCCTCCGCGGCGCCTTCGACCTCCTCGTCGTCTTCGTCGTCGTCTTCTTCCGCCTCACGAAGCAGGGCTTCGCGATCGGCGTGAGGGATCTGGTAGTAGTCCGGGTGGATTTCGTTGAAGGCGAGAAACCCGTGGCGATTGCCGCCGTACTCGACGAAAGCGGCCTGGAGGCTCGGTTCGACGCGGGTGACCTTCGCCAGATAGATATTGCCGCGCAGCTGCTTCTTGGCGCGGCTCTCGAAATCAAAATCCTCGACTTGATTCCCGTTCAGGACGACGACCCGTGTCTCTTCCGGGTGGGCCGCGTCGATCAGCATCTTCTTGGACATATAGTAGGGCTCCGGGGCGCTCGCCCGACCTCGGGTCGGGGCGCCAGCTAAGGGCGCGCACGCGTGCGACGTCGCCCGGCCGGCCGCCGCGCGCATTCGCACGGCTGCGGATCGGAGACGGATTGAAGGCGGCGCGGCCCATGGTTCTGGTTCTTTCGGACGCGTTCTCCACACCTTGCGAAGAGCGCGCGGGATCGGTGCGATCGAGCCAAGCAGCGCCGCCCGTCGGCCGTGAGGCGGAGGGGCATCGCGGAAACTGGCGCAGATACGCCTTGCCACAATAGGATAGCCGCCAGCGGAATGGAAGCGGCGCGCATCCTATGCTTGATCCTATCCGGAACGCCGCGGGGGATGTGGGGGACTCACGTGAGATCGCATGCTTGCACAGCGCTTGCGCTGCTGGCGGTCAGCCTGGGAGCGGTTGCGCGCGCGGCGCCGGCGGACGATCCGCACAAGGTGGCGGACCTTCCCGTCGAAGGCTCAATCACCAATCCAGACTGGATCTCCAAGCCAACTGCTGATCAGCTTTCTAACGTATTCCCGATCGCCGCTCAGGCGTTGAACATCAGTGGCAGGGCAGAGATAAATTGTGCGGTGAACGCGCAGGGGGACGCGGTCGACTGCACAGTCGTTGAAGAGACGCCGCTTGGACAGGGATTTGGCCGGGCGGCCCTGAAACTTACTCCATTCTTCAAGATGAAACCGCAGATGATTGATGGCGTGCCGATGGGCGGGGCGAGGGTGAACATCCCGATCCGCTTTCAACTGGCAAATGCGTCTGCAGGCCCGACGGCGCCGTCCCCAACGATCGCTTCGCCGTCTCCCGTTGCGGTCGATTTCGCACGCAGGATCGTCGCGGCCTCGGGCGATACGCCAGCAGTTCCCGCGCAAATGGCCGGATGGATTGCATCAGTGCAGCGGCTCTCGGAGGCGCAGACCACCGATCCGGAGAACGCCAGACGGCTTCGGGCCGCGCTGGATGCGGTCCAATCGTCGCTGGCCCAGGCGCAGCCGGAGTTCCGGGATGCGCGCGCTCACGCGATCGCCCACATGTTCGACGAGGCCGAGTTGGCTCAGATCGCAGCCTTTTTCGAGTCTCCCGCGGGGCGGGCTTGGGCCGCCCGGCTCCAGGCCGTCGACGCCCTGGAAGCCCAGGAGACATTCGGCGTCATCCAGGCGGCTCGCGCCGCCGCGCAGGAGCGCTATTGCGAAAGCGGTCACTGCGCCTCCTCGACCCCGACGCCATCGACGCCGCGGTGACCTGCCTCAGGGTTTGAGGCCCCAGCCGTCAAACTGCTTGGCGATTTTCGGATCCAGCCCAGAGGCGGCGGCAAAGTCGGCGTCCGCGCCCGTCCGATCGCCGCGGCGGATCCTGGTGAGGCCGCGTCCGAACAGGGAGTCTGCGAGCGCTGGCTTCTCCGCGAGGACGGCGTCGTAATCGTTGAGCGCTTCATCGAGACGGCCGAGGCGAAGCTCCACCAGCGCCCGGCTGTCCAGGAACTCCGCGTAGCCAGGAGCGAGGGCGAGCGCCGCCTGGCAGTCGGCGAGCGCCTTGGTCAGGTCCCGACCCAGACGCGCTCGCAGCCAGCACCGTTCGTTCAGCAACTCGGCGCGATTGGGGTGGGACGGGAAACGCTGGATGGCCAGGTTGTAGTGAGCCAAAGCCTCTTCCGGGCGCCCCGCCTGATCCATGGCCCGGGCAGCTTCGCGAAGGGGATCGGGCGTGTCCGGCGCGAGTGAGGCGGCAGCCTCGAAATCCGCAGCGGCGCCGGCGCGATCGCCCAGGACAAGGCGCATCCGCCCGCGGCCGGCCAGCGCCTTCCAGGACTTCGGGTCCAAACGAAGTGCGGCGTCGAAGTCGGACCGCGCACGCGCGGACTGCTGTAACCCCGCGTAGGCTACTCCCCGGTTGTAGAAGGTCTTGGCTGCCTTCGGATCGAGTTCGATCGAGCGCGTAAGATCGGCGACGGCCTCGGCGTATTCCTCTTCCAGCAGGTGCTGGAGGCCGCGTCGGCCAAATCCAACTGCATCTGTCGGCTCAGCCAGCGTCAGAGTGTGTGGTTTCGGCCGGGACCCCGTCGCCTCCGTCGAGCCGGCGAGCGGCGCTTCCAGCCAGACCGGCTGCTCAGCGAGGCCGTTGAGCGCGTCTCGAACCGATGCCGCTTCCGAAGCTGGGATCTCTCGGCGAACTGTGCGTACGGAGCTTTCCAGCGTCGCGACCCCCGCAGTGATCCTGGACCTGCGGTGATAGACCATCCCGCCGATATCCCGGTCCACGTCGCCTCCGCCCTCGAGCGTGTACCCGTGACCGCCGTTTGGCAGAACGATACTGAGCCGCGTGGCCGTGGACATGGGGTAGTCGAGCGCGAATGGCGCGTCCTTGTCCTGACCGTCAGGACGGTCGAGCGAGACCTCGCCGCCAAGCTGGCTGCCTGGGAGGACGAACTGCCGCCCCGCGGCATAGGTCGTCCACGAGATGGTTCTCGAACCCTCCACGGTCGTGGTGAACACGCGGTTGGCTTCGTCCCATTTCGTCTCGATTTTCTGAGGCGTTATCGACGGATAGGCCGATGCAAACGTCGCTTTCAGCTTCTTTTCGAAGTCGTCGGCAGGAATACTGGCGTACCCCTGGTGGGTCACCATCGCCAGATCGTCGCGATAGACGAAGGTAACCTGTGTTGGAACGGGAGCGTCCGCACCCGCGGAGAGATCGATCCGCTCGTCGACCTCGAGGGGCGGCCGGGCGAGGGGCGGCTGGTCGATCGCAACGAGCGAGGATCCGGCGCCGGAGAGGGGCAGCGCCCACTGGTAGCCAGGGGGGAGAATATCGTCGATGTCGCGGTCCCCAAGTCGCGTGCCATCGAGCCAGTAGGTCCGTCCTGCGATCTGGGCTCGCACGATCACGTGGTCGAAAACGCCAAGCGTCGGCAGGCTACCCGGCAGACGGTCGCCAGACGTCGTACTGACCAAGACTGGCGCGGCGTCTATTCCGAGCGCCCTCAGCAGTGCGACGAGCAGCGCCGACTTGCCCTTGCAGTCGCCGAAGCGCCGCGCCCAGGTGACATCGGCGTCCGCGGGCGTGTACCCGCCCGTCCCCAACTGGAGATAAAGATACCGAACCTTCTGCTGCACGAGATGAAGGGCGAGGGCGGCCCGCACCTTGGGATCGGGGCTCGCCGCCGCGATCTTCGCGACCTCCGCCCGTAAGGCGGAGTCGTTGGCCAATACAGCCGCCTTGTCGTAGACCGGCGTCATCAGCGCCGCGACGTCGCGCCAGCTTTGGAAGTCAGTGAAACTGACCAGACCGGGATACTGGAAGCGGGTAGGGGCGCCTGATGGCGGCTCGGGCGCTTCAAAGTTGCTTTTCTCGACGACGATCTGGTTCTCGCCGGCCTTCGTTTCGACCGCGACCTTCCCGAACGCGGCGGGCGCCGTGAAGCGCATCGGGATCTGCGAAGACCATGTCGCGCGAAGCCTGTAGCGATCCGCCGGCAGGCCTTGAGGGGCGTCGCTGAAGGCCTCCGCGTGGCCGCGCAAGATTGGATCGGCGTAGGTGAGTGTGAAGGCGAAGTCGAGGATGTCTCCGGCTTGCAGGCCCTCGGCCGGGATAACGGAGGTCAATGCGCCATCGAGCATTGACATCTCAAGGTTCGTCTCGCGCCGGATAACGGTGATCCGTTCCGGAGGGTCGATGAGATCGATCACCTTGGCCCCGCGCAATATGCGGGCCTTGTGGATGGTCAGAGTACTGACGCCGGGCTCCCAAGGGTATGAGAAGGTTCCGACCTGGGACAGACCCACGGAATCGAGCACCTTGACGGCCCGCTCCTCATAGACGTCGGTTCCCTCGCGCCTGAAGCGGATCTGAACGTCGTCGAGGAGAAGCTGGAGGCCGCTGGCGGATGTCGCCGGCGCCGCGGGCAGGTTCGCGGGGCTGACCCAGGATCCCGGCGGCTCCAGGATCGGCTTGTCCGCAGCCAGCGCGGGCGTCTGAGCCAGCAAGACTCCTGCCGCACACGCCGCCAAACTCTTCAGTGTCATGCCCCGACCCCCTGCCCAGCTTAGGCGGTGAGCCGGCGAAATGGAAATCGCCTTAACCCTTTGGCTACGTCGTGGCGGTCATAAGCGGCGGTGGATCGTGCGCGCAGGAGCTTTGGTCGAGCCATGGGCTTGGCGTTGCGCAAGGTGTGGATCGCCTTCGCGTTCGCCGCCCTTGTGGCGGCGGCGCCGCTGGCGCACGCCCTGGCCGATGATGTCGCGCCCGTCGATTCCCCCATCGCCGCAGGTCCGTTTGGCGTGCGCTTTGGCGGGGACGAGACGCGCACCAGGCTCGTCCTCGACCTTGGAGATATGTCGCCCGGCCGCGTGGCGGCCGTCAAAAACGATGGTCGGCTGGAACTGGATCTGCCCTCGATCAGCCAGGCGAGCGGGCAGGGGGCCGGCCACGGCCTCGTCCGTCGCTGGGCCGCGACGGCGGACACTGAAGGCGCCCGCGTTTCGTTCGAGCTGGCGCCGGGCGTATCGATCGAGCGGCGCTTCGCCATTCCCCCCTCACCGGAGGTGGCCCACTGGCGATACGTCGTAGACCTCGTCGCCGGCGATCCCCTGGCGTCCCTGCTGGGCCCGCGCCCCGTCGCTGCGCCTGGCCCGACGCCTGTTGCTCCCTCGCCCGCGCCCGCAAACCACCTCGCCCAGGCGGACGCCAGCCGGAGCCAGGCGCTGGCGCCCCGGCTTTATCCGTTTGTCGACGCGCGGCCAGCCAGTCCGCCGCCAGTCCGGACCGTCTCCGCCCCGGTCGAGGCGCTCACGCCCAAAGTCATCGTCATCGACCCCGGCCATGGCGGCCACGACACCGGGGCGCAGAGCCTCGTCCTCAACGAGAAGGACATCAATCTCGCCTCCGCCCTTGCCCTGAAGGCGCGCCTCGAGCGCTCGGGCCGCTACCGCGTCGTGCTCACCAGGTCAGACGACACCTTCATCCCGCTGGGTGACCGTGTGCGGATCGCCCGCGCGGCCAAGGCGGATCTGTTCATCTCGCTCCACACCGACTCCGCGGGGCAGGATCCGACGCCCCACGGCGCCACCGTCTATACCCTCTCGGACCACGGGGTGACCCGGGTCAACGAGGTGCTGGGGCCTCATGAGTGGTTCGCGAAGGCGGGCGACAGGCGTGCAGACCCGGCGGTAGGCCAGATCCTGCTCGACCTGACGCAGAGGAGCACGCTTAACCGGTCGGCAGAGTTCGCCGGTCTCCTTATCAATCACATCGGCCGCAACGTTGACCTGGTCCCCCGCGGCCATCGCGATGCGGGCTATTACGTCCTGCTGGCGCCCGATGTGCCGGCGGTCCTGCTCGAGATGGGCTTCATCACCAATCCCGCTGACGAACTGCGGCTGACCGATCCCGAACAGCGAAGGCAAATGATGGATGAGGTCGGGGATGCGATCGACCAGTACTTTGCGCCCCATGCTGAGGTCGCCGAGGCGGGCGGTGCGCCTTGACTTCGTCATGCGGCGCTGACGTCACACACGAATGAGCGAAGACGATTCTAGGGGAGGGGCCCCCCGCCTGCGCCGGGTGCTGGGCCTGGTCTTCGGCCTCGCCGTGGTGGTGGGCGGCGTCATCGGCTCGGGCATCATGCGTGCGCCGGGGGTCGTGGCGCTGGGCCTCCACAGCGTGCCCCTGACCCTGCTGCTCTGGGCCGCCGGAGGCGGCATGGCCATGGTCTCCGCCATGCCCCTGGTGGAAGCGGGCGCCGAGATCCCTCGCGCCGGCGGCAGCTATCCTATCGCCGCCCGGGCGTTCGGACCGACGGCCGGCTTCATGACTGGCTGGTTGACCTGGCTGCAGTACACGGCCTCCAACGCCTTCATCTCAGTGGTGTTCGCCGAATACGTCCACCGTCTGGGTCTGGCCGAGTCGGTTTCAAAGGCCGCGCTGGCGGTGGGACTGATTGCGGTGACGACGGGCGTGAACCTTACCGCCACCCGAATCAGCGGCGGCTCGCAATCGATCGCCAGCGCCGTCAAGGGCGGCGCCTTCGTCCTGATCGCCATCGTCCTGTTCCTGTCGCCGCGCGCGCCGGCAAGCTTCCATCCCGCCCAGGTCCATCCCGCGCTTGCGGGGGCGGCGGCGGTCAGCGCAATCGTGATGGGGGTGCGCGTCGTCTACCAGACCTATGCCGGGTGGGATGGGGCCATCTATTTCGGCGAGGAGGTGAAGGACGCGAGCCGCAATGTCGTGCGCGCGACCTTCGGCGGCATCGGCCTCGTGACTGTCGTCTACCTGCTGGTCAATCTTGCGCTGTTCCACGTCCTCTCTCCAGCGCAGGTCGCTGGGTCCGAGCTGGCCGTAGGCGATGCGATCCGGGTCTCGCTTGGCCCGGCGGGAGATGTCGTCGTCACCGCGATCGGCGCGATCTCGCTGGCGGCCATCGTCAACCTGCAGATCATGGCCGCCTCGCGCATCACCTTCCGGATGGCCGCCGACGGGCTGCTGCCGTCGGGACTCGCCAAGGTGGCGCCTGGCGGCTCGCCCTGGCGCAGTGTCGTCGCCGTGGCTGCCGTGTCGGCGATCTTCGCCGGTTCAGGCAGCTATGAGCACATCGTCCGCATCTACGCGCCGTGGAGCATCGGCAGCATCCTGATGATCTGCCTTTCCAGCATCGCCCTGCGGTACAAGGAGCCGGACCTGCCGCGGCCCTACCGGGCGCCGCTGTTTCCGTGGCTGCCAGGGCTCGCGACCTTGGCCCAGGCCGCGTTGATCGCCCTGGTGATCATCGACGATCCGATCTCCGGTCTCTGGTCGGCGGTCGTCATCGCCGCGCCGCTGCCCATCTTCCTCTGGGCTTCACGGCGGCGCCGCCAGAGCGCGGCCGCTTGAGGCGCGCTTCACCGCCCACTTCCCCCGGCGTAAGCTGCTAAAAAAGCCACGAGCGTTCGGGAGGCGCGGATGGACCAGGACGTTGCCCTTGCTCCGCGGCTCTATGCGGACGAGAGCCAACCGCTCGAGGTTCGGGTTGACGATCTCGTGGCCCGCCTGACCCTCGAAGAGAAGGTGGCGCTGATGGCCGGCGCGGAATCCTTCACTCTGCACGGCGTGGAGCGCCTGGGCGTCCCGCGGCTACGAATGACGGACGGGCCGACCGGCGTGCGCTCGAACGAGGGCGAACCGGCGACGGTCTTTCCCGTGGGCGTGGCGATGGCGTCCACCTGGAATCCGGAGCTCGTGCGCGAGGTCGCCGGCGCCATCGCGCGAGAAGCCCTCGCTCTGGACAACCAGGTCGTGCTCGCGCCCACGATCAACATCGTCCGCACGCCGCTCTGGGGCCGCAACTTCGAGACCTTCTCGGAGGACCCGTTCCTCACGGGCGCGCTCGGCGCAGCCTATGTCGAAGGCTTGCAGAATGAGGGCGTGGGCGCCTCCCTCAAGCATTTCGCGGCGAACAACCAGGAAGAAGGTCGAATGACCGTCAGCGTGGAGGCGGATGAACGCACTCTGCGCGAGATCTATCTGGCGGCCTTCGAGACCGTGGTGAAGGCGGCCAACCCCTGGACCGTCATGGCGTCCTACAACCGCATTGGCGGTCTCTACGCCACCGCCCATCCCTGGCTGCTTCGTGAGGTGCTCAAGGGCGAGTGGGGCTACGACGGCGTGGTCGTGTCCGACTGGGGCGCAGTGCACGAGACAGACGGCGTCGCGGTCGCGGGGTGCGATCTCGAGATGCCCGGACCCCCGGCCTGGTTCGGGGACAAGCTTCTCGCCGCCGTGCGCGACGGACGTGTCCCGGAAACCGTGGTGGAGGACGCCACGCGCCGCATCATTCGGCTGATCGTGCGCACAGGCCTTCTGGATGTTGGTTCTCGTCCGGCGGGCGAACTGCGTTCGCCGCGTCATCGCAAGATCGCCGAGCGCGCGGCGGAGGAGGCGGTCGTCCTGCTCAAGAACGAGGGCGAGCTTCTGCCGCTCGATCCGTCGCGCATTCGCACCCTCGCCGTAGTCGGGCCCAACGCCGCCGTGCGGCGGATCCAGGGCGGCGGATCCTCGCAGGTCCGCGCGGCGCGCGAGGTTTCCTTGCTGCAGGCGATCCAGGATGTCCTTGGAGACCAGGCGCAGGTCCGACACGCCGAGGGCGGCGACAACGAACCGGTCCCGCCCCACGCGCGCTCAAGCTTCTTCAGCATCGACGAGGCGCGCAGCGCCGCCGGCTTCATGGTTGAGCGCTTCTCCCTGCGCAGCCTGGAGTCGGCGCCCTTCGAAACAGTTTCCGAACGCTCCATTGGCCGATTGATCTCGACCCACAACCACCTGGATCGCGAGATGGGGCTGGGCGCCTTGCGCTGGAGCGGGTGGCTTTGGCCCGAGCGTGAGGGGCGTCATGAGATCGGCCTGCGCGCCGCCGGTGTCGTGCGCCTGCGCCTCGCCGGCGAGGTGCTGATCGACGAGACCACTCCTGGCGTGATCGACTCGCTGGACGTCTCAGGAAGCCGGGCCCCGCGCCGTGTCGTCCCGGTCCACCTGGAAGCGGGCCGCGGCTACGAGATTGTCGTGGAGTATGTGCGGCCGCCGGTCGAAGAGTTGCCGCCCTGGGAATATCTGGGCCTGGGCCTGCGCCAGCCGCGTGGATCGCTGGAAGAAGCGGCGGTGGTGGCCGCCGAGTGCGACGCGGCAATCGTCGTGATCGGCGCGGCCTCGATCAGCGAGGCGGAAGGTTATGACCGCGAGGATCTCGAGCTCCCGGGCGACCAGAACGCCCTGGTCGAGGCGGTGCTGGCGGCCAATCCGCGGACAGTCGTCGTGCTGACCAATGGCGCGCCCTACGCCCTGCCGTGGATCGACCACGTCCCGGCCGTCGTGGAAGCCTGGTTGGGCGGGGAAGAGGGGCCTCACGCGACCGCGCGCATCCTCTTTGGATCCGCCTCGCCTTCGGGCCGGCTGCCGGTGAGTTATCCGCGTCGGCTGCAGGACACCGCCGCTCACGGTTGGTATCCGGGCGGCGCGAGCGTGACCTATGGCGAAGGCCTCTTTGTGGGCTACCGGCATTTCGATCGCGCGGCGGAGCCGCCGCTGTTCGCCTTCGGCCACGGCCTGACCTACACCCGCTTCGCCTATAGCGACATCGCCGCGCCAGAGGCGGTCCTCGTCGGCGCCACGGTGGAGGTTTCCTTCACCCTCAAGAACATTGGCGAGCGAGCGGGCATGGAGACCGCGCAGGTTTATGTGCGCCCGCGCGGCCCCTCGGTCGAGCGCCCCGTCAAAGAGCTCAAAGGGTTCGCCAAGGTGGCCCTCGAGCCGCGTGAGAGTCGACGCGTGAGCGTCGCTCTCGACGAGCGCGCCTTCTCCTACTGGGACCCCACCCTGGGAGCCTGGGTGGTCGAGCCTGGCGCATACGACATTCTCGTGGGTTGCTCCGCCGCCGACACCGAGCTGCAGGCCACCGTGCGCCTGGAGGACTGAAATCTCAGGGCCGGTCGATGACCTCGAAGACGCGTTCGGCTGGGCGGCAAACGACCGTTCCGCGCGGCGTGACAACGATGGGACGCTCGACAAGCACCGGATCGGCAATCATGGCTTTGAGGATCGCCTCATCCGTCGCCGTCCCCAGACGCTTCTCCTGCACCAGTGGCTCCTTGCGGCGCAGGATGTCCTTGGGGCCAAGGCGGCCGCGCGCGAGGATGTCGTCGAGCACAGCGCGGGTCCAGCCGGTCTTCAGGTACTCGACGACCTCCGGCTCGATCCCAGCATCCCTGATGTGGCCCAGCACCGTTCGGGACGTGCTGCATCGCGGGTTGTGATAGATCCTGACCGCCTTTTGCTCGGACATTCGCCCCTCATGGCCTTCCCTCGTCTGGAGCGATGCCGCTAGCGCGCGGAGCACAGCTGACGCAAGCCGGTAAGACCCGCGGCTCACGCGGGTGTGATTTCAGTGGCCGGACAAAGTAAAGCCCTGAACGAAATCGGGCGGAGCCAAGCGCCCAGCATCTGCGTTTGCTTGACCGACGGGCGGATCGGCCGCCACGAGAAAGCAAGGTAGGAACGCAAACCCATGGGCATAATCGCTTGGTTGGTGCTGGGCCTTATCGCCGGGTTCATCGCCAGCAAGATCGTCAATCACACCGGGTCCGGCGTGATCATGGACATCGTCCTTGGCGTCGTCGGCGCTTTTGTCGGCGGACTGATCTTCAACTTCTTCGGCGCAGGTGGCGTGACCGGATTCAATATCTACAGCGCCATTGTCGCAGTGATCGGAGCCGTGGTGGTGCTCTTCATCTACCACGCCCTGATCGGTCGCAGACGCATCTAGCGATCGATACTTAAGAAGGTTAGGAATGCTGCGGCGGCGTCAAAAGGGGCGCCGCCTTTTGCGTTTTTGGGCGTCGCAGGCGGCCCGGACGTGTTTCGGAGACGCGAGATGGCGGCCCGGCAGGCCGTTCTCGGAATCGAGGATGGGGCCTTCTTCCACGGCGTGCGCAAGGTGTTCGCCGGCGTCAGCTTCCTTCTGGATGATGCGCGCACAGCGCTCGTTGGAGAGAATGGAATCGGCAAGTCGACTCTGCTGCGATGCCTTTCCGGAGAACTCGAACTCAACCGCGGGAAGATCGTCCGTTCTCGCGGCCTTCGGGTCGGCTATGTCCCCCAGGAGATCCCGCCCGAGCTGCTTGACCTGACGGTCCGCCAGGTGCTGGCGCGATCGTTGGAACGGGTCGGCGCAGGCGGCGAAGACTGGCGCATTGATGTCCTGATCGACGAGATCGGCATGACGCCCGCGGTGGCCGAAGGCGCCTTCGCCGCCTTGTCCGGCGGCTGGCAACGACTGGCTCTGATTGCAGCGGCCGCCCGCCTCGAGGAGCCGAACATCCTGGTGTTGGACGAGCCCACCAATCATCTCGACCTCGGCGCGATCAATCTGCTGGAGCGATGGCTGCTCGAGGACTTCCACCTGCCGATGCTGGTGGTCTCGCACGACCGCGCCTTTCTCGACCGGGTCAGCACGCGGACGCTGTTCCTTCGTTCCGACGGCGCCCACACTTTCAAGGCCCCGTTCGCCGAGGCCCGGGAGGCGCTGCTCCGGCGTGACGCCGCCGATGCGTCGCGGCGGCGGCTGGAGGAGAAGGAGATCTCCCGGCTGGAAGCTGTGGCGGCGCGCTACCACGCCTGGGGGGTGAAGAACCCTGCCTTCCACAAGCGTCAGAAGGCGACGGAGACCCGTATCGCCCGGCTCGAGGC
>DASXGR010000144.1:0-24525 GCA_036488935.1 Caulobacteraceae bacterium | reverse complement strand
GCGTGGCCGAGCGACTGATCCTGGTCGGCCGTGTGGCGGGAGCCTTTGGCGTGCGCGGCGAAATCCGCATCACGCCCTACACGGCTGAACCCGCCGCCCTGCTGGACTACCGCGAACTGCAGCGCGAGGACGGTTCCCCCGCCCTTACCCTCACGTCCGGCCGGGTATCGGGCGATGGCGTGATCGCGCGCGCTCAAGAAGTGGCCACGCGCGAAGAGGCCCAGTCGCTCAAGGGCCTGGGGCTGTTCATCCCCCGCAGCCGTCTTCCTGAACCGGAAGAGGACGAGTTCTATCTCGTCGACCTAATCGGCCTCGCCGCCGTGGCGCCTGACGGAACTCCGCTGGGGCGGGTGAAGTCGGTGCAGAACTTCGGCGCCGGCGAGTTGGTGGAGATCGAGCCGCCCGGTGGCGCGACCTGGTACGCACCCTTCACCATGGCCGACGTCCCCGAAATCCGCCTCGCCGATGGCGTGGTCGTCGTCGTCCGCCCCGAAGAGGGGTGAGCAGGCAGGCTTCGGGCGACGGCGAACGCCGTCTTTTGACACGGAGGACACAGAGAAGACGGAGGGCACGGAGAGGAAGACACGCGCTTCGCGCCGCAGCGGCGGCGCCCGTCCTTTTTTGCGCCGAAGGCGCGTCTGATCTTCTCTGTGTCCTCCGTCTTCTCCGTGCCCTCTGTGTCGAGCAGGATATCGCCGGACCACCGGCACCCGCTGGTGACTCAGCCCAGAGCGAGGCTGAGTTGGGGGTCTTCGTCGTCGGCGGGTGCGTCGAAGGCGGAAAGGGTGACGCCGACCAGGCGCACCGGCAGGACCGGCGGGAAGAGGGTGCGCACGAGGGCGAGGCTGGCGGCGCGCAGAGTCTCTCGGTCCGCGATCGGCGCAGCATAGGTGCGGCCGCGGGTGACGATGCGGAAGTCGGCGTACTTCACCTTGACCGTGACGCCGCGGCCAAGCGAGCCGGCGCGGTCGCACCATGCCCAGACGTCGTCGGCCATCTCTAGCACACCGGCCTCGATCTCCGCCGGGTCGCTGCGGTCCTCGCGGAAGGTGGTCTCCGAGCCGGAGGACTTGCGCTCGCGGTCGGGCCGCACCGGGCGGTCGTCCTGGCCGCGGGCGATGGCGTAATACCAGGCGCCGGCCTTGCCAAAGCGGCCCTGCAGCTCATCGAGACTGCGGTCGCGAAGGTCGGCCCCCGTGAGAATCCCCAGGGCCTGCATCTTCTCGGCCGTGCGCGGGCCGACGCCGTGGAAGCGCTTCACCGGCAGGGCCGCGACGAACTCCGTCGCGTCGGCGGGCGTGACAGCGAATTGGCCGTTGGGCTTGCGGTGGTCAGAGGCGAGCTTGGCGAGGAACTTGTTGAAGGAGACGCCGGCCGAGGCGGTGAGTCCTGTCTCCTCGCGGATGCGCGCCCGGATCTCTCGGGCAGTGAGCCAGGCGGAAGGCAGGCCCCGCAGGTTGGCCGTTACGTCGAGATAGGCCTCGTCGAGGGAGAGGGGTTCGACGAAGTCCGAGTACTGGGCGAAGATCTGGTGGATCTGGCGCGAGACCGCCCGATAGACGTCGAACCTCGGCCGCACGAACACCAGTTCGGGGCAACGCGCCAGCGCGGTGACCGAAGCCATGGCCGATCGGACACCGAAGACGCGCGCCTCGTAACTGGCGGCGGCCACCACGCCTCGCGCCGCGCCGTGGCCAACGGCGACGGGCCGCCCGCGCAGAGTCGGATCATCGCGCTGCTCCACAGACGCATAGAAGGCGTCCATGTCGATGTGGATGATCTTCCGGACCGGCGCGTCCATCGCGCCGCGGAGTTTGTCCTATCCGGCCTGCAGGTCCAAGCGTCCCGCCTCACCGCGGGTCACGAATTCGCCAGAACCGTTGAGCTCGCGGCCAGAAGGCGCGTCCAACGTCCAGTAGATCAAGAGATCCTGAAAGAAATTGCTCGCGCCGCTTCATACTGAGCGAGAATGCGCACACGAAGCCTCTCAGTGAGTCGCAAGAATGTACGCATACGACCAAATCGGAGAAGTCGACAGCAACCCAGCGCGCGCCGACCCGATACTTTTCAAATCAGGCTGATCTTTCTATCCAACAGTATCGCACAATGACTTTAACTATTTTTTCCTGTTCTAGTCGCAAGCGCAGAAACGCGGTCTAAAGCGTTTATCGCGATTTGGTTCCTTTTGCTCGATTCACAAGGTGTTGTTCTGCCGATACCTAAGTTCAGCTTCCTATGGTCGCTTCCGGGGAATATGAGGCCTGAATGGGGCGATTCACGAAATCGCTGTAGGTCCGGTCGAGGGGCCGGCCGATCGACGAGGGCGGTTGTTGGACACGATGGCGTCCCCCCCGCGGCGTGCAAGATTCCAGCCGGCGACGGCGGCCCGCGTGCTGGGCCTCGTCTGCCTGATCCTCATGACGGGGTGCCGGCGGGACTCGGTGTTCACGCCCGTCGGCCCGGTGGGCGACGCCGAGCGCATCATCATCTACGACTCGGTGGCGATCATGCTGGCGATCGTCATCCCGACGATTCTCGCCACCGTCGCGGTTGCGTGGTGGTTCCGGGCGTCGAACCGGCGCGCCCAGCGCGATCCCGGCTTCGTCTATTCGGGCCGGATCGAACTGGTGGTCTGGTCGATCCCGACCCTGACCATCCTCTTCCTCAGCGGCATGACCTGGATCGGCTCGCATGACCTCGACCCGGCCAAGCCGCTGAAGTCGACCGTCCAGCCGCTGGACGTCCAGGTGGTGGCCATGGATTGGAAGTGGCTGTTCATCTACCCGACCCAAGGGGTCGCGACGATCAACAGGCTGGTCGCGCCCGTCGGCACGCCCCTGCGGATGCACCTCACCTCGGCGACGGTGATGAACACGCTGTACGCACCGGAGGTGGGCAGCCAGCTCTATGTCATGAACGGCATGAGGGGGACCATGTGGTGGCAGGTGGATCGCCCTGGGTCCTACTACGGCCACTCCAACATGTTCAGCGGCGACGGCTTCCCCGGCATGAGCTTCGAGGTCGCCGCGATTCCGCCTGACCAGTTCAACGCCTGGGTGGCGGCCACCCGGGGTCAAGGCCCGGCGCTGGACGAAACAGCCTATCGCGGGCTGCTCAAGCAGAGCTCCGACATCAAGCCCTATGCCTATGGCTCGGTGGCGCCCGGGCTGTTCGACGACATCGTCTTGCAGAAGCTCCCGCCAGGCACAGGTCCTGTGGAAGCCGGCAACAAGAACCCGTTTGTGCGACCAGTGCGGATTCGCTGACATGAACCTGCTGGGCAAGCTCACCTGGAGCGCAATCCCCTTCGACCAACCGATCCCCCTGGCCGCGGGCGCCCTCGTGATCGTCGTCATCCTGGGCGTCCTCGCGTTGATCGTCGCGAAGGGCTGGACGTCGTACCTCTGGAACGAGTGGATCTGCAGCGTCGACCACAAGCGGATCGGCGTGATGTACTGCACGCTCGCCCTGGTGATGCTGGTGAGGGGCTTCATCGACGCGCTGATGATGCGGACGCAGCAGTCCGTCGCTTTTCATTCTGGCGGTTATTTGCCGCCAGAGCACTACGACCAGATCTTCTCAGCTCACGGCACGATCATGATCTTCTTCGTGGCCATGCCGTTCATGATCGGTCTGATCAACCTCGTCGTGCCCTTACAGCTGGGCGTGCGCGACGTGGCGTTCCCAACACTCAACTCGGTCGCCTTCTGGCTGACCGCCGCGGGCGTGCTGCTCGTGAACATGTCGTTGGTCGTCGGTGAGTTTTCCCGCGTCGGTTGGCTGCCCTATCCGCCGCTCTCGGAGTTGACCTATTCGCCCGGAGTCGGCGTCGACTACTATTGCTGGGCGCTGCAGATATCCGGAATAGGAACCCTCGCCGGCGGCATAAACATCGTTACGACAATTCTGAAGATGCGGGCGCCGGGACTCAGCTACACTCGCATGCCGATGTTCTGCTGGACAGCCCTGGCGTCCCAGCTCTTGATCATTGCCGCCTTTCCTGTCCTGACGGGAACCTTGGCGATGCTTTTGCTAGACCGCTATCTCGGCTTCCATTTCTTTACCAACACGATGGGCGGAAACCAGATGATGTTCATGAACCTCATCTGGATCTGGGGTCACCCGGAAGTCTACATCCTTATCCTGCCTGCGTTTGGAATATACTCCGAAGTCGTGTCGACGTTTTCGAGCAAGCCGTTGTTTGGCTATCGCTCGATGGTTGTCGCGACCATGGCGATCTGCCTCATCTCGTTCATCGTGTGGCTGCACCACTTCTTCACCATGGGTCCCGGCGGCGATGTCAATGGCTTCTTTGGCATAGCCAGCATGGTGATTGCCGTGCCCACAGGCGTGAAGATCTACAACTGGCTGTTCACGATGTACGGCGGCGCCGTGCGCTTCAGCGTCCCAATGATGTGGTCGATCGCCTTCATGGTCACCTTCATCCTCGGAGGCATGACCGGCGTGATGCTGGCGGTGCCGCCGGCCGACTTCATCCTTCACAACAGCCTGTTTCTGGTCGCGCACTTCCATAACGTGATCATCCCGGGCGTTCTGTTCGCGGCCTTCGCCGGCTACACCTACTGGTTCCCCAAGGCCTTCGGCTTCACCCTCGACGAGGGATGGGGAAAAGCCGCCTTCTGGTTCTGGGTGATCGGCTTCTACCTGGCCTTCGTCCCGCTCTACATCATGGGGCTGGAGGGCATGCCCCGACGGATGCAGAGCTATGACGTGCCGCAGTGGTACGGGTGGGCCAACATCGCCACCGTCGGCGCGCTGTCGATCATGTGCGGAATCCTCTGCATGGTCATCCAGCTCGTGGTGTCGATCCGTACGCGCGAGCAACGGCGCGACGTCTTCGGCGACCCCTGGGACGGCCGCAGCCTGGAGTGGATCACCTCGTCGCCGCCGCCGGAGTTCAACTTCGCGGTCATGCCCAATGTGACGGGCGAAGAGGCCTACTGGGGCCTCAAGGAAGCGGCCCGCGAGCAACTGCGGATCACGCGCCCCGTGCCCGAGTACGAGGACCTGGAGATGCCCCGCAACAGCCCCACCGGCTTCGTCTGCGCCTTCTTCGCGGTCGTGATCGGCTTCGCCCTGATCTGGCACATCTGGTGGCTGGCGATCGTGGGCTTCATCGGCGCCTACGCGACCTTGGTGGTGTTCGCGTGGCGCGATGTGCATGAGCGCATCATCCCCAAGGAAGAGGTGGCGCGGATCGATCTGGAAAACCGGGCGGCGCGCAATCTCGCCCTGCAGGAGGGCCGGATTTGACCGCCGCCGAGCTCCACGGACACGATCCATATCGGATCGGTCACCACGGCGCGACCGGCCACCACGACCTGGCGACAGGCCATGGCGAAGGCGGCCCGGCGTCCAAGCGGATCATCGTCGGCTACGGCTTCTGGATCTTCCTGCTGTCCGACTTTGTCTTGTTTGCCTCCTTCTTCGCCACCTATGCGGTGCTGCGGGACCGGACGGCGGGGGGGCCCGGGCCGCACCAGCTGTTCAACCTCACGGACACGGCCCTGGAGACCGGGGCTCTGCTGCTATCCAGCTTCACCTGCGGGTTGATGAGCCTGGAGATGGATCGCAAGCGCCTCTGGCCGACCGAGGCCTGGATGCTCGTCACAGGACTTCTCGGTTTGGTGTTCGTGTTCCTCGAGGGCAAGGAGTTCGCACACCTCGTCATGATGGGCGACGGGCCGCAGCGCAGCGGCTTCCTCACCGCCTTCTTCACCCTGGTGGGCTGCCACGGGCTGCACGTCAGCATCGGCGGACTGTGGCTGGCGACGATGATGGCCCAGGTCTACTTCAAGGGATTTCGGCAGGACATCCAGTTTCGGGTGCTGTGCTTCAGTCTGTTCTGGCACGCCCTCGACATCATCTGGGTCGCCATCTTCACGCTCGTCTATTTGATCGGATTCCACGGATGATCGACCATATCGAGGACCCCGCTCACAGGCTGGAAGGCGGCGATGTCGCCCCCGGCGACGTCATGCATGGCGAGTTCACTGCGGGCTGGCGGACCTATGTCCTGGGTCTCATCATCGCCGTTGGCCTGACCATCGCCTCGTTCTGGGCCGCCCAGACGCACCTGATCTATGGCCCCGCGGTCGACATCGCGGTGGCCACACTGGCGGTCGCCCAGATGGGCATCCACCTGGTCTTCTTCCTCCACATCACCACCGGTCCGGACAACACCAACAACGTGCTGGCGCTCGCGTTCGGAATCTTGATCGTGGGCCTCGTCGTCTTCGGCTCGGTCTGGATCATGTATCACCTGAACCAGAATATGATGCCCATGGCGCAGCAGCCGTCGCCCGGGATGTAGATCCCACAGGCGGCGGCGTCAGCCCAAGTCCAACCTTACGAGTCCCTTGCGCACGGCGATCGCCACCAGGTCTGTGCGGCTCCTCGCACCCATCTTGTCGAAAAGATGGGCGACATGGACCTTCACCGTGCCTTCCGAGATCTGAAGCCTGCGGCCGATCTCGCGATTGTTCAGCCCTTCAGCCACCAGGCGCAGAACGGCGACTTCGCGTACGGTCAGCTGCACCTGGGTGAACCTGTCGGCCAGCTTCGAGGCGACTCCCTGGGCCAGTCGCATCTTGCCGGCGTCCACGTCACGGATGCATCGCACGAGATCCGCCGCGCCGATATCCTTGAGAAGGTAGGCCTTGGCGCCAGCCCGCAGGATGCGGTTGATGTCCTCGTCGGTGTCATAGGTCGTCAGCACGATGACCTTGGCGTCGGGATCGATATGCCGGATGCGCAACAGGGCCTCGAACCCGTCGAGCTTGGGCATGGCGAGGTCGAGCAGCGTCACATCGGGCCGCAGACTGCGGTAGCTGGCGATAGCCTCTTCGCCATCGCCGGCTTCCCCCACCACCTCCAAATCCCGCTCCCGCTCGAGCAGACTGACGAGGCCGTGCCGGAAGATCGCGTGATCGTCTGCGATCAGGATGCGGACGGCGCGCGGTTCGATCGTCACGAGTCCGCCTCCGCTTGCGGAGCCAGGCCTATGGGCCGCTGGGTAGGACGACATTCGATACCTGCTCGGGCGCGTCGGGCTTTGCCGGAAGCGATCGCGCATAAAGGAATCGTGCTGAAACGCTTTGCCCTATCGCAAATGACTCCAATCATTGGTCGTGGCCGAAATTGCCCGGTGTTTTAGCCAATCAAATATCGACGCAAGATAAATACGGGTTCACTGGCGTACCGCTTCGACACGGAGACGCGGCCCGACCAAAATACTCCAGTAATTGCAGGACGAACTATACGCTCAGTATAAGCGTTTGTACCTCTTTGGAGATATATGCGATCAGTTCATGCTATTCCGGAACCCAGGTAGCGATCACCTCCGTGCCGCCCCCCGGTTCGGAGACGATTGTGAGCTCGGCCTTGATGGCGCTGGCGCGCTCACGGATGCCGGCGAGACCGAATCCCTCGGTCGGCTGGTCGGGATTGAATCCCTTGCCATCGTCCGTCACGGCGAGACGGACGCCGCGTACGGCAAAGTCCGAAAGGGTGAGGCGCACCTCGTTGGCCTCGGCATGGCGCACGGCGTTCAGCATCGCTTCCTGGCAGATTCGCGACAGCTCGTGGGCGACTTCCGGCGGAGGCTCTGGCGCCACCGCCAATTCCGTCATCACCGGCGTGTGGCCGATCCGGCGCACGCCCTCGACGGCCGCGGAAAGGACAGCGAGGAGGGAAGGGCGGTCAGAGGTGAGGACCGCCATGGACCGGCGAGCTTCGACGATGTTCTCTGCTGCGATCTTGCAGGCGGCTGCGAGCGCCTCAGCGGCCTCCTTCGGCAGGGCAGGATGGCTGCGCGCCAGTTCCAGCTGCATGCGGATTGCCGCGAAACCCTGCGCCAGAGTGTCATGGATCTCGCGCGCCAGCCGGTTGCGCTCCTGCAGCACGGCGCCCTCCCGCGCCCTGGCCGCCAGCCGCGTCAGCTGCAGGGCGAGGGTCGCCTGATGACCGAGCGCCCTCGCGAGACTCAGCTCTTCATCGCTCCAGGTCTCGCGCCGGCTGTCCCGGATGGCGACGACCCCCAAAACGTCGGCCCCGAAGATCAGCGGCACGACAAGCACTGAACGGGCCTTGCCCAGATTCAGGCGGACCCGGACTTGTTCGAGAGCGGGGTGCTTCGGATCGACCTCGAGGGCTACCGGCAGACGGCCGTCAATCAGACCTCGCCAAGAGGGCCATTCGCCCAGCCTGATCACGTAGGGTTGGCTGCTGGCGTCGAGCGGATCGACCGTGAGATTGCCCTCGTGGCAGATCATGTGAAGTCTGCCGTGCCCCGTCGCCGGATCATGCAGCCACAGGGTCGAACTCGGCACGCCAAACTGGCTGTTCGTGGCCCGCAGCACATGGCCAAGAAAACGCTCGAGTTCCGGCTCCTCGGCCAGCATGTCGAGCGAAGCGCGCACTGTCCGGGCCGTGCGTTCGGCCGCCTCTGTCCGTTGACGCGCCGCCAGGGCCCTTTCTTCCGCGCGCTCCCGCTCGACGGCCGCATCCTTCGCCTGTTCCGCAAGCCGGGCGAGGTTGATCGCGACTGCGGCTTCGCCCGCCAGCGCCTGCACCAGATCGAGATTCTCCTGCTGCGCGGGGCGGTCATCCGTCAGTCGAATGCTCAGATAACCAAGGAGCCGGTCGCCAAGGGAGAGCGGGGCCATCAGGAGCTGGCGCACGCCAAGCGCTAACAACTGGGCGGTCTCGTCCGGATGAAGCATGTCCCCATCCGTCACGAGGTGGAATTGAAATGGTATTGCCCGCCGCCCGTGGATCAGCGGATTGAGGCGCGACCTCGCCGTGGGGGTCGTGCCGATCTTGCGCCTGACATGCGAGGACTGAATCCCCGGCACCACGCGGCCGTTCTCCACCAGGTGATGGAGCAAGAAGTGCTCAGGGTCATGGGGGTCGGTGAGCCACACAGCAGCGGAATGCCCGCCGACGATTTCGCACATCGGCAGCAGGATGCGGCCCAGGAAGGCGTCCACATCGTCTGACGTTCCAAAGCGGTCCGACGTCTCCCGCAACAGCGTGCCGGCGAGCGCGAGCTTCTCGGCTCTCGTCTTGGCGGCCACGGCCTGTTGCTCGCGGATGCTCGCCGCCCGGGAGATCTCCTGGGTGATCCTGAGCCGGTAAAGGATCAGCGCGGCCCGTTCGGCCAGCCGCTCGATGAGCCGCCGATATCGCTCCACAACGGGCCGCTCATGAGAGAAGCGGACAAACAGGACGCCCTGGTGGGCGCCCGCCAGGTTGAAATTGACGGTGAGATAGCTGCGAACCCCGAGTCCTAGCAGATGCGCCTTCTCATCGTTCTGCAGCAGGACGTTCCCCTCGACCGGGAGCTGGCTAGGTGGGTCATGCGGCGGCGCACGCCCCAGTTCCACCCAATAGTCGACGCCCGCCCTGGACGACGGTTGGAGCGCAAGGCTCTCCCCTTCCGCGGTCAGTTCGAGAATGTAGCCGTCTGCGCCCTCCGGCGCGGAAAGCCAGAGGCTGGAAGAACAACCCCCGACGAGGGCCTGGATCGTCAGCAGCACTTCGGCGAGGAAGTCTCGGCCGTCTTCTGCCGCGGCGAGTCTCCCGACGGCTCTGCCCAGCAGGGTCTCGGCTGCGGCCAATGCACCGGACTGCGGCCGGACCTGCGCGTGCGCTGCGACGCCCGTTCGCCTGTCCATAATCCTACATTGCGCGCGCCGGAGGACAAATGGCAACCGCGGGAGAGTACGGGGGAGAGCAGAAGTCGGGCGCTGGCCTATTTGATGTAGAGATACCCGGCCTGCTGGAGTTCGGGGATCGTCGCCGCCATCCCGGGCGTCAGCACCACGCCGGCGGCCAGGTGGTTGGTCAATTCGGCCACCATCGCCCCGTGGGACAGTCTATCGGGATTGACGTCCTGTGCGATCAGCCTGGCCGAAAGCTCCCAGAGCGCCAGGTGACAGGCCAGGAAGACGACGCCGCGATCCATCAGGTCGGGAATGTCATTGGCGGCCCCCGAGTAAGCGCCCGTCTGGCTCCGCAGATCCCGGTCGGCTTCAGCCTCGCGATTTGGCAGAAGCAGGCTGTTTGTCCTGAATCCCCCCATGCCCCTGGCGAGTTGATATTTGTCCCACATCGTCTGGTCGAGCAGGAACGGCTGCGCTGGACCGTGAGTCGCCGAGACGATCAGGAAGTCAGGATGCTTGAACGACCAGATCTGAGCGTTCAACGCATTGCGCATCCCGTCCAGCCAGGCGCCGCTGACGTCAGTGTTGTCCCAGATCTGTTTGGGGCCGCTGCGGTAGGCGAGAGGTTCGTCGATCGCCTCGTGGTCCCACAGCATGGGATCTTCCAGGACCATCGGGACGTCACGGTAGTCCCGTCGCCGCGGAGCCTGGGCCAGCC
This sequence comes from Caulobacteraceae bacterium, assembly GCA_036488935.1. GTDB lineage: Bacteria > Pseudomonadota > Alphaproteobacteria > Caulobacterales > Caulobacteraceae > Acaudatibacter. The sequence goes on along the minus strand of DASXGR010000144.1, from coordinate 14,121 downwards.
GCGCGGTCAGCGATTTCAGCGCTGTGGCGCCGCTCGGCAGCAGGTCTGTCCCGCTCGCGCGCGCCTTGGCGCCGCCGCCGTCGGCGATGGTCGCCAGACCCGCCGTGGCTATCCCCAATCCCATCAGCGCGGAACGACGACTGGGGGTGCTTTCCAACGGCGGATCTCCTGGATTCAAGGCCTCGGCTCGATGAGGCGAACCCCGGTGACTTAATCGGCCGCTGGCCCCGATGCGCTCGATGGCGGCGGCTGGCCCGCAAATCCGGGCAAGATCGGACCAAATCGGTCACTCCCTCCCGAAGGCGGAGCGGCGCCCGGCCTCGCTTAGGCACGCTTAGAGCCCATTCGCCTGATTGCGCGACGAGGCGGACCGCGCCGATTTGCGCCAGGCCGCCGGCGTCACGCCCATTCGCAGCTTGAACGCGCGCTGGAACGCCGCCTCGGACTGGTAGCCCACGTTTTCCGCCACCGCTCCCGTCGACAAAGTGGACATTGTGAGCTGCCTTGTCGTGGCGACCTGCCTCAGAACGCCTTTGCCAGGGCGTCGAGGGCCTGCGGGAGGCCCCTGAAGGAAATCGGAAAGCCGATGTCTCGACCGGCGGCGTCCCGGAAGGTGATCTTGCTGGCTTGGGTCGCGCGCCAGGCCTTGAGAGTCTCAGCCGCCAGCGGCGCCTGCGCGAAGCAGCCGCCAGGCGTGCAGCGCACCCAGTTCAGATCGGGACCCTTGTCCTTGGCGTCTGCGCCAACATGAACGACGCTGGGCAGGCTGATGTTGTTCGGCAAGATCACGGTGACCGCCAGAGGCTGGTTCGAGGAAATACGGCCAATGGCGATCCGCGCGATGGGGCCCTGCTCGCCTTGCACCTGGATCGACTGAACCACTTCACAGGCCCGCGCCGGCGTGGAGCCTTCGGGCAGACGCTCGCAATGCAACACCCAATCGCCGAAGGTCGCCGCCGTGTCGCCTGGATCGCTGGCCACGGGCGGCGGGTCGGCGGCTATCGCGCTGGCAGCGAAGGCCGCCATGGCCGTCAGCGTCAGCGCGGCGATAGCCGGCTTGAGGCGGCTTGACCGAGGTCTCATCCACGAATCTTCTTGTTAGAGGTCAATGAGAACAAGCCTCGGGCGTGCCCAGACCCGTCGCGTAACAATTGCCCAGATCGCGATGCTGAGGCGGCGCGGGCGCATTGAGGTCCACGACAACATCGAGCTGGCTGTAAGCGTCAGGTCCGCCCAGATCCGCCATGAACCACGGATTGAGGCTCAAGATCGTGAGCGGCGTCACGCGGCTCGGCAAGGCGGTCGCGCCGGATGTCACGGTCAGGGCGAGCGTGTTGCCGGGCGCCTGAACGAAGACGTAGTCGCCATTGTCGGCGGTCAGGCCGGCTCCGGTGATGGCGTAGCTGCCAGGAAGCGCCCCAGGCGCGGTGGTCGAACTGAACGCCAAGGTTCCCGTGGTCGCGTTGGCCTGGGTGTCGGCGAGCACAAAGCCGCTCACCGTTCCACTGAAAGTCGGATTGACGATGCCGCTCATGCGGGAGGCCGGAGCCGCCGTATAGGTCAGGGTGGCCGGGTCGATCGTCCAGACGCCGGTGTTGCGCTGAACAATCGTATAGTTCGCGTTCGTCGGCGTCCCCGCCACGCTCAGCGTATAGGGGCCGGCGCCCACAGAGCTCGCCGCCGTGAGGCCAAAGCTGTTGGTCAGCCCGGTCAGGGCGCTGACGGTCTGACCGTTCTGCAGGCCCGTTGCGCTCAGGCCCGGATTGACCGGCGTAGAGCCATAGACGGATGAGCCGCCGTTGGCCGTCACCGTGATCTGGGCCGGGTTGACCGTCAGCGCCGCGGCCGGGCCGTAGCTGATGGTGTAGTTGTTATCGACGGCGCCCGAGGCTGTGATCGCATAACTGCCGACATTACTGGCCGACGTCCCCGTCGTGGAAATCGTCGGGGCGGTGGTCAGGCTGGCGGCGGTGTCGTTATTGACGAAGCCGGAGTAGGACGCCGTCAGCGTCGGCACGCTCCCGCCATAGATCATTGTCTGGTTGTCGGCGGTGATGGTCAGCGCCGCTTTGCCGATGGTCAGCGTGCCCGCGACGTAGCTGATGGCGTAGTTGTTATCGACCGCGCCGGACGCGGTGATCGCATAGGTGTTGGCCGGGCTCGCTGACGTCGCCGCCGTGGAGACCGCCGGCGCCGTGGTCAGGCTGGCGGCGGTGTCGCCATTGACGAAGCCTGAGTAGGAAGCCGTCAGCGTCGGTATGCTCCCGCCATAGGTCGAGGCCTGATTGTCGGCGGTGATGGTCAGCGCCGCTTTGCCGATGGTCAGCGTGCCCGCGACGTAGCTGATGGTGTAGTTGTTATCGACCGCGCCGGACGCGGTGATCGTATAGGTGTTGGCCGGACTCGCCGAGGATCCCGTCGTGGAGAGCGTCGGGGCCGTGGTCAGGCTGGCCGCCGTGTCGCCATTGACCAAGCCGCTGTAGGACGCCGTCAGCGTCGGCATCGCTGCGCCGTAGACCTTCGACTGGTTGTCGGCGGTGATCGTCAGCGCCGCCGGGGTCACGTTGAGCGCCCCCCCCGCATAGCTGATCGTGTAGTCGCTATCGACCGCGCCCGAGGCGGTGATCGCGTACGGGCCGCCGGCGACCGACGAACTCGCCGTCGCCGTCGTGGTGAGCGTCGGCGCCGTGGTCAGGCTGGCGGCGGTGTCGCCATTGACCAAGCCGCTGTAGCTGGCCGTCAGCGTCGGCAGCGCCGCGCCGTAGACCTTCGTCTGATTGTCGGCGGTGATCGTCAGCGCCGCCGGGGTCACGTTGAGCGCCCCCCCCACGTAGCTGATCGTGTAGTCGCTATCGACCGCGCCCGAGGCGGTGATCGCGTACGGGCCGCCCGCGACCGAGGAACTCGCCGTCGCCGGCGTGGTGACCGTCGGCGCCGTGGTCAGGCTGGCCGCCGTGTCGCCATTGACGAAGCCGCTGTAGCTGGCCGTTAGCGTCGGCATCGCCGCGCCATAGACCTTCGTCTGGTTATCGGCGGTGATCGTCAGCGCCGCCGGGGTCACGTTGAGCGCCCCCCCCACATAGCTGATCGTGTAGTCGCTATCGACCGCGCCCGAGGCGGTGATCGCGTACGGGCCGCCCGCGACCGACGAACTCGCCGTCGCCGTCGTCGTGAGCGTCGGCGCCGTGGTCAGGCTGGCGGCGGTGTCGCCATTGACCAAGCCGCTGTAGGACGCCGTCAGCGTCGGCATCGCTGCGCCGTAGACCTTCGACTGGTTGTCGGCGGTGATCGTCAGCGCCGCCGGGGTCACAGCCAGCGAACCCGCCACGTAGCTGATCGTGTAGTTGCTATCGACCGCGCCCGAGGCGGTGATCGCGTAGGGGCCGCCGGCGACCGACGAACTCGCCGTCGCCGTCGTGGAGATCGTCGGGGCCGTGGTCAGGCTGGCCGCGCTGTCGCCGCTGATGAAACCGCTGTAGGAGACCGTCAGCGTCGGCACCGCCGCGCCATAGACCTTCGCCTGGTTGTCGGCGGTGATCGTCAGCGCCGCCTGGCCGATAGTCAGCGTGCCCGGCGTATTGCCGGTCGTGGCGACAACATAGTTTGACGCCGCCGAGCCGGTGAGGCCCGCGACCTTTTCGGAATAGGTCCCGGCCGCCGTATTAAAGGCAAGCGTGACCGGCGTAGCTCCAGAAAAGATCCCGACCGTCCCCTGCACATTGCCCGTGTCCGCGGGGATCACACCCGTCAAGGTCAAGCCGCCAAGCGTCGCCAGCGAGCCATAGGTCGAGGATCCGTTGGCGACAGCGTAGGTCACGGTCGCCGGGTTCACCGTGAGCGTGCCCGGAACGTAGCTGATCTGGTAGTTGCTATCGACCGCGCCCGAGGCGGTGATCGTGTAGGGGCCGCCGGCGACCGACGAACTCGCCGTCGCCGCCGTGGTGAGCGTCGGCGCCGTGGTCAGGCTCGCCGCCGTGTCGCCATTGACCAAGCCGCTGTAGCTGGCCGTCAGCGTCGGCAGCGCCGCCCCATAGACCTTCGAGGCGTCGTTCGGCGTGATCGTCAGCGAGGCCGGGGTGACGGTTAAATGGGCCGACGAACTTGCAAGCGAAACCGCATAGCCGCCCGTCGCCGTGGGAGCGCCCGTGAGCGTGAAGCTGTATGGGCCGCCGTTGACGTTGGCCGTTGCGCCGGCCCCCGTAGAATTGATGCCGATTGTGCCCGCGAGCGACACGCTGGAATCGCCGAGGAATGCGCCTGTGACGCCGCTCTGGAGGCCCGAGATGGAATAGGCCGAGGACGGCGCCGCGCTCGTCACATCGGCGCCGTAGGTCTTGCTGAAGTCTTGTGCCGTGACAGTGATGGTCGGCTGGTACGCGAAGATATAGCGGTCGCCCGACTGGCTGACGCTTCCCGGCGCGAGCGCGGCATAGGTCGCGTCCCAAATCGCCGTATTGTTGCTGTTCAAGGAGCCAAAAGTGTCCGTTCCGGATGCATTTGAATAGATCAACCAGCGCCCATTAGCCGTCACTGCGGACGAGCCGGCATTGTTGATGAAAGCGTCCAGAGTCGCGAGTACGACGCTCCCGGTGGCGCCGAGGTCGCCGTTCAAAACCAGATTGGAGCCGGCGGTAATCCCCTCGTTCGTCACGGTAATCGAGCCGGCGGTTATGGCTTGCAGCGTGATAGCGCCGCTGGTCGTATTGGTGTTACCTGAGCCGTTGCTCAAATCGATCGTCACCGTGCCGGCGCCGGCGTTGATCGTCGTACTGCTCGCCATCGTGATCGATGCTGCGCCGCTTGTCCGATCGGCGTCGACCACACCGGCCGACGCCGGCTCGTTGGCAATCATCGTCAGGTTGCCGGAACCGGTGGTAATCGACGAATCGATTACGATGCTGCGCCCGGCTTCAAGCGCCAGCGCGTGACCTCCCGTCCAAGACAGCGGACTACTCGCCGCCAGGGTGATGTCGTCGTTGGCCTGAAGCGTGACATTGCCGCTCGCCAGCGCGCTTTCGAGCGCGGCGGTCGTGATCGTCAGATTGCCGGACGGGTTGTTGGCGAAAGTTGCCGACGACGGCGACGAGCCGCCGGAACTGAAGAGGTACGCGTAGCCCGGCCCTGAAACATTATTCGTGTTCACGGCGTATTGCGCACCGATCAACGCAATAGTGCCGTCACCCGAGAGCGAGACCGAAACTCCAAATGCGTCGTAAACAGTATTCGATGGATCGTTCCACGTGGTAGTCGTACCGGAAAATGTTCCGGTGAAACTGCCGCGGAACATATAAGCCGCCCCCCCACTCACCGGGAGGCCCGACACATTTGTATCGGGAGCCCCAATGAGAGCTGTCGCCCCGTCTTGTGAAAGAGAGAGAGAACTCCCGAAAAAAGCACCGTTATCGCTCGTCGGAAGCGGATCGATTAATGCGGTGACTGTCCCATAGCTCGCGCCGTTGAAGACGTAGGCAGCGCCGGCGCCACCGTTCGCATAAGGCGCGCCGACCAGCGCGACGGTCCCATCGTTGTTCAGCGCCACGACATAGCCAAACTCGTCGTCGGCCGCACCACTGGGCTCATTTAAGCTCGTGGCCGTGGCAAAGTTGGTTCCACTGAACACAACGGCCTTGCCCGCGGTGGTAGTGAAGCCGTTGGGCGCCCCAACAAGTGCTACCAATCCGTTTCCTGAAAGCGCCACAGAATAACCGAATTGATCGCTCGCTACACCAGTCGGATTGTTCAGCGTGGTCACCGTTCCATAATTGGCGCCGCTAAACACATAGGCACGCCCGACGTTGGCCGCACCAACGCTATAGTTCGGCGCTCCGACCAGAGCGACCGAGCCGTCGCTCGATAGCGCCACCGCCGCGCCAAAGTTGTCGTTTGTGCGACTCGGCTCGCTCAACGTAGTTACGGTTCCGTAGTTGGCGCCGCTGTAGACCAGAGCCTCGCCATCAGTGGCGGCGAAAGGCGCACCGATCATCGCAACCTTTCCATCGCTGGAGAGGGCGACCGAGCTGCCAAAGCCGCCATTGCCCGTGCCCAACAACCTCGCGGCGATCGCGCCGTTGACGAAAATGTAGGCCGCCCCGTAGTTAGTCCCCACCACCTTATTCGGCGCGGCGACCAGATCGGTCGTGCCGTCGCCTGAGATCGCGACGGCGTAGCCAAATCCGTCTCCAGCGACTTGATCGCCCGCTCCCCCCACCAATTGTTCACTCAGGGTCGTCGTCGTCGGTGCGGCGGCTGAGGTGATCGTAATGTTCTGCGGATCGAGCAGCAAAGTGCCGGCGGCGCCGTTGGCGGCGCCGAGACCGACCGTCCCCCAGTAGCCGACGCCGTCCTTGCCCGAAACTTCAATCAGGCCGCCATTGCCGCTTTGCACGCCGCCTGCCACTGAAATCGCGCCGGAATATTCCGTCGTGCCATCCGACCAAAGAACGACGTGGCCGCCATCGCCATTTTGGGTGGCGCTGGCATCGAGCACGCTATTGCCGACGACGTAGACCTCACTGGCGTTCGAAAGGCCTCGGAGCAAGGCGCCCTGAGAGCCGCCGCCGACTTCGATCAATCCGCCCCCGGTTGCGCCCTGGGCGTTCAGTTGGGCTGAGAGCAGCCCGATCCGGCCACTCGTGAGCGCTATCGTGCCGCCGACCCCACCGGCGCTGGAGGCATCGAAGGTTCCAGAAAAGATCATGTCGGACGTGGGCGTCAGGCCCACGAAGATCGTCCCGCCTTGGGTGGAGCCGGAAGCCAGGACATCGGCGCCGATCGTGCCGACGAATTCGTCGCTTGCGTGGAAGCTGACCGCGCCGCCGGCGCCTGTGTCACCGTGGGCATCGATGAGACTGCCATTGGAAAGGCTGATATCCCCTGACGCTACGGTGATATTGCCGCCGTTCAAACGTCCGTGGGCGGCGACCGTACCCGAGACGGAGAGTTCACCGCTGCTCGCCAGCGCAATATCGCCGCCGGTCATTCCGTTCGCAGTCACCTTGCCGGCCACACTCACTGAAGCGCCCGAGACGGCAATGCTGCCGCCGATGTGGTCGTCGCGCCCATTGGCGGCGAGCTTGCCGGAGACCGCGACATTGCCGCCGTCGCCTCCGTCGAGAATGATGGAGCCGTCGTTGCCGGAGACCGAGTTCGCGCTGATGGACCCCGGCATGTTGATGGCGTCGCGCACGGCCTGCTTGACCGTCGCCGCCATAAGCACGACCTGACCGCCCTTCGCCTTCAGCTTGCCGGTGTTGGTGACGAGCGCCTGGCCGTTTGCGTCGGTCGCGTTGGTGGGCACGGTGACCTGCAGGAACTGGTCGCCATTGATGTCGAGCGTCGCCATTTCGCCCGAGCCGAGGCCGATCTTGCCCAACGGGGCGTAGATCAGGCCGCTGTTGGAGACCGAACCGCCGAGCAGCGCCACGAAACCGACCGGACCCGTTATGATCTTGCCGGCGTTGCTGACGGCGCCCGAGGCGCCCTTACCTGTGAAGACAGTCTTGCCGGCCATGAAGTCGCTGTTGGCGATATCCAGCGTCGTCGCCACGAACCCCGCGCCGGTATTGATCGTCCCGGTCGCGGTGATCTGGATGCCGTTGGGGTTGACCAGATAGACGCTGCCATTGGCGACGATCGAACCGGCGATGGTCGAGGTGGTCCCGCCCGTCACCCGGTTCAGGATCGCCGAGCCTGCATTGGGCTGTACGAAGGTCACTCTATTGGACTGGCCGACGCTGAAGGAGGTCCAGTCGATGACCGCTCGTGACGTGGACTGATTGATTGTCAGACCGCCGCCGACGGGCTTGCCGATCGTGGCGGAGCCCGCCGCCACGGACCCGCCCGCCGGCAGGACGCTGCCGGCGTGCGCCTCCGCGGCCGGGAGCAGGGCGAGCAGGGCCAGCAGGCTGGCGGTTCCGAGCAGGCGGGCGGTGTGGTTCTGGGTCATCGAATTCGGTCCGGAATTGCGGAACATGGTGAAAGTACCGGCTGTGACGCCGATCAGTATCTGAGGGTCCAGTTGACGGTCACACGGGTGTCATCACCCTTGACGATATTTGCGTAATCATGTCCGACTTCGATCGCGATGATCGAGGTGACGCCGGAAGACTGTTGGGCCAGGTTGAGCCGCAGTCCGCCGCCGAACGCATTCGCATCGACATGCGCCTTTTCCACCGCTGTCGGATCAGCGAGCGATCCGGAGGCGACGGCGGCGAACACATAGGGGGAGAAGAGCGAGGCGATGGGCGCCGGATTGAACGGAAACAGGTGGGCGAATTCAACCCGGGCGGTCACGCCGCTGTCGACGTTGAGCGTGCCCATTGGAAATGTCGAAAGCCCTTCGAGGCCGTCCAGCGAGAATTGAGCGGCGCTCGGCATCGCTCCGGTGAAGGACTCCTGCCCCCTCAGGAACAGGGTCGCGGAAAATCCCGTGGGCAGGGACTGATCGAAACGCCCATACCCCTCGAACTTGGAATAGTCCGGCCGCGAGCCCTGCCGTGACAGAGGAATGCCCGAGGCCGTCGCATCGGCCTGATCTCGCGCGCCCAACCCGTTGACGCCCTGAGTCACCAGCATCCCGCCGCTCAGGCTGTCGTTCCAGAAGAGCGCCTTTGAGCCGTTCAGCCCCAGGGTGAAGATCCGCAGACGGTCCTTGTTCAACGTCGTGCCGAAAGCCGGCGCCTGCTGGGTTTCGTTCAAGGCCTCGAAGGAGCCTGCGAGCGACAGCGTCTCGGACCGGCTGCGGACGATCGGGTAGGCCGTGCGCAGGGCGAATCGCTCGAAAACGCCCGTGGTCTGAACCCCGCCGGCGGCCTCGCGGGGATCGGTGTTGGAGTTCGTGTATTCGGGATTGATCGTCCAGCCATCGACGCCGATGGGGATGACCGCACCCACGCCGAAGATGCGCCGCACGGGCTGGCCGGCGAATACGTGGCCGTCCGGCCCGGTAATCGCCGAGCCGTAGATCAATTCGCCGAGGCCCAGGACGCTGTTGAGCGAGGCCTGCACCGGGAACTCGACATTGTTGTAGATCGGCCCCACCAGATTATCGACGCCGATCGAGGCCGAAACCGGTTTCCAGTCGCCCTCCAGGACCAGCCGCGCGCCGCCGACCTCGGTCCCCTTGATCAGCGCGCTACGCAAGCGCAGGCCCGGTACGTCGCCCGCGATCAGCAGGCGGCGCTCGATCTGATCCATGGTCAGGCCATGCCGGCCGATCAGGCTCGCCACCCGGGCGCGCACTGCCTCGCGCTGGCGCGCTGGAACACTTGAGACGTCGACCGATTCAATGAAGCCATCGAGGACGATGATCTTGAACGGCCCGCCATCGACCAGTTGTTGCGGCGGTACTGTGACACGGGTGAGCACATATCCGGCGCGCGCATAGGCCGCCTCGATCTCTGCGGCTACGCCATAGAGCTCCTTGACAGTGACCTTGACACCCTTGATCTTGGCGGTGGCCGAGTTGATCTCGGCCGTGAAACGCGGCGAGCCTCCCTCGACTGTTACGCCGGCCACCGTCACAGACAGTTGCTCGGCCCCTGCGGGAACCTGTCCCGGTTCGACTGCGGGGATGCTGATCTGGCCGTTCGCCTGCACCGGCGGCGGCGCGAAAGTCTCAGGGGTGACCCGGCTGGGCGCCTGACTCTGGGCGAAGGCTTCGCCCCCCGCACACACGCTGAAAACACACAGGAAAGCTGCCTTGGCAGTGGAGCGTATGCGCATTATGGATCCATGCGGGATAAGGGCGCGGCGGGGGACATATCGCGCGAACGCAGCGACCCCGACTATCTGGAACTATGTTTTAATCGAGAGTTTTGCTGTTATCTCGAGTCAAGTTGTTGCACAACCGAAAAATGATCATGCGCGAAGGAGATATTGTAAGATAACGCACACTGTCTTCGCGCCGGGTCAATATATTGTTCCAATTTTAATATTCAAATCGTTGTTTCGGCCCCTCTTGTGTTCAGATATTTTGTATTTGATATATTTCCGTGACGCGGATCTCTCACCTCCGGAAGGTAAAAAAATTGTAATCGTTAAAGTTTTTGGGCGGTTTAACGCGACCAATGTGATCAAAGGCGCCAAGAAGCATAGCGTGCGTTACTCGAACTGCTCGCTATGCCGTCGCGAACGCTCTCGCCTCGCCCACGCCGTCGGCGACAGGAGCCCGGCGCCGGTAGACCAGGGCCTCGGCGATGTGGACCCGCCGGACAGACGCTGAGCCATCAAGGTCGGCGATTGTGCGCGCCAGACGCAGAGTGCGGGTCCAGCCGCGGGCGGTCAGCGCCTGGGCCTCCGCCGCTTTGGTCAGGAGGGCCTTCGCCGGCGCGTCGAGAGCGACGATGCGTTCGAGCCACTCGCCTTCGGCCCGGGCGTTGAGCGGCGAGCCCGCGTCGTCCGCAGCTTCGGCGCGATCGGCCGCCAGGGCGCGCGCCGCCGCAACGCGGACGGCGACCTCGGCCGTCCCCTCGGCGGGCGGCGGCAGGGCGAGATCGGCGGCCGTAACCGCCGGAACCTCCACGGTCAGGTCGATGCGGTCGAGCAAAGGACCGGAGACTCGCGACTGGTAGGACTGCTGGCAGCGCGGAGCCTTGCCGCACGCGCCCCGCCCCGGCCCGCCCATGCCGCACCGGCAGGGATTCATCGCCGCCACCAGCTGCACTCGCGCCGGATAGCGGACATGGGCGTTGGCGCGCGCCACCATCACTTCGCCGGTCTCCAGCGGAGCGCGCAGGGAATCGAGGGCCTGGGCGCCGAACTCCGGGAGTTCATCAAGAAACAGCACGCCATTGTGCGCGAGGGACACCTCGCCCGGCTTGGCGCGGGTTCCGCCGCCGGTGAGGGCGGCCATGCTTGCCGAGTGGTGTGGAGCGCGGAACGGGCGCGCCCGAGTCAAGGCGCCGCGGGCGATCAGGCCCGAGATCGAATGGACGAGAGAGGTCTCGAGCAGCTCGGCGGCCGTGAGTGGCGGGAGCAGGCCCGGGAGGCGCTGGGCGAGCATCGACTTTCCAGATCCGGGAGGGCCGACATAGAGCAGGTTGTGGCCGCCCGCGGCGGCGATCTCCAGCGCGCGCTTGGCGCTCTCCTGGCCCTTCACGTCCCTCAGGTCCGGGACGCGCTCGCCCTCGAGCATCGGGCCCGGCGCCGGAGCCGACATCACCTGGGAGCCGCGGAAGTGGTTCACGAGCGCGATGAGCGAGCGGGGCGCGAGGATCGGCGTCTCCCCAGCCCAGGCCGCCTCCGGTCCGCAGGCTTCAGGGCAGATCAGGCCCATGCCCCATGCCCCGGCCGCCATGGCGGCAGGCAACGCCCCCGCGACGGCGGCGATCCCGCCATTGAGGTTGAGCTCGCCAATTGCGACCCAGCCGTCGAGGGCGTCCTGGGGCAGGATCCCCATGACGCCCATCAGCGCCAGGGCGATGGGCAGATCGAAATGATTGCCCTCCTTGGGCAGGTCCGCCGGCGCCAGGTTGGCGACCAGTCGTCCCGGGGGCATGGCCAGGCCCAGGCCCGCGAAGGCCGCCCGCACCCGCTCGCGCGCCTCGCCGACCGCCTTATCGGGCAGGCCGACGACGACGAAGCTGCTCTGCCCTGCGCCGACCTTCTGCACCTCCACCTCGACGCGGCGCGCCTCAACCCCATCGAAGGCGACGGACAGTATCCTGGACGCCATGCGCTGATCCCTGCAATTTGCAATTTTTGCACCATCCCACCGAACCTTCGTCGGATCAAGAACAAACCTTGAACCGGGAGCGGGACACCGGAACCGCGCTCACCGCCCCACGTTTGTGCGGTCCAGTGCGGCCGGCTGCCGGCCCCCGAGGACGGAGGAATTCATGGCCACGACTGAGAAAGTACACGCCAAGTCTACGAGCCGCGCGAAAGCTCGCTCAGGGCGCACGCGGCGCACCGGCGCCCGTGATCCCCTGGCGGTGAAGCTGTTGAAGCAGGACCACCGGCAGGTGGAGCTGTGGTTCGACGAATACGAACAGCTCAACAGTGATCGCGAGAAACTCGATCTTTTCGGACAGATCGCGCTCGCCTTGAAGGTCCATACGCGGATCGAAGAGGAAATCTTCTATCCAGAGTCGCGCGGCGAGGTTGAAGACGACCTGCTCGATGAAGCATGGGTGGAGCACGACAGCGCCAAGAAGATGATCGCCGAGATCGAAGCTATGCAGCCTGCCGAGGAGATGTATGACGCCAAAGTCAAGGTCCTCGGCGAGTATATCAAACATCACGTCAGGGAGGAGGAGCAGCCGGGCGGCATCTTCGCCCAGGCCAAGCGCAGCGACGAGGACCTTGAGGAGATGGGCAAGCGGATCGAGGCCCGCAAACGTGAGTTGATGGCGGAGATGGGTGGCCCGAAGGCTCACTGACGCCCCTGCAATCAGCAAGGCCCGCCACGTGCGGGCGCCGCACCCCCCAAGCGCGAGACTTACAAAGGGCTCGTCGACGCTTAGGGCGATGTTGACGCCCGCCACCTCGACGGTAGAATTCTAGGCCGGATTTGACCCTACTCGTCGTTGCGACGATGGCCGACTACCGTCTCTACATACTTGATGAAACCGGCCACATTCAGCGCGCCATCGAGATTCGCGCTGAAGGCGATAGCGAGGCCATGGACCTCGCCCGTGACAGCGATGGAGAGTCCGCGGAGCTTTGAAATCTCGCCCGAAAGGTCAGGTCTTTCCGCTCCCAGGCGCCCGGGCCCTCGGGGCGGTCAGGCTCTCCCGACCCCGGCGCGTCGGCTCCGGTAACTTCAAACTGAGACCGGCCCGCTTCGGGCCTTGCCTGACCCTCGGGGACCCATGATCCCCTGCCAGATCAGGTCAGCGGGAGGCGGGCGTGGACCAGCCGATCATCCTTCATCACTACTGGAACTCGCCCTTCTCGGAGAAGGTGAGGCTGCTGTTCGGGATCAAGGGCCTTTCCTGGCGCGGCGTGATCCAGCCGGTGATCATGCCCAAGCCCGATCTCATTCCCCTGACGGGCGGCTATCGGCGCATTCCGGTGATGCAGATCGGCGCCGACATCTTCCTCGACAGCGCCGCGATCATGGCCGAGATCGAACGTCGCCATCCCGAGCCTCGCGTGATCGGCGGGTCGGATTGGGCGCTCAACGCCTGGGCCGACCGAGTGCTGTTTCAGCCGGTGGTGGCGATCATCTTCGGCGCCATCGGCGGTGCCATAGATCCGGCGTTCGTCAAGGACCGCGAGGCGATGTCGGGCCGCCCCTTCGACGCCGCGGCCATGAAGGCGGCGGGCCCCGCAGCGCGCGGGCAGTTCCGCGCCGCCCTCGCCTGGCTTGAGGACCAGCTTGGCGACCGCCCCTACGTCGGCGGCGAGAGCCCTTCCCTGGGCGACATCGCCTTCTGGCTGAACGTCTGGTTTTACGGGAATGTCCTGAAAGCCCAACTCGAGCAGGATCTCTCGCCCTTTCCCCGCGCGACAGCCTGGCGCGAGCGGCTGACGGCGGTCGGCTGTGGGGCTCACACGGAGATGTCCTGCGCGGAAGCCCTCGCCGTCGCGGCGGGCAGCGAGCCGGAGGCTTTGCAGATTGCCCATGATCCGGCCGATCCGTCCGGCTTCACGCCCGGCGCATCGGTGGCCGTGAGCGCGGACGACTATGGCCGCGACCCGATCGCCGGCAGCCTGCTCGCCGCCACGCCGGAAACCATCGTCATCTCACGCCAGTCGCCGGAGTTGGGGCGCCTGAACCTGCATTTTCCCAGGGCGGGCTATGTGCTTAACGCGGCCTAGAGCCCCGCCAACGCCGTGGATGTGGCCTCCCCCCTCCGACCGGCCTTCGGCCGGCCACCTCCCCCATAAAGGGGGAGGAGAGCGTTGAATTTCATAAAAAATTCTCTCCTTCCCCTCACATGAGGGTTTTGGGGTCAACCGCCGGAAGTTGGGTTTTTGGGCGGTCGGGTTGTGGGCTTGGATCGCTTGATGGCCCTGGCGGGGGAGGAGCGTTCGGGTCAAGGCTGGCGCGTGAGCGCCACCGCGTGAGCGGCGCGCAGCGGCCTTGAGGCGGAGGCTGTTCCGCCGCTTGGTCGCATCATGCGGGCCAAGGATCGGTTGCGCCTGCTGGACCTGGACTGAGCCGGTCTGCGCACG
>DASXGR010000115.1:0-12222 GCA_036488935.1 Caulobacteraceae bacterium | reverse complement strand
GGCGATTTAGCGGCGCCTCCCTATTCACCGAGCCTCATCCCCCTGCCCGAGGCCACGCGCGAGCGCTTCCAGAGCCACCACGGTGTTCCAGTTCCGCGCTGTGCCGGTCGCCTCGAGCGCGCGGTCGATCAGCGCGCTCGTCAGGCGGGAGTCGGCCACGCCGCCCACGTAGTGGATAAAGAGTTCGTCGCCGACGAGCTCGACCCGCTCGCTGAGCTTCGCCGCCGCCCGGAGCGCTGCGACGCCGTCCCGACGCGGCCCGCTGCTCATGAATGTCACCAGCAGATGGGACGGATCGCTGGACGCGGCCTCGCCGAAGGGGTTGGCGGCGGTCGCCGCCGCCAGGGCCGTCTGGCTCTTCACGATCACCGCAACAGATGTTCCAAGCCGCTGAGCGAGGGCGCCTCGAAGCGCCTCTTCAACCGAAAGACCCGAGCCTTCCGACGTCAGGAACACGAGGTTCCCGCTCTGGAGGTAGGTCCGGGCGCCGGCGAGACCGAGATCGATCGCGATCTGGCGCAGGTCCTCCATCCGGATCCGGTTGCGTCCCCCGACATTCACGCCGCGCAGAAGGGCGACGTGACCAAGCCGAATGCCCCCCGCGGCCATCGCCGTCTAGTAGACGACGACGGATCGAATGCTCTCACCGGCGTGCATCAGGTCGAAGCCCTCGTTGATCCGCTCCAGCGGCAGCAGGTGGGTGATCAGAGGGTCGATCTGGATCTTACCTTCCATGTACCAGTCGACGACCTTCGGCACATCGGTCCGCCCGCGGGCGCCGCCGAAGGCTGTGCCTTTCCAGACGCGGCCGGTAACGAGTTGGAACGGGCGCGTGGAGATCTCCTGGCCGGCGCCCGCCACGCCGATGATCACGCTTTCGCCCCACCCGCGATGGCAGCACTCCAGCGCCTGGCGCATCGTGTGGACGTTACCGATGCATTCGAAGGAAAAGTCGGCGCCGCCGCCGGTGAGGTCGACCAGGGCTTGCACGACCTTGTCGCGGCCCACGTCATCGGGATTGACGAAGTGGGTCATGCCGAAGGCGCGCCCCATGGTCTGACGTTCCGGATTGAGATCGACGCCGATGATCTTGTCTGCGCCGGCCATCTTGGCGCCCTGAATGACGTTGAGGCCGATCCCGCCAAGACCGAACACCACAACATTGGCGCCCGGCCAGACCTTGGCAGTCCATATCACCGCGCCTACGCCCGTCGTCACCCCGCAACCGATGTAGCAGATCTTGTCGAACGGCGCGTCTTCGCGCACCTTGGCGACAGCGATCTCCGGCAGAACCGTGTGGTTGGCGAAGGTCGAGCAGCCCATATAGTGATAGATCTTCTCGCCGTTTATTGAAAAACGGCTCGTCTCGTCGGGCATGAGACCGCGACCCTGCGTAGCGCGGATCGATGTGCACAGGTTCGTGCGACGCGAGAGGCAGCTTTTGCACTGGCGGCACTCGGGCGTGTAGAGCGGAATCACGTGGTCGCCCGGCTTTACCGAGGTCACGCCCGGCCCAACCTCCAGAACCACCCCCGCCCCCTCGTGGCCGAGAATGGCGGGAAAGATGCCCTCCGGATCGCCGCCAGAGCGGGTGAACTCGTCGGTGTGACAGATCCCGGTCGCCCTAATCTCCACCAGCACCTCGCCGGCGCGGGGGCCTTCGAGATCGACTTCTTCGATCGAGAGCGGCTCTCCAGCCTTCCAGGCAACGGCGGCGCGGGTCTTCATGAGCCCCTCCTCATTCTTGACGGCCCGGGCGGTTTAGCCGCTCGCCCGGCTATGCGCCAAGGGCGACCATGACCTAAAGACGGCGCCATGTCTGGAAACGGAAAGCTCGAGCGCCTTGAAGCTGGAATGGCGATCCCATTCGGCGGCGACCGCGTCGCGCGAGTGCCTCGCGACCTTGCCGAGGCATTCCGCACAGAAGATCGTCTGATCGTCCTGCAGACGACCGGTGACCTGCTCCACGTGCCCAAGGCGGCCCATGAGACGGCCGCTCGCGCAGTGGGCCGGGCCGCGGAAGCCTTCGGCGCCATGTCTCGAGTTGGGGACGATCGCGTCAGCGCCTTCTTCGAGGCGTTCGCGGCGCGGCTCGCCTCGCCGGAGGTCTGGCGGGCGATCACGCGAGCCAACGAGCAGGACATCGAGCGGGCTCGGGCAAAGGGAGCGAGCATAACCCGTCTGGTCGCCACCGAACCCATGCGGCAGGACATGATCAGCGGGCTACGCGCCTGGCGCGACGCGCCGGCAGGGCGTGGACGCGTGGTGGAGCGGCGCGAGCACGACGGCTGGACAGTCGAATTGGCCACGGCCCCGCTCGGAGTCGTCGGCTTCGTGTTCGAAGGGCGGCCCAACGTGTTCGCCGACGCGGTGGGCGTCCTGCGCGGGGGAAATACCGTCGTCTTCCGGATCGGTTCGGACGCTCTCGGCACCGCGCGCGCCCTCGCCGAGGGGGCGCTCGCACCCGCCCTTCGAGGGGCCGGACTGCCGGAAGGCGCGGCTGTGCTCGTCGACAGCGCAGAGCACGCGGCGGGCTGGGCGATGTTCGCCGATCCGCGCCTGGCTCTCGCCGTCGCCCGGGGATCCGGTCGAGCGGTCGCTCAGCTTGGCGCGATCGCACGCCAGGCCGGAACGCCTGTCAGCCTCCACGGGACCGGCGGCGCCTGGATGATTGTCGACGCCGGAGCGGACGCAGACCGATTTGAGGCCGCAGTGCTGTCGTCACTGGATCGGAAAGTCTGCAACACGCTGAATGTCTGCTGCATCGTCAGATCGCGCGCCAAAGAGCTCACGCCCCGCTTTCTCGCCGCCCTGGAAGGCGCGGGTGCTCGGCGAGGCCACGGTGTGAAGCTTCACGTCGCCGCGGGAAGCGAAGCCTGGCTTCCGCAGTCGTGGCTGACCGACCGCAGCCTCGTGCGGCGCGCCGACGGCGACCACGACGAATTCAAGGCAGAATCCCTCCCGATCGAGAACCTCGGCCTGGAATGGGAATGGGAAGAGAGCCCCGAAGTCAGCCTCGCGATCGTCGAATCGCTCGACGAGGCGATCACCCTCTTCAACCGCTACAGTCCGCGCTTCATCGCCTCCGTCATTTCCCAGGAGGAGGCGGTCAAGGCCGCCGCGTTCGACGCCCTGGACGCAGCCTTCGTCGGCGATGGTTTTACCCGCTGGGTCGACGGCCAGTACGCACTGCAGCGGCCCGAACTGGGCCTCTCGAACTGGCAATCAGGGCGGCTGTTCGCCCGCGGCGGCGTCCTGAGCGGTGATGGAGTCTTCACCGTGCGCAGCCGGATGAGCCAGCAGGACACGCATCTCCGTCGCTGACCGATTGCAAGGCTTTGGCCAAGGCTGCAGGGGGTGTAGATCAGGAGCAAAAGGCAGGGAGGCCTATCGTGGCGATTTCGCTCAGGGTTAACGGTCGACACCTGACGGCTGAAGTTCCGCCAGAGATGCCCCTGCTGTGGGTGCTACGCGACGAACTTAGCCTCGCAGGGACCAAGTTCGGCTGCGGCGTCGGCGCCTGCGGCGCCTGCACGGTTCATGTCGACGGTGTCGCCACGCGCGCCTGCCTGACGCCCGTAGGAACCGTCGGCTCGCGCGAGATCACCACGATCGAGGGCCTGCACGCACACCCCAAGGGCAAGGCACTACAGGCGGCATGGATCGCCCATGACGTGCCGCAGTGCGGCTATTGCCAGGCCGGCCAGATGATGACCGCGGCCGCCCTGCTGAAGGACAAGGCGCGCCCCACGCGCGACGAGATCGAGGGCGCGATGGCGGGGAACCTCTGCCGCTGCGGCTGCTACGACCGCATTCACGCGGCCATCGGCTCGGCCGCCGGCGTGGAGGCGTGACCATGATTATCGATCGTCGGCGCCTGATCTTCTCCATTGGCGCGGCCGCCGGCGGCGGCCTGGCGCTCGGCTTTGGCTTCACCACGGCTGGCGAGGCCGCCGTCGCGGCGGATGGCTCGATAGGCGATTACGTCATCGTCGCACCGGACGGCGCGGTGACCCTTCTCGCCAAGGCGCCGGACGTCGGCCAGGGCGCGAAGACGGTCCTGCCGATGATCATCGCCGAGGAGATGGACGCGGACTGGTCGCGCGTGCGGATCGAGTTTGCGCCGGTCGAGCAAAGATATGGCGACCAGTCGGTGGGTGGCAGCACAACGACGCCGGAAAACTACGAACCGATGCGCAAGGTGGGCGCCGCGGCCCGCTCGCTGCTGGTTCAGGCGGCGGCCCAGCGTTGGGGCCTCCCCGCCGCGAGCCTGAAGACGGCGCGCGGCGAGGTGATCGATCCGGCGAGCGGCCGGCGTATCGGCTACGGCGAGCTGGCTGCCGCTGCGGCGAAGCTCCCACCTCCCGATCCGGCGCAGCTGGTCCTCAAGTCGCCCAAGGACTTTGTCCTGCTGGGACGGGACCAGGGCGGCGTGGATACGCCCGCGGTGGTCCGGGGCGAACCCATCTTCGGCATCGACACGGAGGTGCCGGGCCTCGAATACGCCGTCTACGTGAAGTCACCCGTTCCAGGGGCGAAGCTGGTTTCGGCCGACCTGGACGCCGCCCGCCGGCAGCCGGGCGTGACGCAGGTCTTCGCCCTGGAGGGTTTGGCGCCGCCAGCGGGCAAACAGGTCGGGCTTGCGCCCGGCTATGCTCCCGGCATCGCGATCATCGCCCGCAACTGGTGGCTGGCGAACCAGGCGCGCAAGGTCCTGAACGCCCGCTGGGACGAGACTGCCGGTGCGGGTCATTCCACCGACCGCTACGACGCGCAGGCGCGCGAGATCCTCAAGGGCGGTCCTGGCAAGGTCGCTTCCCAGCACGGCGACGTGGACGCGGCGCTCGCGGGCGCATCCAAGCGCGTTGACGCCGTCTATCACGCCCCGTTCCTGGCGCACCTGAGCCTCGAACCGCAGAATTGCACCGCACGGCCGACCGCCGACGGTGGCGTGGAGCTCTTCGCCCCGACCCAGGTCGCCACTGACGCGCGAGAGCTGACCGCCAAGACGCTGGGCCTGCCGCTGGAGAAGGTCACGGTCCACATGCGCCGCAGCGGCGGAGGCTTTGGGCGGCGGCTCATGGCCGACGCGGCGGTCGAGTCCGCCGTCATCGCCATGAAGGCCAATACGCCGGTCAAGCTGGTGTGGGCGCGCGAGGACGATGTCGCCCACGACTACTATCGACCGGCCCTATGGATGGCGTTCGACGCGGGCCTGGACGCCCAGGGGCGGGTAAGCGCCTATCGCGCGCACGGGGTCAGCTTCACGCGGGATGGGACGACGCCAACGACCGGCGGCGGCGTGACCCAGGACGCCGCGCCGGGTCTCCTGGCCGACTCTGCGCGCACCGAGCAGTCGCTGATCCCCACCATCATACCTACCGGGTGGCTGCGGGCGCCGGCTTCAAACGCCCTTTCGTTCGTCCACGAAGGCTTCTGGGACGAACTCGCGCACGCGGCAGGCCAGGATCCGGTCGCGTTCCGTCTCGCCCACATGCGCGCCTACCTCGCCGCCCAGACGCAAGCCCCCGGGGACGGCAAGCCGAAGCTGGACATCGGGCGCCTCGCAGCGGTCCTCGAACTCGTGGCGCAGCGTTCGGGCTGGGGCCGCCAGAGCCTGCCTTCCGGGGTCGGGATGGGCGCCGGGTGTTATTTCAGTCATCGAGGATACTTCGCCGAGGTCGCCCAGGTGCGGGTGAGCAACGACGGCGACTGGCGGGTCGAGAAGGTCTGGGTGGTCGGCGACGTGGGCTCGATCGTCCTCAACCCGCTTGGCGGGCGAGCGCAGGTCGCCGGATCCATCGTCGAGGGGATCAGCCAGCTGCGCTGCGCCGTGGAGTTCAAGGACGGCAAAACCGTGCCGACCAACATCCCCGATTTCGACCTCGTGCGCATGCCCGACGCGCCAGAGATCGACATCCACTTCCTCGTCACCGATCACCCGCCCACGGGACTGGGCGAGCCGGCCCTGCCGCCGCTGATCCCCGCGGTGGTCAACGCCGTTTACGCCGCCTGTGGCGCTCGCGTCCGCGAGCTGCCGCTGACGGCTGAGCGGATCAAGGCGGCGCTGAAGGCGACCTGACGCCCCCCACGGCTGCTTCGCGCGCCGAGGATGTGACTGCGCCGTTCCGACGCGCGCCGTTGATCTGGCCGTCAGCGCGCCCGATGAGCGATACAATCCATCGGGGGGTGGAAATGGACATCGAACGCCGCAGGATTTTGACGCTGGGCGCTGCCCTGGCTCTTTCGCCACTTTCGGCGCGAGCCCGCGTCCGGCCGGTCGTGGGCCAGACTGCGCCTGACTTCCACGCCGTCACTTTCCAGGGCCAGAAAGTCGCCCTCGCCGACTTCAAGAACGAGGTTCTGGTCCTGAACTTCTGGGCCACCTGGTGCGGTCCATGCCGCAAGGAGCTGCCGCTGCTGGACGCCTACTACCGCGCACAGCAACGGTTTGGACTGAAGGTCCTGGGCGTCACCCTTCAGGAGCAAATTCCGGTGGGTGATCTCGCGCCGCTGGCGAAGATGGTCTCCTTCGCCATGGCCCGACACTTCTCAGGCCCTTACGGAGACGGCGCTGAGGTGCCGAGCAACTACGTGATCGATCGCGCCGGCGTGCTCCGCTACGCGGAGGCCGGCGCGTTCACCTTGCCGCTGCTCAACAGCCTGTTGGTTCCGCTGCTCAATGAGCCGCCGCCGGACGAGGGCCGCGCCCCCGTCGCGACCTAGAGCAAACCCCGTTCAGACGGAACCGTCTGAACGGGGGTGATTTGCTCTAGATTCAAAAGTGTAGAGCCTGAATCACCGTTTGCATCTGTTCCGTGCCAACGGATCAGGCTCTAGGCTCAGAACGCCCGACGCAGCTCGTCCGCCAGGTCCGTACGCTCCCACGAGAAGCCGCCGTCGGAGTCCGGCGCGCGGCCGAAGTGGCCGTAGGCCGTCGTGCGGGCGTAAATCGGGCGGTTGAGGCCCAGGTGTTCGCGGATCGCACGCGGGGTCGCCCCGCCGATCATCTGGGGCAGCATGTCCTCCAGCTTCGCCGGATCGACCTTTCCACCCTGCAGGTTGACGTAGAAGCTGAGCGGCTGGGAGACGCCGATCGCATAGCCGATCTGGATCGTGCACTTGTCCGCGAGGCCCGCGGCGACGACGTTCTTGGCGAGGTAGCGGCAGGCGTAAGCCGCCGAGCGGTCCACCTTGGTCGGATCCTTGCCGGAGAAGGCGCCCCCGCCGTGAGGCGCCGCGCCGCCGTAGGTGTCGACGATGATCTTGCGCCCGGTGAGGCCGCAGTCACCGTCAGGACCGCCGATCACGAAATTGCCGGTCGGGTTGATGTGCCACTGCGTCTGATCATCGATGAAGCCGTCGGGGAAGACCGCCGCAACATAGGGCCGCACGATGTCGAAGACGTCGGCGGGGGTCAGCCCATCGCGGTGCTGGGTCGACAGAACGATGGAGTCGGCCCGCACGGGACGCCCGTTCTCATAGACCAGGGTCACCTGGCTCTTGGCGTCGGGCTCGAGACCCAGGTTGCGATCCTTGTGCCGAGCGCGGGCCAGGGAGCTCAGGATGTTGTGCGAGTACTGCAGCGTCGCCGGCATGAGCTCCGGCGTCTCGCTGGTGGCGTAACCGAACATGATCCCCTGGTCGCCGGCGCCCTCGTCCTTGTTGCCGGCGGCGTCGACGCCCATGGCGATGTCGGCCGACTGCCCATGCAGGTGGCACTGGTAGGCGGCCGTGCCCCAGTGAAAGCCTTCCTGTTCGTAGCCAATGTCGCGCACCGCGGCGCGGACCTTGTCCTCCAGGCTTTCGATGGTCCCCGCCGGCCCCCTCACCTCTCCGGCGAGCACGATCAAGTTGGTCGTCACCAGGGTCTCACACGCGACGCGGGCGTAGGGATCGGCGGCGAGGAAGGCGTCGACGACGGTGTCGGAGATCCTATCCGCGACCTTGTCGGGGTGGCCCTCGGAAACGCTCTCGCTGGTGAAGAGGTAACGGGAGCGGTCGGTCTTCATGGAGGTCCTCAAGAACGGCGCAGGCGGCGCGGCGCACTTGCCGAGCCAACGGAAAGCGTGGGCCTAACACAGATCGCGCCGGGATATAAAGCTTTCGTTATATGAATGATCGCCACCGTTCGCGTCTGCGCTGCAGTAGGCGGCGCTCCTGATTGCCGCTATCCATCTGGCCCAACACAGCCAGGGAGCGGGAGCGGCAGGAATGGACGGTCAGACGGCGCGGGACTTCGATCCGGAGATCCTGGGAAAGGCGCCCGAGGCGCTGACGGGTGCGATCGAGGCCGGGGATCTCTCGGGCGCGGTGACCCTCGTCTGGCGCCGCGGCGAGATCATCCAGATCAGCGTGCAGGGGATGGCGGATCGGGCGGCGGGACGGCCCATGGCCCGCGACACCATCTTCCGCATCGCCTCCATGACCAAGCCGGTCACGTCCGTGGCCGCCCTGATGCTGATGGAGGAAGGCGCATTCAAGCTGGACGACCCGATCACCCGCTGGGCGCCCGAGTTCAAGGACATGCGGGTGCTGAAGTCCGCGACCGGTCCTGTGGAGGATACCGACCCGGCGCCGCGCGAGATCACCTTCGACGATCTCTTCACTCATCGTGCCGGCCTCGCCTACGGCTTCACCTCGATCGGCCCGATCGCCTACGCCCACCAGAAGGCGCTGGGCGACGTGCTCTCGATCAACACCGATCCGGACGCCTGGATGGCGGCGCTGGCCAGCCTCCCGCTGTCCTATCCGCCAGGCCAGCAGTTCCACTACAGCCACGCCACGGATGTGCTGGGCTTCCTGGTCGGCCGCATCGCCGGCAAGGGCTTCCGCGAGGTGCTGATGGAGCGGATCTTCCAGCCCCTCGGCATGACCGACACAGACTTCTACATCCCGCCAGAGAAGCGTGACCGGGCCGCAGTGGTCTACCGGATGAACGAGGCTGGCGATGATCTCGAGCCAGTAGCCTTCCCACGTCACGATTCACCGCCCAGTTTCTGCGGCGGCGGGGGCAGCCTGGTTTCCACCGCCGACGACTACCTGACCTTCGCCCGCATGCTGCTGGGCGGCGGCGAGGTCGATGGCGTGCGCCTGCTGAAGGAAGAGACGGTGCGCCTGATGCGCCAGAACCGCCTCACGCTGCAGCAGCGGGAGATCCCGTTCATGGGCATCCCGTTCTGGATGGGCCAGGGATTCGGCCTGGGCCTGTCGGTCATCACGGATCCCGAGAAACAGGCCTGGATGGGCGCCGGCTCCGAGGGCTCGTTCGGCTGGCCCGGCGCCTTCGGCACCTGGTGGCAGGCCGATCCCGTCGAGGACATGGTGATGATCTATCTGATCCAGAACTCCATGCCGCTCGGCCCCGAAGCCGCCGCCCAACTCGCCACCGGCCAGCGCATGGGCGCGCGGCTCGCCCTGCCAAGTTGGCAAAAGGCGGTGTACGCGGCGTTGGGTAAGTAAACCCCCCGATCAGACCTCCTCCGCGACCGCACCCAGCGAGAGCGCGGAGGAGCCTTTCGGACGCACGGCTCGGCGAAGCGCCAGGACGATCAGGCCAGCCAGGACAAAACCAACGGGCAGGAGCTTCAGGCCCAGGTCGTAGCTTCC
This sequence comes from Caulobacteraceae bacterium, assembly GCA_036488935.1. GTDB lineage: Bacteria > Pseudomonadota > Alphaproteobacteria > Caulobacterales > Caulobacteraceae > Acaudatibacter. Next base: position 2,613 of record DASXGR010000115.1, on the reverse strand, counting down.
GGAGACGTCCTTCGCCCATCCCCAGAGGATGGGCGCGACGAACGAGCCGATCATGCCGATGGTGTTGATCGCCGCTATCGCCACGGGCGTGTAGCTCGGCGGCAACAGCCGGTCGCTGGCCGCCCAGAACACGCCCTGCACGATGTAGTAGAGAGCGAAGAAGGCCAGGAACGACAGCACGAGAACGGTCGAATTGGGGATCCAGGCCAGAGCCGCCAGAGCTGCGGCCACGCCGAACAGCGGCAGGGCGAGGTGGAGGAGCCGCTCGCCCGCCCGGTCCGACGACCACCCCGAGATCAACATGCAGACCGCGCCGACCACCCCGCAGGCAGCCACGAGGCTGCCGATCTGGCCAGCGCTCCAATGGGTGGCGGCTCGGATCATGAGCGGAGCCGAGAAATTGATCGCGTAGAATAGCCCCAGGACGAAGACGTTCACCGCGCCGAGCATGAGGACCGGAAGGTTGAAGATCGCCCGGGCGAGGGTGGGCTTTTCTGCGTGGGCGAATGCCGCTGCGTCAGCGGCAAGGGCGTCCTGGAGCGCCTTCTTCTCCGCAGCCGACAGCCAGGCCGTGGAGGCGGGATGATCCGGCAGGAGCCACAGGAAGAGAAGGCCCACGGCCACGGCGGGCAGGCCCTCCACCAGGAACAGCCACTGCCATCCGGCAAGGCCAAGCACGCCTTTCATACCAAGCAGGCTCCCCGCCAGCGCGCCCATGAACACCGAGGCGAGCGGCGCGGCGACGTAGAACCGGCTGATCGCGCGAGCCCGGTAGGCGCTGGGGAACCAAAGCGTCAGATAGTAGATCACCCCCGGGAAGAAGCCGGCTTCGGCCAGGCCGAGAAGGAAACGCAGCGCGTAGAACTGGACCGGCGTGCGGACGAACATCATCGCCGCCGCGATCACCCCCCAGGTGACCATGATCCGTGCGAGCCAGCGACGGGGACCGACGCGCACCATCAATAGGTTCGACGGGATCTCGAACGCCGCATAGCTGAGGAAGAATAGGCCTGCCCCCGTCCCGTAGGCCGTGGCGCTGAACTTCAGGTCCGCGTTCATCTGCAGCGCGGCGAAGCTGATGTTCACCCGGTCGACATAGGCCAGGCAGTAGCCGATCCCCACCAGCGGCAGCAGGCGCCAGGAGAGTTTGGACAGTGGAAGCGTCGCAACAGCGGTGCTCCCCTCCTTGAGAGAGCCCACGGGGCCGTCGCTACTCATGCTGGCTACGCCAAGCCTCCATCAGTGTTGGGACATCCTCCGGATCTTCCTCGAAACTCCGGAGCCCGGGCACGATCGCCCAGGCGTGGGCAATCCGCGTCCAGCACTGAGCAATGGGCGTCACCGCCTGAGGCCGGTCAAGCGTCCCGGGTCTCACATTGACGATGTCTGGGTAGGCCAGCATGTCGGTGTACGTGCGCGTCAGGCACTCGCCACAGACGTGCTGACGGTGCAAGGCGCCACTGCCGCCTGGCAGGTCGCGCCATATGCTCTCTCCAGAGATTGTCTCGAAATCCTTGCGCCAGGTCGGCATCGACAATGAGAACGCGCTGCCTGTCCGCTGCTGACAGTTTCGGCAATGGCAGACGAAGACGGCCAGCGGGACGTCCGTGATCCTGTACCGCAGGCTCCCGCAGATACAGCCGCCTTCGAGCGGCAGGTTCAAGCTCACGTCGACGACCCCTCGTCGTAAGGAAGGTCCGAATCCGCCGCCAACAGGCGATCCATGGCCGAAGCCAGCTGAGGCGCGTCCAGCGTGATGATTTGCCAGACAAGCAGATGGTCGACGGTCTCGTAACCGTGGGCAATTCGGTTGCGGAGCGCCACGATGGCCGGCCAGGGGACTTCGGGTGATCTCAGTTTCGTAGTGTCGAGAACCCGCCTGGCGGTTTCGCATACGCTCTTCTTCAGGCATCGATGGCGTCGCGCAGGGCCGTCAGGCGGATGTCCGACGCAAGGCCCCTCTCAGTCACAAGGTCGACTGCAATTCCCAGACGAGCCGCCAGATCGGCCTGCAGCGAGAACATCGCCAGGCCGACGGGCCGGCGGAACTCGACGATCAGGTTGACATCGCTGTCTTCACCCGCCTCATCGCGGGCGAAGGAACCGAACAGTTTCAGATGCTTGACGCCGCGCTCTGAAAGCCACGGCCTGAGTTCAGCCAGCCGGGCCATGAGTTCTGCCCGTGTCGCCGGGCGACTTGGAGGCGACGCCGCAGCATCGTTCTGCACAGCAGGCGTTCCAGCCATCTCCTGCATGTCCTGTGGACGTTCGCGCCGCCTCACGGAAGAAGCAGCGCAATCGCCATCATTGCGTCGCCACGCCGCCCGATCAACTATCCAGGAAGCTGCGGAGGCGGCGGCTGCGGCTGGGGTGCTTGAGCTTGCGCAGCGCCTTGGCCTCGATCTGGCGGATCCGCTCGCGGGTGACGCTGAACTGCTGGCCCACTTCCTCGAGGGTGTGGTCGGTGTTCATGCCGATGCCGAAGCGCATCCGCAGCACCCGCTCTTCGCGGGGCGTGAGCGAGGCCAGGACCCGCGTGGTGGTTTCCCGCAGGTTGGACTGGATCGCCGCATCGATCGGCAGGACCGCGTTCTTGTCCTCGATGAAGTCGCC
>DASXGR010000054.1:0-14928 GCA_036488935.1 Caulobacteraceae bacterium | reverse complement strand
TGCGCGCGCCCACGCGGACGACGGTTTGCGCATCGCCTCCCTGTTCGCCCACACCTGGGACCAGGAAGGCCAGGTCGGGAGCGGCGCGCCTCACGAGCGCCAGGTCTTCCGGAGCGGTGGCGCCGACCACGAGCATGACGTTGCCCAGCGCATTCCACCGGCTCTGCGCCCGCCGGGCGACGGCGAGATAAAGCGGCTCGCCGTCCACGCTGGCGTGTTGGACCAGGGCGGCGCTCGGATTGCTCGTCCGGCACAGGACCACGGCTCCGCGATCCGGCCATTTCAGGAAAGGCAACACCCCATCATCCCCCAGATAGGGGTTCACCGTCACGGCGTCGGCCTCGTATCGCTCGAACGCCTCGCGCGCGTACATCTCCGCAGTCGAGCCGATGTCGCCTCGCTTGGCGTCGAGCAACACCAGGGCGTGGGGCGCTGCGCAGCGGATGTAGGCTATGGTCTCGGCCAGGTCGGCCTCGGCCCCGACCGCCGCATGGTGGGCGAACTGGGGTTTGAAGGCGCAGGCCAGATCTCCGACGAGATCAATGACATGGCGGTTGAAAGCCAGGACGGGCCGCGGCGAGCTGGCGAAGGGTTCGGGAATCCGTTCCAGGATCGGGTCCAGCCCCACACAGAGCATGGAGCCTGACACCGACCACCCGCGGTCGAGTTTCTGCGAGAATGTCGTCATCGGATTTCGACCATCGATACGTTTCGCCCCGCGCCAGCGCAAGGCGAACGGTCACGCAACTTGACAAGCTTAAGAGGGTTGGACCGTGTGAGCGATAAGGCGCGGGAGGAGGGAACGGATGGACTGGGCGAGGATCATGACGCCGCTTTCAGGCGGGGAGGGGGATGCGCGCGCGCTCGCCGCAGCGGCGATGATCGCCGGGGCGTTCGAGGCGGAAATCGCCGGGGTATTTGCCCCGGCCGACGTGTCGGATCTCATGCCCTGGATGGGCGACGCCTACTCTGGCGCGGTGCAACCTTCCGCGCTCGACAGCCTAAGACAGGCCGCGGCGGCTGGTGAGGCAAGTGCTCGCAGCGCGTTCTCGAACGTCACCTACAGCAAAAAGACGTTCATCGCGCTGGATTCGCCGGTCTGGGCTGCGCTCGCGATGGAGGCGCGGCTTTCCGATCTGGTGGTCTTTGACGACGCCCCGGCGCGAGGGCGCGGGGCCCTGGCGGAGACCTTCCAGCAGATCGTCGCCGGCGAGCAGCGCCCGACCGTGGTCGCGCGTCCTGGCCTGAAGGTCGGCGGAATCTCGGCGGTGGCGTGGGACGGTGGGAAGGAGGCGACTCGCGCCGTCCGTACCGCCATTCCGCTGTTGGCGAAGGCCTCGTCGGTTCTCATCCTCACTGCGCCGGCCGCTTCGCCTCGAAAGTCCCATCCCAAGGCGCTCCAGCATTTCCTCGCCGCGCGAGGGGTCGCTTCGACAATCGAGCTTCTGCCGGACACCGGCGATCCTGCCCCCAGCCTCATACGCGCGGCCCGGTCCGCGGGCGCGGACTTGCTGGTCGCGGGCGCCTTCGGTCACACGAGGCTGCGGGAGTTCATCTTCGGTGGAGCGACCCGGACGTTCTTGAACGCGGAGGCGCCTTCTCTGTTTCTGTCACACTAAGAGCCTGTCTGGCGGTCTGCCGGACAGGCGCGCTCTGGAGTCAACATGAGTCTCTCGCGCATCATCATGCGTCTTGCCCGCAACCCGGGCACCGAGTTCGCCAATGGCGACGACCACCGCGGGTATACCTTGACTGCCCCGCTCACGCAGGCGGAGCGGCTGGACTCGGCGGCCTACGAGCACGCTCGATCCAAGTGCCAGGTGCGCCGCTTCGCCCCTGATGAAGATCCTGCGATCGGCCGGCTGGCGCGCCGCGGCGGCCAATGGTTCTTCGATTTCGACGAGGCCGAGGAGCTCGGAGTCGAGCCCGTCCATCGCTTGGGCGATCATCGCTTCGCAGTCGGAGAGTACGTCACGGTGACGGATGAGGATGGGCGCCCTCTGACCTACAAGATCACGGACGTCGAAGCCGCCTGACCAGGGCCGCCGATAGAGCGGCCAGCCGGCGTCGAGCCCTGGCGTCCGAAGTTGGACGCGCGGAGGCGATTGCGTCCACCGCGTATGGCGTGCCACCAGCGCAACGCGGGGGCGTGAAGCAGGGGGAGCATCGAAAGATGGCCAGTGAGAACGGACGCCCCGGAGATCGGAGGCCGCTGCGGGTCTGTCTCGCGGCGTCCGGCGGCGGGCACGTTCGCCAACTGCTCGATCTGGAGTCCGCCTGGCGAGGTTACGACGTCTTCTTCGTGTCGGAGGCCTCGGGACTGACAGGGACTCTGAGCAAGGACTGGTCCGTTCACTTCGTCACCCACGTGGCGCTTGGACAAGGTCGGCTCGGCGCACCCTTCAAGATGCTATTCGCCGGGATCACCAATTTCTTTCAGTCCCTGGCGGTGGTCATGCGTCGCCGCCCGCACGTGGTCGTGACGACGGGCGCGGGCTCTGTCTATTTCACCGTCCTGATCTCCAAGCTGCTCGGCGCGAAGGTGCTGCTGATCGAATCGCTGGCGCGGTTCGAGGTGATGTCAGCCTTCGCGCGGATCGCCGGCCCGCTCGCCGACGAGAAGGTCCTGCAGTCGCCAGCCCTCTCCAAGTTCTGGCCGGACGCGCCGGTGTTTGACCCGATCCGCAGGCTTGAAGGGACGAGGCCGGCGAAGGAGCCGCTGTTGCTGGTCACGGTTGGCGCAACATTGCCGTTCGACCGTATGGTCGCCAGCGTCCTCGAACTCGCTCGCCGCGGCGACATTCCCGAGCGCATCGTTATCCAGACAGGCCTGGGCGGCCTCTCCGACCCGGAGTTCGAGTGCCATGAAACGCTCCCCTTGGACGACCTTCTTGGTCGGCTTCGCAAGGCGGACATCGTGGTCTGCCATGGAGGAACCGGGTCACTGATCACGGCGCTCCGCGAAGGGTGCAGGGTGGTTGCGATGCCCCGGCTGTTCGAACGGGGCGAGCACTACGACGACCATCAGGCGGAGATCACCGGCGCCTTCGCCGCAAGAGGCCTGATCGAGGTGGCGCACACGACCGAGGAGCTCAGCGAGGCTCTGGCGCGGGCAAGAGCCAAAACCCCGGTGATGGCCACGAGCGATCCTGAAGCCCTTCGCCAGCGCCTCACGGAACGTCTTGAGGGGTGGTCGCGTCGGCGTGAGGGCTGACCCCGCCCGCCTTGATCAGTCAGGCTGTTCTGCGGCGACGTCTCCCAGCGCCACGATCGCGCCCATGATGTGATAGAACGAGCTGGCAGGCGCGGGGTGGTCCTTTTCAGGCACTGAGCCTGAAGGCGCGTCGCGCCACAGACCCGACGGCAGGAGATAACGGTTGATGGCGGCGGCGGCGGCGCAGATCTCCCGGGCGCGATCCGCAGGTTGCTGCTCCAGTCTCGATGCGGCCCGCAGCCATTCGGTCTGAGGCCAGAGGCGCGACCCGCCGCGGGCGACACTCAGGTCATCGTTCAGGGCGTCCACGACGAGGCCCGCGCCGGGCGAGATCCCCGCCTTTCCGGTCTGGTAGAGACGGCGCGCCATGTCCGCGGCGCCGTCCTCGCCGCCGAGCGCGGCCCACTGAGTCAGCAGCCACGCCCATTCGAACTGATGTCCCGGCTCGACGCGGTCGTCGCTAGTCGCCGTCAGCGGCCGCCAGTCTGAATCGTAGACCTCGTACACTCGGCCCAGCTCACGGTCGAAGAGGCGTTCGGAGAAGAGATCGAACACCTCGCCCGCAAGCTGGCGCCAGGGGCCGTCGCGATCGAGGCGTAGCCAGGCGAGGGAGGCCTCAAAGAGGTGCATGACCGGATCGTTCAGGAAGGCGTTCGCGGAAAGGTCGGCGGAGAATCCTCCTCTCCGATGGGCGAAAGCCTCGCGGATCGTCCTTGCCAGTTGCGCCGCCCGTGCGCGGGATTGGGGCTCGATCGCGATGTCGGCTTCGGTGATGGCGGCCAGGGCAAGCAAGACGAATGCCTGTTCGTAGAGCGGCGCATGGTCTTCGACGGTCGGCTTGCCCGGACTCGCGACACTGAAGCGGTACAGCCCGTCTGTGCGGCGGAAGCCATTTTCCAGGGCGTCGAGCCCGTGGCGGGCGGCGGCCCGCCAGGGACCTTGCCAGCCCAACTTTCCCGCGGTCGCGTAGACGAAGATCTGGCGCGCCTGCACGCGCGCGCGTCGCGCTATATCGAGGGGCGCAAAGTGCGGCGACAGCGCTTCGTGGAAGCCACCCGATTCGTGATCGGCGCCGAAGCACCACCAGGCGGGGAGGGCGCGCCGCGTCAGCCACTCTTCAAAGCGGCTTGACCACAGTCCAACGCTCTCATCAGGCGCACGTTGACCCAGCAGATCGCCAGCCGTCACCCTGGCCAGACTGGCCTTGAGCGAGGCTGAGGCGGCGAGGTCGCTCACCAGCACGTCGCGTCCGCGCGCGACGACGGCGATGTTGCGCAGGCCAAGCGTCACCACACGGGCGCCATCCTCTGCACGGACCAGGCAATCGCGCATGTCGGTGACGACGGCGTCTCCCGAAACTGCGTTTCCGGCTTCATCCTTGGGACACGCTTCCCAGACGGCGTCCCAGGATCCCAGATCCGACCAGGCGTAGTCGATCGGCAGGACGGCGGCGCGAGAAGTCCGCTCCATGACTGCCCGGTCTATGGAGATGCGCTCGGCGGCTGCGAAGCGCGGTGCGAGAGCGACGATCTCACCGTCCGACCCTGAGAAGGGCAAAGCGCATTCCACTGCCTCCACCAGGGCCGGCGCGAAGGTTCGCGCCTCGGCGATCATGGCGTCGGCGCGGAACATGAAGTTGCCGCTGTTCCAAACGCAGCCGGAGGAGACCAGTGTGGCTGCGGTCTCAGCATCCGGCTTCTCGATGAAGCTTTGGACCTTCAGCACGCCGGGCGCCGATTCGATCGGATCCGCGGGACGGATGTAGCCAAATCCCGTGGCCGGCCGGGTTGGCTTGACGCCAAAGGTGACGATGGCGCCGAGGGCAGCGGCGGGCCTGGCCGTTTCGACCGCTGCGGCGAAGGCGGCTGTGTCGGGAATATCGTGGTCTGAGGCCACGGCTATCACCTGCGCGTCCGGCGATTCGCGAGCGATCCACAGCGCAGCCGCTATGAGAGCGGGGGCCGAGTCTCGCCCCACGGGTTCGGCAAGGATTCGACCCGGCGCCCCGAGTTCTAGCAGCTGCCGCTTCGCTTCCTGCGCATGGAGGGCGCCGGTCACAACCAGGGGTGGTGCGACATCGGTCAATCGACTCATCCGCAAGACGGTCCGCTGGAACAGCGAGCGGCCGCCGATCAGGTCAAGGAAGGGTTTCGGCCGTTCGGAAGTAGAGGCGGGCCAGAGCCTCGATCCAGGTCCGCCGCACAGAATGACAGGAACAACGGCCAAGTCGGATTTCCCGGGTAAACATGATCAGACGAGCTGACGGCGTCGCACGCCCGCAGCTCGGCTCGCAAGATCTTCAGACAGGTGGGGCGCCACCTGGAGCCCTAGCCGCCGACGTTGAGCTCGAGCAGTCGACGGACGTCGTGACGCAGTTCGTCTGCGTCCGAGTCCTTGCCCAGAATTCGCGCGACCACCACGGGGCCGCCCGAGGGGCCGCGCACTTCGTAGGCCGCCAGGCGGAAACCGTTGGGACCGGGGGACTCGGACTGCAGAACGTAGTCCCGCCGGATTCCGGGACCCGACTCGTTCACGCGGATCTGGGCGCCGCCTTCGTGCGCGTTCACCTTCACGCCCTCGCGCCCGCCGGCGTTCACCGACACCTGCGCCTGGCCGCCCGCCGCGGTGCGGTCGTCGTTGGCCATGACGTGGACACCCGCCGTATCGACACTGGCCTGGCCATCCTCGCGCGTGTGGATGTGAAGACCGGGGAGATCGATGTCGACGCGCCCTCCGCCCGGAACGGGCGGCGGCCCGGAAGGCGGGACGTCCCGGCTCGCCTCGGGCACCTCAGCCGCAAGCTGCGCCTCGACGGGCTTGAGCGTGGCGTCGGGATCGGCGCCGTTCAGGTCCACCAACTGCAACGTTACGGTATCGCCGTCGTCCGTGACGTAGGCGCAGCTTCGCGGGCCCTCTGAGCCGGGCTTCAACTGCAAGTCTCCCTGCTCCTGAGGACAGGTCAGGACAGAGATCTGCCGCAGCGATCCTTTGTGTATCGCGGCGGGATGAGGTGGCGCACACCCCGCCAGGGACGCAACCACCAGACCCGTCGCCAGCACAAACCTCGTCATCTCGGCCATACTCCCGCCCCGGGCCGGGCGGCCCAGTGGCGGAAGTTTCGGTCCAGCGGTCGACCGCGGTCCAGTGAAATTGCGGTAAGGCCGGGCGTCAGGATTGGCCTGGCCGAGCGCTAGACCCTTCGCGCCGGGCCAGAAAGGCGAGGCGTTCGAACAGCTGCAGATCCTGTTCGTTCTTCAGCAGCGCGCCGTGCAGGGGCGGGATCAGCTTGGTGGGATCGCGTTCGCGCAGGGTGTTCTCGTCGATGTCCTCGACCATCAGCAGCTTGAGCCAGTCAAGCAGCTCCGAGGTCGACGGCCTCTTCTTCAGACCCGGCACCTTTCGCATGTCGTAGAAGATGCGCAGGGCCTCCGACACGAGCTTCTGCTTGATGCCTGGATAGTGCACGTCGATGATCGCGCGCATGGTGTCTTCGTCGGGGAAGCGGATGTAGTGGAAGAAGCAACGACGCAAAAATGCATCTGGGAGCTCCTTCTCGTTATTGGAGGTGATGACCACGACCGGACGGACTTTCGCCTTGATCGTCTCGTTGGTCTCGTAGACGTAGAACTCCATTCGGTCGAGTTCTTGGAGGAGGTCGTTGGGGAACTCGATGTCGGCCTTGTCGATCTCGTCGATCAGCAGAACCGGCCGCTCGTCCGAATCGAAGGCTTCCCAGAGCTTGCCGCGCTTGATGTAGTTGGAGACGTCCTTCACCCGCTCATCGCCCAGCTGGCTGTCGCGCAGACGGGTCACCGCCTCGTACTCATAGAGGCCCTGCAGAGCCTTGGTTGTCGACTTGATATGCCAGGTGATCAGTGGCGCATCGAGCGCCTTGGCGATTTCGTAGGCGAGTACCGTCTTACCGGTGCCAGGCTCCCCTTTGATCAGCAACGGTCGCTCAAGCGCGATCGACGCGTTGACGGCGATCTTCAAGTCGTCGGTCGCGACGTAGTCGCTGGTGCCTTCAAAGCGTTTGGTCATTCGGGAGAGCTCCGCATCGAGGCGCCCCTGGCGCCCCTCGAACATGTGTTCAAATCGTGAGCCACCCTAAAGGCCATGCGCGGACATTCAAGCGCAGAGAGCAAATCCCTCTTGCGTCAATCAGAGCCCGGATTGGACGGCAGCGGGTCGCTGGCGGGGAAAGTCTCTTCAAGCCCGACGTCCCTGCGGCTGTCGCGTCGCGCATGGGCGCCGCCGGGGTCGAGATCCTCGTCATCGGGCCCGGTGGACTGCGCCTCCCCCTCGAAGTCCGAGGGCCGGTCGTCGTCGATGGAAACGAGATCGCCCGAATCACGGGTCACCGGACCTTCGTCGTCGTCGATCCCGTCGTCCTCTTCGAGAAGGGATTCGCGCTCCGATTCGCTCAGCGCATCCGGATCGAAGTCGTCAGCATCCTCGTCCTCGAAATCGTCGCCGAAATTGTCGTCCCCGGCGTCGTCTTCGGCGACGGTGACGTCATAGACATTGCGCATCATGTCGGGGCGCGCGATGTCGTCGCCATCCTCGGTCAGATGGGTCTCGTCGAAGGTTTCCGCCCGATCCTGATCGTCGGCCTCTTCATCCGGTTCGATGGCCATGAATCACGTCCTCCCCCCAGTCCGCTCAAACCCTCCGCCTGGGGCTTCGTTCCGGAACGGTCCCGACGCGAATGCGGCGTTGTGGCCTTGACCGTCGCCTCAGCGCCGCTGGTGCTCGCCAGCGCCAGCCCACGGCGTCGAGAACTTCTGGCGCAGGCCGGCGTCACGCCGGACCTCGTTGCGCCTTGCGACCTTGATGAGACGCCAGAACCCGGCGAAACGCCGCGGCGCCTTGCCGAGCGGCTCTCGCTTGGCAAGGCGCGGGCGGCTGCGGACATCCACTCCAAAGCTTTCGTCCTGGCGGCGGATACAGTCGTGGCCGTTGGCCGCAGGGTGATGGGCAAGCCAAACGACGAGATTCACGCCCGCGGCATGCTCGAGCTCCTTTCCGGACGTGGCCATCGCGTGATCACTGGCGTAGCGGTGCGAGCGCCTGACGGACGCGAAGCGGTGCGCCTCGCCGAAGCGCGGGTCCGCTTCAAGCGGCTGGAGGCGGGAGACGTCTCGGCCCTGATTGACTCAGGGGAATGGCGCGGCGTGGCTGGCGGCTACCGGATCCAGGGCAGGGCCGGGGCCTGCGTAATCGACCTCATCGGGTCATACACCGCCGTTGTCGGCCTGCCTCTCTACGAAACCCTCTGCCTGCTTCGCGGCCTGGGCTGGCGCGGGCGATGAGCCAACGGGGTCTCTTCCTCGATGATGCGCCCGGGGAAAGGCGCGGCGTTGTGACGCTGGGCGGTCGGCCCGAACGATTGCTGCTCCTGCGTGACGGGGCCGCTGCGGGAGAAGTCCTCGGGGCGCGCCTGGTGGGGCGGATCCGCGCTTTGGACGCCGCGGCCGGCCTAGCCTTCATCGATCTCGGCGAAGGGCGCGAAGGCGTGCTGAATTTCACAAAGGAGACCGGTCGCCCGGTCCAGGGCGCGGCGGTCGAAGTGGAAATCCGGACGGAGTCGCGAAACGGCAAGTCGGCGACCCTCCGGGCGATCGGGCCCGGCGAGGGGCGGCCCCGCCTCCTGTCGGCTGCGCCCGGTCTGGAGGAACGTCTGCGGGCTTTCGCGCCGGGGACGGAAATCCGCCGTGGGCCATCGGCCCGGGCCATGGCGGATCTTGCCCAGGACGAGGCGATGGCTTCGGACTTTCCGCTTCCCGGGGGTGGACGCATCTGGATCGAGCCGACCCGTGCTCTGACCGCCGTCGACGTTGATCTTGGCGGCCGGGCCCCCGCTCCCCCCAAGAAGGCGGCGCGCGCCGCCAATCTCGAGGCCCTCGCCGAGGCGGCCCGAGCTCTTCGCCTGAAAGGACTGGGCGGCCTGGTGGTTATTGACCTCGTCGGCCGCGCTCACGATCCGGCCGCGCTGCTGGCGGCGGCGCGCACTGCTTTCGCGCCGGACAATCCTGGGGTCGCGCTGGGCTCGGTGAGCCGGTTCGGCACGCTTGAGCTTACGATCCCCCGACGGTCGCGGCCGGTCGTCGAGGACCTGGAAGACGAAGCCGGCGCGCCGACGCCTTTGACCCTGGCCCTTTCCCTGCTTCGCGAGCTGGAGCGCGAAGCCCTGGCCGACCCGGGAGGGCGGTTCGCAGGCGTCGCCGTCACGCCCGTCGCTGAAGCCGCTCGCCCGGCGCTCGAAGCGCTGAACGGGCGGATGGGAGGACGTCTGGAGGTGCGTGCGGAACTCCCGCGCGCCGGGGTGACTTTCGAGGTCGTGCGCGCATGACCACACCTCGCTGTCCCATCTGCGGCAAGCCGATGGATTCCGCCTACCGCCCGTTCTGTTCGCGCCGCTGCGCCGACGTGGACCTGCAACGGTGGCTGACAGGCCGCTACGCCATCGATGGGGACGCCGAAGAAGAGGAGCAGGAACCGGGCGGACAGGGCGGGGAAGAGGACTGAGCGGGTCTCCTGGACAAGGCGCCGGCCCCTCTCTATAGACAGCGGCCCGCCCGAAGGGCCCGGCGCCTGGGTAGCTCAGTTGGTAGAGCAGCGGACTGAAAATCCGCGTGTCGGTGGTTCGATTCCGCCCCCAGGCACCATTTGGCCGATAGTCAGCGTCCGCGGTCGAGTGGAAATATCTCTCTCCGGCGCATAGTAGCGGTGTGAGACCGTCTCCGGCGGAAACGTCAGCTTTCCGCGACCGCGATCAAGTCTGCTTCCGCGCCCTAAGCGGACGTTCGTCAGGGTAGCCCGCTACGCCGTCGCGAGGCGCCGGCACTCGGCCTTGAAATCGTAGGGCAGGAGGCCGGCGTCGGCGCAGTCGGGCCATTTGCCGGTCTCGACCCAGTAGTCGCAGAGGCCCAGCTTCGCGCACAGCCGCGGGTAGCGCGGATCTCGAATGAGGTTGCCGCGCAGGTACAGACTAAAGATTTCCCAGGATGCAGCGTCCCACCGGGGTTTTTCGGGATCGGTCACGAAGTCGAAAGACGCTCTATCGACCAGGTCGTAGACCTCATCGGTCAGTCCGTACTCGCACAGAATTCCCAGATTCTGCTCGCTCACGTTGCCGGTTCGAGCGAGCTCATCACGGGCGTACTGCAGGAACGCGGCGACGTGTCTTGGGTCCTTCGCCTGCAGGTTCCTCGCAACTCTCGTTACGTTCCGAACCGCATCTTTGTACAGGCCACGCGCCTTGGCCAACTGGACGAGCGATTCGAGCCTGTCCCTGTCACGCCCGGCGTCGGTAAATAGAATGGCGTTGGCAAGGATGCTCAGGGCGTCAGGCCAGTCGACGATCAGCCGGTCATAGATAGCCTGGCTCTCCAAGTAGTGGCCCGTGCTGATCAGGCATATGCCGTACCAGTTCGCCCAACGCAGGTTCATGGGGTCGAGATCGAAGGCTCGCCTCCCCAGGTCCAGCGCCTCGCGGTGCCGGCCCACATCGCCGCAGAACCGCGCCACGTTGCCGAGGGCAACCGCATCGTTCGGCGCGGCGGCGAGCGCCTTGCCGCGGGCCGCCTCGCGGATGGTCCAGCGGCCGAAGGGCTCCAACTCGGCCAACACCGAGTGGACCGTCACCATGCCAGGATCGAGCTCCAGCGCCTTCTGACCGGCGGCGACGATCTTGTCGCGCGCCGTCGCGTAGGGCTCGTCGACGCCGTGACGGCGAAGCAGCAAGGCGCGGGCGGACGCGAGCCTTTCCCAGGCGCGCGCGAATCTCGGAGCGAGGCGTGTCACCTGTTCCAGGAGGCGGACGGCTGTAACGATTGCAGCAGGATCGGTGAAGTTCCCGGCCTCGAGATCGCGCGCCTTCAGGAATAGCTCATAGGCGGCCGGGTCGATGGGCTGCGCTTTCGGCGCCGGCGCCAACACCACCTTCAGGGCCGCCGCGACGGCGGCGGCGATCTCGTCCTGCAAGGCGAAGACGTCGGTGAGGTCGCGGTCGAAGCGGTCGGACCAGAGCGTGGTCTCGCCGGCGCACTCAATAAGCTGGGCCGAGATGCGCACCCGGCCGCCGCTCCGGCGCACGGCGCCGTCGAGCAGGTGGGTCGCTTTCAGCTCGGTCGCGACGCGCCGCGCGTTCTTGTCGGCCCCCCGATAGCGGAAGCTCGAGGTGCGGCCGATGACCTTTAGATCGGCGGCTCTCGAAACCGTCTGCTGGATCTCCTCCGACACGCCGTCGGAGAAAAAGGCCATGTCGGTGTCGCCGGAGAGGTTGTCGAACGCCAGCACCGCGAGCAGAGGCTCGGCGCTCGGCGCGGCGGGTGGGGCAGCGGCGGGAGACTTGACGACCAGGCGATAGCCGACCTTGGTGATGGTCTCGAGGCGGAAGACGCCGGCGCCGGCCCCCTCCGAGAGCCGGCGAAGGCGCCCCATGACGCGGATGATGGCGTCCTCGCCCACGACCACGCCACTCCAGCACTGGGCCAGGAGGTCGTCGCGTGAGACGATCTTGCCGTCGGCGCGCAGCAGCGCCACCAGCGCCTGCATCACGCGCGGCTCGAGGAACTCCTCCTGACCGTCATCATGCAGCACACGGCGCATCGGCGGCTCGATCATCAGCGCGCCCAACCTGATCGGCGGCTCGCGCGCCAGCACGATGCCGGTGAGATCGGCATCTGCAGACGACGATGCGCGCCGGTCGGCCGGCGTCGGGTGGCTGGGCGCCATCGAGCCCGCCCGCTTGCGCGTCCCTTCGCGGGACGCCGGCCAGGATTTTACCAACCTCTAACGGCGACGCCACTAGGAACGAGGGCCGGGGAGGGAGCCCCCCGGCCCTCGCTTGCCGTCGCCGTCGCCCCCTGCGGCGGGGGGAAGCCGGCCTCAATGCGCGGCGGACGCCATCTTCGTGACGTGTTGGCCCTGGCTTACCGCCATAAGCGTCGGCAGGTTCGACCCGGCCACGGCCCGCTTGACCGTGTCGGCGACACACGAGCGCCGCTCCGTCTGCTCGGCGAACGACCCCCTGAACTCGCTGCCACCGCAGAGCTCGTTGGCAGCACGACGGATGCGGGTGAGCGCTTCGCGCGCGCCGGTTTCGCTGGTCATGTTCAGGTCGGCGACCGACACCCTGATGCTGACCTCGTCACCAGAGCTGGCGGCGGAGGCGGGTGTGGCGGCGGTGATCGCGGCGACGGAGATCGTGGCGGCGAGCACGGCCGCACCGATGAAGCCAGTGACGGAAGCGAGCCTGGAAGTGAACATGGCGAGTTCTCTCTCAATCTCAGCGGCCTCGAGTTGAAGCCTGGTGAGCGCGAGGAAACGATGTCTCGCCGCGTCCCGACAGGACGCCGACCCGATCTTCACCCGATGATTTCCCGATGAAAGCGGCGGGCCAGACTGCTAAAACGCGACCGGGAAGCGGGGTAATCTGGGGATTTACGAGAAATCACGCAGTGAAGGTTCTTCAGTCTTTCTAGTGACTATCGAAGCATTTCCGGCGCCGTCTCCTGCACCATTTGGCCGATTGACGCCATCAACCGGACCGGGCCCGGTCCGGTGATCACCGCGAGCCGAACAACGGGGCAAAAACCCTACGGCCTCATAGGGTTCGCGCCGATGCCCGGGCCCCCGGAGCCAGCCTAGTTTCCTGGGTTCGGCAGATCGCCGCCGAACCCCTCCCGGAGCCGTTCCATGGACACGTCCGAGGTCCACTTCGAGGTCACGCCGAGCGTCAGCAACCACTTTTCGTGGATCAACACCCAACTCGCCTTGCAGCGCACGCTTATGGCGGCGACGCGAACAGCCGTTGCGCTGATTGGCTTCGGTTTCACGGTTGCTAAGTTCTTCCAGGACGTCATCACGAACGTGCCGGAGCAGGTTCGGGTGATGCGAGAGCAAGGCCCTCGCAACTTCGGCCTCGCCTTGATCGCCGCCGGGGTTGTGTCCCTGGCCATCTTCACCTGGCAGTACCACGTCTCGGTCAATCTGCTGCGCAAGGGAGATTACGCGCCGCTCGTCGGGGAGGCCGGGCGACCGTTGATTGCGCCGGTATACATCGTCGCCGTTGCGGTGATCCTGATTGGTATGGTGGCGTTTTCCACCGTCTTCATGCGGCTGTAGATTTGCTGGCTCCGGCAATCCGTCGCGTCATCTGCGGCTGGACGTCGCGGCAGCGCGCCGGCGTAGGCGCCTGCTCGTGCTGCCGGGTGACCTGACGGGTGCGGCGTTCGCGGGCCCGACGCCTGGAAAGGCGTCATGTTGCGGGTCGTCAGACCCGAACAATGATGGGCGCCTACACATTATATAACGGGAATATAACCGGACGCGCTAAACCGTCCCCTCGTGGGCCGTGCGTCGATCGACGCGGAAGAGCGCGCTGCCGCCGGCGCAATGATGGAGACACCGTTGCGCAGAGGCGCAGCCAAGCGCCGTGCGAGTTCCATGGGCGGTCGGTGTCTGTTTTCTAGTCGCCCGCGGCTAAGCCGCCCAGCCGGCGCTTTTGCGGCTGTTCCACGGCCGGGCGCGCGAAATTGCTGCGCTGCACAGGAAACGGCCCCGCGAGTCCGTGGATTCTCTTACGTATTGGGCGTTCGGCCATTTTGCGGCGCAACATGACCATTGTTCCGATAGATGGTCCGTCGCTTTTCATGGGTAAGGCCGCCCTTGACGTTAAAAAAATCGGTTGCCAAAGGAGCCGCACGCCAAGTCTAACACGGCGGTAATCACGGGAGAGGCGCGCTGTGCGGCCGACCCCTACCCCAAATGGTCGATCAAGCAGGAACCGGCGCCCTATGCTCGCAGTGAAACGAACCTCTCCCCTTGTCGCTCTGGCCGGCGCGGTCGCGCTGCTCGCCAGTGCGCCCGCCCTGGCGCAGACCGCCGCGCCGGCGGCCCCTGCTGCGGCTCCGGCCGCGGCTCCCGCGGCAGCTCCGGCCGATACCGGTGAAACGCCCGCGTCCAACGCGGCCGAAACCATGAAGGTTGGCGGTTCGGCCAACGGTCACCTCACCCCGATCGTTATGTTCGAACAGGCCGACCTGGTCGTGAAGATCGTGATGATCGGTCTGCTGTGCTGCTCCATCGGCTCCTGGATGCTGCTGATCATCAAGCTGGTGGAATTCGCCAGCCTGCGTCGCTCGTCCGACCGCTTCCTGGAGAGCTTCCGGGGCGCCAAGTCGATCAACGAGATGGGCCGCATCGCCGAGTCCGAGGACTTCGCGGGTAACCCGCTGGCCGACATGGCCGCCGCCGCCGCCGCCGAGGTGGAACTTTCCCGTCAGGCGGGGCTTCAGGTCTCCGGCGAGCACCGCGGCTCGACGATCACCCGCGCTTCGGCCGCCATCGGAGCCGTTCAGGCCTCGCTGGCCCGCCGTCTCTCGGGCGGCATGCAGTTCCTGGCCTCGGTGGGAGCCAACGCACCGTTCATCGGTCTGTTCGGTACGGTCTACGGGATCATGAACTCGTTCATCGGCATCGCGAACACCAACACGACCAACCTGGCCGTCGTGGCTCCGGGTATCGCCCAGGCGCTGCTCGCCACCGGTATCGGTCTGTTCGCCGCTATCCCGTCGGTTATCTTCTACAACCTCTTCCAGTCGCAGATCACCGGCTACGGCTCGCGTACGGAAGGCTTTGTGGCGGAACTCCTGAACAGCATCTCGCGCCAGCTCGATAAGGGGGCCTGAGGAGGCGTATGGCCGCAA
>DASXGR010000046.1:0-9988 GCA_036488935.1 Caulobacteraceae bacterium | reverse complement strand
TTCGCCGTAAGAACCAACCCTGGACGCCCTCGAACGGCGCCGTAGTGTTCGTTTCCCCGCCGCCAAGTCCGAAGACTTCATGGCCAACGGCATCGACACCTACCGAGCGAAGCGGCGCTTCGCCCAGACGCCGGAGCCGCGTGGCGGGTCGGCCGGCGCCGGCGATCCCATCTTCGTCATCCAGAAGCACCACGCCAGGCGCATGCACTATGACCTGCGGCTGCAGATCGGCGACGCCCTGAAGAGCTGGGCGGTGCCGGAGGGGCCCTGCCTCGATCCCAAGGTTCGGCGGTTCGCCAAGCTGGTGGAGGATCACCCGCTGGAATACGCCAGTTTCGAGGGCCGCATCCCTGCAGGGAACTACGGCGCCGGGACGGTGATCGTCTGGGACCGCGGGACCTGGGTCACCCTGGCGGAGCCGGAAGAGGCGCTGGCCGCGGGCGAGATCAAGTTCCGGCTGGCTGGCGAGAAACTGGCCGGGGGCTGGATGCTCGTGCGCCTGCCCGACGATCCGACCAACTGGCTTCTGATCAAGGAGCGCGACCCGGCGGCGCGGCCGCTCGCCGACTACGACGTGCTGGTGGAGGAGCCCAACAGCGTCGTGACCGGCCGCCCGGTCGACGAGGAGCCTGCCCCGCCGCGCAAGCCTGCCCCGCGCAAGGCCGCGGGCAAGGTGGCGTCGGCGCGCGCTGCGCCCATGCCCTTGCGATGGAAGCCGCAGCTCGCCGACACGGCCGAGGCCCCGCCCAAGGGCGCGGGCTGGGTGCACGAGATCAAGTATGATGGCTATCGCACCCTGGTGTTCTTCGAGGACGGCAAGGTCCGGCTGATCACCCGCAACGGTCACGACTGGACGGTGCGCTATAGCGCGTTGGCCAAGGCCTTCGCCAAGCTGCCCTGCAAGAGCGCGATCCTGGATGGCGAGGTGACCGTCCAGGATCCGCGGGGCGTCACCTCGCTCGACCTGCTGGAGCGGGCGCTCTCGGATGGCGACAGCCATGCGATGACCTACTTCGCCTTCGACCTTTGCTACCTCGACGGCTTCGACCTCAGCGGCGCGTCTCTCCTCGACCGCAAAGCTGCTCTCGCGGGCCTGATCGGTCCGCTGATCGACCCGCGCTCCCCGATCCAGCTGAGCGACCATATCGAGGGCGACGGCGCGGCCTTGTTCGCCCAGGCCAGCCGCATGGGCCTGGAAGGCATCGTCTCGAAGAAGGCGGACGCGCGCTACGTCCAGGCCAGGTCCCCCAGCTGGGTGAAGGTCAAGCGCGTCGAGATCGGGACCTTCGCAGTGATCGGCTATCTCTCGAACATGCCAAGGAGCGCCTCCTCGCTGATCCTGGCGGAAGAGCGCGGCGGCGAGCTGGTCTATGCCTGCCGGGTGGGGTCGGGCATCAACGACGACAAGGCGCGTGAGCTTTACGCGACCCTGTCGAAGACCGAGCGATCGTCACCCGTCGTCGCTAGCCCGCGCACCCCCGGCGCTCACTGGGTCGAGCCGGCGTGGAACGCCGAGATCGGCTACCGCAGCCGCTCGGTCAACGATGCGCCGCGCGCGCCGGTGTTCATGAGCCTCGCGCCACGCGCCGCGCCGCGTCCGGCCGTGGCGTTGAAGCCCAAGCTGGTCGGCGATCGTGATCTCGCCGCCATCACCCTGACCAATCCCCAGCGGGAGATCTTCGCGGGCAGCGGCGTCACCAAGCTCGATCTGGCGATCCACTATGCGCGGGTTGGCGACTGGCTGTTGCCGGAGTTGTTGCGAAGGCCGGTGACGGTGTTTCGCTGCCCGAGCGGCGACATCAAGGACGGCTTCTACCAGCGGCACGCCTTCGCCGGCCTGCCGGCCGGCGTGCAGACGGTCGATCTGGCGGACGAGGAGGGGCGCGCCTCGTTCATCGCCGTGACCGAGCCCAAGGGCTATCTCGGGCTGACCCAGTTCGGCGCGATCGAGTTCCACCTGTGGGGCTGCCACATCGACGATCCGGAGCATCCAGATCGCGTGGTGATCGATCTGGACCCGGACGAGAGCCTCCCGTGGGCGCGGGTCTGTGACGGCGCCGAGGTCCTGCGCGAGCGGCTGGAGGCGCTGGGATTTGCGGTCTTCCTGCGCACGACCGGCGGCAAGGGGCTGCATCTGGTCGTGGCCCTGGCCGGGGGGCACGACTGGCCGACGGTGAAGGGTTTCGCCGAGGCGTTCGCGCGGGCGATGGCGTCGGATGCGCCCGGCGTCTTCACCGCCGTGTCGTCCAAGGAGCGGCGCAAGGGGCGGATCTATATCGACTATCTTCGCAATGGCCGCGGGGCGAGCGCGGTGGCCTCGTATTCGCTTCGCGCGCGGCCGGGGTTTCCGGTGGCGACGCCGATTTTGTGGGAAGAACTGCGCAAACTGTCGGGCGGCGACGCCTTCGATCGTCTTAACATTCACCGGCGGCTTGACTCTCTGGGCGCCGATCCGTGGGATGGGTTAGGATCAAGTGGAATAAAGATCACGCCGAAGATGCGGCGTGACCTCGGGATGAAACCTTAAGGGACGTCAAAATGGCGGGACGCGCGTCTTGGAAGGGTTACCTTCGGCTGTCTCTGGTCTCCTGTCCGGTGAAGCTCTATCCGGCGACGTCGTCGACGGCGGGCAAGATCTCCTTCAACCTGCTGCACAAGGACACGCTCAACCGTGTGCAGCAGAAGTACCATGACCCGGAGCTCGGCGAGATCGATCGCGCCGACCTGGTGAAGGGCTACCAGTTCGAGAAGGACAAATACGTCGTCGTCACGGCCGAAGAACTCGAAGAGATCGAGATCGAATCCAGCAAGACCGTGGATATCGACGGCTTCGTCGATGAGGCCGACATCGACCCGATCTACATGGATTCCATGTACTACCTGGCCCCTGACGGCCCGATCGCCGAGGAGACGTTCGGCGTCATCCTCGAGGCGATGAGACGCGCCCATAAGGTCGCCATCGCGCGGATCGTGCTTTCCGGGCGAGAGCGCCTGGTGGCCATCCAGCCGATCATCGACGGATTCCGGCTGATGACGCTGCGCTCGGCCAAGGAGGTTCGCGAACCCTCCAGCGCCCTCGACAAGCTCAACGCCAAATATTCCGACGACATGCTGGGCATGGCCGAGCAGATCATCGCCCAGAAGCAGGCGACCTTCGCGCCGGAGGCCTTCGAGGATCGCTACGAAGAGGCGCTGCTGGCGCTGGTGAAGTCGAAGATCTCGGGCGGGCAGCCGGTCATCACCAAGGCCCCGGAGCGTGGCAATGTGGTGAACCTGATGGACGCCCTGCGCCGGAGCATCGAGGAGGAGCGCCGGCCTCCGGCCCCGAGCCTTGGCAAGGCTGCTGCGGCCGGCAAGGCGCCGGCGAAGACCACGGCGAAAGCCGCGCCCGCGACGGCTGCGGACAGGAAGAAGAAAACCAGCGCCGCCTGAGCCGATGGACGTGCGTGATCGCGCATTCGCCCTTTACGGCCGCTTCTCGCCCGGCGTGCGCGACCAACTTCGACGGAAGATCGTCCGGGGAGGCGGACTGGTCGCGCGGGACCTGACCCGCCGTAGCGACGCGTTTGTCGTCGGCGCGCTGGCGACAACCCTGATCGACAGTGGCGCCCTTGGCGAGCGGCTGGTGTCGGCGTGCGAGCGCGGCGTCAGGGTCAGGGGCGAGCGGGCGTTCCTCGCCACGCTGTCCGGCGAGGGCGCGGCAAGCGCCGTCAGCATGCCGATCGGGACCGCCTTGGCGCAGTCGAAGCTGGCGCGCGACGACGCGGAGCTTTTGGCTGCCTTCGACCTGGTCGAGATAGAGGATCAGCATTGTCGTTTCGGCGACGTCGGCGTGATGCGCACCGCGGTCGAGTTGCTGGGTCAGGGCCGATCCCGCGCGGACACGGTGAGGATCCTGATGCGCGCCCGGGATCTCGCGCCCATCGGCCTGCACAAGATCGTCCTGACGGCGTCGGGTGAAGCGGCTCTGCAATGGAGCCATGGCCTGACCAGCCTCGAAGGACAGGGCCTCCTGCCGCTGGACGAGGACCATCCGAGCGTCGACGATCTGTTCGAGCACGCGAGCCTGGCGGAGGCTGAGGGCGACCTCGACGAGGCCGCCCGGCTGTTCGATCTCTGCGCCAGAGCCGACCGCAAAGACCCGATCGCGCCCTACAACCTCGCCAATATCCGCCTCGCGCAGGGCGAATTCGATCAGGCGGCGCTCGCCTACCACCGCGCCCTGTCGAGAGATCCGGCCTTCATCGAGGCGCGCTACAATCTCGCCCAGGCGCTCGAAGCGGCCGGCAAGACCGAGGCGGCGGTGGAAGAACTGAACCGCGTGCTGAAAGCCGATCCCGGCAATTCCGACGCCGTCTTCAACCTGGCGCAGCTGCGAATGCGCGCGGATGAGACCGGCGCCGCCAAGGCGCTGTTCGAGCGGTATCTGGCGCTCGATCCGCCGGACGAGTGGGCCGCGAAGGCCCGCAAGGCCATCGCCTACTGCTCTTCCCGGTTATCGGCGTGACCGACCCGGAACCGATCACCATTTCGATCGACCAGGCCGAGCCGGTGTCCGGGCTCTGGCTGGCGCCGCCGCGGGCGCGAGCCTGCATCGTTCTGGCGCACGGCGCCGGCGCAGGCATGGCGCACAAGTCGATGGCTGCGATCGCCACGGGGTTGTTCGACCGGGACGTTGCGACGCTGCGCTACCAGTTCCCGTACATGGAGCGTGGCGGCAAGCGGGTGGATCCGCCGCCGGTCGCTCATGCCGCGGTGCGCGCGGCCACAGCCGAGGGCCTTCGTCGCGCCGGCGGCTTGCCGTTGTTCGCGGCCGGGAAGTCGTTCGGCGGGCGCATGACCTCGCAGGCGCAGGCCAAACGTCCGCTGGAAGGCGTGCTTGGCCTGATCTTCTTTGCCTTCCCGCTCCATCCTGCCGGCAAACCCTCCCTCGATCGAGCCGCGCACCTGTCGGGGGTCGACGTCCCAATGTTGTTCCTGTCGGGAACGAAGGACGCGTTGGCCGACCTCGATCTGTTGCGGACCGCGCTCGCCGATCTTCGCGGGCGCGAGACCCTCGTTCTGGCGGACGAGGCCGATCACGCCTTCCACGTTCCGGCCAAGTCCGGCCGCAAGGATGCGGACGTGCTCGATGAGTTGCTGAACGCGGTGGCGGCCTGGGTGGACGACGTCAGCGGCAGGCGTGTCGCATGATGCGCGTGATCATCCGTCACCGTCGAAAAGGGGGAGAAGGACGATGAAAATCGCCCCGCCGCCGCCAAACTTCGACGCCGCTGAACAGGCCGTTCTTGACGAGCTTGGCCGCCGGCTTCGCGCGGAAGGCTGGGCCAACCACGTGACCGTCGAGTGGCTTCTCGCGGCTTGGGGTGAGCTGTCCGGATCGGTCGCCGGATACGAACTGACGGTCGATGACTACGCGAACGAGCTCATGGCGCGCGATGGGCTCGAGTGGACGTTAGGCGCGTGCGCAGATCCGCTTCGCGCCAAACTCCAGGCCTGGATCGAGGCCGCCGACGGGGTGTTCATCGCCGCCACGGAGCCCGATGACGACGGCTCCCTTGGGCGCGCCGACGAAACTTCGGGATGGTGGTGGAAGCGCAGGCCCAAGACCGGGCCCCTGGCGGACTCATTGCCCCACCGCGTGCGAACCTAGGTCGTCGTCTGCGGAGTTTGCTCATGCAGTCCATCGTCGGTCGGCGTCTGGCTGGCGCGCTTGCCGCCGCCGGCGTGGTCTGCGTGGCCGTTCCGGCGAATTCTGTTCCTGTTGAGACCGTTCCCTTGAGCGCCCCGTGGCGCGCGGGCGCGCCGGACTGCAAGGCCAGCCCAGAGCCGCCGTTGGAGATCCGAGCGTACGGCCCGGCGACCTACGCGCTTCGCGAAAACCCCTGCGTCACGTGGGAAGCGCCCTTCATGTATCTGCTGATCGGCAAGTCCAGGGCGCTGATGATCGACACTGGCGACGTCGCCGACCCGGCGAAGGCGCCGCTCGCCGCGACAGTCCTGGCCTTGCTGCCGGGGCAGGCCGGTCAGCGCCTGCCGCTCCTGGTGGTCCATACGCACCGGCACCTCGACCACCGCGCGGGCGACGTTCAGTTCGCCGGCCAAGCGAACGTGCAGGCGGTTGGCTACGACCTTGCCAGCGTTCAGCGTTTCTACGGTTTCCAAGACTGGCCGAAGGGCCGGGCGCGGATCGATCTTGGCGAGCGGATCGTAGATGTCATCCCAGCGCCGGGTCACAACGCCACTCATGTCGTCTTTTACGACGAGCAGACCAGCCTGCTCTTCTCAGGCGATTTTCTGATGCCAGGCCGGCTTCTGATAGACGACGCCGCCGCCGACCGCGCCAGTGCGGCACGTGTGGCAGCGTTCCTGCGTGATCGGCCCGTCGGCGCTGTGCTGGGCGGTCATATCGAGTTGCGCGCGGATGGCCACACCGAGCCTTGGCAATCGCAGTGGCATCCGCAAGAGCATGCCCTCCCAATCGCCAAAGACGAGCTCATGGCGCTGCCGGGGGCGCTGGACAGGTTCAACGGAGTCTATACTCGAACTGGTCCCTTCCTGATGATGGACAGCGGACGGATCCTGGCGATCGCCGCAGCCATGGCGGCCACAGTGCTCATAGCCGCCCTCGGCGGCGTGGTGATGCTGGTCCGTCGCTGGAGAGGAAGCGCTCGTCATGACCGAAGGGGAGGGGAGTTTAAGGGTGACAACGTCGTCTCGCGCCAAGGCTGAGGCGCCGCTCAGCTCCATGCCTCTGGAGGCGGCGGTCGGGCGGCAATGAATGCCCGGGCCCGTGGAAGAGCGTCATGAAGGAACTGGCCTGGCTCGCGCAGGTGGAGTCCCATGGCCTTCGACTTGGGCTCGGATACGAGGATCTCGGGGGAGACCGGCAGCATCTCGCACGACCATCCTGGCCACCAGCGGTTGGCCTTGCGGAAAGCATGTTCGAGCAAATGGTCCAGCTTCGACCAGCCATGATAGTCGAACGCATGTCGCCCATCGCTTAAGATGATGTGGTTGCCCCGAAAGCCGGCCGCTGGGCGCAGCCAGTAGGTCTGGAACCCACCTTGTCGGAAGGATTGCTCGGCGACGTAGGCGAGCACCTGGCACGCTCCGCAAGCAAAGAACACGCGGTCGGGAAGCGCCCACTGACGCGAGACGTCAACCTTCTTTGCCTTGTCGATGACGTACATATTGTGAGCTTTGCGCGCCGGCAGAGATTCGCCAACAGCCGCCTGTACGAAACCGTGAGGCCCGAGCAGACGCAGGGGGGCTCCAGTTTGGCGAGGAAACCCTTCGACCTCGGGACCTATGTGGCGCGCGCAACCCGCGGGCCCGGCAAGCCCGGCGGCGAGGCGCTGCATCAAAGGTGCTTCTCCTGCCACCAGCCTGCAGAGGATCACGACTTCGTCTTTACCCGTTATGCGCCAACACCCTGAAAGGGAGAGTGGAAATGTCCAAGCTGGCAATTATCGGCACATTGGAGGTTGAGCCGGGCAGACGAGGCGAAGTTCTGACCGCAATGCTGGCTCACAAGACCCGCTGTCTGAGGGATGAGCCCGGCACCTTGCAGTTCGAAGTCCTGACGCCTCTCGAGGATGAGACACGAGTCCTTCTCTACGAGATTTATCGAGACGAAGCTGCGTTTGAAGAGCATTGGAACAACCCGTCGCTAGCCCGTTTCAGGGATGAGACTGCTGGGATCGCCGTCAAGCTTGAAGTGACGAAGTGCGCGCCCGTGCTCTAGATTCAAGAGCGCCGGATCCAACACGCAGCGACGCCAGGGGGCATCAGGTTTGGCGAGGAAGCCCTTCGACCTCGAGTCTTATGTGGCGCGCGCGACCCGCGGGCCCTGCTTTATCTGCCGAGTCGTTGCGGGCGATCCGGAGTTTCGACACCACATCGTCTATGAGGACGAAACCGCGATTGCCTTCCTGAACAAGTATCCAACCCTGCCCGGCTACACTCTGGTCTGCCCCAAGGCGCACAAGCGGCAGGTCACGGGCGACTTCTCGCGCGAGGAGTATCTCCAGCTTCAGTCCCTGGTTCATCGGATCGGCGAGGCCGTCCGGCGGACGATGGGCGCGGATCGTCTCTACGTGCTGTCGCTCGGGAGCAACGATGCGAACGACCACGTCCACTGGCATTTGGCGCCTCTTCCGGCGGGGGTTCCGCTGGAGGATCAGCAGTTCGCCGCGCTCGACGTGACGCGAGGGGTGCTGGATCTCGACGATGCCGCAATGGGGGCTATTGCGGCCCGGCTGCGAGAGGAGATTGCGCGTGGCTAAGGGGGCGTGTGCTCCTGTCCCCTCATTCAGCGACCTAGCTATCCATGTGAAGGTCCTTCGTCCATCGCGCCAACATCACGATTGTCTGAAAATAGATTTACGTATGGACTGAATTGATAGACTCTATATCTCTCTCGCCCGGTTATCTCAAACAATATTCCCGCTTTCACAAAGTGCTGTACCAGAGCATTTGCGGGGGGGAAGGTGACTTTCAGGAGATCTTGAACCTGACTAATCGTGATAATCGGGCGTCTGAATAGATGTTCGAGAACGACCAGGCCATTTCCAGCGGCTCTTCCTAATTTCTCTGTAACTAAGCTTCTGTGCTCTTCGCGAAGGGCTACTATGGCTCTCGCGGTCTCTGTTGCCTCTAGACTTACGGCTGCGATGCCTGAAAGGAAGAATTTAAGCCAACCTTCCCAGTCACCCTTGTCGCGAATTGCCTGGAGCCGTTCATAGTACTCTGATCTGTTGCCTTTGAAATAATGAGAAATATATAGGACGGGTTTCAGGAGTATGTCGTTCTGCATCAACAAAAATGTTATCAATAATCGGCCGACCCTTCCATTTCCATCAAGAAATGGGTGAATAGATTCGAATTGAGCATGAACAAGGCCAATTTTAATTAACGGTGGCAAATAATTGGCCGAGTGCATAAATTTTTCAAGCTCGCTGAGGGCATTCATTACTTCGTGCGGAGGTGGAGGCACAAAGGTTGCGGTCTGAAGGTTTGAGCCTCCGGGGCCTATCCAATTTTGGGACGTACGAATTTCACCAGGATTCTTCTCTCGTCCCCTTGAGTCGTGTAGTAATCTTTCGTGAATTTCCTTTATAAGTCGAATACAAAGAGGAAGAGTGTTTAATCTATCTAATCCATAGTTCATTGCATTTACGTAATTTAGTACCTCGCCAACATCGTTGGGTGATTGAGGGTCAAAAACGCTAGCCTCAGCCTCTAGGACGTCTGTAAGAGAAGATTGGGTCCCTTCAATTTGGCTTGAAAGGACTGCTTCTTTGCGCACATACATAAGGACAAATAAGTCTGGATTCGGCAATGTCTGTATGGATCCGTCGAGACGGCCGAGCGCTCGATCAGCGCGCGAGAGCAGCGTTTGCATTTGGTCGTCGACCGCGACGGCCGGCTCCGGCGGGAGCGGTCGCGGTATGAAGGCCGAATAGCCACTGGGTTGGCGAACGTATCGTCCAGCTCGATCCGAGCGCGTCATGGTTGAGATGCATCCATTGGGCCCGATTAAGGGCAGCGATTAATTATATCCCAAGAGGCACCTTAATGAAAGGCTAACTTTAATTGCGGCGGGAGGGGAGTGCAGTGGCGCGCAGAACCCTTGCTCGATCGCTTGGAAAAAGGCGGCAGACAGTCAGCGCAAAAATGCGCCGCTAATGAAGGGGCTGACATTTCCCAAAGCGAGTCCGACTCAACGCATTAAAGGTAGCGAAAAATTAGCGGCCAAAACCCACGCTCGATCGCTGGGAAAAGGCGGCAGACAGTCAGCGCAAAAATGCGCCGCTAATGAAGGGGCTGACATTTCCCAAAGCGAGTCCGACTCAACGCATTAAAGGCAGCGAAAAATTAGCGGCCAAAACCCACGCTCGATCGCTGGGAAAAGGCGGCAGACAGTCAGCGCAAAAATGCGCCGCTAACGAAGGGGCTGACATTTCCCAAAGCGGAGTCCGACTCA
>DASXGR010000166.1:0-30879 GCA_036488935.1 Caulobacteraceae bacterium | reverse complement strand
TCGAAACCGCCCTGGCGAGCCTGGACCCGGACAGCATGAGCCCCCGCGAAGCGCTGGACGCGCTCTACCGCCTCAAGAGCCTGGGATGAGTTCTCCGCTTGCGGGACTGTTCGGCAGCCCTCCCTTTTTTCTCCCGTCATCCCGGGCCGTAGCGAGCCCGGACGCAGTCCGGGTGGAGCGAGGACCCGGGACCCAGGGGCCACGCCAGCGGCGCTGCGGTTCGCGAACCCAGGCGCCCGTTCCAGTCACCTGGGTCCCGGGTCCTCGCTTCGCTCCGCTCGCTACGGCCCGGGATGACAGACCATGATTGGAACTTCGCAACGGTCTACCTGCCCCTGATGCCCGTCACCCCCGCCTACCGCCCCGATCCGCGCTTCCAGGCGCTCGGTCCCGAGTTCGCCGACGTCGTGCGCCCGGCGGCCTTCCCGGACTGCAAGCCGCGATACCTGAACTTGCGGGCCGCCGCGTCGGTGGGGCTGGAGACGCTAACCGACGACGAGTGGAAGGCGCACTTCTGGGCGTTCGAGCCCCTGCCGCAGAACCAGGCCCAGCCGCTCGCCATGCGTTATCACGGCCACCAGTTCCGCGTTTACAACCCCGACCTCGGGGACGGCCGCGGCTTCCTGTTCGCCCAGCTTCGCGAAGCCGGCTCGGACCGGCTGCTGGACTTCGGGACCAAGGGGTCAGGCCAGACGCCCTGGTCGCGCTCGGGCGATGGACGCCTCACCCTCAAGGGCGGCCTGCGCGAGGTGCTGGCCACCACCATGCTCGAGGCGCTCGGCGTGCCGACCTCCCGCTCGTTCGCCCTCTACGAGACCGGCGAGGCGCTGGAGCGCAACGACGAACCCAGCCCCACGCGCGCGGCGGTGCTCACCCGGCTCTCGTTCAGCCACATCCGCTTTGGGACCTTGCAGCGACTGGCCACCCTGGAGCGCGGCGACCTGATCGAGGTCCTGCTCCGCCACGTGATCGAGACCTACTATCCGGAGCTCTCCGACGCCGAGGCGCCGGGCGCGGCCCTGCTGGACGCCGTGGTCCACCGCTCGGCGGCCCTGACGGCGAGATGGATGACCGCGGGGTTCGTGCACGGGGTGCTGAACACCGACAACATGAACATCAACGGCGAAAGCTTCGACTACGGGCCCTGGCGCTTCCTGCCGCGCAACGATCCCAACTTCGTGGCCGCCTATTTCGATCAGACCGGGCTCTACAGCTTCGGCCGCCAGCCCGAGGCGGTGTTCTGGAACCTGCGGCAGCTCGCGGGCGCCCTCACGCTGGTGGGCGAGGCGCAGCCCCTCGTCGACGCCCTCAACCTCTTCGGCGGGGCCTATCGGGCGGAACTCGCCGGCGCCATGGCCGATCGCCTGGGCCTCAGGCGCGCGTCCTGGGACGAGGACGTCGACCTCGCCAACGCCGCCTTCCGGGCGCTGGCCGAGGGGGGAGAGCCCCTGCGCTGGGAGCCGTTCTTCTTCGACTGGTTCTGCGGCGCCGCCTCGCAAGGACGCGCCCTCGCCGGCCCACGCGCGCATCTCTACGCGGGCGAGCACTTCGCCAAGTTCCGTGAGCTCATCGCTGCGCGCGAGCCCGAACGGCCCGAGCGTCTCTCCCATCCCTACTTCGCCCACCCAGAACCGCAGGAGATGTTGATCGACGAGGTGGAATCGCTTTGGGCCGCGATCGCCGAGCGCGACGACTGGGCGCCGTTCGAGGCCAAGCTGGCGGCAGTCGAGGAGGCGCGCGAGGCCTGGAGCCTGGACCCCTGAAGGCTAGCCCTCAGCCTCCAGGCGCTTTCTCACCTCACGCAGCTCCGCCTCGTGCTGCGGGGTGCTCCTGGGCCACTTGAGGTCGAGGTCCTCGAGGGTGTCGAGCAGGATCTGCGAGACGATCAGGCGGGCGCTCTGTTTGTCGTCCGCCGGAACGATGTACCAGGGGCAATCTTTCGTCGTCGTCTCTTCAATGCAGTGCGTATAGGCGTTGACGTACTTATCCCAATACTGCCGTTCGTCTATGTCGGCGGTCGACAATTTCCAGTTCTTGGCGGGCTCGTCGATGCGAGCCAGGAACCGCTTGCGCTGCTCTTCCTTCGACAGATGCAGGAAGATCTTCACGACCCGCACATCGCTGCGGTGAAGGTGGGCCTCGAAGTCGCGGATCGAACGATACCGGTCCGCCCAGACGTTCTTTGGCTTCTCGTCCGGATCGCGCCCCTCGGTTCGCAGGAGTTCCTGGTGCACGCGGACGACCAGGACCTCCTCGTAGTGGGAGCGGTTGAACAGGCCGATCGTCCCCCTCGGGGGCACGGCTGTGGCCGCGCGCCAGAGGAAGTCGTGCTTGAGCTCCTCGGCGCTGGGCTGCTTGAAGCTCGTCACGCGGCAGCCCTGGGGGTTCACGCCGGACATCACGTGCTTGATCGCTCCGTCCTTTCCGGCGGCGTCCATCCCCTGGAGCACCATCAGCACGGCGAAACGGTTGGTCGCGTAGAGCCGCCCCTGAAGCTCCGCAGTGGCCTTCACGTGCTCGGCGAGGAGGGCGTTCAGTTCGGCGCTCTTGCCGCAGACCGGCTCGTCGCGGGTCGCCCATTTGGAGAGGTCGATCGCCTCACCGGCCTCGGCGCGATAGCGTTTGGTCTTGATCGTGATCGAAGCGTCCATGTCAGCGCCAAGGCGCGCCGGCCGTCCCGGGTTCCCCGCGACCGTCGGCTAACCGCCCCCCTCCCTTTCAGCCATGGCCGCCGCGATCGCCGAGGCGCCGGGATCGTCCATCGCATTGAGACCCGCGATGGCGCCCAGCCGGTTCTCGCGCGGATGGTTCTGGTTGAGCTTCCACACCCCTTCGAGCTCGACGGGGTCCAGCCGGACGCCGACGATCCCGCGCAGGAGCTGGTCGATGTAGCCGGCGGGCGCGTCGGCTGGCGACCAGGGATCGGAAAATCCGCCCTCCTGCTGAGCGGTCAGGGCCTCCAGCTGCGCGCGAATCCACTGCGGATCCTCGATGATCGAGATCGACCCGCGCGCCTGCACCACGATGTAGTCCCAGGTCGGCACTGCGCGGCGGTCACGCTTCTTGGTCTCGTACCAGGCCGGCCGGACATAGGCGTGCGGCCCCTGGAACAGTACGAGAGCCTCAGCCCCGTTCCTCAGGCCATGCGGATTGGCGCGGGCCAGATGCGCCTCGAGTCGAAACGCCCCCGCGCCGCCCCGCAGGAGAAACGGCGCCCCGCTGGCGTGGAGGCCCGCCGGTCCGGTGGTGATCAGCTGGCCGAAGGGGTTGGCCTGGATGAACCCGGCCAGGACCTCCGGCCGCGTCTCGCGGAAATAGGCCGGCGGATAGGCGCGGGGCCGCGCCGCCGCCGGCGCGCCATCGACCTTCGCCAGATCCCCTTCGCCTGAGCCCGACATTCCACCATCCGCCACATCCGCGGATAGCCTTAAACGCCAACGGCGAAGGCGCAACGGCTTCGGCGGTCTCAAACAGCGGCGCTGGCGACACAGTCCCGCTCCGATCGTCACGCGGCGCCCGCGTCGCGATTGACGCCGAGCGGATTTGCACCGACTCCTCCGCGGCTTGAGGTTGGGACAGTAGGTGAGGCCCTTCGAGGCCGCCCGACCGGCGAGGAGTGCATGTTCGCAGCGGACCTCGACAATCCCTGGATCATCGCCAGCCGCCAGGCGCCGCGACGCCCGCCGGCGACGCTTGTCGCGCTCATCGGCGCCATCGTCGCCGGAGCCCTGGTGTTCGCCAGCCGCGCCGTGGCTCCCGCCGCCGGACAGGTCGTGTCCAGCTTCATCACCTTCGTCGGCCTCGCGCTGGCCGCCATCGTCGCCACGCGGCTCGAAGGCCGCCGTCTTTGGCCGCATGAGGCTTTCGGCCCCGCCGCGGCGTTCGGCGGGCTCGCGATGGGCCTTGGCGCCGTCTTCGCCTGCGCCGCCGTCGCGTCCATCGCCGGCGCCTCCGGGATGATCATGGGGCCGCCGCTCGTCCCGCCTGGCGTCATCGTCACGGCGCTGCTGGTCGCCGCCCTCGGGGCGGCCGCCCAGGAGATGTTCTTCCGCGGCTGGATCCAGCCGGTCCTCGGGGCCGCATGGGGCGTCTGGCCGGGCCTGCTCGTCACCGCCGCCGCCTTCGCCGCTTTCCACGTCGCGGCGGGCGCGCACGGGCCGCTCGTCGTCGGGAACCTCCTCCTCACCGGCGTTCTGCTCGGCCTCCTCGCCCTGCGGAGCGGCGGCCTGGCGGCGCCGACCGCGGCCCATCTGATGTGGACCTGGACCGGCTTCATCGGCCCTGCGTCTTCGCCCGAAGGGGTGCTCGCCCAGGTCAGGCTTCACGGCCCGGCGCTGTGGACCGGCGGCGACCAGGGCCTCGCCGGGAGCCTCGCCGTCACAGCCGTCCTGCTCGTGCTCGGCGCGACCATCCTGACGGTGAGACCACAGGCGGTCGTGGCCCCCGAACCGAGAGCTTAAGAGCCTCAGGCCGCGCCGACCTCGCGGAACCAGGCGACCGCCGCAGCGAGCCCTTCCTCCAGCCGCGTCGGCGGCGACCAGCCCAGTCGCCTCTGGCCGCTCACTTCGAGGACCTTGCGCCTGACGCCCGCCGGCCTTGCCGGATCGTGAGTGAAGGCGCCCCGGTATCCCATCGCCGCTGCGACGGCGCGATAATAGTCGTCGATCGTGCGATCTTCGCCGACGCCGACATTGAGGGTCTCGGGAAGCTCGTTCAGTCGCTCGCAGAAACGCCAGACGAAGTCGGCGAGGTCGGCGGCGAAAAGGAACTCGCGGCGGACCGTCCCGTCCCCCCAGATCTCCACGACGTCCCGGCCCTCGCGCAGCGCCGCATCGATCTTGAGGATCGCGGCGGCCATCATGTGCGATCGCCTGGGATGGAAGTGATCGAACCGGCCGTAGAGATTGGGCGGCACGAGCGTTCGCCAGGTCGCGCCGGGAATCTCGCGACCGTAGGCCTGGACCATCTTCCAGGCGGCGAGCTTGGCCAGGGCGTAGCCCTCATTGGTCGGTTCGAGCGTCCCCGTGAGCAGGCGATCCTCCGTGATCGGAATCTCCAGCCCGCCGGGATAGATGCAGCTGCTCGCGAGATTGATCAGACTGGGAACTCTTGCGGCGTGGGCGGCGCCGATCACCGACAGGCCGATGGCCAGGTTCTCGCCGAGGAAACGTCCGCCCCCGTCGATATTGGCCTGGATGCCGCCCACGACCGCCGCGCAGTGGATCACCAGATCCGGCGCGAGGTCGATCACATAGCGCCGGCAGGCCGCCGCGTCGGTGAGGTCAAGCTGCGCGCGGGTCGGCGCCCAGATCTCATGCGTGGCCGCGCGGGGATCGGCCAGGATGTTGCGCCCGACCATGCCCGAGCCGCCGGTAAGCAGGATCCGCATTCTTCAGGCCTCGCGCCGGACCGGTTCGGCGGCGACACCAGCCAGATCCTCACGCACCATCTCAGCGACCAGCTCGCTAAACCGGACCTTCGGCGCCCATCCCAGCCGCGATCGCGCCTTGGCCGCGTCCCCAACCAGGCGGCCCACTTCGTTGGGCCGGAAATAGCGACGGTCGACCTCCACCCGAACCCGCCCGCTGGCGGCGTCGAAGCCGACCTCGTCGGGCCCCTCGCCGCGCCAGGCGAGCCGCACGCCGATCTGCTCGAACGCGGCCTGGACGAACTCCCGCACCGAATGCGCCTCGCCCGTCGCCAGGACATAGTCGTCGGCGACCGGCTGCTGGAGCATGAGCCACATGCCCTCTACGAAGTCCCGCGCGTGGCCCCAGTCCCGCCGCGCGTCGAGATTGCCCAGGTAGAGCTTGTCCTGCCGCCCCAGCCGGATCGCGGCGACGGCGCGGGTGATCTTCCGGGTGACGAAGGTCTCGCCGCGGATCGGGCTCTCGTGATTGAACAGGATGCCGTTGGACGCGTGCAGGCCCCAGGCCTCGCGGTAGTTCACCACCGACCAGTAGGCGAACAGCTTTGCCGCCGCGTAGGGACTGCGCGGACGAAATGGCGTCGTCTCCGATTGCGGGACGCCCTCGTCGCCCCCGAACAGCTCGGACGTGGACGCCTGGTAGAAGCGGCACGAGGTCAGCCCCAGCAGGCGGATCGCCTCGAGCAGGCGCAGGGCGCCCAGGCCATCGGCGTTGGCTGTGTATTCGGGGGTCTCGAAGCTCACCTGCACATGCGACTGCGCGGCGAGGTTGTAGATCTCGTCCGGCCGGACCGACTGGACGATGCGGATCAGGTTGGCCGCATCGGTCATGTCGCCATAGTGGAGGAAGAAGCGGGTGCCCGGCTCGTGCGGGTCCTGGTAGATGTGATCGATCCGCCCGGTGTTGAACGACGAAGACCGCCGCTTCACGCCGTGCACGACGTAACCCCGTCCCAACAGGAACTCGGCCAGATAGGCGCCGTCCTGACCTGTGATCCCCGTGATCAGGGCGACCCTGGGTCTGCCCGCTCCGCCTCGTTCCCGCGCCAACCGCCCGCCCCTCGCTCGATCAAGCTTGGCCATACATCATTGCGTCGAGATAACCGCAACGCTGGCCAGCGCGCGCCCTGCCGATCTACTTTAGAGAGCGGGGGACTTCGGAGACGGCGCGATGGCTGACGGTTGGATCAACAACGGACCGGTGTCCCTGCCGCCGCGCGCGCTTGCCTATGGCGCGGGCTTCCTGGTGCTCGCGGCAGCGGTGGCCGGCGGCGGCCTTGGGTTCGACGCGGCCTGGCGCCGGCAAGCGGGGCCAGAGGTCAACGCCACCGGCCCGGCCAACCAGCCGGGCGACCTTATCGCCAAGCCGATCGTAGAGATCGCCCCGCCCCCTCCCGCGCCCGAGGAGAGTAAGGACGATTCCGCCGACGACCAGGCCAATGACGAGGCCAAGGCCGACGCTCAGACCGCCGAAGCGCAGGCCAGCCAGGGCAAGGCCAACGCCAACGGCGACATCGACCAGATCATGGCCTCACCCACCGAGAAGCCGCCGGCCCCCGTCAAGGGGCCGCCGGAAGCGCCGCCAGGCACCGCCCCGGTGAAGAGCGACGTCCCGTTCTGATCGGCTCGGGAGTTAGGAGCGCGCCAGCAGGTCAGCCAGGTAGGTCTTCCACGCCACGGCCCAGGTGTGGGTGCCGTGGCCGTGGGTGTTGTCGGACACCGGCAGCAGCACGAACTGGCCGTGCGGGATGCGCTTCACCAGGTCCGGGGCCAGCCCGAGCTCCGGGGGATTGATGAAGTCGTCCGCCGAGTTCACCCACATCACCTGGGCCAGGATCGAGCCCAGTCCGGCTGAGGGATCGTAGTCGCGCGAGGAGTCGAGCTGGTAGATCAGGTCGTTCGCGTCGAGCTCCGAGCGTGACTTGGCGATGGTCCCGTCCATGTACGCGTCGACCTCGGCGTTGGTCGTCAGGGTCTTGCGCATCTGGTGCGGGGCGCTGCCGGCGATGACCAGGATGTCCTGCGCCTCATGCACGCCGGCGGTCGGCTGGGCCTGATAGTCACCCCCGCGCCACGACGGATCCGCCTCGATGGCCTTGATGATCATCTGCCGCCAGAGCCGGTTGCGGCCGGCGATCGACGCAGGCAGGCAGGCCAGGGGCATCACCGCCCGCTCCGCCTGCGGCCAGGTCTCCGCCCACATGAAGGCGTGCATGCAGCCCATCGAGGTGCCCATGATCAGGCGAAGCTGTGAGATCCCCAGACCCTCGGCGACGAGGCGGTGCTCCGCGTCGACCATGTCGGCATAGTCGTACTTCGGGAAATGCATCCGCATCCCGTCGCTCGGCTTGGACGAGTCGCCATGGCCGATGTCGTCGGGCAGGATGATGTAGTAGCGGCTGATATCGAGCAGCTGGCCTGGCCCGTAGAGCTCGTCGGCGAACTGCGGACGCAGGAACTGCGCGCCCGATCCCCCCGTCCCATGCAGGATCAGGACCGCATTAACGATCTTCCCCGACGCGTCCCTGCGAGGCTCGCCGAGCGTGCGGTAGTGGATCTTCAGTTCCGGCAGGCGCTCGCCAGACCGAAAGGCGAAATCATGGACGACGAAGTCGGCCTGCTTGGGTGTCGGCGCAGCGAGAGCGGCGGGCGCGGCGAGCGCTAATGACAGGGCGAGGGCGATCAGGGATCTCATGGCCACGCCATAGACCCGCCACAGACGCCTCGCCAGCGAGCATCCGCTCACGGGAACGTGAGCCGCTACGCCTCCAGTTCGATGTCCCAGTACAGGTAGTCCAGCCAGCTCTCGTGGAGGTGGTTGGGCGAGAATTTCCGGCCGTGGTCCTGGAGTTCGTACATCGTCGGCCGGCGCGGGGCGCGGCGGGGCGATAGCCGACTTCCGACGCGTCAAGGACGTGTCCCTGATGGGCCCGAGGAGCTTGGACTGTTCGGCGCGACGTCAGTGAAGGACCTGCGCGAGGGTGGTTCGTCGTACCGGCCCGGCAGGCGGTGAGTGAAATCGCCCTAGAATGGCCAGAGCCTTGCCAACAACGGGGCGACCGGTTCTGCTGCAATCGCCATAATGAAAGCGATAAGAAGGCCCGCGAACGTTATTTTTTCTTTTCTCGACAATTGTTCCATGAGGATTTGTTTTGTTTGTTTTGCTTTAGTAGTTAGCAATATAAAAGACGGTTCTTCAGAACTTGTTATGGATGAAGTAAATATTCCACAGACAACGCCGCACACGATTGATATCACGAGTACGACAACTAACCACGCAAATTGATATGAATGACCTATTGTCGAGCCGTTAATTAGATAATCAATAATTTTACGGTTTTGATCTGCGTAAGACAACTTATCCCAAGCATTTCTCAATTTTGAGAAATGTAAAATGACAATTTGATCAATAATTCGTATGGTCCCCACAAATACCGCAAGTCCAAATGTCAATCCAGTAAGAAATACGATCCATCCGGATATGGAATCGACAAAAGCACGGAAACGCGACGGCTTCTTAATGAAAGCTGATAAATTGTTTGAGAGTAAATTGCTGAGATCAGTACCCCACGATCTGTTGGTGTACCTTATTTCCAAAACAAATCCCTTCGGATTTCCCCTATCTATTTCTATAGCGTTTACTCGATACATATCTGATGATGTTCGGCCCTTCTGCGGCTCCGTATGTGCTGATATAGTTATTTCTTGTTTTTCGGGCGCATCTTTATCGTTAAATTTTACCAACCAGACCCAAGATAATCTTATTCCCGTTGATATAAGAGCTTGAATTTCCGAATATTTATCAAATTCCTCCAGCGAATTTAACAAAATGGACGACTCGTTCGAATAAAATATTTTGATGCTGAAGCTCACTAAATCTGCGGAATTTTGACTCTTTATTCTTTGGTCCACTAAAGCATATAGATGGCGGATTTCATCAGTTCCTAACTCAAATATTCCCGGTATTCTAGCTTCGATCGTTTGCGTTTCCCCGAGTAAACTTCTGATGAAGCCGGTGAATTGCGAAGGGGTGCACGGGAGAAACACCCGTTGTCCATCATCAATCGAGATTGGCGGAACCAAAGACTGCGCCATGATTGTCCCTAGGCTGGCGATAGGTGTACACGCACGATATCTTCGTCAGGTTAAGCGGGCAACAAGCTTAACGCGGTGTAGAGTAGCACACGATGGGCGGATGGCGACCTCGTGGGATCAATCTGTCATCGACATTCGGTGACCGGGCACGGCACGATTACTTTGGGCATCCGAACCAACGAACTCTCTAGGTTAATGTTGGGGATGAGCCCCGACCTGACCGCATGGCAAGCGCACGGCTAAAAGTAGCGCGCACTGGCGGACTGCGACATAGCCGCCTTATGCCTCCAGTTCGATGTCCCAGTACAAGTAGTCCAGCCAGCTCTCGTGGAGGTGGTTGGGCGGGAATTTCCGGCCGTGGTCCTGGAGTTCGTACATCGTCGGCCGGCGCGGGGCGCGGCGGGGCTGGAGGCCGGCTTCGCGGGGCGTGCGGCCGCCCTTGGCGAGATTGCACGGGGCGCAGGCGGTGACGATGTTCTCCCAGGTCGTGCGGCCGCCGCGGGAGCGGGGGACGACGTGGTCGAAGGTCAGGTCCTCGGTCCTGCCGCAGTACTGGCAGGCGAAGGAATCCCGAAGGAACAGGTTGAATCGGGTGAAGGCGGGTGGCCGGTCCTGGGCGACGTAGCTCTTGAGCGAGACGACGCTCGGCAGCCTCATCTGGAAGGTCGGGG
Source organism: Caulobacteraceae bacterium (assembly GCA_036488935.1). GTDB lineage: Bacteria > Pseudomonadota > Alphaproteobacteria > Caulobacterales > Caulobacteraceae > Acaudatibacter. The sequence continues at coordinate 20,685 of DASXGR010000166.1, read as the reverse complement.
AGTGGATCAGGGTGTCGTACGTCGAGACCACGTCGACACGACCCAGGAAGACCGCCTTGATGGTCTCCTGCCAGGGCCACAGGGACAGGGGGTAATAGGAAAGGGGACGATAGTCGGCGTTCAGGACCAGCGCCGGCATGCCCGACGGGGGCCGACTAAGGACCTGCATCGCCGCCTCCTCTCAAACTCGAGTGGCGCGAATGTCTGTACGACCTAGGACTGAAGGCGGAACTCCTTCTCCCACGGACCTTGAGCGCGAATCAGCACGGGCCTTGCCGGCGCGAGCGGACCTTATCGGAGATACTACGACATGCTCATGACGCCGTGGCGAATTTCCCTATCACGTCTGGCGCCGAATTGTGACGGAACGGACCTCGTTTTGCGCTACTTCACATAGTTCATAGGCGCCGGCGTCGTGCGCCAAACTCCGGATCGGGAGGACATTACGCCTCTCCCGACCCGGAGCGCTCCGGCGACACGTCAGACGCCAACGAACGCGGCGGCGAGGACACCGCCCAGCAGAATGAAAATGGCCGGCGCCGAACGGTCGAGGAAGCCTTGGATGTTCTTAGCGGTAAGCATGGTCGTGAACCTCTTGATGGTGCCCCGGAAGGAGGAGGCCCTCCGATCTGGACAGCGTTTAGATAGCTCCCCATCTGAACGGCGTCAAGATGATCTTTACGTCGTTAGGATGAAATTCTAGGGTGCACGCCATGGCCGACGACGCGACCACCATTCAGAAGACCGCCAAGCGCGGTCCCTCCCCCGAACCGGCAAAGCCGTACCATCACGGAGATCTCTCGCGCGCCCTGGTGGCCGCCGGACGTCGCATCCTGGAGAGCGAGGGTCCTGACGCCCTGTCCCTTCGGGCCGTCGCGCGCGAGGCCGGGGTGAGCCCCGCCGCGCCCTATCACCACTTCAAGGACAAGGGCGAACTGCTCGACGCCGTCGCCGCGGAAGGCTGGCGCGAGTTGGGCGATGCGATCGCCCGCGCGCGCACGGAAGCTGCGAGCCCGGCCGTAGCCGTGACCGAAATCGGCGTCGCCTATATCCGCTTCGCGCGTGAGAACCCCGCGCTCTATCGGATCATGTATCGGATGGCGTGCGACCGTAACACGATGCCCGAGCACGCCAAGAAGGCCGAAGGGGGTATTGGCCAGGTGGCCGAGGCCATCCTCGCCGCGGGCGCCCAACCCACCAGCGCCCTGGACCTGCAACTGATCCAGATCGCCGCGTGGTGCACGGCCCATGGCATAGCCGAGATGGTGGGCTTCAAGGAGTTCGAGGACCTCAAGGAAGAGCTTGGCGGCGAGGAAGCCTTCGTTCGCGCCGTCCTGGCGCACGTGGGCATCCTCTCCGGCACAGCCCGGGCGATGCTGCAACACACCTGACCCGGGCCTGGCCCACGGTCGTCACGCGCTTCGCCCCTTCGCCGACGGGGCTGCTGCATCGCGGCCACGCCTTCTCGGCGCTGGCGGCTCACGACCTCGCCAGGCGCTCTGGCGGTCGCTTTCTTCTGCGGATCGAGGACATCGACGCCACGCGCTGCCGGCCCGAGTTCGAGCGCGCCCTGGTCGAGGATCTCGGCTGGCTCGGCCTCGCCTGGGATGAGCCGCCCCTGCGCCAATCCGAGCATCTGGCCGACTACCGTTCCGCCCTCGCGCGTCTACAGGACCTGGGCGTGCTCTACCGTTGCTTTCGCACTCGCGCGGAGCTGATGGCGGACATCGGTCGCGCGCCGCACGGCGCACAGGCGGCCACCGCGCCCGGACCCCTGACGCCAAACGAGGAGGAACGGCTCATGGCGGAGGACCGTCCGTTCGCCTGGCGGCTGGCGATCGACAAGGCCCTGGAACGGCTCAGCTGGCCCAAGCTGAAATTCCTCGAGGAGGGCGCCGGACCCGCAGGCGAGCGAGGCCGGATCACGACTCAGCCGGCGCGCCTGGGCGACATCGTCGTCGCCCGTAAGGACCTGGGCGTGAGCTACCACCTCGCCGTTGTGGTCGACGACGCGCGCCAGGGGATCACCCATGTGGTGCGAGGCTGCGACCTCTTCGAAGCGACTCATGTCCAGCGCCTCCTGCAGGCCCTGCTCGACCTCCCGACGCCCGTCTACCGGCACCACCGGCTGCTGCTGCGTCCGGACGGCAAGCGCTATTCCAAGCGCGATACGGCTGAGACCTTGCGCGACATCCGCAGCCGGGGGGTGAGCCCAGAGCAACTGAGGGCGGAGCTGGCCAGATCCGATCTTGAAGGCCGGGACCTGCGACCTATGCTTGATCCATGACCGACTGGCGCAATGACGGCGTGCGGGTGATCCGCGGCGACCAACTCGATCCCAATACTGCCCAGACACCCGGCATGGACCGGCAGGCGGCGATCACCTACGCCCGCGTGGGCGCGGAAAAGCTGTGGGCGGGAACCGTGCACATCCACCCCGACGCGCGCACGGGCGCGCACCACCACGGCCCGCTGGAAAGCGTGATCTATGTCCTACGCGGCAAGGCGCGGATGCGCTGGGGCGAGAAGCTGGAGTTCACCGCCGAGGCGGGACCGGGCGATTTCATCTATGTCCCACCCTTCGTCCCTCACCAGGAGATCAACGCCTCCTCCGACGAGACGCTCGAATGCGTCCTGGTGCGGAGCGGCGGAGAGGCGGTCGTTGTGAACCTGGAGATCGACGCAGCGGAGCCTCCGACCACCGTCGAGTGGGTCGACTCCATTCACAAGGGAAGCTGATCCTTCAGGGTCTGGCCCAGTAGCGATAGCGATAGGCCTCCTCGAAGCCGAGCGCCTCATAGAGTCGACGAGCGCCGGTGTTGTCCGCCTCCACCTGCAGCCAGGCGGTCGTCGCGCCGAGCGTCGCCGCCCTCGCCAGCAGGCTGTCGAGCACCGCCCTGGCGAGGCCTTGCCGGCGAAAGGCCGCCAGTGTCCGCATCGCGAAGATCCCCACGAAGGGCGCCTCGATGGCGCAGGCGCCGATTGCGGCTGGCTCCGCGGCGACCTCGACCAGGGCGAAGCCGCGCGGGGCGGGCGTGCGCGCCAGGGCTTCGAGCCGTTCCAGGGCGTCCAGCGGATCTGGAGATGCGCCGGCGAAAACCCCGGAGAACCGTTCGTCCGGCTCATCCAGGACCTGGACCCGCCCATCTTCCCCGCCGACCGGAGATCCGGTCATAACCAGAGTCTCCTTGCTGGGCCGATAACCGACGTCCGCGAGCCGGGAGGCGAGGTCGGCAGGTTCGCAATGGCCGTCGACGATCTTGAACCGGGCGGGGAGGCCGCGCGCGGCGTACCAGGCCTCCGCCTCGGCGACCGCCGTTTCGACGGGCCGGCCCGGCCGGCCTGCCGGCCAGCAGGCGTTGATCCGCCCGGAGACCCCGCGCGAGGCGTTGAGCCGCCACCCTCCAAGGTCAGCCTCTTCGCCTGCGCGCCAGGCGCGCGCCGTCACCGGCTCCAGCCGGGCGGGATCGACCCGGCCGCCGATCACGTCTTTGGAAGCAGGGCTTCGATCACCCGGCGCGCGTCGGAGCCCGACCAGTCGGCGCCACCCACCAGCCGCGCCTTCTCCACCCCGTTGGCGTCATAGATCACGGTGGTCGGCATGCCCTCGACGACGGGCTTGAAGGCGAAAGCCAGGGTATAGCTTGGCTCGGTGTAGAAGGTGAGCGGCGGGTTGCGCGCAATGAAGGCGCGGCCCTGGGTCTCGTCGTCGCCCTTGCCAACGCTCACGGGCACCACCGCCACCGGCTGGCCGGCGAACTCGGACTGCAGCTTGGCGAGGCTCGGGATCTCCTGCTTGCAGGGGGCGCACCAGTTGGCCCAGACGTTGACGATCAACACCTTGCCCTTGAAGTCCGCCAGGGTGTGCGGCTGGCCCTGGGCGTCCCTGAAGACTGTCGCGGGCGCCGGAGCCGGGTTCGTCGTCAGCTGCAGCTTGGCCATCTGACCTTTTGCCAAGCTGCGAAGATCGCCAGGCGAGTTGGAACACCCGCACAGCGCATATAGAACCGCCGCCAGGGCGGCCTGCCCCAGACGGCGGCCGAGCTTGTGATGACGCAGTGGCGCGGCGGCCCCGCGCGTGAGGATTCCGATCATATGTCCGACGACTCCGGCGAGGCTTCCCACTCTCTATGGGGCGGCCGATTTTCCGCCAAGCCCGCCGATCTCATGCGCCGCATCAACGCCTCGATCGACGTCGACCGGCGCCTGGCGGCCGAGGACATCGCCGGCTCCCGCGCCCACGCGGCCATGCTCGCCCAAACGGGCGTCATTGAGGCGCCCGATGCGGCGGCGATCCAGGATGGTCTCACAAGGATCGAGGACGAGATCGCGCGCGGGGTGTTCCCCTTCCGCGAGGAGCTCGAAGACATCCACATGAACATCGAGGCGCGCCTGGCCGAGCTGATCGGCCCGGCCGCCGGACGCCTTCACACGGCCCGCTCGCGCAACGACCAGGTGGCGCTCGACTTCCGGCTGTGGACCCGCGAGGCGTGCGGCCGAACCGCGGGCCAATTGCGCGACCTGCAGCGCGCTCTGCTTCGCCGCGCCGAGGCGGAGGCTGACACCCTGATGCCGGGTTTCACCCATTTGCAGCCGGCCCAGCCGGTGACCTTCGGCCACCACCTGATGGCTTACGTGGAGATGTTCGGGCGCGACGCCGCCCGGTTCGAGGACGCCCGCACGCGGATGAACGAGTCGCCCCTCGGCGCCGCGGCCCTGGCCGGCACGGCCTTCCCGATCGATCGCCACATGACCGCCAAGGCGCTGGGTTTCGAGCGCCCGACCGCCAATTCCCTCGACAGCGTCTCAGCCCGGGACTTCGCGCTCGAGGCCCTGTCCGCGGCGGCGATCTGCGCCACCCACCTCTCGCGCCTGGCCGAGGAGCTGGTGATCTGGACCAGCCCGGCCTTCGGTTTCGTCAAGCTGACCGACGCCTTCACCACCGGTTCGTCGATCATGCCCCAGAAGCGCAATCCCGACGCCGCTGAGCTGATCCGGGCCAAGGTCGGACGGATCCTGGGCGCCCTGACCGCCCTGATGGTGGTGATGAAGGGCCTGCCCTTGGCGTATGGAAAGGACATGCAGGAGGACAAGGCGCCAACCTTCCAGGCCTTCGACGACCTCGAGCTCTCGCTGGCCGCCATGACCGGCATGGTCCACGACCTGCAGCCGGTGCGCGAACGTATGTCCGCCGCGGCAGGCGAAGGCTTCTCCACGGCGACCGACATGGCCGACTGGCTGGTGCGCACGCTCGGCATCCCGTTCCGCGAGGCTCACCATTTGACGGGCCGCGCCGTCGCCCGCGCTGAAGCCCTGGGTTGTGGGCTTGCCGAGCTCCCGCTGGCGGAGCTGCACGCGATCGATTCGCGATTCAACGCGGATGTCGTCGCCGTCCTTTCCGTGGCGGCCTCCGCCGCCAGCCGCGCCAGCTACGGCGGGACGGCCCCGACGCAGGTGCGCGCTCAGATCAACCGCTGGAAGGAGCTGCTGTCATGAACAAGGCCATCCTTCCACTCGTGATCGTCGCCGGGAGCCTGCTCGCCGGCTGCGGCAAGGTCGGCTATCTGGAGCAGCCTGCGCCACTGTGGGGCGAAAAGGCCAAGGCGGAGTTCAAGGCCGACACCGCCGCCGGAAAGACCAGCGGATACATTCCCCCCGCGCCTCCGCCCGACGCGCTTCAGCCGCCTGAGCCCGGCGCGGCCACGCCCGTGCCAGGGGCCGCGATCCCGACGCCGCCGCCGGAACCGCTGCCGCGATGAATCACTTCGAGCTGCGCGATGGCGTGCTGTGGTGCGAGGACGCGCCGCTGTGGGAGATCGCCCGCGCCGTGGGCACACCCGCCTATGTCTATTCGACGGCGACGCTGGAGCGGCACTACCGCGTCTTCGTCCAGGCTCTGAACGCACACGCAGCCCTTGGCGGCGCAATGGTCGCCTTCGCCGTGAAGGCGAACTCGAATCTGTCTGTCCTGGCCACCCTGGCGCGGCTCGGCGCCGGGGCCGACACAGTCTCCGAAGGCGAGATCCGACGCGCCATTGCGGCCGGGACGCCGGTTGAGCGGATCGTCTTCTCGGGCGTCGGCAAGACCGATCCGGAGATCGCCTTCGCCATCGAGGCCGGCGTCGGCCAGATCAATGTCGAATCGGAGCCTGAGCTCGGGGCCGTTGCAGCCATTGCGCGAGAGAAAGGCCGCCGCGCGCCGGTGGCCATCCGCGTCAACCCGGACATCGCCGCGGGCGGCCACGCCAAGATCTCCACCGGCGCGGCGCAGAGCAAGTTCGGCGTCTCCCGCGGCGAAGCGCAACGCCTCTACGCGGCGGCGTCCGCCGATCCGGCGCTGAACGTGCGTGGTATCGCCTGCCACATCGGCAGCCAGATCACCGACCTTGAGCCGATGGCCTCGGCATTCGGGGTTATGCGCGAACTGGCGCTTGATCTGCGAGCGCAGGGCCTTTCCGTCGAACGCCTGGACCTCGGCGGCGGACTGGGCGTGCCCTATTTCAACCAACCCGATCCGCCAGGGCCGGACGCCTTCGCCGCCGTCGCCGCAAACGCCGTCGAGGGCCTGGACGTGCAGGCGGTGTTCGAGCCGGGCCGGTTCATCGCCGCCAACGCCGGCGTGCTGCTGGCTTCGGTGATCCACGTGCACGCGCGACCGGAGGGACAGCGGTTCCTGGTGCTCGACGCGGCGATGAACGATCTCATCCGGCCAGCCATGTACGACGCCTGGCACGATATTCGCCCGGTGCGTCCGAGCCCGGGCGCCAAGGGCGGCTACGACGTGGTCGGGCCCGTATGCGAGACCGGCGACACCTTCGCTCGCGCCCGGCCCCTGCCGCCGTTGGAGCGGGGCGACCTCGTCGCCTTCATGAGCGCCGGCGCCTACGGGGCGGTGATGTCCAGCGAGTACAATAGCCGCCCCCTAGTCCCCGAGGTCTTGGTGCGGGGCTCGGAGTGGGCGGTTGTCCGCCGCCGCCCAACCTACGAGGAAATGCTCGCCCGCGAACCGGCGGCGCCCTGGTTGAGCTAGTCCCTCCCCTTCTGGGGAGGGCAGCTTCGCGCAGCGAAGCGGGGTGGGGGAAGTGGGGTGAAAGGGCGAAGCGTCGCATGGCCCTCACCTCCCCCACCCGGCCTCGCAACGCTCGGCCACCCTCCCCAGAAGGGGAGGGAGAAAGTCACCCTCAGTCCGCCGTCCCGACGTAGGGCAGGCCGCGGGCGGCGCCGGCGAGGTCCATGCCGTAGCCGACGAGGAAGCGGGACGGGGCTTCCCAGGCGACAAAGTCGGGTTCGACCACGCGGCCGGGCCAGGGCTTGCGGGCGAAGACGGCTGTGATGACCTCGCGGGCGCCCGCCGCGCGCACGAGCTCGACGGCCTGGGCGAGCGAGGCGCCCGAATCGGCGACGTCATCGAGCACCAGCACCTGACGCCCGGCCACCGGCCGTTGCAGGCCTGCGCGAACCTCACACTGGCCGGCGCTTTCGCGACCTTCGCCGTAGGACGACAGCCAGAGAGCGTCAAAAGCCATGGGATGGCCGCGCCGGGCGAACGCCCGTGTCAGGTCGGCGGCAAACCACAGTCCGCCCAGAAGCAGGCACACCGCCACGGAGTCGGACGCCACTCTGTGGACCATGGAGTCGGCCAGCGCCTCGACACGGCGAGCGACATCCTCAGCGCCGAGGAGGGGGCGGACGTCCAGGCAGGTGTCCGTCATACGTCAACGGCCGGGCGGCGAGGCTGCAGCGGGCAGGCCCAGCGTCTTGTAGACGCCTCCCATTGCCGGCGCCGCGCGGACGATCTGGGTGCGGGCGCCCAGGAAGATTCCGATCAGGACCACCAGGACGACGAGGAGGACCGCCAGAACCCTCCCCGCCCCCGAACCCCGCGAGCGCGAGGGCCGGCCGGTGGCGATAGGGGCGACCATGGCCGGCTCCTCCGTGCGCGCCGAGGCGGGCGTCCAGGGCTCGGGCGCAGGCTCCTCCGGTGCGGCCACGCGCAGTTCGGTTTCGACGGCTTCGACAGCCGGCGCGGTGGCGAAGAGAGGCGGCCACGCCTCGGTCGCAGCCGGAGCCGGCGGCTCTGGCGCCAACGCCATTTCCGCCTCCTCGACCTCGAGACCTCCGCCCGACCCCAGGCCGGACTCAGCCGCGGCCGCGCTCGCCGGCCCGGTCGGGACAGGCGATTCGTCACCCTGCGGATGTACGCGCCATTCCTCCTGGCAGGCGCTGCACCGGACTGTTCGGCCCTCGGGCCGAAGCTCGGCGTCGTCAACCAGATAACGGGTAGCGCACCTTGGACATGTCAGTATCATGAGGGCCCCTGAGTCGGGTTTGTCGGGCTCTTCCAGCCAAACGGGTCGCTGATTTTCACGCCCTTGTCCAGGAAACCGGTAAAGGCTTGACGCACACCGCTGACCCGGACCCAATTCAGGCCGTCCTGCGCGTCGAAGGCGTGGTCATTCCGCCCTGCGCAGAACCTATCGACGTCAATGTGTTGTTTGGTTCGGCGGTGGCGGTGGTCGACCCCCGCACCCAGGCCGGACCGCGCCTGCTGGATCTGATCGCCTCCGCCCGTCCGCCCCGCGAAGGACGCATCGAGCTCTTCGGGCGCGACCTGCGCGAGGTGGCGCCCGCCGAGCGGCCGGCCCTGAGGCGCCGGCTGGGGCTGGTCTCGCGCGATCTCTCGCTCGCGGACGAGCTCGACCCTTTCGACAACCTCGCGCTCGCGGCGCGCGCGGTCGGCCGAAAGCCTCGCGACTATGCCCGCGCCGCCAAGGAGCTGCTGGCCTGGACGGGCCTCGCCGACCGCGCCCCCCGCCTCGCCGGAGATCTGGACGAGGACGGCCGGCGACGCCTCGCCCTGGCCCGCGCGCTCATCAACGGCCCTGACCTCCTGATCGCGCTGGAGCCGGCAGGCGCCCTGGCGGGCGCGGCGCGCCTGGCGATCCTCAAGCTCATCGCGGATCTCCACGCGGGCGGCATGGCGGTTCTGCTCATCAGCGCTGACGAGGCGCTCGCGCGGTCCGGAGCTCAGGTCGTGCGCCTGGGCCCTCCGCCAGAATCCGAAGTGGACGTCGCGTGAGTCGCCGTCCCCCACCCCTGTTGCCCTCGCGCGGCGCCGCTCCGGCCTGGCTGCTCCTGGCGGGCGTTCTCCTTGGCCTGCTGACCGCGTTCGTCGCCCTGGGCCTGGCCATGGGACTGCGGCTGGCCCCGGTGCTCAGCCAGCGCCTTGCGGGATCGGCCACTGTGGCCGTCAGCGGCCGGATGGACGGCGGCGCCCTTGAAAGCTCGGACGCTGCGGCCGCGCGCGCCCGCGAGGTGTTGGCCAGCGAGCCTGCGATCGGCGCAGTTCGCGTGCTCGACCCGGGTCCGCTCGATCCGTTCCTGGCCGATATCCTCGGCGCGCCGAGATTCTCCGGCGCAGCGGGACCGCCTCGCCTGTTGTCGGTGGTCTGGCGGGCCGGCGCACAGGGCGACCCGGCAGCCCTGGCCGGAGACCTCCGCCGCGAAGGCCTCGCCTCGGCCATCGACGATCATGGGCTGTGGAGCGGCGCGGCGGAACGCACCGCGGTCATCGCGCTCGGCGATGCGGCATTGGGGCTGCTCGCCATCGTGGCCATCGGGGGCGCCCTGGGGGCGCTGGCGGCAGGGCGGCGCGCCGAACTGGCGTGGGAACGCCTGAGCCTGCTCGCACGCCTGGGCGGCGAGCCCGCGCCCCTGGTCGACGCGATCGCCGGGACGGCTGGACTTTGCATGGGACTGGCGCTCGCCCTCGGGGCTGCGGTTCTCGTGGGGGCCGCCTGGGCGGCCCATCCCGATTTTGGCCTTCCGCCAGCCTTTACCGTTCCCCCCCTTCCCGCCCTCGCCATGGCGATCGTCGTCGCCCTGGCGGCCGGTCTCGCCGCCACGGCGGCGGCCGCGCGCACGGCGCGGCGCGGACTGCGCGGCGTCTTCGAGTGAAGGCCCTTGCCGCCGCCCTGGTCCTGGCCGTGGCCTGGGTCAGCGGCCTGTTCGCTTTCGCCGGCCGCGTCCAGCGCATGACGCCCGCGCCCATGCCGACCCCAGCCGACGGAATCGTGGCCCTCACCGGCGGTTCCAACGTCAGGCTGAAGACGGCCACCGACCTGCTGGAAGGCGGCGAGGGCCGACGCCTGCTCGTGTCGGGGGTCAATCCCATGGCCACGCGCCAGGACCTCTGGACGGTCACCGGCGCGGCCAAGCCCCTGTTCGACTGCTGCGTGGACCTCGGCTTCAAGGCCGCCGACACCGTGGGCAATGCGCGCGAGACCGCCGAGTGGGCGCGCGCTCGGCGCTATCGCAGCCTCATTCTGGTCACCGCCGACTACCACATGCCCCGCGCCATGGTGGAGCTTGAGGCTGCGGCGCCGGGGGTAAGGATCACACCCTATCCAGTCGCGACGACGGATCTCGACGCCCGCCGATGGCTCGACGACCAGCGGGGGGCGGAACGGATGGCCAAGGAGTACTGCAAGTATCTTGTGGCCCTGACGCGGGCGAGCCTGCCTGGCGTGCGAGGCGCGGGGCAAGCCTGATGACCGTGCTCCGCTCGCTGGTCTTCGTGGCCCTGTTCTATGTCTGGTCGCTGCTGTGCGTGATCGTGATGATCCCCATCGCATTTGGCCCGCCCCGCTGGATGGTCGCCTCCGTCAGGATCTGGGCCAAGGTCTTCATCGCCTTCATGCAGCCGATCTGCGGCATCCGCGTGGAAGTGAGGGGACGCGAGTACATTCCCACGGGCGCCGCCCTGGTGGCGGCCAAGCACCAGTGCATGTTCGACGCCCTTGGCACGATGGCGATCTATCCCGACGCCTGCTTCGTCACGAAGAAGGAGCTGTTCGCCATCCCCTTCTTCGGCTGGTACGCGCGCCGGGCCGGGATGATCGCGGTCGACCGCTCGGGTCATTCCAAGGCCCTGCGTCAGATGGTGGCCGATGCGCGAAAGCGGATAGCCGATGCGCGCCAGCTGGTGATCTTCCCCGAGGGCCACCGCATGCCGCCGGGCGAGACCGGGACCTACCAGCCGGGTGTCGCCGCCCTCTATCGGGAGCTCGGCCTGCCCTGCATCCCAGTGGCGACCAATTCCGGCGCACACTGGCCGGCCCATGGCTTCATCCGCCGGCCGGGGACCATCGTCTACGAGTTCCTTCCCCCGATACCGGCGGGCCTGCATCGCGCGACCTTCATGCGGGAGCTGCAGGAGCGGATCGAGCCGGCGTCCAGGGCCCTCCTTAATGAGTAGATCTCAGTCCGCTGGCCCTGCGCACTGAAGGTCCCGCACCCGCACCAGCAGCCGCTCCATCGTCTTGTCCCGAATCCCTTCGGCGCGCAGATGCTCGACGAGGTCCGCGAGATAGTCGGCGTTGGCACCAGAGAGACCATGGGAGCGGGCGATCAGCCGCGCTTGAGTCTCGAAGCTCAGCTCGCCCGCCCACTGCGGATGGTCGGTGTCGGAAAGGAAGGTCACCGCCTGGACCCGCCGGCCATCGGCCAAGCGAACGGCGACACGGGATTCCACATAGGTTTCGGTCGGTTGCTCACGCTCGCGCAGATAGTCGAGCACTTCCGCCCAGTGGGCCTCCGCGATCTCGTAGGCCGCGCCCCGCACCGCCCCGCCGCGGGCGAGGCCCAGCACCAGCCCAGGCCGCTCGGGCGTGCCGCGGTGGTGGACCGAATAAATACAGAAGGCGCGACGGCGTCCGTGAAGGACCGCCGGAACACGATGGACGAAGGCAAACCCCGGACGCCACATCAATGAACCGTAGCCGTACACCCACCGCTGGGGCGCGGCCGCCTCACACGCCACATGGCCCGCCGCTTCGAGATCGCTCATATCGCGACTCATGAAGCTATCCTCTCGCCTTCACTCGGCATGACCATGCCCGATAGCCCATGGCGCCCGCGGCCGCGACGCCTGGGGCTGTGGATTCCGTTCGTTTTGCTGGGAGTCGCCCTGATCGCCCTTGGGGCGGCGTGGTTCTATGCGCGCGGGCGTATCCTGAGCAGCCTCGAGGCGGCGAGGACCCAAGCGCCGCCGGGCTCTCCCGTGTCTATCGCCTTCGGCGGCGCGCACGTGCACGGCTTCCCCTTCCGGCTGGACGTCGACCTGACCGACGCGCACCTGTGGGATCAGTCCGGCTGGAGCCTCGCCGCGCCGCAACTTAAGGCGGAGGCCTTCCTCTTTTCCTCCGACCACTGGGTCGCCTACGCCCCCGACGGCGTCGTCATCGGCCGCCGCCGCGCCGGTCCCCTGGTCGTCACCGGCAAGGCTTTGCGCGCGAGCCTCTCGGACATCGGGGCCACGCCGCCCCGCCTGTCGGTGGAGGGCCTGGATCTGACCTTCTCCACGCCGCGCGGCGCACAGCCCTTCATGCTCACCCACGCCCAGGAGCTCCACCTGCATACGAAGGCTGGGCCGAACGACCAAGGCGCGGCCTATCTGGAAGTCGATGGGGCGAACGCGCGCCTCTCGGGCCTGCTGGCCCGAATCGCCGAGGGCAAGCCGGTCACCTTCGTCGCCGATGTGATCTACGACCACGCCAGCGCGCTCGCAGGCGACAGCTGGCCCCACGCTCTGCGCAACTGGTCGCGGGCCGGCGGTGTCGCCGACGTCCGCCATCTGCGCCTGCTGGCTGGCGAAGCCCTGATCGACGCCAAACCAGGAACACTTGCCATCACTTTCGACGGGCGGCTCGGGGGCGCCCTGACACTCACCCTGCGCCAGGCGGAAAAGGTGATCGGCGCGATGGGCGCGGAGGGGACCTTGTCGCCCGACACCACCCGCTCCGCCCTCGCTGTCTCGGGCGTGCGCGGCGGTCCCACATCGACCTTGGTTCTGCACTTCGAGGCCGGTCGCACGACCCTGGGACCTGTGGCCCTTGGACCCTCGCCACGGTTGTTCTGACCGGCCCGGATCGCGGACGTCCTCGTCCGCCATTGCCTTCCGACCATCCGCTCGCGCCGGCGAAACGAAGAGCGGACGACGACGTCCACGCTCCGGGTTCGTCTTGCAGCAGCGTTGTGCGGTTGACAGGGACGGGGCGCATTGGCCCTAGAGGCGCGCATGAACGCGCCCTCCTCCACCCCGCGCGCCGCGCCCGCGCCGCGGCCCGGCATCCTGGACATCACGCCCTACAAGCCCGGGCGCGCGACCGCCGAGGGCGTGCAGAACCCGGTCAAGCTGTCGGCGAACGAGAACATCCTCGGCTGCAGCCCCATGGCCAAGGCGGCCGTCGCCGCGGTGATGGAGGATCTCGCCACCTATCCCGACGGTCGCGGCAATGAGCTGCGCGCGACCGTCGCCGAGCGCTACCGGATCGAACCGGAGCGCATCATCCTGGGCTGCGGCACGGACGAGATCTTCGCCATGCTGGCTCAGACCTACCTCCAGGCCGGCGACAACATCGTTCAGGGCGAATACGGCTTTGGGGCCTACGCCATCGCCGCACGCGCCAACGAGGCCGAGGTGCGCCTGGCGCCCGAGCGCAACTACCGCATCGACGTCGACGCCCTGCTCGCCGAGGTGGACGAGCGCACGCGGCTCATCTTCATCGCCAACCCCGCCAACCCCACCGGCACCATCCTTCCCGCCGCCGAGGTGGAGCGACTGCACGCGGGCCTGCCGCCGGACGTCATGCTGGTGCTGGACGGCGCCTATTCCGAGTTCTGCCGGGATCCGGCGTTCAACGATGGTCTGGAGCTGGCGCGGCACGCGGCCAATGTCGTGGTCACCCACACCTTCTCCAAGATCCACGGGCTGGCCGCGTTGCGTGTCGGTTGGGCCTACGCTCCGACCGCAACGGCGGACGCGGTGGATCGCCTGCGCCTGCCCTTCAACACCTCGGTCCTGGGCCAGGCCGCCGCGATCGCCGCCCTGGCCGACGAGGAATTCGCAGCCCGCTCGCTCGCGCACGTGGAGCAGTGGCGCCCGTGGCTGACCCAGCAACTGGGCGGCCTGGGCCTGGAGGTCGTGCCATCCTTCGCCAACTTCATCATGGCGGGCTTTCCCACGACGCCCGGGCGGTCCGCGGCTGAGGCCGAGGCTTTCCTCGCCTCGCGCGGCCTGCTGGTGCGGGGCGTGGCCGGCTATGGCCTGCCCAACCACCTGCGGGTCACCATCGGGCTGGAAGAGCACAACCGGGCGCTCATCGAGGCGCTGGGCGAGTTCCTCGGCCGTAGCGCATGAGCGAAGCGACCGTTCCCATCTACCGACGCCTGGCCCTGGTGGGCTGCGGGATGATCGGCTCCTCGGTCATCCGCGCGGCCCGGGCCCGGGGCGTGGTCGGCGAGATCGCCGTCTACGATCTCAGCGAGGCGGTGCGCGCGCGCGTGGCGGAGCTCGGGATAGCCGATCAGGTCTGCGACTCGGCGGAAGCGGCGGTGACGGGGGCCGACCTCGTCTTCTTCGCCGCCCCGCCTCTTTCCATCGCCCCTGCGGCCCAGGCCGTGGCGTCTGCCCTGGCGGCGGGCGCGACGGTGACCGACACGGGCTCGGTGAAGACGGCGGTCAGCGAGGGCCTCGCGCGCCTGGGCCGCGAGGACATCTTCATCGTACCCGGGCATCCGATCGCCGGCGCCGAGACCTCCGGCCCGGACGCCGGCCGCGCTGGCGTGTTCGAGAACCGCTGGACCATCCTGACGCCGCTGGAGCGGGAGGACGCGCCCTACCGCGAGGCGGTGGAGCGGCTGGCCGGCTTCTGGCGAGCCCTGGGCGCCAACGTCGAGTTCATGGATCCGCGCCACCACGACCTGGTGCTGGCGGTTACCAGCCACCTGCCGCACCTCATCGCCTACAACATCGTCGGCACCGCCGCGGACCTCGAAGAGGTGACGCGCAGTGAGGTGATCAAGTATTCGGCCGGGGGCTTCCGGGACTTCACCCGCATCGCCGCCTCCGACCCGATCATGTGGCGCGACGTCTTCCTCGCCAACAAGGACGCCGTGCTGGAGATCCTCGGCCGCTTCACCGAGGACTTGCAGGCCCTCTCGCGCGCAATCCGCTGGGGCGAGGGCGACAAGCTGCAGGACCTGTTCACCCGCACTCGGGAAATTCGCCGCGGGGTGATCGACGCCGGCCAGGAAACCCCCGAGCCCGACTTCGGCCGCCACCACGACCGGGGGTGACGGGCGGCGCAACTGGGCCGTAAGCTCCTTCTCAAAGATCAGGAGGAGACGCAGATGGCCACCGTGACGGACGAGATGATCGAGATGCGGGGGCTCCGCTTCCGCTACCGCGACTGGGCGCCGGCACGGGCCGGCGCGCCGGACCTCGTTCTGCTGCACGGCTTCACCGGCCACGCCCGCTCGTGGGACGCCTTCGCCGAAGCGATGAGCGACCGCTATCGCGTGCTGGCTCTGGACCAGCGCGGCCACGGGGAGACGGACTGGGCGCCGGCCGACGCCTACGGCGTCGCGGACATGGCCGACGACCTCGAGGCGTTCGTGAAGGCGCTGGGCCTGAAGGGGTTCACCCTGCTCGGCCTATCCATGGGCGGCATGGTGGCCATGGAGTACGCCGGCCGGCGGCCGCCCGAACTCGCGCGCCTGGTCATCGTCGACATCGGTCCGGAGATCATCGCTTCGGGCGGGGCGCGGATCCGTGAGGGGGTGCGTGCGAGCGATGCGTTCGACAGCCGCGAGGCCGCCTTCGCCGCCGCCCGGGCGGTCAATTCCGTCCCGCCCGAGGCGCATCAGCGCCACCGGGTTTACAACAGCCTGATGCGGACCGCCGACAGCCGCTGGACCTATCGCTACGACCGGGCCCTGAGGTCGGGAAACACGCTGCGCCCGCGCAACCCGGAGGCAGCCTGGAGCTCCTGCGGCCAGATCGCTGTTCCGACCCTGCTGATGCGGGGCGCGGACTCGGACATACTCGCCCCGGAAGTGGCGAAGCGGATGATGGAAGTGATCCCCGAGGCCAGCTTCGTCGAGATCAAGGGCGCGGGACATCCGATCCCCCTCGACACGCCCGACGCGTTTGCGGCGGCGGCGCGGGAGTTCCTGAAGGGGTAAGCCGAGGTCCCCGAACGCGACGAACGCGCCAGGAGCGCCGGCGTCCTCGCCGGCAAACGGCCGCCCTTGTTCGTGCGCCGGGGAGTCTGGGGAGACGCGGTGGGCGCGGAGAGAAGCCGGCGAGGACGCCGGCGCTCCGGGTCTATTCGGCCGGCGCGGCGGCCAACCCGGGCTTCGGCCGCTGCACCGTCGCCAGCCAGATACAGAGAAGGATCGCGGGCAGGCCGATTGCGCCGCTGAAGACGTAAAAGAGGCCGTAGGCTTCGAGGAGGGACCGGCCGTGCTGGAGGTTCTCGACGATCGCGCCTGAGAAGCCCTTGAGGAACTTGCCGCTCCAGGTGAGAGCCGAGGTGAGCAGGGCGTACTGGGTGGCCGTGTAGCCGAGGCTGGTCAGGCTGGACATGTAGGCCACCAGGGCGACGCCGGAGAAGCCGATCGCCACGGCGTCGAAGGTCATGATGGCCGCAAACGCGGTGACCGGCGCCGGGCCTAGCGAGAACAGGACATAGTCGCCGCCGTGGAAGGCCATCAGGGCGAAAGCGGCGATGCCGATCGGCTGCAGGATCGCCCCGACGATCAGGGCCCGCGCAATGCCCAGGCGCAGCGAGGCGAGCCCCCCCAGGGCGATGCCGGCGAGGGAGCCGCCAAGCCCTAGGCTGGCGCGCACGGCCGCGATGGTCGGCTTGGAGATTCCGAGCGCGTGATAGAAGGGCAGGCTCATCGGCCCGCGCATGTAGTCGCACAGGTGATAGAGGGTGATGGTCGCCAGCATGAGCGCGCCCATCGCCAGGCCGTGGCTGCGGAAGAAGGCGACGAACGGCCCGACTACCGCATCCAGCGCCGCCCGCGCGGGAGGGACGCGCCCGGACTCCATCACCGCGACCACGGCCGCCTCGATGGGATCTACGCGCGCCGCCTCTGTCGCCGCGTCGGCGCGCTCCGGCTCGCGGGCGAGCAGGGTTGCGATCACGCCCACCACCATCAGCCCGGCGTAGATTGCGTAGGCGAGCGGCCAGCCTACGGCGGTGGCCAGCAGCAGGATCAGGGCCTCGGTGGCCACCAGGGCGGCGCGGAATCCCAGGCTGTAAGCCGAGGTGAGCAACCCCAGCTCGTCCGCGTCTGCGGCGATCTCGATCCGCCAGGCGTCGATCACCGTGTCCTGCGAAGCGGCGCCCACGCCCGCGAGGAGACCGAAGCCGATCATGACGGGAAGCTGGCTGCGCGGGTCGGCGGCCGCCATGCCGAGCAATCCCGCCGCGACCACGATCTGGGTGATGAGCATCCATCCCCGCCGGCGGCCCAGCGCTCCCGCAAGCGGCGCCGGCAGGCGGTCGACGACGGCCCCCCAGATGAACTTCACCGAATAGGTGAGCTGGATCCAGGAGACGAAGCCGATCAGGGCCAGCTTTATGTGATCCTCAGCCAGCCACAGGCCGAGCGTATTGCCGATCAGCATGAACGGCAGGCCCGAGGAGAAGCCCAGGGCCAGCATCACTCCGACCTTGGGCCGCGAGAGCGCGGCGAGCACCTCCGTGGCGCGGCGCTTGCGGCGCGGCGGCGCGGCGGCGGCCGGTTCTTCGACGGCGATGGGCTGGTCCATGAGCTGCCGACCCTGGCCCGCGTCGCCCGATCCGTCCAGCGCCGGCGCCCGCGTCAGATCAGACCTTTCAGGGTCTCCAGACGCGCAGCGTAGGTGTGGTGGGCCAGGGTGCGGCGGCGGCCGCGTTCGCCGATCCCCGCAGCCCAGGCGCGATCGCGCAAGACCCGGGCGTAGAGATCGTTGAGCTCCTGTGCGTCGCGCCAGACGGCGACCTCTGATCCCGGCTCGAAACAAAGCGGCAGGTCCGGCTGGTCGTCGGTGAGCAGGGCCGCGCCGGCAATGCAGGGATCGAAATTGCGCTGATTGAGGCCCGTCAGCACGTTGAGTTCGTTACGGATGTTCAGCGCCGCAACATGCCCGGTGTAGAGCGGACGCAGCGCGTCGGCCGCCAGCCGGCCCGGGTGGATCTCGTGCCAGTCGCCCTCGGCGCCGCTCCAGGCCGGGCCATAGAGCGCCAGGGGCTCACGAACGGCCGCCACGATGGCGCGCCGGTGCGGCGTTGGATTGGCGATGAAGACCATCCGGGACCGGCGCACCCCGGGGACCGGCCAGACGCCCCCGGGATCGGCGGCGTGTGGCAGGAAGAGGGTGCGGGCGCGAAAGCCCAGGGCGCGATGGCGTTCGAGCAGCGCCGAGTCGGTAAAGCCCACGGCGTCGTACAGGTCCGCGACCGCGCGAGCCGGCTCATCGAACTGGTCGCCCACCCAGCCGATCAGGGGTGGGCGCCCCGGCAGGGCGGCGATCGGCGCGAGGACCGCGGCGGGGGCATGGAAGCCGCCGATGCACAGGATCAGGTCCGGCGCGAACCGTTGCACGCGACGCGCGAGCCCTTCGCCGATCGGACGCGCCAGGACCCGCTCAACCCCTGAAGGGATCGGTGGGCGCCGCACATGACCTACGGCGATCCGGTGACCTGCGGCGGTGAAGGCCGCGGCCGCGTCCTCGAGCCAGTGATTGACGCTATGGCGACGCCCCAGAAGGAAGAGCTTCACGCAGCGCTCGCCGGCCCAGGGGCCTGTCCGATCATGGGTGGGCCGCCGTCCACGCCTCCCCTTCGCGCTGGACGATCTCGACCAGATTGCCCATGGCGAGGTTGGCGTCGATGAGGTGCAGGCCCCAATCGCGCAGGATCTGGCCGTTCACAACCACGTCGCCGGCGATCTCGCTCGTGCGCGGGCTCCCCGGATCGGCGTTGATGTGGATGGCCAGATAGTTGAACCCGGGTGTGTGCGCGCACTGGGCGGTGAGCAGCCCCGGCAAGGTGACGAAGGGGGTATCGATCGTCTTGCCCTTGTCCCAGACGGGCGAGGGCTGGGCGCCCGGCGCGATCGATGAGGGCCTGGTCGAGAAGTAGCTGACGAGGCGGCCGGAGCCGCCGCCGAGGCTGGCAGGATTGACGCAGGCGGCGATCATGCCCGGGGCCGGCGTCCTGGGCCGGCCGAAGCGGGAGTTCTCGGGCGGCGGATTGGTCTCCCGGAACGAAGCGTAGGCGATGACGCAGCCGGTCTGTGTATCGGCGCGACACAGGGGGATGGACTTGAAGTCGCCGCCGACGTCGGCGTTGGGCGGGACGACCAGGCTGGTCCCCATCAGGATGGCGGAGATCAGGCGCGCCTGGTCGGGCTTGCCGTCGATCTCGCGCTTGATCAGTTCGGTGAGCATGCCCGAGCCCTGGGAGTGTCCCACCAGCACCACGCCGCGCCCGTGGTTCTCGTGCGCCAGGTACCAGCGCCAGGCGGCTCGGACGTCGTCATAGGGCGTGGTCGGCCGCTGCGCCGAGCCCGGCAGCGGGTGGCCGCTCATGGCCGCCGCCAGGGCGGTGAGGGTGAACTGCCGATAGAGCGGGGCGAAGAGGCGGCAGCTCGCGCCAAGGCGGGCGAACTGCTGCTTGATGACATTCAACTCGGCCGGCTCGGCCTTCATGGTCGCCAACACGCCGGGATCCAGCGAGACGGTGGGATAGACGTAGAAGCAGTCGATCTTCGCGTCCGGCTGGGCGTGGAAGGGCTGGACATGGGTCGAGCCGTCAGCCTCGACCACGGTCGCGTCGAGTTCGACATCGCAGGCGTTGGGGTGAATGTCCGGCCGGCAGAGCCAGGTCGCTGGATCGCCATAGTCATTGGGCGGCAGGGGCGCAGCCTCGGGCGCCGGCGGCGGCGGCGCGGTCGGAGCGGAGGAAGGCCGGCCCGGAACCTGAGCGAGAGTCGTGGTCGCCGACACCACTCCAATCGCGAACATCAGCACGGCCAGATTACGCCGGATCATCATCCCTCCCCTCGTTAGGCAACCTTACGATCGGCGATCATAACGAGAGGCCGAAGAGGCGCAACGAAAGGAAGCGTACAACGCTGACAGTGAAGCTCGTTGGCAGTCTTCTCCCCCAGGGTGGTACCTCTCATACCGGTATAAGCTCCCGGCTTTTCTCCAGGCCCTTCCGTCAGGGAAAACGATTGGGGCGCAACGGGAGTTTCGAGCATGCGAGTTTTGGTGACGGGGGCGACGGGGTACATCGGCACGGCCGTGATCAACGAGTTGACGGGCGCCGGCCACACGGTGCTGGGCGTCGCCCGCACCGATGAGGGCGCCCAGGCGCTGAAGGCGCGAGGCGTCGAGGTTCATCGCGGGGACCTGACCGAGCCGGAGACCCTAGCGGCCGGCGCGCGGGCCTGCGACGCCGTCGCCCACACAGCCTTCATCCACGACTTCTCCCGCTTCATGGAGAACACCGAGATCGAGCGGGTGGCGGTGGCGGCGATGCTCGAGGCGCTGAAGGGATCCGGCAAACCATTCGTGGCCAGTTCCGGCCTTCTGCTGCTGCGCTCGGCCGACGGCAAAGCCCTGGCCGAAACCGATGTGGCGGCGGACGCCGGCCGCGGCGCCACGGAAAACATAGTCATCGCCGCAGCCCAGAACGGCGTGCGCACAGCCGCCATCCGTCTCGCGCCAACGACGCACAGCAAGGACGACCAGGGGTTCACCCCGCGCCTGATCGACATCGCCCGCAAGAGTGGAGTGGCGGCCTACATCGGCGACGGCGCCAACCGGTGGCCGGCGACGCA
>DASXGR010000161.1:0-4495 GCA_036488935.1 Caulobacteraceae bacterium | reverse complement strand
TGCCAGTAGTCGTAGGGGCTGCGCATCTCGGCGTTGAGCCACACGGCCCCGTCGACAGTCTTGCCCATCTTCACTCCCGAGGCGGTCGTGACGAGCGGCGCGGTGACGCCGAACGCCGCCTTGCCCTCGATCCGGCGGATGAGGTCGATGCCGTTGACGATGTTGCCCCACTGCTCCGAACCGCCGAACTGCAGCACGCAGCCTTCGCGCCGATGCAGCTCCAGGAAATCCGTTGCCTGCATCAGCATGTAGTTGAACTCGAGGAACGTGAGGGGCTGCTCGTTTTCCAGCCGGTTTCTGACGAACTCGAGGCTCAGCATCTTGTTGATGGTGAAGTGAACGCCATAGTCGCGCAGGAATTCGATGTAGCCGAGTTCTTCCAGCCAAACGGCGTTGTTGAGCATCACCGCATCCGTCGGGCCGTCACCGAAGGTCAGGAACGGGGCGAACGCGCGGCGGATGCCTGCAATATTGTTGGCGATCTCCGCGTCGGTGAGCATCGGTCGCTGAGTCTGCTTGTCCGAGGGATCGCCGACTTTGGTCGTTCCGCCGCCCATCAGCACGATCGGTCGATGGCCGGTCTGCTGCAGGCGCCTGAGCGTCATAATCTGGACCAGGCTGCCGACGTGCAGGCTAGGCGCGGTGGCGTCGAAGCCGATGTACGCGGTGACGGATCCCGCCAGGGCGGCGGCGTCCAAGCCCTCGAGATCCGTGGCCTGATAGACGTGGCCGCGCTCCAGAAGCGTGCGGACGAGGTCCGAGCGGGGGACGAATTCGGCGGGATCGGACATGGGCGGCTCCTTCGGGGTTGGCCGGGGACCGTCTCCGTCTGGAAGAGCCGCCGACCGTATGCGGCGGGCGTGACTGACCGGCCGCTCGCTAGTTGGGCGAGCGGTAATACGCGGCGCGGGCGATTTGTCCGGTCATCGGGCGCTAGCTACCGGGGCGGCCCCGTGGCAGTCAAGGCGTTGGCGGTGGTGCGATCCGAAGCATGTCGTTTCCCTTCTCCCCTTGCGGGACTGTCGCGAAACCCATCGCTCTTTTTTCCGTCATCCCGGGCCGTAGCGAACCCCGCGACTGCGGGGGGAAGCGAGGACCCGGGACCCAGGTGACTGGAACGGGCGCCTGGGTTCGCGAACCGCGGCGCCGCTGGCGTGGCCCCTGGGTCCCGGGTCCTCGCTTCACCCGTCCTGCGGCCGGGTTCGCTACGGCCCGGGATGACGGATCATGATTGGAAATTCGCAACGGTCCCCTGCGGGAGAAGATCAGGGCGGGGGTCCCTACGTCCGGGATGACGGCCACAAAAAGGGTGGTCCGCCAGCGCTTCTCAAGAGAAAAGGCAGGCCATGCGAGTCCTTGGATTCATGACCGGCACCTCCCTCGACGCCGTCGACATGGCGGTGCTGGAAACCGACGGCGAGGCGATCCTCCGCTTCGGCCCTGCCGGCGAGCGCAAGCTCGATCCCGCCGCCCGCTCGGTGATCGAGGCAGCCACCCGCGCCGCCCTCGCCTGGCCCTGGGACGCGCCGCGGCCGGAGATCCTCACCGAGGCCGAGCAGGTCATCGCCGACCAGCATCTCATCGCCGCCCGCGAGTTCATGGCGCGCGAGGGCCTCGCCGCCAGCGACCTCGATCTCGTCGGCGTCCACGGCCAGACCGTGCTGCACGAGCCGCCCAACGCCATGCGCGAGCGCGGCCGCACGATCCAGCTCATCGACGCCCAACGGCTCGCCGACGGCCTCGGCCTGCCGGTCGCCTTCGACTTCCGCACCGCCGACGTCGCCGCGGGCGGGCAGGGGGCGCCCCTCGCGCCGGTCTACCACGGCGCCCTGGCGCGGTGGTCCGGCCTGGAGCTTCCCGCGGCGGTCCTCAACCTCGGCGGCGTGGGCAATGTCACCCTCGTGACGTCCGGCGGCGAGCTGCAGGCCTATGACACCGGCCCCGCCAACGGGATGATCGACCTCTTTGTCCAGGCGCGCACCGGCGCGCGCTGCGATCTCGACGGCGCTCTGGCGCGCGCCGGGCGGGTGAACGAAGACGTCCTCGCCGCCTACCTCGCCCACGACTATTTCGCCGTGCGCGGACCCAAGTCCCTCGACCGCTTCGACTTCTCCCTCGACCCCGTGGCGGACCTCTCGCTCGCGGACGGCGCCGCGACCCTCACCGCCTTCGCCGCCGAGGCCGTGGCCCTGGGCCTCTCCGGCCTGTCGCAGACCCCGCGCGAGCTCATCCTCACCGGCGGCGGCCGCCTCAATCCCGTCCTTCGCCAGGCGATCGCCGACCTCGTCGCGTGCCCCGTCCGCACGGCCGAAGACCTCGGCTGGCGCGGCGACTCCATCGAAGCCGAAGCCTTCGCCTACCTCGCCGCCCGCACCGCCCACAGCCTCCCCATCTCCTTCCCCGCCACGACGGGTGTTCCGCGGCCGCTGGCCGGGGGGCGGATCGTGCTGCCGGGGTAGGGGGCATCCGGCTTCAGAACCGCGCTTTCCTTTTTCTTCGTCATCCCGGGCCGTAGCGAGCCCGGCCGTAGGCCGGGCGGAGCGAGGACCCGGGACCCAGAGCCTGCCCCGGACTTGATCCGGGGGCCACGCCAGCGGCGCTGCGGTTCGCGAACCCAAGCTTCCGTTACAGTCACCTGGGTCCCGGGTCCTCGCTACGCTTCGCTCGCTACGGCCCGGGATGACGGGATTTAAAGGAGTGATGAGAATAGCGGGGGCGCTGCGTAGCGCGTATGCGACCCCCCACCACCATTTGGCATCCCGCCTGCCGCTAAGGTACAGTAGCGGCGCTTTCGGCGGGGCTCATGCAGATATCAACTCGCTTCCTGGCGGGAATTCCATGGCGCGCGCGAGCCGAACGGTCCGTCGCCGCCCCCAGCTTCAACCGCGAACCTGACCCATGGACTCGCCCGCGTGGGCCGCCGTGGCGTCTCGACGCTGCCCGAGAGCGGACGTTCCGAAGGTCGTGGACGGGTGGGTGGATCGTCGCCGCCGCGGCTTCCCTGGCGGCTTCGCCGGTACTGGCAGGGACGTGGGATCGACTTCCCGCGCTCACGCACATCGGCGACGATTTCGCCACGACACCCCGCCGACAGATCCTTGTGACCGGGCTGCGCGTTGGCCAGGTCCAGATCAGATTCGAAACGACACGCTGGTCGGACCTCCAGCGCCAATTGGGTCCGCTCAGGATGAGGCGGCAGGGCGACGGCGGGGAAACCGAGGACTGGACCTGCTTCACGGTCGGCGCGGCGAATGACCGGGTCCAGATTTGGCCCGGCGGCAGCGAACTGGCGGGCGGTGAGTTCATTAATGGCGTGATTGCGGTTGCGGGCACGCCTTGGCCCCTCAGCGAATGCCCTCTGGTCGATCCCGGACCGGGCCCCATAGCGCTCGACAGCGGGATCTGGATCGGAGTGACCAGAGCCTCGCTCTTGAAGCGCCTTGGCCGCCCGACGGCAGTGCACGGCTCGAGCATCGCCTACGACTATTCGGTTCCCGTCGGCGACCGACGCTTTGGTGAGGGTGCGGCGGGCGGTCGGATCATCCTCGAGACCAAAGCCAATCGGGTGGTCCGACTAACGGCAAACAAAGTTACGTCCTACTAGGGGCCGGGACGGGCTAACGTCCGCAACCGGTCGCCTGCACCACCATCCCGCAAGCAGACCTTCCGAAGGTCGTGGACGGGTGGAAATCGGACGCTCCGCCCCCCAAGATCCGTCATCCCGGACGGAGTGCGCAGAGCGCACGCAGATCCGGGACCCAGCATCCACGGCCTCGACACGGCGGGTGACGCACTGGCGTGATCTCTCCGCAGCGTCCTTAGAGCGCGGCGGTGAGGTGCGGGATGCTGGGTCCCGGACCTTCGCGCTCTCTTCGAGCGCTCGTCCGGGATGACGGGTGAAGGGGACGGAAGGTCGGAGATGGGTTGGAAGCGGTCTTGATCGAGGTCCCGGAAAGCTGACGTTCCCGGCCGCCCGCACCACGAACCCGCAAGCAGACGTTCCGAGGGGCCGCGAAGGGTGGGAAGCGACCGTTGGATCTCGCCGGAGGCGGCGATTTGTCGGCGGCTGTCCTTAATGGCTCGCCGCTCTGTCGAACACCAGGACCTGCGAGAACTTATGACCTTTCCGGTTCGTGCCTTCATCCGTGATGGTTAGGCGTTTTCCATCGGGAGAGACGCCTCGCACGGCGACGCCCACGACCTTGCCGTCGCGCTTCTCTTCCGACCTGACGGTTCGCTCGTCGACGCGCACGGCGTTCAAGCTGTCGTAGCTGGCCGATCCCTTCATCGGGTAGTCCCGGCCGTCATACTGGTAGGTGTAGCTGACCTGTATGCTCTCGCCGCCGGCGTCGATGCCCGTCCAGGTGACTGAAACGCCTTCGGGGATGGCCTGGTAGACGCGCGTCTGGCTCCGCCATCCAGGACCTGGCGTGAATTTCGACTGTTCGGCGTTCAGCGTCCAGGTTCCGAGGATCGGATCTTGGGGACGCGCGGC